>DYRG01000053.1 GCA_020718845.1 Thiomargarita sp.
TTCTAAGAAACTTTCCCACCATATCGCTTCTCTTATTCATTTTATTCAACATTATGATTCTTCTCTTTCATTGGCATCCTAATTTGATCACTACCAAATATGTTTATCCTTCATCATATAAATACAAATCGTGATTATCAGCTAAATCTTTTGGAGTTTCTCCACGCCAAACATCGTCATTTAGAAACGCATAATCAGTGTTTTTAATGAGTTCATTTTGAAGATTATGTTGTTGTGTTTGCACAGTCATTTCAATAAAATTCAATAAACTAGATAATGTTTCTTGTGACATTAAATTTTTAGGAAAGCGAATGATAACGTCATCTTGTTCTAATAAGACTTGTGTTTGCATGATTTTATCCTCGTAAATAATAAAAATACTCGTAGCATCGACGTAGTGTTACGAAATAAAAATAAAACCATTTTAAATGATTTTAAGTTGAATTACCAATAAAAAACCAACTTAAATTTTATAGTTGGTCTTTTATTTAATAATGTAGAAACTAAGTAAATTAATGAAATAGAGAAAAAATAAAGACTGGCGGTCTTTTGAAGACTGCCAGTCTTTTGTTTAAAATTTAACGGTTTTGTAGAAGTGTTGATGCGCTTGCTAAGTTAGAGCGAAATGCAATGAAACCATCAGTTAAAGGGTTCTTTGTTTCTTGGATGTAAAGCGCGTAGAAAGTATAGTCTCCACCCATGCCTGGTGGTATTTCAAATTGTAGAACATCCCAAGTGTAATCTGTTCTTTCTAAAGAAGATTTAAATAGTTGAGGTGTTAAACTAAACGGATCAAACATCGAAGGTGTCATAAAGAACAAAGTGCCATTGGGCAATTGAACTGCAACCCACAAATCAACTCTTCTAAAACGATTAGCTACGTTTAAAGTAGTTTTCAATTGTACTTTCATAATTTCACCGATTGAATAAGTCGGTTTCAATCCTAAGAAAGTTAAATCAGCCATCGTTCCTTCCGCAACCGTTGTTTCTCCTGTTGAAGTTGGAGTTGTACCCGTATTTGTACCAGTGGTGGTAGTTGGAGTTGTACTCGTATTTGTGCCAGTGGTGGTAGTTGGAGTTGTACTCGTATTTGTACCAGTGGTGGTAGTTGGAGTTGTACTCGTATTTGTACCAGTGGTGGTAGTTGGCGTTGTACTCGTATTTGTACCAGTGGTGGTGGTTGGCGTTGTACTCGTATTTGTACCAGTAGTTGTCGTCGCGGTGTATTCATAAGAACCAATATCGCAACTTTCTCCTTGTGGGCGAGTAATGCCGCGTTGATCATAACCTCTAACCAAATATGTATTACAAGCTAAATCACTTCCTTTGTCGATAGCAGGGCTTGTGGGTTGTAACGCATGGGTTTTTGTTGCACCACCATTATCGGCTAAAGCCACTAATAACGGGTCTTTTCCAACCATGTCGTTATTTGAACCATTGGTAATGCCAGTTGTTCCAGAAATGTTTCCAACGATATTATTTCCTCCCGACACAACAGTTCCAGAAATATCGGGATTTGCAGCCGCCACATTTCCATAAATAATATTATTGCGTAATTCAACACTCGAATTTTTAACGAAAATTCCGCCACCGCTTTGGGTTGCATTATTTAAGGTTAAAGTGTTATTGAAAACGCTAATTTTGTTGCTATTTGAATCAAAGTACAACGCTGCACCATCTGCCATTGCCATGTTCTTTGAAAAAGTGTTATTGGCAATTGAAAGAGAATAAGAGCCATAATTATAACCATAGATAGCTCCACCATATTTTGCAGAGTTTTCTACAAAGGTATTTTTGAGTATGGTAAATGGGTAATAAGAAGTATAAATTGCGCCACCCTTTCCATTTGCAGCATTTTTTGAAAAGGTATTGTTTTCTATAGTAGGATTACCAGTAGTACTCCAAATTGCCCCACCATCTTCTAATGCCGCATTACCAATGAAGTTACTATTGGTAATACTGTTTGCTCCATAAACTGCTCCACCTTGTTTTGCAGAGTTTTGAGAAAATGTAGAATTAACTATTTTTAGTATTCCAGCATTGTAAATTGCCCCTCCATAATTCATTGCAGCATTTCTGGAAAATTGACAATTATCAATAATTGTCGTTCCATTCCACATATAGATACCACCACCATGATCATTAGCTTGTCCATCTGCGATAGTTAAGGATTTAATCGTCGCGGTTGTATCAGAATTAACACTAATATGAAGCACACGGGTTTTATTTGCACCGCTTAAACTGACATTTTGCCCCGTTCCGTCGAGGGTAAGGTTTTTTCTAATTTCAACTTGAGAAGTAAGGGAAATGACCCCACTGCATCCAAATGTGATAGTATCGCCCGCAGAGGCATCTGTAATTGCTTGTTTTAAAGCACTTTCTGTGCAGGAAGTGACGGTTGCAGCATACGCGCCTTCGCCCGCCAACCATAACGCGCCGCCGCACAACAAGAGTGCTGTTTGTCGATGTAACATAAATTTCTCCTTGTAAAACAAAGAACTAAAAAAAATAATAACTTAATCTCTTGAGTAAAAAGAGAAATACCACTATAGTTTTAATTATCGAAAAACAACACTCACAGATTGTTACAGTTACCTACCCAATTTGGGTAGTGATCAAATTAAGATGCTAATTAAATCTATAATTTACTGAAAATATACATAAAAAATGCAAAATCATCTCTTGTTTTTGATCACTACCCCAATTTGTTATAGCAACCCACCTAAAAAGGGAGTAATTTTTATGATAGTTGACCACAAAGCACTCGGTAAAAAAGTTGCTTTGATTCGAGATTCAAAAGGTATGAATCAAGACGAAATGGCAGCTAAATTAAATATGTCCTCAACAGGTTATGCTAAAATTGAGCAAGGCAAAACAAAATTATTAAATCCTCGATTAGAAAAAATTGCAAAAACTTTAGAAGTTAAATTAGATGATTTACTAAATTTAAATGAAAAAAATACATTTAATACTTCATTTCATGACCATCCGCATTGTCAAAATGTTTATATCAACTCAGCTATAGAAATTACCCAAGAATTAGAAAGAATGAAAATTTTAGTTGAACAAAAAAATAAAGAAATCGCTTTAATGAAGCAACAAATTGAAGATTTAAGATCAATGCTTAGTTTTTTAAAGAAATAAACTCAAAAAATGAAATTAAAAGAGTGCAAATATTTTTTAATTTGTACTCTTTTTTATATAATAATATGTTTAATAATCAAAGCAAAATGAACTTAACATGGGATGAAACAAAACGAATCAGTAATCTTAACAAACATGGATTTTATTTTTTCGTATGTAATGAATCAGTTAGCAGTTTTAACGATTGTATATTTAGAAAGAGATAATACTTATAGAATTATTAGTTTTCGTACGGCAAGCAAAACTGAATCAGAGGTTTATTATGAATGGCTCGCAAATTAATCAAACTGAACGCCAACAAATTCTCACTGCAATGCAAACGCCACCTAAAAATGGTTATTTTGTGTGGGATGAACAAGATGAAGAAGAACGCCCTTTAACACGAGAAGAAATGTTAGCGGGAATGGTCATAAATTCAACACAAATTGAATTACAACTTGATAATGATATTTTAAATTACTTCCGTTCTACAGGTATAGATTGGCAAATGAAAATCAATCATGCGCTGAGAGAATGGGTAAAAGAACACTCTGTAGTTTAGTTTTGAGTCTAAAATAATATAGATCGTGTCGACAAGCCACTTAATAAATAGAGGAAACGAATATGAAAACAATTTCTATTGCAAGTAATGAAGATAGCGTTTTTATTCGCTTAGATAAAACACTACTTGATGAAAATAAAATCACCCTGTTTCTTAATTTAATTAAAGAAATTTTTCCTGAAACTACAAACTTTCCTTTTCCCATTGAATTAGTTGATGAACAAGAGCAGGCTGAAATAGAAACTGCTCTTAATAATATGTCGAATGATGATAAGAAAATTGCTATTTCTCGGTTTGTAACATTATGAATTTACGTATAGATTATAGCAAACAATCTATTAAGTTTTTAAGGAAAAATCCACATCTTCTAACAATAGAACAAGTTGATGAGCTAATTATGAAAGCTATGAAACGCTTACTAAAAAATGAAACTACAAATATTGATCTAAAATCTCTGCAAGGTAATCAAAAAGGTTATTATCGTATTAGAATAGGAAATATCCGAGTTATCTTTTCATACTTAGAAAATACAATTGTGATCGCTTCTGTAGAAAATATCGGTTTTCGGGGCGATATTTATAAATAAACTTGCAAATAAAAACAATGAGGAAAAAAGAATTATGTGTGATATTTGTGGTTGTAATATTACGAAAGGAAATGAGCACACTGAAGCGGGACAAGCTGCGGTAGATGTTTTGCACGGATTATTGCATCAAAATGATCATCAAGCAGCGCATAATCGTGAGCATTTTCAAGAATATAGCGTATTATGTATTAATTTAATGTCGTCACCTGGTGCGGGTAAAACGAAGTTATTAGAAACCACCATTGAAACGCTAAAAAACGAGTTTAAAATCGCAGTGATTGAAGGCGATTTAGAAACCGATAATGATGCCGCTCGAATTAGAGCAAAAGGCGTGGAAGCTATTCAAATCACCACAGGTAGTGCTTGTCATTTGGATGCGCATTTGATTCATCACGCTTTGCACGATTTGAAATTGGCTGGTTTGGATATTTTATTTATTGAAAATGTTGGTAATTTAGTTTGTCCCGCAAGTTTTGATTTGGGACAACAAAAGAACGTGGTTTTATTATCGACGACCGAAGGGGATGATAAACCCGCCAAATATCCAGTGATGTTTAGAAGTGCGGATTTGATGCTCATTACTAAAACAGATTTGTTAGCGGTTTTAGAGGATTTTGTTCCGAAAAATGCCGAGCAACATTTGAGAAACTTAGCAAATGCAGCACCCGTTTTTGAGATTTCTGCAAAAACGACTGCTGGATTTGAAAATTGGATCAACTGGTTAAAAGAAGAGTTAAAGCAATATCGAGCAACTTTTCCTCAACAACAATCACCTCACTCGCATTCTCATTAAGCATTTTTTGAAAGAAGTAATTTGCGATCTAACCATTGCAAAGAAAAATCGGCGACGGTTTGCCACTCACTTTCTAACATCATCGCGTGCGTAAGGTCTTGAAATGTATGATGATTTGCACCATAACATTGCGCCGTCCACAATGAGGTTAAAGGGTGAAAAAACGCATCTTTTCCAGCGCCGAGAACCAACATCGGGACATTTGAACGACGCGGCGGCAATGGCAAATCGCCCATCGATAAATCCCACAAAATACGCCAAGATTCGTTTTGAATGTGCGGCGTATAGCGTTGAATTTCCTCAGAATTTAATTCCCGAGAAACCAACGCTTGTTGCAAAGTTTGTGCGGACGCATAACCCGTCCCGAACATCATTCCCAATTGCCACGCTAAAAACGGTTGCGTCATCGTTAAGTAACTGATTGAACTCATTAATCCCGACGGCGGTGGCGATGCCATTAAAATCGCGGCTTGCGCAGGATGTTGATTTGCAAGATATTTTTGAACAACCATTCCGCCCATCGAATGCCCGACTAAAATCGGTTTTTTTCCAAAAGTTTCAACAACTTGCAATACATCTTGTAAATAATCATTTAAACTGGCGGTGAGCAACTCGCCCTTACTTTTTCCATGCCCGCGCAAACTCACGGCATAAGAAGGGTAGCCTTGGTCGGCAAAATACGGCAAAAAATGCTCATCCCAGCACCACGCATCGGTGAACGCTCCATGTATAAATAAAATTGGAGGTAAATCAGCAGGTTGCGATGGGAGTTGCGAAATAATTTCTAAATCCATAAGCTATGAAAAAATCCTTTTTCGTGGAAAACATCAATGTCACAGCATAGCCAATTAACGCTCTTAAAACAACGTCGATTTCTACCTTATTTCATTACGCAGTTTCTAGGGGCGTTTAATGATAACGTTTATAAAAACGCGCTGGTGATTTTAATTGCCTTTCAAGCAACTCAACAATCACTCAATAGCAATACCCTAATTAATTTAAGTGCAGGTTTGTTTATTTTGCCGTTCTTTTTGTTCTCGGCAACGGCGGGGCAACTCGCTGATAAATATGAAAAATCTCATCTCATGCAATGGATCAAAATCTTTGAAATTAGCATTATGATGTTTGCCGCGATTGGGTTTTATTATCATGATTTGACCATTTTATTTGTTGCGCTATTTCTGATGGGGTTTCATTCAACGTTATTTGGTCCAGCTAAATATGGCATTTTACCTCAACATTTACGTCAAGAAGAATTAATGGGAGGAAATGGTTTAGTTGAAATGGGCACTTTCTTAGCTATTTTGTTAGGAACGATTTTAGGTGGGGTTTTAATTGGTTTGACAAATGGGGGTTTGTGGGTTTCATTGGTGACTATTACAATTGCGATTTCTGGTTATTTCTCAGCACGAGCAATTCCGATTTCTCCGTCCGCCGATCCGCATTTGAAAATCAATTGGAATATCTTTAGTGAAACGTGGCATATTTTGAAATTCACACGAGAAAACTACACGGTATTTCAATCGATTTTAGCCATTTCATGGTTTTGGTTTTTTGGTGCATTATTTTTAGCGCAATTCCCAAATTATAGCAAAGTTTATTTGTACGGCGATGAACACGTCGTTACATTTTTATTAGCATTATTTTCTTTTGGGGTGGGAATTGGTTCTTTATTATGTGAACGTCTGTCTGGACATCGAGTTGATATTGGATTAGTGCCGTTTGGTGCAATGGGTTTAACGATGTTTAGTTTTGATTTATCCTTTGCGCACATTGCTCAAACTAATTCCATTTTAAATGTCGCGCAATTTTGGGAAACGCAAGGTAGTTTTAGAATTATCTTAGATATTGTTTTTATTGGTATTTTTGGAGGAATTTTTATCGTTCCACTTTATACTTTAGTGCAACAACGTAGTGAACAAAGTCATTTGTCGAGAATCATAGCTGGAAATAATATTATTAACGCCGTATTTATGGTTGCATCGGCAATTATGGCGATTATTTTATTAAATGCTGGCTTAACCATTCCTCAATTATTTTTGGTTTGCGCGTTAATGAATGCGGCGGTTGCAATTTACATTTTTACTTTAGTGCCAGAGTTTCTCATGCGGTTTCTGGTATGGATTGTAATTCATTTGATTTATCGGATAGAAAAAGAAGGCTTAGATAACGTTCCAGAAAACGGCGCAGCGATTTTAACTTGTAATCATGTCAGTTATTTTGATCCCTTATTAATTGCGGGTTGTGCGTTTCGTCCAGTTCGGTTTGTGGCGTATTACAAATTGTTTGAAGTTCCGATTTTAAGATTTGTATTAAAAACCGCTGGTGCAATTCCGATTGCTGGGATTAAGGAAAATCCTCACATTCTTGATCAAGCATGGAAAAGCATGGATGCAGCATTGAAAAATGGAGAATTGATTTGTATTTTTCCTGAAGGTGGGATTACTAGAAATGGAGAAATGCAACCTTTTCGCAAAGGAATTGAACAAATGTTAAAAGATAACCCCGTACCAGTTGTTCCAATGGCGTTATGTGGTTTGTGGGGGACGTTTTTTAGTCGTTTTGGAGGAAAAGCAATGTCGCATTTCCCTCGACATTTGTGGGCAAAAATCGGCTTAAAGATTTCAAATCCGATTCCTCCCGATCAAGTTAAAGCAACGCTCCTATTTGACAAAACATTAGAACTTCGCGGCAATTGGAAGTAAAAAAAATGGATGGTGGTGCATTTACTGGGTGATGGTCTTTATATTTCAAAAAGTTAGAACAGTATTTCATTCTATAGTGTATCACCGCCATTTTACAAAAGAATGTTCCATTTTCACTTATCTAAAAACGCTTTTATTTTCATTGAAATGTTGATGCAGATCAACTCTTTTGTGATTACTTTATGTCATAATGAAAATTATGAACATAGCTGGTGTTTTACTCCATATCAACCCGTCGCGTGAAAGTGAAATTAAAAACGCTTTGCTACAAATGGCGGGTACAGAAATCCATGCAATTCAACCTAATGGGCGTTGGGTTGTAACGGTAGAAGGCGATGATAATCGCCAAGTCGCTGATATAGTTATGAATTTACATCGTTTGGCGGGCGTATTGTCCGCTGCCATGATTTATCAACATAGTGAAGAAGTTGAGGAGGATACTCCATGAAGTTCTCCAGACGGGATTTCATCAAAAGTAGCGCAATCGCGGCAACTGCCAGCGTTGCGGGTATTTCGTTGCCAGACGCGATCGCTGGGAATATCGGTGGTCACGCGGAAGGCGCAGGCGGAATTCGTTGGGACAAAGCCCCGTGCAGATTTTGCGGAACGGGCTGTAGCGTGTTAGTCGGCACAAAAGACGGTCGAGTCGTCGCCACCCAAGGCGATCCCGACGCGCCCGTCAATCGCGGTTTAAACTGCATTAAAGGCTATTTCTTATCCAAAATCATGTACGGCAAAGATCGTTTGCAAAAACCTTTGTTGCGCATGAAAGACGGCAAATTCGACAAAAACGGCGAATTTACCCCAATCACTTGGGATCAAGCCTTTGATATTATGGCGGAAAAATGGAAAGCCGCTTTAAAAGACAAAGGACCGACGGCGGTTGGAATGTTTGGTTCTGGACAATGGACGGTTTGGGAAGGTTACGCGGCTTCAAAATTGTTCAAAGCGGGTTTTCGTTCAAATAATCTCGACCCTAATGCGCGACATTGCATGGCTTCAGCGGTGACGGGTTTCATGCGCACCTTTGGCATGGATGAACCGATGGGTTGTTATGACGATTTAGAACACGCCGACGCATTTGTGTTATGGGGTTCAAATATGGCAGAAATGCACCCCATTTTATGGTCGCGTTTGACGGATCGTCGTTTAACTGGAAGCAATGTTAAAGTTTCTGTGCTTTCTACTTTTGAGCATCGTTCATTTGAACTCGCCGATATTCCGATTATTTTCAAACCTCAAACTGACTTAGCGATTTTGAATTTCATTTGTCATTACATTATTCAAAACGGAATGGTCAATCAAGATTTCGTGAGCAAACACGTTAATTTTGTGAAAGGAACTGTTGATATTGGTTATGGTTTGCGTCCTGAAGATGATCGTGAGAAAAATGCGAAAGGTGTAAAAGAAGCCGATAAATTCGAACCAATGGATTTTGAAGCATTTAAAGCCTTTGTTTCTGAATACACCGTTGAAAAGGTTTCTGAACTTTCTGGCGTTCCGAAAGAAAAATTATTACAACTTGCTCAATTATACGCTGATCCAAAAATCAAAGTAACTTCATATTGGACAATGGGTTTTAATCAACATACTCGCGGCACTTGGGCGAACAATATGATTTATAATGTTCACCTTTTAGTTGGTAAGATTTCTGAACCTGGAAACGGTCCTTTTTCTTTAACGGGACAACCTTCTGCGTGTGGAACAGCGAGAGAAACTGGAACGTTTTCTCATCGTTTGCCCGCCGATATGGTGGTGACAAAGAAAGAACACCGTGATTTAGCCGAGCAAATTTGGCAATTACCCGAAGGAACAATTCCAGAGAAACCCGGGTTTCATGCGGTATTGCAAAATCGGATGTTAAAAGATGGCAAATTGAATGCGTATTGGGTAATGTGTACCAATAATATGCAAGCCGCTGCAAACATGAATCAAGAAACCTATCCTGGTTATCGTAACCCCGCGAATTTTATTGTTGTTTCCGATCCTTATCCAACCGTCACTGCGCTTTCTGCGGATTTGATTTTACCGACCGCAATGTGGGTAGAAAAAGAAGGTGCTTACGGTAATGCAGAGAGAAGAACTCAGTTTTGGCGGCAACAAGTTAAACCTCAAGGCGAAGCGCGTTCTGATGTTTGGCAAATGGTGGAATTTTCTAAACGTTTTAAAACTGAGGAAGTGTGGTCTGAAGAACTTTTAAACAAAAAGCCTGAATTAAAAGGAAAAACCTTATATGACGTGCTTTTTGCAAATGGTGTCGTGAACAAATTCGACAAACAAGATGTTAAAGATCAAGCGGGTAATGTGTACAGCAATGATGAAATGGATAGTTTTGGTTTCTATTTGCAAAAAGGTTTGTTTGAAGAATATCGTCAATTTGGGACATTAGGAAAGAAAGGTCACGAATTAGGTGAATTTGAAATATATCATCAATCTCGTGGTTTGAGATGGCCCGTTATTGAAGGTAAAGAAACCTTGTGGCGTTATCGTGAAGGATATGATCCGCACATTAAAGAAGGTGAGGGTTTGAAATTCTATGGAAATCCCGATGGAAAAGCGCGTATTTTTGCTTTACCTTACGAACCCGCTGCCGAAGCACCTGATAAAGAATTTGATTTGTGGTTATGTACGGGACGGGTATTAGAACATTGGCATTCTGGTTCAATGACGCGACGTGTTCCAGAATTACATCGAGCCTTTCCAGATGCGGTTTTATTCATGCACCCAGACGATGCAGAAACACGCGGTTTGAAACGAGGAATGGCGGCAAAAATTACCAGTCGTCGGGGAGAAATTGTTGCGGCGGTTGAAACCAAAGGTCGTAATCGCCCACCTAAAGGATTGGTATATGTGCCTTGGTTTGACGAACAACGTTTGATCAATAAAGTAACCTTAGATGCAACTTGTCCAATTTCTAAAGAAACGGATTACAAAAAGTGTGCGGTAAAAATTACTCGTGCATGATTTGTAGAGTTTGAGAAAAGGGGTTTGAAATGGATAACAAACGGCGACAGTTTCTCACAGAAAGCGCGAAATTGGCTTGTCAAGCGGGATTAATCGGGTTGGGCGTGGGGATTTATGCGCGTCAAGCCCAATCCACGCCGCCGCAAGCCCTTCGACCGCCCGGCGCGTTGCCTGAACCCGCATTTCAAGCCGCTTGCGTGCGTTGTGGGTTGTGCGTGCGGGATTGTCCGTATCACACCCTAAAATTGGCACAATCCCTTGATTTAATTGCAAATGGTACGCCTTTTTTCATAGCCCGCGATATTCCTTGCGAAATGTGTGACGATATTCCGTGCGTGAAAATTTGCCCGACCGGTGCGCTCGATCCGTCGTTGAAAAACATCGACAAAGCGCAAATGGGTTTGGCGGTGTTGATCGATCAGGAAAATTGCTTAAATTTCTTAGGCTTACGTTGTGATGTCTGTTATCGAGTGTGTCCGTTGATCGACAAAGCAATTACATTAAATCTTCAACATAATCAACGTACTACCAAACACGCGATGTTTATGCCGACCGTTCATTCAAATGCTTGCACGGGTTGTGGAAAATGTGAGAAAGCCTGTGTTTTAGAAATAGCAGCAATTAAAGTTATTCCTCGACAACTTGCTCGCGGCGAATTAGGCGAACATTATCGGTTGGGTTGGGAAGAAAAACGTAAGGTGGGTCATAGCTTAATTCCAGATCAACTTGATTTGCCAGATCGAATGCCCGACAAACCCTCTGACTTTCAACCGCTACCTTTGCAAGGATTTAAGCCGTGAAATGGTTAATTCTTCGGCGATTTTCTCAGATCAGCATTTTACTTTTGTTCATCTTTGCTCCGTTTTGGATCATTAAAGGTAATTTAAGTTCGAGTGTGCTTTTGAATACCGTTCCTTTAACCGATCCTTACTTATTGCTTCAAAGTTTCTTTGCGGGACATACGATTGCAACCACCGCTTTAATTGGTGCACTTATTGTTTTGATTTTCTATCTCATTGTTGGCGGTCGAGTGTATTGTTCTTGGGTTTGTCCCATTAACATGATTACCGACGCTGCTGCATGGCTTAGAAATCGTTTAGGCATTAAAGGTGGCAATACGCTTTCTCGACAGTTGCGTTATTGGATTTTAGCCATGTCGTTGCTCGTCGCATTTGTAACGGGAACATTAGCGTGGGAATTAGTGAATCCCGTGTCGATGTTTCAACGTAGTTTGATTTTTGGTGGAATTGCAACGTTGTTTATTGGAATTGCTATTTTTTTCTTTGATGTGTTCGTTGCAAGAAATGGTTGGTGTGGGCATTTGTGTCCCGTTGGTGCTTTTTATGGTTTATTGAATAAAATCAGTATCTTAAAAGTAAAAGCGACCAATCGTTCAAAATGCGATGATTGCTTAGATTGTTTTGCGGTATGTCCCGAACTTCAAGTGATTAAATTACCATTGAAAGGAAAAGATTCTAACCCATTGATTTTAGATGCAAATTGCACGAATTGCGGGCGTTGCATTGATGTTTGTGATAAACAAGTGTTTGAATTTAGCCATCGTTTTTCTTCTTCACTTTCTCAACCTGAAAAAATTATTCATCCGCAGGAGGATTTACATCCATGAAAGCCATTTTTCTTTTATTTTGTTTAGGATTATTTAATCCAGTTTTTGCAGAAGAACTGACTGGATTAGGTGGCGGTTTAAAACCAGACGATCCAACCCCAATGCCAGAACAACGCAAATGGAAAGATCAAGAACCTTTAGAACGTAATTATGTTCAACAACCGCCGTTAATTCCTCACACTATTGATAATTACGAAGTCAATATGAAAGTGAACAAATGTTTAACTTGTCATAGTTGGGCGAATTACAAACAAAACAAAGCAACCAAATTAAGCACTACCCATTTTACTAATCGAGATGGGATTGATTTAGCAACGGTTTCTGGACGACGCTATTTTTGTATGCAATGCCATGTTCCACAAACCGATGCGAAACCATTGGTAGAAAATACTTTTAAACCGATTCAATCTTTACAACCACAATAAGGTTTGTTTATGAATGAGAAACAACAAAAAACACTTTGGCAGAAACTCCGTTCTCCGAGTGCAACTTGGTCAATTTTAGGTTTGTTAGTAATGGGTTTCTTTGGTGGGATTATCTTTTGGGGTGGTTTTAATACTGCAATGGAAGCGACAAATACTGAAACCTTTTGTATTTCTTGTCATGAAATGGAGAACAACGTTTATAAAGAATACAAAAGCACCGTTCACTATACAAATCGTACGGGCGTAAGAGCAACTTGTCCTGATTGTCACGTTCCAAAAGATTGGATGCATAAAATAGTTCGTAAAATTCAAGCGAGTAATGAAGTTCTTCACAAGTTGCTCGGCACGATTAACACGCCAGAAAAGTTTGAAGCGAAACGTTTGCAACTCGCTACAAATGTCTGGAATGCAATGAAAAGCACCGATTCCAGAGAATGTAGAAACTGTCATAGTTTTGAATCAATGGATTACACCAAACAAGGTCGGCGCGGCATGGATCAACACATTAAAGCGGTTGATCAAAACAAAACTTGCATTGATTGCCACAAAGGAATTGCTCACTCACTTCCCGCAATGGCAAATGTTGATCCGAGCGTAGTTGTTAATCCTGATCCTCAAACAACACCTCAAAAATAATATTTCTCCTTTTATTTTAACTCAAGCCGTATTTTTAGAGATAAAGATACGGCTTTTTTTAGCTTTTAATCTGAGTAATTACCAATGTCATCAATTACTTCTAATAGAGAACGATTTGAATTGTTCATTAGTTCTTTTAAACGCAGATTTAATAAAAATTGAAATTTACGTTTTTCATCATTAGAGGCTTGGGAAAACGAGCTTGCAACCTCGTTATCTACTTCAATTGAAATTGTATTCATATCTATTTTTTTGCTCTTAGGTAAGGATTTACACTCCCACGCCAGCGCGTGGGAATGAGCGATCTTCGATCATTAATCGATATAAAGCATAATTTTCAAGTATTTCTTCTACTTTCTCAAATATTTTAATATCCATTTGAACGGCAATTTTGTGATTGTTTTCATCAACAATATATTGTCTATTTAATTCCATAACAATATTTTCCTTTTTAGAAAGAAATGATGCGGTTTGTGCCGCCGCATTTTAAGGGTTATTTTTTAATTGTTTTAATGCGAGTAATAATTCAGGAATATCTGTTTGTATAACACTCCACAATATATCATTGTCTAATCCTAAATAAGCGTGAATTAAACGATTACGCAACGCAATAATTTGTCGCCAAGAAATATGTGAATAATTAATGCGAGTTTCTAAGGGAATATGCGTGGCAGCTTCACCAATTAATTCTAAATTGCGTAATGTTGCATCATAAACAAGAGAATTTAATTCAAATTCAGTTTGATCTAGTTTTTCAGTATAAGATAATACTTTCTCACTAAATGCGATCATATCATCGATATAAAATAACCACTCACGCGACATAAATTAATTCTTTTTCTATGTGAGGACGTAATTCTTTGCGTAAAGATTTGTCGGTTACTAAATCGATTGATTTTCCTAATAAATCCTCTAAATAAAATTGTAGACCAAAATAATCTTTTGAAGTAGGTATTTTTTCAAAATTGACTAAAATATCAACATCGCTATGTTCTGTAGATTCTTCTCGAACAGTCGAACCAAAAATTGCAAGTTTTGAAACACCAAATTGCTTAAATATTGCTTGATTTTGTTGCAATAAATTTAAAATTTTTTCTCTTTCAGTTTGATTAGCATTCATCTTATTTTCCTTCCACTATGTTGATTTCTTCCTCACTCAATTCATACAACTTATAAACCAGTTGATCTATTTTTTCTAAGTATTTAATTCTAATTGTAGAGATTCAATAACTTGAATTGCTCTATCTACTTCATTTTTTGTAATGTTGATAATACGCGAATGACTTAATGGATTAAGTACAATATTTCTGTAAAATTCTATTTCATCAATCAATTTTACATTTAGAAATAAAATATTATCTTTTTTGTATAGTTTTATTTCGTCCCAAAAATCATTACTTTTCAACTCTTTGATGTTTTCCCGAAATTTAACTTTTAAATATTTAGTTTCACAAAATTTTTTTAAAGCCACTTCAAAAGCTGTTCGAGCATAAATAACAGCCGCTTTATGGTCGTTCATTTGTAAATGCTCTTTAGCGCGTTCTAAGTATGCTTTGTTATCTACATAAATTGGTAATTCAATACCATTATTCGGATTACAATAAAATTCAGCGTATTTCCATTGTGATCCATTGGTTCGCATTCGCATCATTTCAAACCAGAGTTTATCATGTGTAATAAAGAAAATTTGATGATTGGTAAAATGCTGTTCTAAAATATCAATGACTGGCAAACGATTTGCCATATCTAAACCAACTAAAACATCATCTAAAGCTAGAATTGATAATTCACTGCTAGGTTGTTGTAAAATAGAAGCAAAATAAATAGAGAGTGCAATGGCAGATAAGCGCGCTTCATTTAAAAAATGATGATGATTTTGAATAAGTTTGTCGAAAAATGTAACTTTCAATATAATTGTTTTTCGCTCTACATTGATATTGTCAAAAGAACAAGTTATTGCATAATTGAATGAGTTTAATAACTCATTGATTTTAGTTTCTAATTTACTTAATGCAGAGCGTAAAACTCTATTCATTAAGATTATTTCTTCCACTCGCTCTTTTTTATAAATATTGGTATTTCTACGAGCGTTGGATTTTTCAACAACCGCATTCCAAATATCGCCAATAGTTCTGCCTGAACTAGATTCTCTATAACCAGCTAATAAATTTCCAACTAATAAATGAAATAAATTAATACTATTTTCCTTTGAGTGTAATAAATAAGTTTCTAGTAAATTTTGATAATTTAAAAATCCTTTCACTTGATTTGCATCCAAGATCGTTTGCGCTTGAGGAAATTTTTGAGGAGGTTGCCATTCATGTATATCTCTGTCAATTGTTAATTTGATAAATCCTTCTTCTGTTTCATCCGTCACAAAAATATTTTTATGTTGTAGAAAATCAGTTCGTTCTTTA
>DYRG01000054.1 GCA_020718845.1 Thiomargarita sp.
GACTCATTATATATGCAATCAAATATACGTTTCTGTATTTATTTTTTAATAAAAAACAAGAGGTTAATTAAATTAAAAAAGCGAACATCCTCAATTTAAAGATGTCCGCTTTAGCTTCAATCACAAAATATTAGCGTCTACGAATAATAAGCTCAAACCCTAATAAATGGATAGTAATACCCGCTTTTTTGGCATGGAAAGAATTTTCAACTTGTATATTAATCAATGATTTAATATAAGGAAGAAAAATTCTGATTGCCTGAATCAATATTGGTATCATAAAATCACTCGTTGTTGATTACTTGTTTCAATATTAAACAGTATTCTTAAGGGTTATCCTTTTAGAACATTGTCCGCGTTCAATAAGCAGCACAATCTGCTTACCATATTCGGCTTCGAAGGACGGCAATCCAACGAAGTCAAAATTTTTTATAAAACAATAAATTACCTATCTTATTGTTTTTAATTCAATTCATAAACTATTCTTCTTTTTCCATAATTAAAATCCGAAAATAAAAGAATTATATCAGTTTATTAAAATCGAATGTTTTCAATAAAAACAATAAGTTATCTTTATTGTGAATATGAATAAAATTACTGACAAGCCTCACATTCGGGATCGTCGATTAAACAGGCTTTTGGCGCATCGATGGGTGAAGAAAGTTGAATCGCGTTAATGCTTGATTTAACTGTATTTTTTTCAACGTGCGTCGCGCCTAAACTCCGCAAATAATAGGTCGTTTTCAAACCGCGCACCCACGCCAATCGATACAAATTGTCCAATTTCGAACCCGACGGCTCTTTCATATATAAATTAAGGGATTGCGCCTGATCGAGCCATTTTTGCCGCCGCGCAGCCGCTTCAATTAACCACGCCGAATCAATTTCGAACGCCGTTGCATACACCTGTTTCAAATCATTTGGAACACGATCAATTGCCTGCACGCTACCATCAAAATATTTCAAATCATTCACCATCACTTCATCCCATAAATCCAACTTTTTCAAATCCTCTGCCAAATACGGATTTACCACGGTAAATTCTCCCGATAAATTAGATTTAACAAATAAATTTTGATACGTTGGTTCTATCGATTGTGTAACGCCACAAATATTTGAAATGGTTGCGGTCGGTGCAATCGCCATACAATTTGAGTTTCTCATTCCAAATTGTTTGACTTGCTCGCGTAATTTTGCCCAATCTAAACGTTGTGAGAAATCCACCTCTAAATATTGCTCACGATTATCTTTGAGCATTTGTAATGTATCAATGGGTAAAATTCCTTGATGCCATAATGAGCCTTCAAATGTTGAATAACTCCCGCGTTCTTTGGCTAAATTCATTGAGGCTTCAATTGCATAATAGCTAATTGATTCCATTGTTTTATCAGCAAAATCAATGGCTTGTTGTGAAGCGTACGGAATGCGCAATTTATACAACGCATCTTGAAATCCCATAATTCCTAAACCGATCGGACGATGTTTTAAATTAGATTTCTCAGCTTGAGGAACGGCGTAATAATTAATATCAATCACATTATCGAGCATTCGCATTGCTGTTTGAATGGTTTGTGCGAGCTTCGTTTGATTTAAACCGTTCTCATCAATATGCGCTGGTAAATTAATTGATCCGAGGTTACAAACACTAATTTCTTCCTCTGTGGTATTTAACGTTATTTCAGTATTTTTAGTAATCAATCCATTTACTGTCCAAGCATGGGTTTCTGAATCAACCACTAAACAATAAGTATCTTCATTAGGTAATTCCGTTAATCCACTAAAAGTTGCATAGAGTTTTTGTTGATAACCTTCTTTGTTTAAATTAGCTAAATATTGTTTAGCAGCATCAGAAGATTTATTAGTAGCAAATTGAGTAATTTCCTCAGCAATTTGGCAACCTCGAATGGAGGTAATTAATAAACGATATAATGGTTTGCTCCAATATTTTTTTGTACCTCCTTTACCATCAGGCATCGGCTTAAATTCGTGATCTCGCATTTGATTAATTGAAGTTTTTACACCGAAGTTTGCCCATAAGATTTGTAATTCTTGAATAAAAGGCAAATCAATTGAAGCAAGAACCAATGTTGTTACCTCATGACTACTCACCAAATTGCCATCTGCTTGATATAATCCTTTCAAATAAGCAGCAACAGTTTCTCGATCACCTTGCCAAACTAATTGGGGTATTTGTAATTTTGTTTCTGCGGTGAATCCTTCTTGCTCTAACAAACGAAATAAAGGTGTTGAGCTTAAACGAGCACGTTTTTGCTTACTATTAACATTAAAAGAAGGAGTGTTAGTTGAGGTTGTTTTTAAAACAGTGTTTCCTTCAAGTAAATAATGTACCGTTTCTTCAACAGGTTGTAAATATTTGAAATCATTTTCCCAAATATCAACATATATTTTTCCTTTCTCTCTATCAAAAGTACCATCACCCGCAATTAATCCCATCATATAACTTAATTCTGGATTATTTTTTGCTCCCCATAAACCTTCTAATTGTTGAATAAGAAGTTTATCATTTAATTTAAGGAATTGTGCTTCTACCCATCCCTCATCTTTTACCCAAACTTTATGATCTGGCGTTACCTTGTGAGAATAACCTTCTTTGGTATTAATACAAACCATCGGTGCATTAGGTCGTGGTAATAACATTTCAGAGGCATTACAAATACCATCTAAACCAACAACTTTATTTTTTCCTCCCAATTTATATAATTCACCAATCGTCAACAATCCTCTATCAGTTACAACTCGTTGATCGGCTGCAATACAACATAAGTTGCTCGAATGAACTACCCCAACGTGTTGTTGAGGAGAACGAATATTGCAAGGGTCTTTGAAAGTTACCCAAGGATGCCCCGTTTCAAATAACATCGTGAGCATTTTTCTCCACAAAGAAACCGCTGGTATTTTCTTATGTAATTTAATCTCACCGTTTACCGCTTTTTCTTCATAGTTCAAATACGCAGTTTCAAAGGCTTTTCCATACAATTCATGCAAATCGGGTGTTTCATCGGGAGAAAACAATGTCCAATCCGCATCTTGTTGAACTCTGATCATAAATAAGTCTGGAATCCAATTAGCGGTATTCATATCGTGAGTTCTTCTGCGTTCATCGCCGGTATTTTTTCTTAATTCTAAAAATTCTTCTATATCTAAATGCCACGTTTCTAAATACGCACAACCCGACCCCTTGCGACGACCACCCTGATTACACGCTACTAAAGTATCATTAGCGACTTTCATAAAAGGAACTACGCCTTGAGATTTACCATTTGTTCCTTTAATTCGTGAACCCATTGCTCGCACGCTTGTCCAATCATTTCCTAAGCCACCCGCAAATTTTGATAATAAAGCATTATCACGAATTGCATTAAAAATACCCGCTAAATCATCAGAAATTGTTGTTAAATAACAACTAGATAATTGAGAACGAGGAGCAGCAGAATTAAATAAGGTGGGCGTGCTGCTCATGAAATCAAAACTCGATAATAAACGATAAAATTCAATTGCCCGTTCTTCTTTGTTTGCTTCATTTAAACTTAAACCCATTGCAACCCGCATGAAAAAGGCTTGAGGTAATTCAAAACGCACGCCATCCCAATGCAAGAAATACCGATCAAATAAGGTTTGAAATCCTAAATAAGTGAATTTAAAATCACGTTCTGGAATTAAGGCAGCAGCAAGTTTTTCAATATCAAATTCTTTTAACGCAGGCGTGAGCAATTCATAGTGCAACCCCGTTTGAATATATAATTTAAAATAGGTGGAATAAAAATCAACCATTTCAGAAGCCGTTGCACTGTGAGGTAATTGACCTTTTCCAACCACTTGAAATGCGTCGGTTCTCAAAGAATCTAATAATAAACGCGCCGCGACATAAGTATAATTAGGTTCTTTTTCAATTAACATTCGAGCAGTCATCACTAATACTCGATTGATTTCAGATTCTCCAATCCCGTCAAATACGTTTTTTAAACTTTCAGAAACCACTAATTTTGAATCTACGTCTTTTAAACCGTCACAAGCTTCTTCTACTAATTTATGCAAACGTTGCTCATTTAATGGTTGCAAAACTCCATTAGAATCAGTCACTTGCAAAATAGGCGCAGGTTGTTGAGGTTGTGCGGCAGCACGTTGTTGGGCGTGTTTTTCTCGATATAGAACGTATTCGCGTGCAATTTTATGTTCGCCCGCTCGCATGAGTTCTAATTCGACTTGATCTTGAATATCCTCAATGTGGACGGTGTTATTAAATTCTAAGCGACGCTTTAAACCATTAATCACTTTGTCGGTTAAATCCGCGACGGTTTTCTCGATGCGTGACGGGATTTTGTTTAGATGATCAGAGGTGTTGTGTTCGGCGGCTAAAAAGGCTTTGGTCAGCGCGGTGACGATGCGTTGTGGTTCAAAATCAGTGAGTTTGCCGTTGCGTTTGACGACTCGATAGGGTTCAAATGGGGTGATAATCGTTTCAGGTTTCATTAAAAAGTTCTCCAAAAATCAAAATTGGTCGCTATAATACCATAATTTACTTTTAAATTTATTCTTTAAAATCAATAAGTTGCTTATTTTCATTAAATCAAGGAGTTATAAAAAAGTGATGAAAAACAAAATGAAATCGTGGGGATTGGTGGGATTGCAGTTTGGATTATTGGGGCTGTTAATCGCGCAAAGTCACGTTCAATTAGATACTTGGGCGACGCTGTATGCATTGAGCGGGGCGATTGGGCTGTGGGCGGTGTGGACGATGGGGATTGGCAATTTTAACGTTGTGCCCGACGTAAAACCAAATGCGATTTTTATTTTTGAAAAACCACCCTACAAATGGATTCGTCATCCGATGTATGTTTCGTTTTTATTGCTTTGCTTGGGATTGGTTTTTCAACCATTTGAATTTATCAAACTTTTTGAATGGTTTATTTTAACATTTATTTTAAATTACAAAGCAACTTACGAAGAATCTCTTCTAAATAAAACCTTCGAAAATTACCAAACTTATTCGAAAACTACTAAACGTTTTATTCCTTTTATTTATTGAAATAATATAATATAATTTTATGTAAAAAGAAGAAAACTCATGGCACCAAATTTTGGAAATAGCGGTTGCTGGAAAAAGATTTCATCTCTATTGAAAGAAATTGATGTTTCTATCGATTCTATCGATCAAATTCCTCAATTACTTCATACTTATGAACGAGAAGATCATGATAAAAGAATGCAGGTAGAAAAAGAATATCATGAAAAAATTATATCTATTGAGGATATGTTAAAAAAAACTCAAGATACTACAAAACAAATCATCAGAGAAAAAAATTTACAAGCTGCTCAACAAATTTCTTTACTTGATCAGATTATTCAACAAAGCAAATTGTTTATCGCAGAAAAAACTAAAAATCAAGAGCAGCAATTATTTCTTTTAGTTGAGTCGTTAATAGATCAATTAAGTGAATTAAATAATCAAATTGATTTATTAAATAATAAATTAAATGAATTAGAAATTATCTTTAAACAACAGATTGTCTTTCTTCATGGAAAACAAAAACCTGCATGGTATAATCTCATTGCAAAAATGAAGCATTATTTTTTAATTAGAAAACAATCAGCTAAATTAATTGAAGAATATCAAATGGATATTAAACCTTATCAAATGAAATTACTTCAATTAACTAATCAAAGAAATGCGCTTTTAAATGATAAAAACCAATTACAAAAACAGCATAAAAAACAGTTAGAAACATTCCTTATGCCATTTTATCAAGAAATTGACTCTAATTCTCTTAAAAAACAAAAACTCACCAAGGAACTTCAACACGATATTGATGTTCTACATTGGAATATACAAAAAATACAAAAAGAATTAACTGATTTTGAACAAAATAAAACTTTGTTTGTTCAAGAAAAAATGAGAAATGTATTATATAAAAGAAATTATTTAAAGATGGTTAGAGATTCTTCTGATTATAAAGGTGCAATTGCCGAATTAGAAATGATTGAATATCTTAAAAGATTGCCTAATAATTATTTTGTATTTAACGACATAACATTATATTCCTATGAATATCACTATTATCATGGGAAACCTTTGAAATCTGCACAAATCGATCATTTAGTGCTTTCTTCAAAAGGAATTTTTATTATTGAAGTTAAATATTGGAGCAAAAAATTTACTGAGAGCAAGGATTATCAAAATCCTTATGAACAAGTGGAAAGAGCAAGCACATTATGCTGGTTTCTTTTAAAAGATGATTTTAAAAACATTAAAACCCGCGCAGTTCTCGCATATAAAGAAACTATTCCTCAAAAAGACTTAACTTCTTGTGTAAAAACCTTGCAAATTCCTTATATAAATCAATATATCACAGGAAATTATTTTCAGGACATTTTGACCAAACATCAATTGAATGAGTTGGTTAATTATTTTAATGGTAAGATGCGCTAAGAACTGCCTCATTTGTATAGTCGCGTTTAAGTTCTATAGTAATATTATACCACTCGTAGATATTTTTAAGATGAAAACCCACATAAATAGGCGATCCAGCATTTTTGACCCGAACTCAGGTCATAAAAATACTGTCCGTTCAATCTTTTTTTTCATTCAAGTTTTTCTTTAACTCTTTGTTAATTTGTTTAAAATTGTCTTCAACGAAAGGGGTGTATTGCAAAATGAGAATGACTAAATTTATGGATGTGGGCGGTCGATGCTGTTTATGAAGCCCAAAATTATGGCATAATTAAACCTAAATGGTTGGCAAACACTTTGCTGACTTAGAAAATTTTAACCGCTTATGCTTTAAGGAGATTATTCCCATGTCTGAGAATAGACCACCTCCGGTCGTCTTAATTGTTGAAGATAACGAAATGAACCGCGATATGCTGTCGCGCCGCCTGCAACGCAAAGGTTATGGGATTTTGATCGCGGTGGATGGCGGGCAAGGCGTTGAAATGGCTCACGCTAACAAACCAGACTTGATTTTGATGGATATGAGTTTGCCCGTTAAGGATGGTTGGACTGCTACCAAAGAATTGAAGCAACATCCTGATACTAAACATATTCCAGTGATTGCTTTGACGGCTCACGCGATGGCGGGCGACCGTGAAAATGCTTTAAGCGCTGGCTGTGATGACTACGATACGAAACCCATTGAATTACCTCGTTTAATTGAAAAAATCACCTTATTAACTTGGGCTTTGTAGGGCTAAGAAGTCACGATGAAGATTTATCTGGTCGGCGGCGCAGTTCGTGATAAGTGTTTGAATTTAAACGTAAAAGAATGTGATTGGGTCGTCACGGGCGCAACACCAGAAGAAATGTTAAAGCGGGGATTTCGCCAAGTTGGGAAAGATTTCCCCGTTTTTTTGCATCCCGACACCCATGAAGAATATGCGTTAGCGCGCACCGAACGCAAAATTGCTTCTGGATACAAAGGCTTCGAAACCTATTTCGATCCAAATGTTTCTCTCGAAGAAGATTTGCGACGGCGAGATTTAACCATCAACGCGATTGCCGAAACCGCCGACGGTAAATTTATCGATCCCTTTGATGGATTAAATGATTTAAAAAACAAAGTGTTGCGTCATGTATCGGTGGCGTTTGTTGAAGACCCAGTGCGCATTTTGCGAATTGCACGATTTGCAGCGCGATTTGCAACATTAGGCTTCAAAATCGCCGACGAAACCCTTGTTTTAATGCAGAAAATGGTCGACAACGGCGAAGTCGACGCGCTCGTCCCCGAACGAGTGTGGAAAGAAGTTTCTCGCGCCCTCCTCGAATCACAACCTGCTGAATTTTTTAAAGTTTTAAAAGATTGTCACGCCCTTCCGCGCTTATTTCCTGAATTGGTTGATTTTTTTGAGATTTCGATCACCGCACTCAATCAAGCCGTTGAAATGACTGACAAACCTCTTTTACGATGGACGGCATTATTTCATCGCCTCACCATTGAGCAATTAAATAACTTAAATCAATGCTTGCATTTACCAAAAGAATATTTTGAATTAAATCAAATGGTTGTGAATTATTGTTCGTTTTTGAAAACAGACTTAAATGCAGAGGAAAGTTTGCAACTTTTAGAGAAACTTGATGCGTTTCGACGCGAGGAAAGATTTGAGGATTTTTTGAAGGTTTGCGAAATCTTGAACATTGAAATTATGGATTTCAAAAATAAATACAAATTTGCACAAAGTGTGGATGTAAAAGATTTAATTTCTCAAGGTATTCAAGGAGTTGCGATTAAAAGCGCTCTTTTTCAAGCACGTTTGAAAAAAATCCAACAAGCATAAAAAAAAGCCCATAAATATAATATTTACAGGCTTTGAAATGAATGCTTCAATTATTGGGTTTTTTTACCCGCCATTTCATTTAATGTTTTCTCAATTTTGTCAAGACGATCGATCACATCTTGATGACGACCATGATGTCCCATGCCCATCATTGGTGGCATTGGAGGTCTTTCCATGTTTGGACGCGGAGGCATCCGACCTTCTGGACGACCCATCATCGGAGGAGGCATCATGTCACCTTCAAACTCACCGCCGCGTGCGGGCATTTCTGGCATTCCACTCAAAGAACGCATTTTTTCACGATGTTCTTGCATTGCTTTGCGGTCTTCGTCGATCAATCTTTGACGTTCATTTGGATCATTCGTGCCCCAAATTTTTGACATTCTTTCATGTTTAGCTTTCATAAAATCAGCGCGCTCTTTGTCCATCGCGTTGAAATCAGGGGCTTTTGGTGCTTGAGGAGCAGCAGGCTGTGCCACTTGAGGTGCTGCCGCAGGGGCTTGTTGTTGGGGAGCTGCTTGATCCATTGCAAAGCCCGCGATGGGTAAGCCTAACGCTAAAATGATAGCAGAAACAATCGGTTGACGCATAAATACCTCTTTTATGTTAAAAAATTAAAAATCACTTGAACTCGGTTTTGAGTATAACGCAAATGAATTTTCAAGCGGAACTTTCGTGTATTATAATTTGCTAATATACTAATGTCAAGCGCGTGTTAAAATGTCTCCTTTTAAACGGGATTGCGCGACATGACTGATCAAAATATTTCGCAACATATTGAAAAATTAAGAAATTTATTGCAACGCTGGAATTATGCCTATCACACCCTCGATAAGCCAGAAGTGCCCGACAGCGAATATGATCGAGTTTTTCAAGAATTGCTCGATTTAGAAACCCAATTTCCTCAATTTATTTCCTCTGATTCTCCTACTCAACGAGTCGGCGGCGTTCCTTTAGAAAGTTTCTCGAAAGTTGCTCATAAACTTCCAATGCTTTCTTTAAACAATGGTTTTACCGAAGAAGACCTCGCAGATTTTGATCGACGAGCGCGAGAAAAATTAAATGTAGAAACCCTTGAATACACTGCTGAACCTAAAATCGATGGTTTAGCGGTAAGCATTCGTTATGAACAAGGACTTTTAATTCAAGCAGCTACTCGCGGCGACGGTTCAATTGGCGAAGATATTACCCAAAATGTTCGAACTATCAAATGTATCCCCTTGAAATTATTAAAAAATAAAGAAATCCCCGATATTTTAGAAATACGCGGTGAAATCTTTATGAGTAAAGCTGGATTTCTCGATTTAAACCAAAAATCTGAAAGAAAATTTGCAAATCCTAGAAATGCAGCAGCGGGTAGCATTCGACAACTCGATTCAACCATGACCGCACAACGACCTTTAGAATTCATTTGTTATGGTGTCGGAGAAATCCAAAACGGCACTTTACCAAATACCCAATTTGAAATTTTACAAACCCTTTACAAATGGGGAATTCCTATCGCCAAAGAATTGCAATTAGTGAGAGATAAAACTGGTTGTTTGCAATATTATTCAGAAATTCTAAAAAAACGTGAAAACTTACCTTTTGAAATCGATGGGGTGGTGTATAAAATAAATAATATTTCAGATCAAGTTGCTTTAGGTTTTGTTTCACGCGCACCCCGTTGGGCATTAGCGCATAAATTACCTGCTCAAGAAAAACTTACGCAACTGCAAGCCATTGAAATTCAAGTCGGAAGAACGGGCGTTCTCACCCCAGTTGCTCGATTAACTCCCGTGCAAGTCGGTGGCGTAACGGTAACAAATGCAACCCTTCATAATGCAGATTTTATTAAAGAAAAAGATATTAGAATTAATGATTTTGTAAATATTCGACGTGCGGGTGATGTGATTCCTGAAATTGTGAGTGTTGTTTTAAGTTTGCGTTCAGATAATTCAGAAGAATTTGAATTTCCCAGCAATTGTCCAATTTGTAATTCTCCCATCATTCAAAAATCTAAATTTTTCCAATGCACGGGCGGTTTTAGTTGTTCTGCACAACGCAAACAAAGTATTGAGCATTTTGCTTCAAAAAAAGCCATGAATATCGACGGTTTGGGAGAGAAACTTATTGAGCAACTCGTTGATAAAAATATAATTCAAACGGTCGCTGATTTATATGATTTAAAACATGAACAACTTGTCAATTTAGATTTAATGGGCGAAACTTCTGCAAATAATATTTTGCAAGCCATTGAAAACAGTAAAAAAACGACTTTAGGTAAATTCTTGTTTTCGTTGGGAATTAATGAAATCGGAGAAACGACTGCACAAATCCTAGCGAATCATTTTGAAACTTTAGAACGCATTTTAAATTGTACAGATTTAGAAAACGAAACAACTAACATTTCTGGCATTGGAAAAGAACGCTCTAAAAGCATTGGAACTTTTTTTAACAATGAAACCAATCGACAAATCATTAATCGTTTGATTAAAAATGGGATTCAATTTGAAGAAAAAGCAATTTCTGTCGTTGAAAATAATTCAAATATAGCGGGAAAAATATTTGTTTTAACGGGCACATTACAAAGCATGACTCGAGAACAAGCGGGGTTTAAAATAGAAAGTTTGGGAGGAAAAGTGAGCAATACATTATCAAAGAAAACGCATTATTTAATTGTTGGAAATGAGGCGGGAAATAAAATTGCCAAAGCGGAAAAACTTGGCGTTCAATTCATTGATGAACCTACATTTTTGAAATGGCTAGAAAATAAGGACTAACAGTTGTAAAAACCGCCCGTCCTTAAATTTTAGCGAACATCTAAATTAACCAGTTGCTCTAAATATTGACCGTAACCGCTTTTTTTCAAAGGAAACGCTAATTCGAGCAATTGTTCATTTGAAATATAACCTTGTCGCCAAGCAATTTCCTCTGGACAAGCAATCTTTAATCCTTGACGTTTCTCTATCGTTGAAATATAGCCAGCGGCTTCTAAAAGTGAATCATGCGTTCCCGTATCTAACCACGCCATTCCTCGACCCATAATTTCAACTTTCAAATCACCTTGTTCTAAATAAACTTTATTCAAATCAGTGATTTCTAATTCTCCACGCGGCGACGGTTTTAGTGCTTTCGCAATTTCTACCACTTTGTTATCATAAAAATACAAACCTGTTACTGCATAAAATGATTTGGGATTTACAGGTTTTTCCTCTAAACTTAAAACCCGCATTGAACCTTTTTCAAATTCAACCACGCCATAACGTTCTGGATCGCTCACTTTGTAAGCAAAAACGGTCGATCCTTTCTTTTGGTTCGCAGTGGATTTTAATTGCTTTTGAAACTCATGACCATAGAAAATATTATCGCCCAAAATTAACGTGCAATTATCTCGACCAATAAAGCGTTCACCAATAATAAATGCTTGCGCTAAACCATCGGGTGACGGTTGAATTTCATATTGAATTGAAATACCCCATTGAGAACCATCTTGCAATAGTTCTTTAAAACGCGGCGTATCTTGTGGCGTTGAAATAATTAAAATGTTTTTAATACCCGCCAACATTAACGTTGTCAACGGATAATAAATCATGGGTTTGTCATATACGGGTAAAAGCTGTTTTGAAACCACTTGCGTTGCGGGATGTAATCGCGTTCCAGCACCACCCGCTAAAATAATTCCTTTACGTTGCATTTTAAACTTCCTTATTCTAAATTCAATGAATCAATCCAAAGAAAATAACCACCATTAAATTTCTGGCTTGTTCGATATTCACCACCATTTTCTTTACCCTTTGCAGTAAGAAAATGTTTATCCCCTTTTAGTTCTAAATAACCGTTTTCAACTAATTTTACAAACAAATCAGCAGTTTTTATATTTAATTTCTGAGCTAATTTGGAGGTAGTTAATTTACTACCAGTTTCTTCGTGATTAGTTATTGGATTATCTTTATCAACTTTCTCCAATGAAAAACGTAATTCTTCGCTAACTCTAATAATGCGTTGTGCTTCTTCAAAGGTATCTTTATATAAATCATGGTCTTCTTGTCTAACAATAAGAACGCCCATTTCATTATTATTAACTTGACTAAATTCATACAAATTCAAACTTGTAATAATACAATTATCTTCATTTAAATAACATTTTGCGTGAAGATTTTTACAAAAACTTGTGCGAACATATAGCAAATCTTTCAGCCAATTAATTTCTTCTGGTTGTAACTCGCTTTTACCATAAACAATCCGCATATCAATTTTGAGGCGATTCTTATCCTCTAATAATTCTTTGATTCGGTCGTTAAGTTTTAAAAAAGGGCTGATTAAAATTAACCGTTCTTTTGCATTTTTAATCAGTTCTTCTAAAAAATAGTTTGTTGCGCTGGTGTTAAGAAACTTTGCCATTTTTCAAACCTTATTTTCTAATGTGACCGTCGCCGAGCACAATGAATTTTTGAGAAGTTAAACCTTCTAATCCAACAGGACCGCGAGCGTGTAATTTGTCGGTGCTAATTCCGATTTCTGCACCTAAACCATATTCAAATCCATCTGCAAAGCGCGTTGAAGCATTCACCATGACCGAACTTGAATCCACTTCATTTAAGAAACGCATGCAACGATTCCAATCCTCAGAAATGATTGAATCAGTGTGTTGAGAACTGTATTTTGTAATGTGATCAATCGCTTCATCTAATCCTTCCACAACCCGAATTGACAAAATAGGTGCTAAATATTCAGTTGCCCAATCTTCTTCGGTTGCTGGATTGATGTTATTTAAAATAGCTTGAGTTTCTGGACAACCTCGTAATTCAACACCGACTTGCAAATATTTTTCACCTAAAATCGGAAGAACTTGTTTAGCAATTCCTCTCGCCACTAATAAGGTTTCCATTGTGTTACAAGTGCCGTATCTTTGGGTTTTTGCATTAAAAGCAACCGTGATCGCTTTCTCAAGATTTGCTTTATCGTCGATATACACATGACAAATCCCATCCAAATGTTTAATGATCGGAATTTGTGCTTCTTGAGAAACCCGTTCAATTAAACTTTTTCCTCCACGCGGAATAATCACGTCGACGTATTTTTTCATACGCAATAATTCACCGACCGCAGATCGATCAGTTGTTTCAACGACTTGCACGGCGTTCTTTGGCAAATTTGCCATTTCTAGCCCTTGATGAATGAATTGCGCCAACATTTGATTTGAATGCAAAGATTCAGAACCACCGCGTAAAATCACCGCATTACCCGATTTCAAACCCAACGCCGCCGCATCAATAGTTACATTTGGACGCGATTCGTAAATAATCCCAATCACACCCAATGGAACGCGCATTTTTCCTACCCGAATTCCAGTGGGTTGAAACCGCAAATCAGTGATTTCTCCAATCGGATCAACTAGGGTTGCAACTTGACGCAAACTTTCTACCATCGCAGAAATGCGTGCAGGGTTCAAAGTTAAACGGTCGACAAATGCGTCATCTAAGCCTTTTTCTTTGGCAGTTTGAATATCTTTTTGATTAGCAGAAACGATTTGATCGTGAGATTGTTCAATGAGCGTTGCAATGTTTAAAAGGACTTGATTTTTGGTTGCGGTTGTTGCTTTCATCATTAAACGAGAAGCGGCACGGGCTTGTTGTCCCATTTGTTCCATGAGTTGTTTAATATCCATATTTTAAATCTCAACGGTAAAGATTGATCCAGTTGGTTGATTTGCTTGCACATATATTTTACCAGCGTGCGCATCGACCACCATTTTACAAAAGGTTAAACCTAAGCCAATTTGTTTAATACCTTTCTTCTTTAATTCGACCACCTCAAATTTATTAAAAATGCGTTCTTGATCGGCTTCTGGAATCCCCACGCCTTCATCGATAACTTGTAATTTCAAATGTTTGTTTAGAGATTGCAAACGTAAAACAACTTTGCTTTGTGGCGGAGAATATTGGAGCGCATTGGTTAAAAGGTTTGCAATTACGCGACTAAACAAATGCTGATCAATGAAAAGTTTTAAAGGTTGCTCAGGTAATTCTAATTTTAATTCAATCCCTTTTGATTTCGCCATAATGCTAAAATGTTTCTCAAAATTTAACGCCATGTCTTTTATTTCAACTTCGGAGGGATTAATTCTTAATTTGCTATGTTCAAATTTCGCCATCATTAGCATATCGTTGGTGAAAGAATCCAATCGATCGGCGGCGACTTGGATCATTTCTAAATGCTCACGTTGTTTAGGGTCGGTGAGTTGTTCTTCTAATAGTGCGGCGTGTAATTGAATTAAGGTAATTGGACTCGACATATCGTGAACAACCATATTAGAAAGTTCTTCTCTTAAATGGAGGATTTTTTGCAGTTCGTCGTATTGATTTTTAATGCGCAACATTGAACGCACACGCGCTTGTAACTCATTGAAATTTATGGGTTTTTGAATAAAATCATCTGCGCCTGCTTCCATACCTTTTAAGATGGCTTCTTTAGTATCTAATACCGTCACCAAAATCACTGGAATATGTTGCCAACGCGGATTTGCTTTAATTTTTCGACAGGCTTCAAATCCACTCATCATTGGCATAATGACATCTAAAATAATTAAGTCTGGGATGTTAGGTTTAGAAAGCTCGTCAATGAGTTCAAGTCCACTTTCAAGCAATAACAATTCATACCCTTGCGGTTCTAGCATCATTTGCACATAGGTGCGCATACTTAGCTCGTCATCGACAATCATGATTTTATTGGTGGTGGACATTGTTTTCTCTCATTTTGGGTGGATTTCTAGGATCATAACACGATTAATTTTAACCGCTCAAACTAATGCGCAACGCCGCCGCCGCTGCAATCGGAGCTAATGTCAATGCTAACATCAACATTGCCCCTAAAAAATATAATTGTCCCGCAACTTCTAAGCCTATTGCCGCGCTTTGAACTGCATTTGCGGCAAAGATAAGTATCGGAATATAAAGGGGTAGGACTAAAAGAGATAATAAAACCCCGCCGCGTTGTAAGCCAACCGTTAAAGCAACCCCAATCGCCCCGATCAAACTCAAAACGGGCGTTCCGAGTGCCAACGTCGCCAATAAAGTCGGCATCGCGTCGGTCGGTAGAAATAAAAGCACGCCTAAAAGTGGGGCTAAAATAATCAATGGCAATCCGCTCACCAACCAATGCGCGGTGATTTTTGCTAATACTAACAATGGCAAAGGATGTGCGGTCAAAGTTAATTGTTCGAGCGCGCCGTCGTTGAAATCCGAACGAAACAAACTATCCAAAGAAAGCATCGCCGCCAATAAAGCCGCGACCCAAATCACCCCAGGCGCAAGTTGTTGTAAAACCTTAGATTCTGGACTTACGCCGAGCGGAAACAAACTTACCACTAATACGAAGAATAACAAAGGGTTAGCTAATTCAGCGCGATGACGATACGCCAATTTCAAATCGCGTTGTAATAAAATAGAAAAGGCTCGAAAGTGAGAATTCATAAGATCATCTGCTCAAAAAT
>DYRG01000094.1 GCA_020718845.1 Thiomargarita sp.
CGTTCATCTGTGTTTGTTCGTAGCTTTCAAACAAGTTTGCCGCAGCAGTGTTTGTGTTTTTTAACACAGATAAACACCGATTAATTCAAATAGATAAACACTGATGTTTTAATCCGTGTTTATCTCTCTTTTAACTCATCTGCGTTCATCTGTGTTTGTTCGTAGCTTTCAAACAAGTTTGCCGCAGCAGTGTTTGTATTTTTTAACACGGATAAACACCGATTAATTCAAATAGATAAACACTGATGTTTTAATCCGTGTTTATCTCTCTTTTAACTCATCTGCGTTCATCTGTGTTATTTCATTTCTTCCAAACAACTCTCGTAATTTGCTTTAACCCCTTTTGTATTCGGATGTTGCGCGCCTAAAACCTTTGTAAAAATCCTCACACTTTCTTTATACAACGGTAACGCTTCCTCATACTTTCCTTGATTAAAATATAAATTAGCCAGATCGTTTAGGCTGGTTGCAACATGGGGATGTTCTTTACCTAAGACTTTCTCAAAGATTTCTAAAGCCCTTAAATACAACGGCAAGGCTTCCTCATACTTTCCTTGATTCTTATATAACAACGCCAGATTGTTGAGGCTTTCTGCAACATCTGGATGTTCTTTACCTAACACTTTCTCCCAAATTTCTAAAGCCCTTAAATGCAACGGCAAGGCTTCCTCATACTTTCCTTGATGATAATATAAATTAGCCAGATTGTTGAGGCTGGTTGCAACATCGGGATGTTCTTTACCTAAGACTTTCTCCTTAATTTCTAAAGCCCTTAAATACAACGGCAAGGCTTCCTCATACTTTTCTTGATTTCTATATAATTCCGCCAGATTGTTGAGGCTTTGTGCAACATCGGGATGTTCTTTACCTAAGACTTTCTCCCTGATTTCTAAAGCCCTTAAAGACAACGGCAAGGCTTCCTCATACTTTCCTTGAGAATAATATAAACCCGCCAGATTGTTGAGGCTGGTTGCAACATCGGGATGTTCTTTACCTAACACTTTCTCCCAAATTTCTAAAGCCCTTAAATGCAACGGCAAGGCTTCCTCATACTTTCCTTGATTTCTATATAATTCCGCCAGATTGTTGAGGCTGGTTGCAACTAAGGGATGTTCTTTACCTAACGCTTTCTCAAAGATTTCTAAAGCCCTTAAATACAACGGCAAGGCTTCCTCATACTTTCCTTGATCATCATATAACAACGCCAGATTGTTGAGGCTGGTTGCAACATTGGGATGTTCTTTACCTAAGACTTTCTCCCAGATTTCTAAAGCCCTTAAATATAACGGCAAGGCTTCCTCATACTTTCCTTGAGAATTATATAACATTGCCAGATTGTTGAGGCTGGTTGCAACATCGGGATGTTCTTTTCCTAAGACTTTCTCCAAGATTTCTAAAGCCCTTAAATACAACGGCAAGGCTTGTTCATATTGGGCAATTTTCTCCAAATAATAACCCATATCATTAAGCAATTCACCAACTTCTTTAAATTGCAATTGAAAGCGGTTAATCCAGTGTTCTGCTTCCCGCGCATTGAGCAACCATTCATTATTGCGATTTAGCCATGCGGTGAAATCTTTTTCATCATTTGGACAACCCGCAAGCACTAATTTAACCGTGTCAGTTGCAATCTGGTGTTGTTCCTCTTGAGAAAGTTGTGCGCGTAACACGGTTTGCACTAAACGGTGCATAAATAACAACCCTTTTTGATCATCCCGTTTAAGCAACGAATAATTCAAAATAGCATCAATTGCATCGTCATATTCTAACGGATCAAATTCATCAAAGATTTCTTGCGTAATCCCATCTGGATATAAAAACGCACAACTGTTTAATATTTGTGAAGCTAAAGGATTTTCTTTAACCTTTTCAAAGGAAACTAACCAAGTAATTGCAATCGGATCGGGATGATCTTCTGAATAGGACGTTTTACCCCGTCGTTTAAGCAAATCTAATTGCCGACTTTGATAAATTTCAATATATCGTTTAAAGGATTTTCCTCCTTGCAAATACGCCGCCGCTTGATCTAATGCTAAAGGTAAATTATCTAAAAGTTTTACCAATTCTTTAGCGTGTTGATCAATAGCAAGTCCTGTACGTTTCTCTAAAAATTTAAAGGCTTCTTTATCGGTCATTTTCTCAATCTCAATGGGTTCGGCAAATGGTCGAGTACTTTGAGCGCGAGTGCTAATCAAAATCTGTCCAGAACCTTTAATTTTAGAAAGAAAATCTTTAATTAAATTCAACTCATCGGCATTATCAATCAACAATAACCAATCTCGATGTTGTTGAAACCAATTTTTAACTGATTTTCTAATCTCATCAAACGGCTTTCCTTCAATGGGTAATGCTAATTCAAACGCTAAAGTTCGAATGCTCGCTTCAAAACTTTCTTGACTATCCGCCGACATCCACAAAATCGCTTGATAACTATTTTTATCTCGACATTGATAGGCATATTCAATCAAGGTTTGCGTTTTTCCAATTCCACCCAATCCATGCAATGCAACACTGGGTGCTTTTTGATTCAATGCAACCACTTGATTTTGCTGTAATTTGTGATGCAATTCTTTTAAAATTTCCTCCCGACCCGTGAAATACTCATTTCGAGAACGCGGCACATAAAAAATGGAAGATTTTGTAATCGTTTCTTCTGTCATAAAAGTATCGACAAATAATTCTAAACATTGAATGAGAAACTTAGCTTCAATTTTAGAAAGTTGTGCATCTTTATGAATGAGTTTATTGCGTAATTGAACAAATTTGGTTAAATTGATCAATTCAACCACTTCAACGCGGGTTTGCAATGCTTTGACATATTTCTCAAAGAATTGGGTTTGATTAAAAAGATTATTCAAATGCCCAAAAGTAAAACGCTCCACACCCACTTTATTGTTATCGAGTTTTTCAATAGCTTTGAGAATTATTTGTTGATCAGTTTCTTCTAAACAAGGAAAAGCATGATGAAAGACTTCTCTTAAAATGGTTTCGACTAAACCCGTAACGTCTTTTGCAGCTAATGTTCCTCCACTTGAGAATTGTTCAGTAATTGCTTTCAATTCATGAATGCGTTGTTTAAGTTCGTTGATTTCTAATGGCATTTTTCCTCCCAGTTGTTCGTTATTTAGCGGTTTTGAGTATTGTTGCAAATATAAAGATTTATGCACCTATTTTAACGCAAACTTGCCATTAAAATCAAAGCAACGGTTTTGCTGCCCATTTCTTCATCGGTTGGCGGAATCGTTTCTAATTCAACAAAATAGCCTGCATCTTTTAGATAATTCTGTAAATCGTAATATTTTGATTCATCTGATAAAGTTAGTTTAAAGTGTAAAGTTTCCATCAGCGGTTTCTCCTTAAAATGGGTCAAAGGAATAATTATAATCGAGTGCAGATAATTTGGAAAATAAACAAAAAAACTTCTTTCTTA
>DYRG01000002.1 GCA_020718845.1 Thiomargarita sp.
CTATTTTATTAGAGGGTTTGCGTCGATTAGAATATCGAGGTTATGATTCGGCTGGAATTGCCGTGGTCGATGCTCAAAAAACATTACAACGTCGTCGCATGGTTGGTAAAGTAAAAGAACTAACAACTTCATTACAAAATTCTCCGTTAAAATCAACCACGGGGATTTCTCACACCCGCTGGGCAACGCACGGAAAACCTAATGAAATCAACGCCCATCCTCATATTGCGGGAAATAACAGTTTAGCAGTTGTTCATAATGGGATCATAGAAAATCATCATGAATTGCGTGAACGTTTAATTAAAAGTGGCGCGGTGTTTGTTTCAGAAACCGATACGGAAGTTATTGGACATTTGATCCATTTCTATTTTCAACAAACCAATGATTTGTTACAAGCCGTTAAAAATGCTTTGAAAGAATTACACGGAGCGTATGCAATTGGGGTTATTCATCAGCAAGAACCAGAGCGTTTGATTGCTGCGCGTTTGGGAAGTCCTTTGGTGATAGGAATTGGGATTGGTGAACATTTCATTGCGTCGGATGTGGCGGCGTTAATTCCAGTGACGCAACGAGTGGTTTTCTTAGAAGATGGCGATGTGGTTGAAATTAAAAGAGAAAATTTCACTATTTTTGATAAGAATGATAACAAGATTGAAAGAAAAATCTTTACCAGTGAATTACAAGCCGATGCTGTCGAACGTGGTGAATATCGGCATTACATGTTAAAAGAAATTTTTGAGCAACCTCAAGCCGCTTTAAATACTTTGGAAGGTCGAATTAGTAATGGAAAAGTATTAGAAGCTGCGTTTGGTGTGAAAGCACACGAATTATTTGAAAAAGTTGAGAATGTTCAAATCGTTGCGTGCGGAACAAGTTATCATGCGGGTTTGGTTGCAAAATATTGGTTAGAATCCATTGCAAAAATGCCTTGCGCAGTAGAAGTCGCTAGTGAATTTCGTTATCGTCAACCTTTAGCGAGAAAAAATACTTTATTAGTGACCATTTCTCAATCGGGAGAAACTGCCGATACATTAGCAGCTTTACATGAAGCAACTAAATTAGGTTTTTCTCCTTCTTTAGCGATTTGTAATGTGCCAGAAAGTGCATTAGTAAGAGCTTCTGATTTGGTGTTAATGACTCGTGCTGGTCCAGAAATCGGTGTTGCTTCGACAAAAGCCTTTACTACACAACTGATTGCTTTGTTACTCTTAACCATTGTTTTAGCTAGAAAAAATGGCATTTCAGAAACTCAAGAAAAACAAATGGTTAGCGCATTAGAAAAATTACCTTTAGAAATCACGAAAGCATTACAACTCAATAAAACAATTGAGGATTTAGCAGAGCATTTTGCTGATAAAGAACACGCTTTATTTTTAGGTCGTGGCGCACATTATCCAGTTGCAATGGAAGGTGCTTTGAAATTAAAAGAAATTTCTTATATTCATGCTGAAGCCTATCCCGCTGGAGAATTAAAACACGGACCGTTGGCATTAGTGGATTCAGAAATGCCCGTGATTGCAGTTGCTCCCAATGACGCATTACAAGAGAAATTAAAATCTAATTTGCAAGAAGTTGAAGCACGTGGTGGACAAATGTTTATTTTTGCAAATCATCAAGCGTTAATGAATAGCCCAAATACCGTGAAAGTGGTTGAGTTAGGTGAAATAGAAGAACTGATTTCTCCGTTGATTTATACCATTCCTTTGCAATTATTAGCCTATCATGTGGCTTTAATTAAAGGAACGGATGTCGATCAACCGCGTAATTTAGCGAAATCTGTAACGGTAGAATAAGCATTAATGGACGCGAAGATTTTGGTATTGGAATCGGATTGGCGACTTGATCCACATTTAATGCCCACACAAACCCATTCTTCTTCGCGTTGTTATGCAAGTATTGGATTAAATATACAACAAAATCAATTGATTATAAAAGAATTTTCTAAAAACCTTGAAATGTTTCTTTCTCAACCCATTAATCAAAAAGGTATTAACGTGATTATTTTAAGTGGTCACGCGGGCTTTGAAAATCAAAAATTACAAATGTCGGCAATTGATCAATTATTTGAACCGTTAGAAATCTTTGAACCGATTAAAGAGAAACTTTTAAGAACTATTTTAATTTTAGATGCGTGTTTTTTAGGATTACAACTTGAACTATTCATGCAACGTTATCAGTTTTTAGGATGTGTTGGTTTTAACAAACAAGTTAATTGGGTTTCATCGAGTATTTTAATTTTACTTATTTTGCGACAATTTCGAGAGCACGGTATTTTTGAAATGAAAAGAAAAAGTCCGATTCGCCCGCGTAAGATTTTAGAGCAATTACAAAACAACTCAAACCAAAATTTAGTGCAACAATTAGGTTTGCAATTCCTTTTCTCAAAGTAAAGAATTATGTTATTTCCAGAACGTTTTGATGTTATTGTAGTCGGTGGTGGTCATGCAGGAACAGAAGCTGCATTGGCAACTGCTCGGATGGGTTTGAAAACATTATTATTAACGCATAACATTGAAACCTTAGGACAAATGTCTTGCAACCCCGCAATTGGAGGAATTGGGAAAGGACATTTGGTAAAAGAAATCGATGCGTTGGGTGGTGTAATGGCAGAAGCTGCGGATCATTGTGGCATCCAGTTTCGAATTTTAAATGCCAGCAAAGGTGCAGCTGTTAGAGCAACTCGAGCACAAATCGACCGCGCTTTGTATAAAGCATATATAAGAACTAAATTAGAAACGCAACAAAATCTTCAGATATTTCAACAAGCTGTCGATGATATTATTCTTGAAAACAATCAAATTGCTGGCGTAATCACTCAAATGGGTTTGCGATTTGAAAGTCGCGCAGTTGTTTTAACGGTTGGAACATTTCTCGACGGTAAAATTCATATTGGATTATCAAATTATCAAGCGGGAAGATTAGGTGATCCCACCTCGATAACTTTATCAGAGAAACTGCGTGAATTAAACTTAAGAGTTGATCGTTTGAAAACGGGTACGCCACCGCGCATTGATAAACGAAGCATTAATTTTGAAATTTTAACTGAGCAAGCGGGTGATCAACCTGTGCCAGTTTTCTCATTTCTAGGTAATGAAAAACAACATCCGCAACAAATCCCTTGTTACATTACACATACTAATGAAGAAACCCATAACATTATTCGCACGGGATTAGATCGTTCTCCGCTTTATACGGGTGTTATTGAAGGGATAGGACCGCGTTATTGTCCGTCAATTGAAGACAAAATCATGCGTTTTGCGGATAAGAACTCGCATCAAATCTTTGTAGAACCCGAAGGTTTAACAAGTAATGAAATTTATCCAAATGGGATTTCTACGAGTTTGCCATTTGATATTCAATTGAAATTAGTGCGTTCAATGAAAGGGTTTGAAAATGCTCATATTACTCGCCCGGGTTATGCAATTGAATATGATTTCTTCGATCCACGTGATTTGAAACCATCTTTAGAAACGAAAGCGATTTCTGGATTGTTTTTTGCGGGTCAAATAAATGGAACAACGGGCTATGAAGAAGCTGCCGCACAAGGTTTATTAGCAGGTTTGAATGCGGGTTTATTCGTGCAAGAGAAACCATCGTGGACACCTTTGAGAAACGAAGCGTATTTGGGTGTTTTAGTTGATGATTTAATTACCTTAGGAACAAATGAACCGTATCGAATGTTCACCAGTCGTGCAGAATATCGTTTATTATTGAGAGAAGATAATGCGGATTTGCGTTTAACTGAAATGGGTAGAAACTTAGGTTTAATTGATGAGCAACGTTGGGCAATTTTTAATGAAAAACGTGAAGCCATTGAAATTGAAAAAAACCGTTTAAAATCTTTATGGGCATTGCCAAATGATCAAATAATTGAAAGTATTTTAGGACAACCGTTAAGAAAGGAAAATACCTATCTGGATTTGTTACGTCGCCCTGAAATGAATTATGAACTTTTAAAACAATTACCTCAAATGGATCAATCAGTTAGCGATCCGCAAGTGATTGAACAAATTGAAACACAAGTTAAATATAGTGGTTATATTGAAAGACAACTGGTCGAAATTACACGACAACGACGTTATGAAGAAACCCACGTCCCGGAGGATTTTGATTATAATCAACTAAAAGGTTTGTCGGCGGAGGTTTGTCAGAAATTAAATCGTCATCGTCCGACGAGCATTGGACAAGCATCAAGGATTTCTGGTGTCACGCCCGCGGCGATTTCATTGTTATTAGTTTATTTGAAGAAACATCGTGAACAAAAGGATTAAAAAATGCACAATTCAAGAACATTAGAATTAATGGTAGGTTTATTTGTCGCATTAGGGATGGCGGCATTATTAATGCTTTCTTTGAAAGTGAGCAATTTAAGTAGTTTGTGGGGTAGCAACGAATATGAAGTGTCGGCTTATTTTTCAAATGTGGGCGGTTTGAAAGTCAAATCACCTGTGAAACTCGGCGGGGTTAAAATTGGATCAATTAGTGAAATAAACTATGACGATAGCAAATACCAAGCCTTAGTTAAAATGAAAATTAACGCCCGTTATACGAAGATTCCTCAAGATACCAGCGCGGTTATTTACACGGCGGGTTTGTTAGGGGAGCAATACATTGGTCTTGAACCAGGAGGAGATGAGCAGTTTCTCAAAAATGGTAGCCGCGTGAGTTTAACACAATCGGCGGTTATTTTAGAGCAACTTATTTCGCGTGTGCTTTATCAGTTTGCTGAGAAAAGCAAGTAATTTTTAACCTTTTGGAGTTATTTCATGAAACACCTTTTTCAATCTTTTTTAATTTGTTTTAGTTTAATCAGTTTCTCACCTGCACAAGCAAACCCAGATGCAGAAAATTTAGCAAAATCTACCGTCGATAAAGTATTACAAGTTATTCGTACAGAGAAATCCGCTTTTGAAGCCGATCCTTCAAAATTATACGCATTAGTTGATAATGTAGTGTTACCTAACTTTGATTTTGAAAGAATGGCGAAATTAGTGTTAGCACAAAATTGGAATGCAGCAAATGATGATCAGAAATCACGTTTCATTAAAGAATTTAGAGCATTAATTGTCCGTACCTATGCCCGTTCTTTATTGGATTATACCGATCAAGAAGTAAAGTTCTTACCCTCTCGCAGTGAAGATGAACGTAGAGCAACTGTTCGCACTGAAGTTGTAAAACCAGGTACAAGCAAAGCAATTCCTATCGATTATGATATGTATTTACCTAAAAATCAATGGAAAGTTTATGATGTGAAAGTTGATGGGGTGAGTTTGGTAATGAATTATCGTAGTTCTTATGCGGAAGAAATCCGTAAAAATGGTTTAAATGGTTTAATTGACCAACTCAAAAATAAAAGTGCCGACGCAATGAAATCTGGTGCAAAATGAAACCTTCATCGCAATTACAAGTGATTTCTCCAGAAATGTGGCAATTAAGCGGTGATTTGAATTTTCAAACCGTTACTGTATTGCTAAAAGAGATCACTTTGAATTGTCAGCACGGTTTCCCAAAAACGATTAATTTAGAGCAAGTTTCTCGTGCTGATAGTGCTGGACTTGCTTTATTAATTGAAATTATGCGATTAGCGCATCAAAAGCAACAAGTTATTCACTTTTCTAATCCTCCTTCACAATTACAACGAATCGCGCAAGCCGTTGGTTTAATTGAAATTTTAGCGACTTAATTATGTCCAACGCCGTTGTTATTCAAAATGTTCATAAAACCTATCGTCAAGTAGAAGCACTTAAAGGAATTACCCTCGATATTCCTCAAGGGAGTTTCTTTGGTTTATTAGGACCAAATGGTGCTGGAAAATCAACACTCATTAATATCATTGCGGGATTGGTGCGTGCAAATCAAGGACATATTTCTGTCTTAGGGTATGATGTTGTAAAGGATTGGCGACAAGCACGTTTCTCATTGGGTATTGTTCCACAAGAACTTGTTTATGATGCGTTTTTCAATGTTCGAGAAATGCTCAAATTACAAGCGGGTTATTTTGGATTAGGTAAAGAAAATGAACCTTGGATCGATGAGCTTTTAGAAACCCTTTCTTTAACCAATAAAGCAAATGAAAGTTTCTTACGTTTATCGGGCGGAATGAAACGACGCTTATTAATTGCACTTGCTTTAGTTCACAAACCCAAAGTTGTTGTTTTAGATGAACCAACAGCGGGCGTAGATGTTGAATTACGGCAATCTTTATGGCAATTCGCAAAGAAATTACATCAAGCGGGTCATACAATTCTTTTAACAACGCATTACTTAGAAGAAGCAGAAGCGTTATGTGAAAAGATTGCAATTTTAAATCACGGAGAAATGATTGCTTTAGATCAAACCAAGAATTTGCTTGCCCGTCATCCTTATCGTTGGTTATATTTAGATTTGAAAGAGGATTATCAAGATTTTCCTCTAAATTTAAAAGATAAAATCATTACCCAGAAACCTCAACAATTAGTGCTTAGATTGCATCGAGAACAAGATTCAATTGTGGGTATTTTAGAGGAATTAAAAAAAGCAAATATTGAGGTAGTTGATTTGCATACCAATGAGCCAAGTTTAGAAGAAGTTTTCATCCATTTGATTAACCAAGAAACCTCCTCATGAAATACAATATCAATTGGCTAGGATTTTATACTTTATTTGTTAAAGAAGTTTGGCGTTTTTGGAAAGTTGCAACCCAAACTATTTTAGCACCTGTCCTTAACGTTTTGTTATATTTAATTGTTTTTACCTCAGCACTTTCTCAACACGTTGAAATCTATCCAAATGTTAATTACACGGTGTTTTTATTACCCGGTTTAATTATGCTGGCGATCTTACAAAATGCGTTTGCAAATAGTTCATCGAGTTTATTTCAAGCAAAACAAAATGCGGGGATTACTTTTGTTTTGTTAGCACCGATTTCTAGTTTGGAGTTTTATTTAGCGTTTATCGGTGCAGCAATTGTGAGAGGATTATTGGTTGGAATTGGAGTGTGGATTTCGGTAATTTTCTTTGTTGATTTGCCGTTTCATAACATTGGATTAGCGTTCTTTTTTGCAATTATTGCGAGTGGTTTATTAGGTGCATTTGGATTAGTTTCTGCAATCTATTCAGACAAATGGGATCACATTGCAGCATTTCAAAATTTTATTATTTTACCGCTAACGTTTTTAAGTGGTGTTTTCTATCTCATTCGTGATTTACCACCTTTCTGGGCAAAGATTTCTTATTTCAATCCGTTCTTTTATTTGATTGATGGATTTCGTTATAGTTTTCTAGGTGTTTCTGATATGAATTTAATGGTGAGCATTATTTTTTCTAGTGCGGCGTTTATTGCGATTAGTATTTTCACTGTTTGGTTATTAGAAACAGGTTATAAATTAAGAGGATAATTTGGTAGTGATCAAAAAGAAAAATTCATTTGTATCACTACCCTATTTTTATCTGTTTCTTAATAATAATTGCTCATGTAATAAATGCAGGGCTTTTCCTCGATGACTTAAAGCATTTTTGATTTCAGGAGAAAGCTCTGCGGAAGAACAATTGTGTTCGGGCACATAAAACAACGGATCATAACCAAAACCATTATTTCCTCTCGGTTCAAATAAAATAGTTCCTTCCCAAGTTCCTTGGCAAATTAATGGCGTTGGATCAAGCGCGTGACGCATATAGACCAAAACACATTGATAACGTGCGGTGCGCTTTTCTTTTGGGGTTTCTTTTAATTTTTCTAATAAAAGTTGATTGTTTTGCTCATCGGTAGCATTTTCTCCAGCAAACCGCGCAGAATAAATTCCAGGAGCGCCGTTTAAAGCGTCAATTTCAATGCCTGAATCATCTGCCAACGCGGGTAAATTCGTTGCTTGACACGCCGCCCGTGCTTTCAAAATCGCGTTTTCTACAAAGGTCAAACCTGTTTCTTCAACTGACGGAATATTGAAATGCCCTTGTGGAAAAACTTCAAATCCCAAATCAGAAAGTAACGCATTGAATTCACTTACTTTTCCTTTATTGTTGCTTGCTAAAACTAATGTTTTCATTTTTTTAACCCTGATTACAAATAAAAAAGTAATTATATTCAAAACTTTTCTAAAATAAAAATTCCTCTTTTAATCCACATTGTATAAATCACTTAAAATATGATAAGTTAGCCGTTTTTAGAAGCCATTTTTACAAAATATCCATGTCTGGAAAAGTTTATATTAAAACCTTTGGTTGTCAGATGAATGAATACGATTCTGACAAAATGGCGTTAGCATTAGAATCTGCATACGGTTTGCAACGTACTGATTTACCAGAAGAAGCTGACGTTTTATTACTCAACACTTGCTCAATTCGTGAAAAAGCCCAAGAAAAAGTTTTTTCTCAATTAGGTCAATGGAAAGACCTTAAAAAACAAAGACCTAACTTAGTTATCGGCGTGGGCGGATGCGTCGCCAGCCAAGAAGGAGCGGCAATTAGAAGCCGTGCTCCTTTTGTGGATTTGATTTTTGGTCCGCAAACCTTACATCGTCTTCCTCAAATGCTCAAAGAAACCAGAGAAAAACATCAAACAATTGTTGACGTTTCTTTCCCTGAAATTGAGAAGTTCGATCATTTGCCACAACCTAAAGCAGAGGGCGTAACAGCTTTTGTTTCAATTATGGAAGGTTGTAATAAATTTTGTACTTATTGCGTTGTTCCTTATACGCGAGGTGCAGAAATCAGTCGTCCGTTTGATGATGTATTGCACGAAGTGGCACAGTTGCTCGATCAAGGCGTGAGAGAAATCAATTTATTAGGTCAAAACGTGAATGCGTATCGTGGTTTAATGCACGATGGAGAATATGCAGATTTGGCGTTGTTAATTGAGTATTTGTCAGAAATGGATCAATTGGGAAGAATTCGTTATACCACTTCTCATCCTTCAGAAATGACAGATTCTCTTTTTGAAACCTATCGAAAAATACCTAAATTGGTAAGCCATTTACATTTGCCCATTCAAAGCGGTTCAGATCGGGTTTTAGCGGCAATGAAACGCGGTTATACGGCATTAGAATACAAACAAAAAATCCGTAAATTGCGTGAAGCACGACCTGATTTGAGTTTGTCGACCGATATTATTGTCGGCTTTCCTTCTGAAACAGAGCAAGAATTTCAAAAAACCTTAGAATTGATTGAAGAAATTGGATTTGATCATTCATTTAGTTTTATGTACAGTGCACGACCAGGTACACCCGCCGCAGAAATGCCTGATTCTATTGATTTAGAAACCAAAAAACGGCGTTTATCAGAAGTGCAGATTTTATTGAATCAACAAGCCCAACACATCTCTGAGAAAATGGTAGGAATGGTTCAAACAATTTTAGTTGAAAAACCTTCCAAAAAAGACCCTCAACAATTAGCGGGGCGAACTGAAAATAACCGTGTGGTAAATTTTAGTGGAACGCCAGATTTAATTGGTCAATTCATTGAAGTACAAATTACTGAAGCCTTGCCTAATTCTTTGCGAGCAATTATGGTGGAGAACAACCTCTGAATATCGAAACAACAGCGCGAGATATTGTTTTAAACCCTATTGACAATCAACGACTTGCAAATCTTTGTGGTCAATTTAATGAACATTTAAAGCACATAGAACAACGCTTTGGTGTTGAAATCAATCAACGTGGACATCATTTTAAGGTAACTGGTGTATCTGAACGTGTTTTTGAGGTGATTGAATTGCTCAAAGGACTTTACGAAACAACTTCTCAAGAAACTATCAATCGGGAGCTTATTCATTTGTTTTCACAACCGTCCCATCTTGCTCAATTAGTGACCGCCGATAAAAATCAAGAAACCGATGAAATTGGTGTAAAAACTAAACGCGGTTTTATTAAAGGACGGGGATTTAATCAAACCCGTTATATTCAAAACATTTTAAGCCACGATATTAATTTTGGAATTGGTCCCGCTGGAACGGGTAAAACTTACTTAGCGGTGGCGTGTGCAGTTGAAGCATTGGAAAAAGAAAGTGTGCGGCGAGTAGTTTTAGTGCGTCCCGCAGTGGAAGCAGGTGAGAAACTGGGATTTCTCCCGGGTGATTTGGCGCAGAAAGTTGATCCTTATTTGCGACCTTTATATGACGCGCTATTTGAAATGCTTGGTTTTGATCGAGTGACTAAATTATTAGAACGCAATATCATTGAAGTTGCTCCTTTGGCTTATATGAGGGGAAGAACTTTAAATGAATCGTTTATTATTTTAGATGAAGCGCAAAACACCACCATTGATCAAATGAAAATGTTTCTAACTCGGATAGGATTTGGTTCAACGGCAGTGATTACGGGTGACGTAACGCAAGTTGATTTACCACGCGAAAGAAAGTCGGGTTTAAGACACGTTATTGATGTATTGCATGAAGTGGAAGGAATTAGCTTTTCATTTTTAACGTCGAAAGATGTGGTTCGACATCCGTTAGTTGCTCGAATTATTGACGCATACGAACGGGCAGAAAAGAAACTTGATTTATGAATATTGAACTAGATTTCCAATTGGGAGCAAATTTTCCTCATTTACCCAGTGAAAAACTCTTTTATGAATGGGTAGAAAAAACTTTAGAATTTGCTCAATTTAAAGTCGATGAACCGCCACAATTAACGATTCGCATTGTTGATGAAACAGAAGGATTAGAATTAAACCAAACATGGCGGCATAAAAACTCTGCAACAAATGTATTGTCTTTTCCATTTGAAGCACCGCCTGAAGTTGATATTCCGTTGTTAGGTGATATTGTGATTTGTGCGCCAGTCGTTTTTAAAGAAGCCTTAGAACAATACAAATCTATTCCAGATCATTTTGCGCATTTGACCATTCATGGAGTTTTGCATTTGTTAGGTTTTGATCATATTGAAGAAGATCAAGCAGAAGAAATGGAAGCCTTAGAAGTTGAAATTTTAAATGCCTTAGACATTGCAAATCCTTATTTGTGAATCCGATATGAAAACCACCACCATGTTGTTTCTACAAGATAAGTTAAACCTGTTTTTAGACTTACCTAAAGATCGAGAACATTTGTTATCTATTTTGCACAATGCCCGTCGAAAGAATTTGATTGCATTAGATGCCATGAAAATGATGGAAGGCGCATTGCAAGTTTCTCAAACTCACGCGCACGAAATTATGATTCCGCGTGCGCAAATGATTGTTATTTCACAAGATGATCGTCCCGAAGATTTTCTGCCAACGGTCATTAGTTCGCAACATTCGCGGTTTCCAGTGATTGGAGAGAGTCGAGATGATGTGTTAGGAATTTTGTTAGCAAAAGATTTGTTGAGTTATTTGGCGGAAGAAAAAGATAGTCGGCATTTTAATATGCGGGATTTATTACGACCCGCGTTTTTTATTCCAGAGAGCAAACGCTTAGATGTTTTGTTAAGAGAATTTAGAACAAATCGTAACCATATGGCGATAATTGTCGATGAATATGCGGGGGTTGCTGGATTAGTCACTATTGAGGATGTAATTGAGGAAATTGTTGGTAATATTGAGGATGAATATGATTTAGAAGAAGCGGTGTATATTAAACCTCGAGAAGAAGGTTTTTATACGGTGAGAGCATTAACGCCTGTTGAAATCTTTAATCAATATTTCAAAGTGAGTTTCAGCGATGAGGAATTTGATACAATTGGAGGGATTTTAACGCAAACCTTTGGGTATTTACCAAAACGTGGAGAAACGTTAGAATTACATGGATTAAGTTTTGAAGTGGTACGCGCCGATAAAAAGCGTTTGCATTTATTGAGAGTGCGCCCAGTTCTTTCTTAATGGCACTAATTTTGCTGAAAATAACTACATTTACACACAATTTCTCAAATAGGGGCATTTTATGCGCGAAGATATGATTGGTACGATTTTACAAAAGCTGAACGGCAGTTCCGCTGAAATTGAAGCGGCAGCGGTGATTTCAATCGATGGATTGGTGATCGCGTCGTTATTGCCAAAAAGCATGGACGAAGACCGTTTGGGCGCGATGGCGGCGGCGATGTTGTCATTGGGCGAGCGCACCGCTGAAGAATTGGCGCGTGGCGACCTCGAACAGGTGCTGATTAAAGGATCGAAAGGCTACGTTTTCATGACCCACGCGGGCAAAGACACCGTGTTGAGCGTGATTACTACCTCAGAAGCAAAATTGGGTTTGATTTTTTTAGACGTTAAACGTAGCGCAGAAGCAATTGCTAAAGCATTGTAATTACTAACTATTTTTAGGAGTCATTATTATGGCGGGCAATGCGTTTTTTCTCATTCGTATTAACGATCATGTGCAATATTTGAAGAAAATTAATCGTACCCTCGAAGGGCAAGATTCATTTCAAAGTTGCACTCACACCGAATGCAAATTAGGTAAATGGATGTATGGCGAAGGTGAAGCAGAAGTGGTTGCATTAGAAAATCCTCGTGCAAAGGAAATCTTTGAAGAACTTAAAGAACCACATGAGCATTTTCATCAAGCAAGTGCCGATGTGTTGGCAAAACAACTCGCGGGCGATAAAGACGGCGCGCACCAATCCATGACTGAAATGCACAAATTATCATCGGTTGTGTACCAAAAACTATTAGACCTCGATAAACTCAGCAGTAAAAAACCTTCCTAATCATGGTTTCCTCCAGAATAGAATTATTTTGGAGGAAAATGGAGTTAATTTTTATGCGTAAGCGTCTTATTAAAATGTGTGAAGTTGGATTAGATGATTCGTTTGAACGTATGTTAGAACTGGTATTTGAACATAGTGCGCAAGACTTTATTTTGGTCAGAGAAAATAAAGCCGAGGCTTGTATTGTGGATTTTGATAATTTGCAGGCAAAAAAAAATTGGGAAAATTATCGTAAAGATCATCCTCATCTTCCTATCATTATTTTGTCTTTAAATGAAAATGTCCCTGAAAAAGATTTTTTTGTTAAAAAACCAGTTAATTTAAATGAGTTTGTAAAAGTTTTAAATCGCTTAAAACGTGTAATTGACGATACTAGACAAAGCCAACAACTTATGATGGACGAAACCAACGATACTGATTCGCGTCCCTACTCTCGTCCTCCTCAAAAAGAAGAAATGGTATTAAGAGTCCGTTCTTCTCAAAAAACAGTTAATGATCTTCTTATAAAATCATTTGAAAAACAACAAGTTACAACCTTATCTAATTACGCTGAACATACGGCGTGTGGATTTGAACCAGACATTAATCCAAATGATGAAAAAGCCATTGAAAAAGTAACTTATGATCGTTCTCGACGCTTGCAAGGTTTAATTGAAAAAGCCTTAGAAACTGCTAAAACAAGTGGGTGTGTTAATCGTTTGAAAAGTACAATGGGCGAATTATTAATTGATCCCGCCAATCAACGAGTTTTAAGCAGCGTTAAAGAACAAACTTTGCATAGTTTAATGCTATTACCCACAAAGAATCTTTATATAGAAACGCAATTACTTTCTCCCAATCAAGCAAAAGAATATATTAAGAATTCCTCAACGCCTTTTTCTCATGATTGCTTAGATGAGTTTCTCTGGAAAACTGCGATTTTAACTTCGCATGGACGAGTGCCAATGGGAACGGATTTGCATTCTCCCGTGATTCTTTCAAGATGGGCTAATTTTAGTCGTTTGATGATTACACCACACGCCTTACAAATCACCGCATTATGGGCTGATTCGGCTTATTCTTTAATTGAAACAGCCGCTTTATTACAAATACCTCAACGCTATGTTTTTTCTTTATATAGTGCAATGGTTGCTTTGAATTTAGCTTGCGTGACTCCTGGTATTTCTCCGCGTAAGAAAACAATTTTTTTTTCCAATCATTCTGATAAACGCGGTTTATTTCAACGCTTATTAGCAAAAATTTCTTTCTAGGTCTTTATGAGCGATTACAAAATTATTTTTACGGGTCCAACGGGGGCTGGTAAATCAACCGCTATTGCTGCATTAAGCGACGTTCCTCCCATTAAAACCGAAGCAAAATCAAAAGAAGCCGCTGGTTATGTGGGTAAAACGGGTATTACTGTCGCATTAGATTATGGGATTTTAAAATTATCTGATCGAGATAAAGTTCATTTGTTTGGCACGCCCGGTCAGGAACGTTTTGATTTTATGTGGGATATTTTAACGGAAGGGGGTTTGGGTTTAGTTTTGCTCATTAATAATACTCGTCCTAACCCATTGGAAGATATGGAGTTTTTTTTAAATGCCTTTGCAGATTTTATTGGTAAAACAAAATTAGCGGTGGGAATTACGCGGATGGATTTGCAATCAACGCCAACATTAGAGGATTTTCATCAGAAACTTAGAGAACATGGTTTAAATCCGCCTTTATTTGAAATCGATGCACGAACCAAAAACGACGTTGCGTTGTTATTACAAGCGTTGTTGTATTCGCTTGATCCTTGTTTAAAGAATTGATTAAAGGAAGTCGACAGAAAAAGGCGTTGCCCTCATGGAACAACGCCTTTTTTAAGCACTAATAATTAGATTATTGTGCTGGGGTAGCAGCTGGAGCAGCGGCTGGAGCAGCAGCAGGTTTAGCTTTTTTAGCTTTCTTAACTTTTTTGCTGTATTTTTTGCCTTTTTTAGCTGGTTTAGCTTTACCTTTAGCTTTACCTTTAGCTTTTTTGGCTTTACCTTTAGCTTTTTTAGCTTTTTTAGCTTTTTTAGCTTTTTTCGTAGGAGCAACTTCTTCTACGATTTTAGCTCTAGGAGCAGGAATAGCTTCAGACTTCATCGCTGGAGCTACTGGAGCTACTGGTGTTGCCTTTTCCACTTTAGCAGGTGCGCTAGTAGTAGCATCAGCTTTAGCTGCATCTTCTTTAGTGCCCTTAGAACAAGCACCAACTAATAATAATGCAGCGATACTAGCAGCTGCGCCGAGTAATTTAAGAGATTTGCTCAACATTTACGAAATTTCTCCATGCACGGGGTTGTGATCAAAAATGCAACACTTGGAAAATCCTTGTGCTACAACCTTAATGAAGCAATTGTACGCTTCAGGTGTTATGATTTTGGCACAATCGCTTATTTAACGCAAGTGAAAAGTTAAATTTTTTCGAATTAGAGGGTACGATTAAGTTGCCCTGCTCACCCAAAAACCACGATACTTTTCAAATGGATACATTCAACACGACTAATATTTGCAACATATTTGCATTAGTGGCGCGCTTTTACAACAAGCCATTGACCGTTACAGCGCTTCAACAGAGGGTGGAAACTCTAACACCACATCAATTCAACGCTATGGCGCACAGTGTGGGGTTTAGCAGTGCCTTTATCAAGCGTAAGATTGATAAATTCCAAGCCTTTGAATTACCAGCAATTTTAATTCTTGAAAATCAACAAGCTGTTTTGTTGTTAAAATACCACAATAACACTTGTCACATCCTCACCGCCGATAATCCCGACGCGCCTCTTGAAGTGCCTGTCGAAACTTTGCAGTATAGCGGATATGCGTTCATTGTGCGACCTCGACGTTGGTTTGATATGCGCAGCGAAGATTTTTCAGTAAAAACAAAGCATTGGTATTGGAAAACGATTTGGCAAGCATGGCATTTATATGGTGAAGTTGCGTTAGCTTCCTTAATAATCAATATGTTAGGGTTAGCAATTCCCTTATTTGTGATGAATGTTTATGATCGAGTCGTTCCGAATCAAGCCTTAGAAACACTATGGGTTTTGGCATTGGGAATTGGGATCGTGTTGATTTTTGAGACAATTTTGCGAGGATTGCGCGGCTATTTTATTGATTTAGCAGGAAAAAATGCGGATCGACAATTATCGAGTCAGGTTTTGTCGCATCTTTTGCACACGCCGCTCGCCAATCAACCGCCATCGATGGGGAGTTTTGCGAGTCATTTGCATGAATTTGAAAGTTTTAGAGATTTTTTCACTTCCGCTGTTTTAACGACCTTAATTGATTTACCGTTTAGTGCGTTGTTTATCTTGATGATTTTTATGTTGGGCGGACAATTAGCAATTGTGCCGTTGTTTGCGATGTTGCCGGTTTTGTTATTGAGTTTATTATTGCAATTTCCTTTGAGAAAAAACATTTCAGAAACCTTGCGATCAAATACTCAAAAACAAGCCATGTTAATTGAAACTTTGAATGGATTAGAAACCATTAAAACCTTAGGTTCAGAACATAGCATTTTACGGCGTTGGATTGGGCTAATTAATCACGCAGCGAAATATAGTTTGCGTTCTAAAACATGGTCGGCAATGAATGTGCATATTGCTTTGTTTATTCAGCAATTTTCTTATGTTTCAATGGTGGTATTTGGGGTTTATTTGATTGCAAATGGTGAATTAACGGTCGGAGGTTTAATTGCGTGTACGATTTTGAATGGACGTGCGCTCGCACCTTTAACACAAATTGCGGGTTTGTTAATGCGTTACCAACAATCTCGAACTGCATTTGAAGCATTGCATAAAGTAATGAATCAACCATTAGAAAAAAACATAGAAACGCCAACCATTGAATCGCCGATCTTAAGCGGTAATATTGCATTTAAACAATTACATTTTACTTATCCAAAAGCCCCACAACCTAGTTTAAAAGACGTTACTTTTCAAATTAAATCGGGTGAGAAAATAGGCATTATTGGTAAAAGTGGATCGGGTAAAAGTACCTTAGCAAAACTATTGCTTAATTTATATCAACCCAATGAAGGAAATGTATTAATTGAAGGATTAGATATTCGACAATTCGATCCCGTTATGATTCGTTCACAAATGGGTTATGTTTCTCAAGAAACGGTTTTATTTTATGGTACAATACGCGAAAATATTACGTTTGGTTCTCCTTTGGCAACGGATCAACAACTTTTGCAAGCAATTCGTATTTCTGGAATTGAAGAATGGTTACAACAACATCCAGCGGGTTTAGAAATGTTAATTGAAGAAAATGGACGTAATTTATCGGGCGGACAACGTCAAAGCATTGCATTAGCGAGATCATTAGTGAATAATCCTAACATTTTGCTCTTTGATGAACCTACAAACGGATTGGATAATCAAGCCGAAGAACAATTCAAACAACGATTACAACCGCATTTGACGGGTAAAACTTTACTTTTAATTACCCATCGAGCAAGTTTATTAAGTTTAGTGCAACGTTTGATTGTATTAGACAATGGAAAAATTATTGCTGACGGCGCGAGAGATGCCGTTTTACAAGCCCTTTCAACTGGACAGATTAAAATAAATGCTTGACCTTTCTCATTTAACCGATTCATTAAATCCTCAACAACGCGAAGCAGTGACTGCACCAGCGGGAAATCTTTTAGTTTTAGCAGGCGCTGGGAGTGGAAAAACTAAAGTTTTAACGCATCGTTTTGCATGGTTAATGGAAGTAGAAAAGATTTCTCCGCAAGCGATTTTAGCGGTAACATTTACCAATAAAGCGGCAAATGAAATGCGAGAACGTTTGAATAAACTTTTGCATTTGAATCCGCGTAGTTGGTGGGTAGGAACTTTTCATGGTTTAGCGCATCGTTGGTTGCGTACACATTGGCAAGAAGCGAATTTACCGCAAGCCTTTCAAATCATTGATAGTGATGATCAATTGCGCATTATTAAAAAGATTTTAAAAGAGATTTTAAAATTAGATGATAAAGTGTGGATTCCTAATCAAATTCAAGGCTATATTAGTCGCGCAAAAGATCAAGGGGTTCGTCCGCCTTATATGGATTCCTTTGATGAGTATTCTCGAACCATGAAAATGATTTATGAGCATTATCAAAACTATTGTGATCAAAATGGATTAGTAGATTTTGGAGAATTATTATTAAGAGTGTATGAAGTTTGGCATTATTATCCTAACATTTTAACGCATTATCAGAAACGTTTTCCTCACATTTTAGTCGATGAATTTCAAGATACTAATAATATTCAATATGCGTGGTTGCAACAGTTAATTGGAGAAACGGGTTGCGCATTTGTAGTGGGTGATGATGATCAATCCATTTATGGTTGGCGCGGTGCAAAAGTGGGTAATGTTCGGCGATTTCAAAAAGATTTCAAAACAGTTCAATTAGTGCGTTTAGAACAGAATTATCGGTCGAGTGCAACTATTTTAGCTGCTGCAAATGCGTTGATTGAGAAAAATAATTCTCGAATGGGTAAGAAACTTTGGACGGAAGGGGATTCTGGCGAACCGTTGCGTTTATTTAATGCAATGGATGAAAAAGAAGAAGCGCGTTTTATTGGTGAACGCATTCAACAGTGGATTTCACAGAATAAAAAACATAAAGATTGCGCTATTTTATATCGTTCAAATGCCCAATCGCGGATTTTAGAAGAAACGTTAATTCAAATGCGTTTGCCGTATCGAATTTATGGCGGTTTGCGATTCTTTGAACGCCAAGAAATTAAAGATGCTTTAGCCTATTTAAGATTATTGGTTAATAAAGATGATGATACTTCTTTTGAAAGAGCGATCGCTGTTCCGCCGCGAGGAATTGGTGATGTCACAATGGAGAAACTTCGTGAACACGCTCGCCAAAATCAAACATCATTATGGCAAGCTGCTGACATTTTAAGTCAAGAGAAAAAACTGTTTTTTCAAAACCTAAAATCTCAATTAAATCAATCACTTAGTTTATTGGATGAATTAGAAAAACCAGAACAAGTTTCTCAAGAATTAAATCCGCGTGCGGCAAATTTATTGCGTCAATTTTTAGATATGATTTTACAATTAAGAAAAACGACTGAAAAAATGCCTTTGCATCAATTAGTGTCTGCGGTTTTACTTCAAACGGGTTTGCTCAAATTTTACCAAGAAAAGAAAGGCGAAAAAGAGCAAATGCGAGCAGAAAACTTACAAGAATTAATTAGTGCAGCAAAAGGATTTGAAATTGATAGCACGGAAGGTTTAACGCCGTTAATTGCTTTTTTGAGCAACGCTGCTTTAGAATCGGGAGAACGTCAAAGCGATCCCAATCAAGATGCGGTACAATTAATGACTTTACATTCAGCGAAAGGTTTAGAGTTTCCAGTGGTATTTCTGTGTGGATTAGAAGAGGGTTTATTTCCTCATGTCATGTCTTCGCAAACGGTTGAGGATTTAGAAGAAGAACGGCGTTTGTGTTATGTAGGAATTACTCGAGCAATGAAGCATTTGTATTTGAGTTATGCAGAAAGCCGTTCGATGCGTGGATCAACGAATTTTACCCGACCTTCGCGTTTTTTAGAAGACATTCCAAAATCTTTAATTGAAGATATTCGTTTGAAAACACCGTCACCTATTAAATCAACGGCATTTGCACCGTCGCCACATCGTTGGACAAATAAACCACGTTTTAATGATGAAGAAAAACCACGCCAATTTTATCATTCAAGCGAACGATCTGAAGACAATAAACACCAACAAAATCAGCAAATTATAAATAAACAAGCATGGGTTGATCCGAAAGCAAGTTTTAAAATAAACCAAAAAGTCCAGCATGAGAAATTTGGGATTGGAATTGTCTTAGCAAATGAAGGAAAAGGTGAAGCAGAAAGAGTTTATGTTGATTTTGGAAAACACGGCAAAAAATGGTTAGTTTTGAGTTATGCAAAGTTACAACTCGCCTAAGAAATCGTTGAAAATCCCCTTGTCAAAAAGCAACGGGGGCTATATGATGAGTAAAACTCTCCAAAACAAGACCCTTTGATTTATGAACGTGTCAACACATTCTTACAATGCTTTTTCTGCACAAGTGGCAGTGTTGTTGTGTCGATGGGTCGCCTCTCAACATTACTCCTAAGCACGTTGCGATTGCTGCCGTAGGGCAGCGTTTCTTTTATACTTGCCCATTCGGGGGCAACAATACCGTTTCTTTTTTCTTTTATTTCCTCGCAAATTTTTTAGGAGTTTCTCTCATGCTTTCTGATAGCAAATTAATTATTTTCGACACCACTTTACGCGATGGCGAACAAAGCCCCGGCGCGTCGATGACCAAAGACGAAAAAGTCCGCATTGCCAAAGCCTTAGAAAAATTAAAAGTCGATATTATCGAAGCTGGATTTCCCGCTGCAAGCCAAGGGGATTTTGAAGCGGTTTCTGCGGTCGCCAGCGTGATCAAAGACGCAACCGTGTGCGGATTATCGCGTGCGCTCGACAAAGACATCGACACCGCCGCGCAAGCCCTTAAATCTGCTGCAAAAATGCGCATTCACACCTTTTTAGCGACTTCGCCCATTCACATGGAGAAAAAACTCCGCATGACACCCGACGAAGTGGTCGAAAGAGCAGTTGCGGCGGTCAAAAGAGCGCGAAATTACACCGATGATGTGGAATTTTCACCCGAAGACGCGGGTCGTTCCGAAACCGATTTTCTGTGTCGAGTGATCGAAGCGGTGATTAATGCGGGTGCAAAAACCATTAATATTCCCGACACCGTTGGTTATAATTTACCTGATAGATTTGGTAATTTAATCAAGACCTTACGCGAACGCATTCCTAATTCTGATCAAGCGATTTTCTCTGTGCATTGCCATAATGATTTAGGATTAGCGGTTGCAAATTCTTTATCGGCGGTTTTGAATGGTGCGCGGCAAGTTGAGTGTACAATCAATGGGTTAGGTGAACGTGCGGGCAATGCAGCATTAGAGGAAATTGTCATGGCGGTGCGCACTCGACAAGATGTTTTTAATTGCGATACCACTATTGATACAACTCAAATCGTGAATTGTTCAAAATTGATTTCAACAATTACAGGTTTTCCAGTGCAACCCAATAAAGCAATCGTGGGAGCAAATGCGTTTGCGCACGAGTCAGGAATTCATCAAGATGGCGTGATCAAACATCGAGAAACTTATGAAATCATGCGTGCGGAAGATGTGGGTTGGAAAGCGAATCGCATGGTGTTAGGAAAATTATCAGGTAGAAATGCGTTTAATCAGCGTTTAAAAGAGTTAGGTTATGATTTCACCTCAGAAAGCGAATTAAATGCCGCGTTCTCTCGTTTCAAAGCCTTAGCGGATAAGAAACAAGAAATCTATGATGATGATTTACAAGCCTTAATTAGTGATACTTTATCCGCAGAGAACGAACGTTTCAAATTGGTATTTCTGCACGTTTGTAGTGAAACGGGAGAAACGCCTCACGCGCAATTAACTTTAAGTGTTGCTGGCGAAGAGAAAACAACCGATAAAACAGGCAGTGGACCCGTTGATGCAACTTATAATTCCATTGAGAGCATCGTGAAAAGCGGTTGTCATTTACAACTCTATTCTGTGAATAATGTCACCGATGGAACAGATGCTTTAGCAGAAGTGAGCGTGCGTTTAGAGAAAGATGGAAGAATTATTACGGGTCAAGGTGCAGATATTGATATTGTAATTGCATCGGCAAAAGCCTATTTGAGCGCATTAAACAAAATCTTTGGAAAATTAGAACGTCAACATCCACAAGTTTAATTTCATTTTTTATTTCAAATGCTCCCCAAATATGGGGAGTTTTTTTAGAGGAACATTACGATGAAAAACCAAATTTATTATGGTGATAATTTAGATATTTTGAGAAATCTTATCCAAAATAAATAAAAATGTGGATTTATCGGAATGTATTATACTTTTTTTAAAGTAGAATTTTCTATACTTGGCTTCATTCTACTTACTTCTAAAACATTGCTGAGAGCATCAATTTTCTCAAGCGCTTTGCTCAATTGTTTTGCATCTCGAACTTCAATGCGTAAATTCATACTTGCAATCAAATCATCATCAGTTAAAGTATTCACCGCTGTAATATTGATTTTGCTTTCAGTTAAAATGTCGCTAATATCACGCAACAAACCAAAACGGTCGTCCGCTTTTACATGAATTTCAACAGGATACATTAATCCAATTGGCGATCCCCATTCCACATTTACCCAGCCGTCCTCATCAAAAGAAGAATCTTGTACTAAAGGACAATCGCGCCGATGCACTTGAATTCCTTTATCCGTGACATATCCAACAACGTGATCTTCAGGAACAGGATTGCAACATTCTGCCAAATAGGTTTGCATATTATTAAAATGCCCTTGAATTAAAATCGGTGGCGCGTGCTTTTTCTTACTTTTAATTGAAGGCGAATTTGGAGGAAAAACTCGATCTTGTAATGCGTCCGCAATTGAACACATATCTAATACACCTAATCCAATTGCTTCTAATAAAGAGTCTAAATCATTGTAACGATATTTTGAAGCCAGTTCTTCTAAATTATATTCCATCACGTTCAAACGAAATAATTCACGGTTTAATAAAGAACGACCTTCGGCGATATTTTTTGAACGATCTTGTTGTCTAACCCATTGATTTATTTTAGATTTTGCACGATCGGTTTTTAAAAATCCTAAAGTATCATTTAACCAATGACGACTTGGGCGCTCTTGATCGGCAACGTGAATAGATACTTGATCGCCGCTATTAAGTGTATAATTTAATTGAACTATTTTGCCATTTACCGATGCCGCACGACACCGATGACCAATGCTGGTGTGCACATGATAAGCAAAATCTAATGGTGTAGAACCTGCGGGCAAATCAATGATTTTTCCTTTAGGCGTGAACACATAAATCCTCTCACCATACATTTCTTCTTTGAATTGCGTAATCAAATCAGTTGTATTACTTTCTGTTTGACAATGTTGCAAAGAAAAAATCTTTTGATTCATCTCTTCATTTTGTGTATCAAACTTTCCTTCTTTATAACGCCAATGTGAAGCAATTCCGATTTCTGATTCAAAGTGCATTTCATGCGTGCGGATTTGAACTTCAAAGGGATTTTCATCTATTCCAATCACCGCCGTATGTAAAGAACGGTAGTAATTTTGTTTAGGTCTTGCAATATAATCATCAAACTCATTTCCCATCGGAGGAAAACAACCATGCACAACCCCTAATGCACTATAACATTCTCCAATGGTATTTACTAAAACTCTAATCGCCAAAACATCATATAATTCACTGAATTTCTTATTTTTTTTCTTCATTTTTTGCCAAATACTATAAATATGTTTTGGTCGTCCGTTGATTTCTGCGTCGATGCCGCTGTTATGCAGTGCTTCTCGTAAAGTATTAATCATTTGCTCAATTAAATGCTCACGTTCGGTGCGGCGACGATCTAAGTTTCTTGCAATGCGTCGATAAACATCAGGCTCAGAATAACGTAACGACAAATCTTCTAGTTGCCATTTGATTTGCCAAATGCCTAAACGATTTGCTAACGGTGCATATAATTCAAGGGTTTCTCTTGCAATGCGGCGTTGTAAATGTTTAGGTTGAGCATCGAGGTGTTGCATTTCATATAGGCGTTCAACTAATTTAATTAGAACAACGCGCACATCAGAAATCATTGCTAAAATCATGACTCGAATGCTTTCTAAACGCGCTTGTTTTTCTTCGGGAGAAATGTTGTCTTGGAATTTTAAGGTGTACAAATCTTTGAGAAACTCCATGCGCAGAGTGCTTTCTAAAAGATTGATAATGCTTTGAGTAAATTTGGGTTTAAGTTCTTCAAAAGTGACTTTATTTTTTTCTATTAATAAATGGAGAATGGCAGCACTTAATCCTTCCGCGTCTAAACGCAGATGAAAAAGCATTTCTAAGATATTAAAAATAGGAGAAGTTCGTGATAAATTTGGATAAAAATGTTGATATAAATCAAAGGACTGAAGTAATTGTCGTTGTTCATCAAAGGTATAATGAGAGGCAAGTTTTTCAAACCATGCATCGAGGTTTTTTTCAAATGCCAAAGGACTGTATTTATTCATGATGACCTCTATTCAATTATTCAAAAGTAAAAGTCGTTGGGCGACTAATTTCAAAGGTTTGATCGGGATTGCTTAATAGGGCTTGAACGTACAAATGATAGCCTTTAAATTCGGTGAAATCAGGGCATTGCAAAAGCCAAACGGCTCGACCGTCCGCGTCGGTTTGCGCTTGCCACAGCGGGAAAATGTGCCCCGATAAAAACAATTGTCCGATCATATTTGGCAAACTGTAAGGATTTTCCGTTTGAAATGAAGCATATACCTGCACATTCGCCAACGGTTTTCCATCAATCACCATTCGTACCCATTCGTTTTTAGTGACTTTTCCCCAAACGCCGATAGTTGGAAGCGATGATCTTGATTTTAAAGAAATTTCATCGATGCACGCTTCGGTGAGATCGTCATTCATCGCGTCTTGAGCAATAAATCTTAAACGCATCCGATCCGTCAATGGCAGCACGCTTTCTAGTTCAAATTGCGCATTTTCCCAGTAATTTCGATTGGGAATTCGTTCTAAAGTTCGCCAAGTTGCGCCGTCGTCGTTGGAAATTTGCACGTCGAGGCGATCGTCCTGCGTGCCGCCCAAATTTGCGAACCATCGCCGATACGATAATTCTAAATTATCCAACCCTAATGCGCTGAAACGGGGCGATGTCAGCATCGTTAAACCGTGCACGTCGTAATTTAAAAGCGCATTGCCGCTGCCCGTTACCCAACACTTCGAGGCGGGGGCAGTTTCAGGACTTACAAAATGCGGCAAGGTTCGATGCCACGCCCATTTTTCTTGGGGATTGCTGACATTCCAAGCAAAATCAGCGACTTCCATATTATCCCATGCGATCAAACGTGCTTTGCCGAGCGGGATTTTTAAGGTTTGCGGGGTCGACAATTTTTCAAAATCCCAATTTAAATGAATTAATTCAATGCTTTGTGCTTGTTCTGAAATATAAATCACCATCGGATCGCTTATCCATGTTTCTCTGGGCGCAATCGATAGCGTTAAAGATGAATTTTCAAAAATAAGATGTTGATTTTGTTGATTAATTTCCAAAAAACCATTTAAAGATAATGTGCCTTCGTTAGTGATGTTGAGCTGTAATTCCCAGACTTCGCCCGCGTCGAACGCTCGATCGCCATTTCCATATAATTCACGCCAGATTGGATTCATGATTGGCGACGCGCCCGCCCATTGCACCATTTGCTTAAATGACGGATATAAATCATTGAAAATAGGCTCAATTCTTGATGGTGCAGCCCAAAATCCATCGGTGTATGTGCCCGCCTCTAAAGTGTACGCCAATGTGCCGTGCGTGGCGTACAAATAATCGTCGGTCGATCCACTCGTCGCGCCGTATAAATGCCAAGCATTTTCAGCTACATAGCCGTTTTTCTCAGTTAAACGATCCGCATAATATCGAAACAACGCATCTGATGAACTTGGCTCGTCGGTGTATCCCCAAGGGAACATCCATTCATTGCCGTAACTGTGGACGGTCGCGGCAAAACGCGGTTTTTCAATTGCCATCAAATCTCTCAATGCAATGGTTTCCGCTTCCGAAAATGCGCTAACCCCTTGATATGCTTCATTTTCCATGCTAATGTCATAAACCACCGATCCCCATTTCCACCCATAATTACGATTCAAATCAACCCCAAAACTTCCATCGAGATTGGGTCGACGGTTTTTACGCCACATTCCCCCGCCTTGAGGATGGGTTTGGCGATTAAATTCGTAACCGTCGGGATTCACACACGGAATAACGATGATATTTCGGGTATTGATTAAACGGTTTATTTCAATATCTTGGAAAGATTGCTTGATAAAAGTATCGACAAAACGTAAGACAAGTTCTGCGCTTAAAGGTTCTCGTGAATGGTGTAAAGCATCAAACCATGCGGTGGGCTTAGTCTCTAAATTTGCAGAGATTTTTAACGCCCAAATGTCGCGTCCTTCGAAGGTTTTTCCGATTGAGAATTTTGAAACAAATTGAGGATAAGTTTGAACTAATTGATCGAGGGTTTTTTCAATTTCTGCGAAGGTTCGAAATCCTCCCATCGAACCTGTTGGAGCGGCATTTCGCCGACTAATATCCGCTTGGGCGCGGCGGGCATAAAATTCTTGTAAATTACTGATCTTTATATTAAATTTAAATTCACGGCGTTTTAAAATATTTTGCAAACGTTTATCCGCATACAATAACACGGTGTTTTCATTCAATATTTCAACATCTGGCACAAGGCTTTGTAAAACGTGCAAATGTTCTTCGGATTCAATGTCGACTTCCAACAAATCACCCGCCCATCCAAGATTGCACCACAACAAAAGCGCGAATCCTAAAAACTTCAGGGTTTCAAACCTCGCGGTCTGAAACCCTTTCCGTTGTTTCTCGTGCATATTGAGAAAAATCATTACGTCCTAACGAAAATTAGAAACGTCTACCGATACCAATACCATACACCCAAGGATTAATATCAACGTCAACGCTTGCTCTGTTAGTTAAACCTGCGCCATATGTGAAGCTAGCGGTGGTTTTTAAGCCAATGTATTTCATATCAGCGTTCACAAACCAACCATTGCCCATATCAAAGTCAGCGCCTGCTTGAGCAACCCAGCCAGCTTTGTTATCAATTTCAAGTTTGCCCACGCCACCTAATGCACCCGCTAAAGCTGCATTGGTTAATTCGCTTTTAAAGAACAGCGTGTAGTTCAAACCTAAACCCACATAAGGTTGGAATTGGCTTTTTGGTGAGAAATGATATTGTGCAATTAACGCAGGAGGTAAAACAGTGGTTTCACCGATTTTATTGAAGCCAGCAATTGCGTTTTTGCCAGTTAATTCGTGTTTGGTTGAAGGGTCTAATAACAATTCAACCCCGAAGTTATCGGTGATCATGCTGGTGATGTCGATATCTAGTGTCCACGCATCGTTCACGCCGACTTTAGAATTTGCAACAGGGAAAGCGCCAGCGGTGCTGTTGGCAATGGCGGTGCTGTCGTCGCTAGGGTTGATGTTGATGACGCGACCGCGCACTAATAAATCGCCCGCTTTGTGAGCGAACACTTCCGCGCTTGCTAAGCCTAAACCCGCTAATACGCATAATGACAGGACAGATTTTTTCATAGATAGTTCTCCTTAAAATAATGAAAATAAAAGACAAAACGGGAAGTTTTCCCAAAAAGTATTACCCCAAACCTAAGGCGTACTTTACCCTAATTTTGAGAAATTCGCAATTCTCTTAAAATGGGCAAATCTTTCTCCGTGCAAATAGACATTGACGTATCTTACATTAGCTTTTAGAATGCTCACACAGCCCAAAAGTTTTTATATTAATTTCATAAACTTAGGAGTTTAAGGTGCGTCACTATAAATGGTTGCTAATTTTATCGATCCTTTTTTCTTCTTTTGCGATGGCTAAAGGGGTCAAACAAAACGTCGTTTTTTCTAAAGGACAAAACGAAACAACTATCGACGGAACGGTGATTCGTGGCGATCAAAACATTTACATCTTGCGAGCAAACGCTGGACAAACCATGCGCGTAGAAATTACTTCCTCTGAAAACAACGCCGCATTTGTAATTTACCAACCCAATGGCAAAACTTTACCCAACGCGGACGAAGGTCAAGATGCAACTTTATGGGAAGGAAAATTACCCGCCAAAGGAACATACAAAATCGAAGTCGGCGGCACTCGTGGAAACGCTGAATATTCTTTAACTATTGGTATTAAATAACTCAATATCTTCAAATAGTTATAACTAAAAAATCTTCTAAGTTTTAAAAACCTAGAAGGCTTCTCTTTTTAAAGAAAGTTTATTTAAAACGATAACGCCCTTCAATAAACCAGTTTCTCCCCTCTAAAGGTAAATCATAAGTAATATCTTGGCTGGCAGGTTCTCTCGCATCAACATTAAACAAGTTTCTCACGCCAATCGCAAATCCCCAACGATCATCTTTAATGTTTTTGTAACGAAGCGTCAAATCAAAAGTGTTATAACCTTTTAACGAGTTTCTCGTGTCGCCTTCTTCGGTATTTCTATAACGCTTGCTAATCCAATTCCACTGTTGATTCAAATACAAGTTGTTATACACTGACCAATCTGAACGTACATATAATTTATGCTGAGGGGTATTTTCGATTTGTCCACCGAGTTGTCTATCCACACTTGCATAAGAATAATTAAACAATAAACTCGATTTGCTCGACATTTTCCAGCGGGTTTCTAATTCAAATCCTTTGCCATTCCATTTCTCATTGTTTTTCGCAATGTAATTAAAACGCGCATTATTTGTTCCCATTGGTTGAGAGGGAGGAATTTCAGTTTGATTTCCATCTAAAATAGACGGCGGTGGCGTATCTTCTACTGCTTCAAATGTAATCTTATCACGAATAGAAAATTGATATAAATTGAATGCAAAATACAAATCATTATTTACTTTCCAATCTAATGCCAATTCAGCGGTGTGCATCTTTTCTGGTTTTAAAGCAGCATTACCGTATTCTAATCCACTGCTTACATACAATTCTCTAAATGAAGGAGCGCGAAAAGCGTATCCATATAATAACTTAGCGGTTAAATTGGGTTCAATTTGCCAAACCAAAGCAGTGCGAGGATTAGTTGAACCACCAAAATCAGAATAATGGTCATAACGAACACCTGTTGTTAATGTCCAATGATCGGCAAATTTCCACTCATCTTGAATAAAGATTGATTCATTGGTTCGACTTGCATTTGGGTAAATACTTGCACTCGTATCGCTCAAATCTTTCAAATCACTCCCGGGTGGAATGCGTCCTCCATTTATATCTGCTCCAAAATTAGCAATATATTTTACATCTAATAATTGTCCATATTGATAACTTGTTCCAATGCGCCACAAATGATCTTTCCAACCATTATAAAATGCCGATATTTCTGTATTTGTTTGACGTTCAGAAAGGCGCATAATCATCCGAGTTTCTCCATTTAAATTACCTGTTGGAGAAACCCGTTTTAAATAAATTGTTTCATTGACATCGACGTGATCTTCACGAAAACTCGCCCGCGCATTAATGCTCCAATCTTTAAAGAAATTTGGATTCAAATAAGAAACCGTTGCGTCGACCGAATCATCGCGCCATAAATCCAATGGATTCAAAGTGATAGGCACGCCCGTTTGAACATCTCGGCGGGTTCGATAGCCCGCTTGCGCCCGCCAATGATCTTTGTTTGCATCGATGCGCGCATCAAGCCCTTTTTTCGCCAAATTCACCGCATCAGGGGCAAACGACGATTTAATTCCACCGCGTTGATCAAAAAAAGTTTGCGAATCTTCTTGAATGATGCCTTGTTGTCCTTCAGTATCAAAGACTTGCACGCTCGACGCAATATTAACCTCACCCACTTTTTCGCCGTGTTGCGCCCACGCATCGACAGTTCGATAGCTGCCTAATCTCACACCCGTTTCAGTGCCTTTAATGTCATCTGCTTGTTTTGTAATGATATTTATCACGCCAGCCATCGCGTCAGCGCCGTACAATGCTGAACCCGCGCCGCGAATAACCTCAATTCGGGAAATGTTTTGTACGGGCATTCCCGCCCACACATTGTAACGCCCGCCGCTTTCGAGGCTTTTTAGTGGTACATCATTGATTAATAACAAAATTTCGGCATTATCTTTTGAATAAATCCCGCGCATAATGTAAATCGGGCGATAGGACGCTTGAGAGCGCGAAACGTGCAAACCAGGAACACTTTCAAGGACTTCGTCGATATCGCGTGCGCCCATTGCTTCGATATCTTGGGCGGTGATAACCGTTGTAACAGCAGGGGCTTCGGAGGTTTTTTGTTCAACGCCGCTGGCGACTTTCACTTTGCGGGCTTTGATCAAACCGTCAAATACATTGAAAACATCATCTAATTTGATTTCAACTTCTAAGAGTTGTTCAAGGCTCAAATTCTTTAAATGTTCTAAACGCTGTACTTTGTCTTCATCTACATCTGAATTAGCGGAAACATTAGCAGAGATTAATGCTAATCCAATACAATAAAAATATCTATTTTTCACATATAAAACCTTTAAACAAGTTCATTTAAAACGATAACGGGTTTCTATAAACCAATTACGTCCTTCCAATGGCAAATCGTAAGGAATAAATGAGCGGCTGGGTTCTCTCGCATCAGAATTAAATACATTTTTGATTCCGAAAGCAAAATTCCACCGATCATCACGAATATCTTTATAACGAATTGTGAAATCAATTGTTTTGTAACCTTTCAAAGGTGAACGCAAATCAAGTTCATCGTCGTCATTACGAGTTCGTGTACTAATCCAATTTAATTGTGTGTCTAAATACCAGTTGGCTTTTAATAGTAAATCTGTGCGCAAATAGAAATGATGACGTGGGATATTTTCCAAATATTCTCCACTGCGGCTTTCTTTAACATCGACAAATGAATAATTGAAAAGCAAACTTGAGCGATTATTTATTTTCCAACGGGTTTCAAGTTCTAATCCTTTTCCTCGCCAACTTCCTGCATTTTGAGCTAATAAAATAGGTGGCGATATATTGGTTAAATTCATTTCTTGTTCTTCGCCTTCTTCATCATGATCTTCGGCTTCAAAGAGAATTTTATCTTTAATCAAATAGGAGAACAAATTTAAAGAAACATACACATCTTTATTGAAACGCCAATCAAAAGCTAATTCAGTCATTTGAATGGTTTCTGGCTTTAAATTTTGGTTACCCATTTGATTATTTGCGCTATTTAAATACAATTCTCTAAATGAAGGAGCGCGAAAAGCCTTTCCAAACAATAATTTAGTTGTAAAATTCTTTTCAATTTGCCAAACCAACGACAAACGCGGATTAAAGGAACGATCAAAATCAGAATAATGATCATAACGAAAGCCGCTGGTTAATTCCCAATTATTAGCGAATTTCCACGCATCTTGTAGATAAGCGAACTCATTAATGCGTGTACTTTCAATAGGATATAAAGAATAAGGAGTTCCCGTTAAATCAATAATCGGACTGCCAGCGGGAATAGGATTTCCTTGTGGATCAAGACCATAGTTTGCGGCGTATTTTACATCAAATTGTTTTGCATAACGATAACCTGCGCCAATTCTCACCAAATGTTTATCCCAACCCGTGTAAAACAGCGATCCTTCCGCGCCAAGTGTTTGTTCACGCCCCGATCCGACAATGGTCATGCCGTTGGGAAATGCGCCGCCAAATGCCCCCGCTGGAAATAAATTCATGTGGGTTGAACCGTGATTTTCGCTAAAATTAAGCTGTGCGTTGAGATTCCAATTTTTCGCAACTTTTTGATTTTTATAATTTAATGCTAAATCGTAACTATCGCCGCGCAATCGTCCGTCGGGATCGAGAGAGGTGGGCACGCCAACTTCAACGTTTCGGCGGGTTCGATAATTTGCCTGCGCGCGAAAATTTTCTTTCGACACATCGATGCGTGCATCAATCCCTTTTCGTCCTAAATTCAAGCTGTTAGGTGCTTTTGAGGCATTTGTGCCGATCATTCGGTCGACTTGCGTTTGTCCGTCCTCTTCGATGATTGATTTTTGTCCATCAGAATCAAAGGCTTGAAGACTCGTGGCGACTTTAAAATCTTTATTTTGATAGCCGTTTAACATCCACGCATCAACCGTTCGAAAACTTCCCACTCGCAAACCCAGCTCTGTTCCTTTGATGTCATCTGCTTGTTTTGTAACAATATTTATTACACCCGACATTGCATCCGCGCCGTACAGTGCCGATCCGGGTCCCCGAATAACTTCAATTTGCGCAATATTTTGAACTGGCATTCCCGCCCACACCTCTGCGCGATTGCCACTTTCGAGGCTTTTTACTGGTATATCATTGATCATTAAGAGAATTTCTGGATTTTCTCGAGAATAAATCCCTCGCATAGTATAAATCGGGCGATAAGAAATCTCCGAACGAGAAACGTGCATACCCGGAATTGTTTCAAGGATTTCATCTAAATCACGCGCACCCATTGCTTCAATATCTTGATCCGTAATAACAGTGGTAATCGCGGGCGCTTGAGAAATGTTTTGCTCAACACCACTTGCAACCTTTACTTTACGCGCTTTAATTAATCCTTCAAATACATCAAATGTATCATCTAATTTAATTTCAATGTCACTTAATTCCTCTAATGTTAAATGCTTTAAATATTCCAAGCGTTCTATATTTTCATTTGCAAAAACGAGAGAAAAACTCAATAAACCCACACAATAAACAATTCCGTTGTTCATAACTCATCATCCTTTATAATTTTAGATTATTTATTTACGATTTTAGCTATTTTCAATAGTTGAGCGCTTGCTTTAAGTCGTGAAGCAGTAATTCGATCTGATGAAATAAATAGCTTTATTTTACCTTCCACCGTTGCAAACATAATCATTCCTCCATGCTCAATAAAATCTTCCGTATCTCCAACGGTAAGAATGTGAAAATTATTTAAAAAATTTAATATCTTAGGCATTTTATTTTGTTCTGAACTACTTACAAATACCAAATGACATTCTTTTGCATCAACTTCATTTGTTACTTTAAGAACTTGAATAGAATGTTGTCCAGCGACCTTTTGATTACCCGTAATAGCTTCTAAATTATCACCAAAGGGATCAGACCCTAAAATACATAAAAGAAAAGGCGCATCATCAGAAGAAAATGCTTTCGAGGGCCACGTAATAAAGTTACTTAAATTATGAAGAAAAGCTGCTTTCAATTCATACTCTGAAGGACCAGCAGATTGTAATGGCATAATAGGGATTAAAAGTAGCCAAAAAAAACATTTTATGAGTTTAAACTTTGATGAAAGCAACAACATAATTGTTCCTCGATAATTATTAAAATAATATACAGCAAATCGTTTTGTTTAAAAAAGAAAATATGTTTAGTTTAACACATATTCTAACATTAAATGTTATGCAGTTGTTTTGTTCCCACCCAATCTCGAACAAATTGCATTGCTGCTCTTCCACTTCGGCTTCCTCTTAATAATGCCCATTGTAACGCTGCTTCACGCACAGTTATTTCACAAATGCCTGATAAACCATGATATTTTAACCAATAATCGACAATTTCTAAATAACGATCTTGATTAAATGGATAAAACGATAACCACAACCCAAAACGTTCAGATAATGAAATCTTTTCCTCACTAGTTTCTCCAGGATGTAATTCATCATTTACCCAGTGCATTTCAGTATTTTCTTTGCCAAATTCGGGCATTAAATGTCGACGATTTGAAGTGGCATAAATTAAAACATTTTCTGGCGCGACATTAATTGATCCATCTAAAACACTTTTTAAGGCTTTATAACCTGCATCGTTTGCTTCAAATGACAAATCGTCACTAAAGATAATAAAACGTTGAGGAAATTGGCTTAATATTTCAGTTAAAAGGGGTAAATCTGCCAAATGCTGTTTATCCACTTCAACTAATCGCAGCCCTTCATGATGATAAGTGTGTAATAATGCTTTAATTAAAGAAGATTTTCCTGTGCCTTTTGAACCCCATAACAAAGCATTATTTGCGGGTAATCCTTTTAAAAATTGCCGCGTATTTCGATCTAATAATTTCTTTTGTTCTTCAATATGTTGCAAATCATTAAGTTGTAATTTGCTCAATTGTTTAATGGGTGTCCAAAGATTCTTTTGCCAAATCGCTGCTGATGTTTTTTGCCAATTTGGAATTTGAGAAACTGGCGGAACAAGTTGCTCAATTCGATCTAAGAGTTTCTCTAAACGTTGAATTAAATGCTTATCCACCACCAATCGCCCTCACGATTTCAACTTTGTCATTGTTCTTTAAAAAATAACTTTCAAATTGACTGCGCGAAATAATGTTTTGATTGATTTCTACCGCCAATCGTTGTCCGGTTAATTCACAGTGTTCTAATAATTGAGCAATTGAATAATTCTCAATTATTTCAAATGGTTGTCCATTCAATAAAATTTGCGTCATAAAATAAAACCTTTCTTGACTTCATTTAAAAATCACATTATAGTTCTCTTTTAATTCCTTTGCACAATCGACTGGCGGGTGTAGTTCAATGGCAGAACCGTAGCTTCCCAAGCTACTGGCGTGGGTTCGATTCCCATCACCCGCTCCAATTAAATATTTTGCATCCTCTTAACCCCATGAATAATAACAAAAAAATTACCATTGTCATTCCTATTTTTAATGAATCAGCTACCATCAAACATAGTTTAACTGTTATTCATAACGAAATAAAAAAAATCCCTCATATTGATTTTAATATTTTACTTGTCAATGATGGTTCTTCGGATAATACACTAGATGTTCTTAAAGAAATACCCCTTTCTCAATTAACCATGAATATCTTAAATTTCACCCGTAATTTTGGTAAAGAAGCCGCTATTTATGCTGGATTAGAATATTCAAAACAATCTGATGCCGTTATTGTTATGGATAGCGATTTACAACATCCTCCATTTTTAATTGAAAAAATGATCATTTTTTGGTTAAATGGCAGTGAAGTTGTTGAAGGTTGTAAATTAACACGCGGCAGAGAATCTCTTATTTCAAATTTATTTGCTAAAAGTTTTTATTTTGTTTTCAAAAAACTTACCCACTTTGATTTAAAAAACCATTCTGATTTTAAATTACTTGATCGTAAAGTTGTCATTGCATATTGTGCATTACCAGAAAGAAAACGTTTCTTTCGTGGCTTGATTTCATGGTTGGGGTTTTCAACGACCCAAATCTTTTTTGATGTTCCTGAACGTCAATATGGGCAGTCGGTGTGGTCACGTTATAAATTATTTCGCTTTGCACTTCATGCACTTACCAGTTTTTCTTCGACTCCTTTGCATTTCATTAGCCTTTTAGGATTCCTCTGTTTTTCTTTGAGCATTATTATAGGAGGAATTGCATTATATGACAAATGGAATGACCAAGCAGTCAGTGGTTTCACGACAGTCATTTTGCTGATTTTAATTGTAGGTAGTTTGATTATGTTTGGATTAGGATTAATTGGGATTTATTTAGAACAAATATTTGATGAACTTAAACAACGTCCTTTATATATTGCTCAACAAGATAAAGATCAAAATAAATGAAACTTAGCCGAGAAATAACCCTCAAAATTCATTTTCTATTAGATCAATGTATTCCTCCAATATTGCGTGATCAAAAATGGTTTATGTGGTTGCCTTTTAAACTATTATTTGGAAACAAAGCAAATGCCTTTTTAGATTTTAAACAACACGCACCTTTTTTATCACCTTCAGAATTGATTAATTATTACCAAAAAGTGGCTTCTGTTTGCATCAAAAGAGAAACCGATCTAAACCAAGCCTGTGTTGAAAAAATTGAACAACAAATTAAAGGAACAACCATTTTAGATATTGCGTGCGGAACAGGTTTCATGGCAAAACGTTTGGCATATAAAAAATATATTGTAACGGGAGCTGATATTATTTTGCCTAATTTGCCTGATTTTCCTCAAATTACCTTAATTCAAACGCATATCGAGAAAACGCCTTTTATTGATAAACAATTTGATACCGTGATTTGTGCGCATACGTTAGAACATACTCAACATCTTTCTCAAGCTATTTATGAATTAAGACGTATTACAAAACAACGTTTAATTATTATTGTTCCAAAACAACGTCCTTATTTGTACACATTTGATTTACACTTACACTTTTTTCCTTATGCAAGTTCACTGTTAACAGCAATAGGAAGTATAGGAAATCCGCATACGTTATTTGAAATCGGAGGAGATTGGTTTTATGTTGAAGATTTTTAATAAAATCAATTGGTTACAATATCAAGAGATATTGCTTGTTTTGTTATTAATTATAGCTACTGTTCTATTAAATAAACCAGTTGGAGATAGTTTCTGGCGGTTCGATGATCCTATGATTTTAAAATGTGCAATTGAATATCGTTGGTGGGAACATTTTATTATTCCAGAATCTTATCAATGCTTATCTGCGGCTCATTTAACACCTTGGGTTACTTTTTCTTATGCACTTGATTACAACTTATTTGGTTTAGAACCTAAATTTTTCTATTATCATCAAATATTTTCGTTAAGTTTAGTTTCAATATTTACGTTTGTATTATTACGTTTATATGTAAATCCTTTGATTGCGTTTTTTGGGATTTTATTATTTCTAATCGGTTCTCCTGTGTGGGTTTCTTCGCAACAATTAATGGTTCGTCATTATGTGGAAGGCTTATTATTTTCAATCATTTCAATTCATTTCTTTATTTTATCATTAAGATTTCAACAATATAGATATGCTCTTTTAGGATGTTTGTTTTATATTTTAGCAACATCTGCAAAAGAAATTTATGTTCCACTGTTAGGAATATTATTATTCATTCCCGAAGGGAGATTAAAAGACCGCTTTTATGCAGCGATTCCTTATTTCATTTGGGGAGCAATTTATATTATTTGGCGAAAATATATGTTAGGTGTTTTTATGGGGGGTTATAATCCAACAATGCACTTTCTTAATTATTTTAATCAAGATATTTTATTAAATGGCTTAAATAAAATCTCTAGCTTTATTTTAATGGCTGAATACGCAAATATTATTTTGATACTATATTTTTGTATTATAGTTTTAATTTTAAGGAAACATCTCCTTTTAAATATAATTGGAAGTCTATTAATAATTGCGCCATTAGTTCCTCTATTTAATACTGAATTTATAGAATTTAGAACCTTCTTTTTTCTTTGGTGGGGCTTTTGTATTTTAATTATTTTTTCATATCATCACATCTATACTAAAAATATTTCTCTTTTTATACCATTAGGAATAATTTTTGGCTTATTTTTATGGAAAGTAATAGATAAAAGAATAGAAACCAAAAAAAATATAAAACCTACGCTCGTTGAATTTAACCAACAAGGACATTTTTATTGGAACGAAAATAATCAAAAAATATTATTTTCACCTCATAAACTTATTTTTGGAGGCGGTTGGTATTTTGCTGATTTAGAAAAAATAAAAAAGAAACTAGGATTATCAAGCCCTCATTTATATGCGTTACTAAATCTTAAATTTTTATCTGATAGTTTATTATTACAAAATACTATTTGGAGATATAATATAGTTTGTCAATGTATGGAACAAGTTGCTAAAGAAGATGTGAAAAAAGAAATAGCAAATTTAAACAGTAAAACTGTAGAAAAAAAATTGTCTATCTTCGTAAGCAAGACTTTAAATACTATTGAATGGAAATTTGCTCCCTATAATCAAGGAACTTATTATATAATTTCAGACAGATTCTATATGCCGATACCTAAAGAAAATACCGCTCTATTTTATGATAAAAAACTAAATTTTATAATTGTTTATGAATCACCAGAGGGTTGGATAACATATTCACCTGAATTTACGTTAGAAAAAGATCAAATAATTGATTGGAAACGTCCTTAAACTTCTTTAATTTTTTACGTTGGATTTATGAACATTGAAAAACCTTGGACGGGTCGTTTTACCGAACCCACAGATAGCTTTGTTGAGGCTTTTACTGCCTCTGTGACTTTTGATCGTCGTTTGTATCATTACGATATTATGGGTTCAATTGCTCACGCGAAAATGTTAGCAAAAGTCGGCGTGTTAACCGATAAAGAAATGCACCAAATTGTCGACGGTTTGAAACAAATCGAAAACGATATTGAACAAGGTAATTTTGCTTGGTTAATTGAGTTAGAAGATGTGCATATGAATATTGAAGCACGATTAACTGATCGCATTGGAATGGTAGGTAAGAAACTCCACACTGGACGTTCAAGAAACGATCAGGTTGCAACGGATATTAGATTATATCTCCGCGATCAAATTGACAGTATTTCTAGCGAATTACAACGTTTCATGCACAATCTTTTAATTATTGCTGAACGTGAAGCTGAAACAATTATGTCGGGTTTTACGCATTTACAAAGTGCCCAACCTGTTACTTTTGGACATCATTTGCTCGCGTGGTTTGAAATGCTCAAACGTGATTTAGATCGTTTCAAAGATTGTCGTAAAAGAGTGAATCAAATGCCGTTAGGTTCGGCAGCGTTAGCTGGAACAACTTATCCTTTAGATCGAGACTATACTGCGCAATTATTGGAATTTGAAGGCGTTTGTCAAAACTCATTAGATGCGGTTAGTGATCGGGATTTTGCGATTGAATTTACCAGCGTTTCTGCGATTTTAATGATGCACCTTTCTCGATTTGGAGAAGAACTCGTTTTATGGTCTTCGCAACAATTTGATTTTGTTGATTTAGGTGATTCTTTTTGCACGGGTTCTTCAATTATGCCACAAAAGAAAAATCCCGATGTTCCAGAATTAGTTCGAGGAAAAACAGGTCGAGTTTATGGGCATTTGATGAGTCTTTTAACGTTAATGAAATCTCAGCCTTTAGCGTATAACAAAGATAATCAAGAAGACAAAGAACCGTTATTTGATACCATCGATACTTTGAAAGGAAGTTTAAAAGTATATGCGGATATGATGTTGGGTATCAAAGTTAAGCAAGATAAAATGCGTAAAGCGGCTCGAGAAGGTTTTACAACTGCAACGGATTTAGCGGATTATTTAGTGAGAAAAGGGATTGCATTTCGTGATGCGCATGAAATCGTTGGAAAAGCGGTTCGTCATTGTGTTGATCATCATTGCTATTTAGATGAATTACCTTTAGAAACTTTTAAAACTTTCTCCAAAAAAATAGAAGAAGATGTGTACCAAGTTTTAACGTTGGAAGGGTCGGTTTCAGCGCGTAATCATCTCGGAGGAACTGCGCCAGAACAAGTGAAGAAAGCAATTGCAAGAGCTAAACAATCTTTGACATAATATTGTCATTGTTTTTGGAATGTACCAATTATAACTACACAAGAGGAAATGCCGAATGATTCTCCACAAATTACCTAATAAGCACCGTATAAAATTAATTGGGAAAATTAAAGAAAATCCTGATTTAACTCGAGTAGAACATAGAGAGCAATTATGGGTTTATTTTAAAGAAATCTACGAACACGTAAAAAAAATACCTATCAAAATTGCTAATGAAAAAAATAGCTAAAGAGGTTATGTTGCATTTGCAAATAAGTAACTAAGCTATATGTAATTATTTTAAACAATTAAGGATAGAAAAATGAAAGAACTAGAAACGATTCCAGCGTTTTATGAATCAGAATTGTGGGTGATTAAAAACACGCTAAAAGAGCGTTATAATCAAGAGGTTGAAATCGAAACGGGTGAAGGAGAAATTCGTTTGCATCCCGATCATCGTGAATTAACCTTATGTCCAGTGGTTGCGTGGAAAGTCGACAAAGTCACTTTTGTGATTATAAAGAGTGGGTTAGAGCGTTATCGTTGCCAATTTTTCTACCGCATTCATCAACAATTTGGAACAAGCATCGAAGAATATGACAACATTGGTGATTGCGTGGTCAGTTTGTTGCGCGCTCAAGCAGATTATGAAGGAAAACAAACGCTTAAAAAATAACTTTGTTCATCGCCAAAAATATAAGAGAAATGAAATCACGATCTCATTTCTCCGTGAAATAAAATTCTTTTAAACTGAGGTTTGTAATTTACCGTCTTTGATATGGTAAATTTTGTCCATGCGATGCGCTAAAGTTTCATCGTGCGTGACAACCACTAAACTGGTTTCAATTGCTGCATTGAGTTCTAACATTGTTTGATAAACTTGATCGGCGGTGTGGCGATCTAAATTACCCGTCGGTTCATCTGCTAACACACAACGCGGTTTGGTAACTAATGCTCTCGCAATTGCCGCCCGTTGACGTTCACCGCCTGACATTTCACCTGGTTTGTGATCAACTCGTTTAGACAAACCCACTTTCTCAAGAATTTCAAAGGCTTGTCTTTTGGCATCGGAGGGATTTGTTTTACGAATTAATAACGGCATCGCCACATTTTCTAATGCGGTAAATTCAGGCAACAAATGATGAAATTGATAGATAAATCCTAAATTTTGATTTCGCCACATTCCACGTTGTGCTTGATTTAATTCACTGAGTTTCTTACCCGCCACCCACACTTCACCTTGCGTCGGTTCTTCTAAGCCCCCTAACAAATGCAATAAGGTGCTTTTACCCGATCCAGAACTCCCGACAATAGCAATTCTTTCTCCCGCCGCAATGCTCAAATTAATATCGCTTAACACATCAACCAACAAACCCGCATCACGAAAACTTTTGCTCACATTCATACATTGCAAAACTAAATTACTCATAACGCAAAGCCTCCGCAGGTTGAGTTTTCGCCGCGCGACGGGCGGGATATAAGGTTGCCACTAAACTTAAAATTAATGATAACAAACCAATTTTCATTACATCAAACCAATGCAAATCTGAAGGAACATCTGAAATATAATAAATGGCTGGATTTAAAATCTTATCTCCAGAAATATATTCCACTAATGCAACCACACTTTCTATATTTAATGCTAAAGAAACGCCGCCAATTAAACCTAACAAAGTTCCAACCACCCCAATTAACGTTCCTTGCACCATAAAAATCCACATAATTGTGTTTGGTGTTGCGCCTAAAGTTCTCAAAATTGCAATATCAGATTCTTTATCTGTCACAACCATCACTAAGGTTGAAATAATATTAAACGCTGCAACCGCAATAATTAAACTCAAAATGATAAACATTACGGTCTTTTCCATTTTAACGGCTTTAAAGAAATTAGCATGACGATGTGTCCAATCTTGCAAATAAAAACCCGCTGGCAAAGTTGCTAAAAATTCCTTTTTAACTTTTGTGGCAGCAAACATATCATCTAATTTGATATTCAAACCATGCACAAATCCTTCTTCAACTCGCAAAAGTTTCGCCGCATCATCGATGTGCATTAATACAAAATTACTATCAAATTCATGGATTCCCATTTCAAAAACACCCGCAATTGCCATCCGTTTCATTCGTGGCATTACCCCGACTGGAGTCACATTTGCTTGAGGAACAACAATGGTAATTTGATCACCCACAGAAACCCTCAAAGATCGAGCAAGTTCATGTCCAATAATGACTTTAAATTCATTAGATTTCAAATCATCTAAATGACCCACTTTTAATTTCTGCGGTACTTTTGAAACTTGCGGTTCTATGGAAGGAACAATGCCTTGTAGAAATACCCCTTTCATATTTTTATCAAAACTCACCATTGCTTGACCTTGAATATAAGGTGCAACGCCCGTAACTTGAGGATGTTTGCGGATTTCCTCTGATAAAGATTGCCATTGATTAGTAACTTCTTTCTCTGGAAAAACCATAATATGCGGCGACATTCCTAACATTCTTTCTCGCAGTTCTTTCTCAAAACCATTCATCACAGAAAGCACCGTAATTAAGGCAGTCACACCTAAGGCAATACCGAGCATTGAAATCAATGAAATAAAAGAAATAAAATGATTGCGTCGTTTTGCTCGCGTATAACGTAATCCAATATAAAATGCTAAGGGTCTAAACATAATAAGTTCCTAATTTTGGCTGTATAATTTCAAACGATCTAAATTATGAATATGAATGGTTTTTCCTTCCACTGTAATTAGACCTTCTTTGGTTAAATGTTGTAAGATTCTCGATAAGGTTTCGGGCTTAATTGAAAGCCGAGATGCAATAACGTGTTTAGGAATTTGAAAGCTCACTTGACAACTATTTTTAGAATCAATAGGTATTTGATATAAAAGGTAATTTACTAAACGATAAGTAGCATTTTGTAATGTTAAATTATCGATTTCACCTAACCACGTTCTCAAACGCATACTCATATCGCACATTACGCGCTTACAAGTATCAAAAGATTCTGCTAAAATACTTAAAAATGCTTTATTTTCAAATAAAAGTACTTCACTCGGAATAATGGCTTGCGCCGTTACTGGATAGACTTGTTTTTCCATAAACATAATTGCTTCCGCAAAACTATCACCTGGGCGGATAATTTCAATCACTTTCTCCATACCTTCCAATGATAAACGAATCAATTTAATATGACCCGTTAATAAAATAAAAAACCGTTCCGCTTTTTGACCATGTTCAAATAAAAATTCGCCTTCTTGTAATTGACGACATTGCATGGTTTGCTTAATTCGACTTAATTGTGTATCATCCAAACTTGCAAACAAAAAGAAGTTTTTTAACACTTGATCGTCAATAGAATGTTTAGAATGCGACATGATGTCCTTTCCTTTATTTTTTGATGTTTATCAATTACATTTGTAATAAAAATGCTTTAATCTGCTCTCATTATCAAGGAGGAAAAATGGAAACAATTACAGCTTTATTAACCGACCAGCACAATATTTGTGATGTACTATTTGCTCAAACGGAACAAGCGGTGGCAGCTCAAGATTGGGCGTTAGCGACGGCTCATTTTAACGCATTTCACAGCGCAACGGCAGATCATTTTAATCGTGAAGAACAAGTGCTTTTTCCCGCGTTTGAAAGTTTCACCGGTAATTCTCAAGGTCCGACTTCTGTGATGCGTTTTGAACATACTCAAATGCGTGAACTTTTTGATGAGCTAAAAAATGCGTTAAATCAACAAGATAGCGATGAATATTTAGGATTATCAGAAAACTTTTTAATGCTCATTCGTCAACATAATGCAAAAGAAGAACAAATTCTTTATCCGATGACGGATCGCATTTTAAATCATCAACGCGCTGAATTACTTGATCATTTGAAATAAATAATATGGCTGCGATTCAAATCGATGTTCGGCTTTTAGAACCTTGCGAACCTTTAGAGCAAATTCTCGCCGCTTTAAGCACTTTATCAAATGGCGATTATTTGCACGTTCTTCACCGTTTAGAACCCTTTCCTTTATATAAAATGCTTGAAAAACAAGGTTTCAAATGGACAACTCGTTTTATTTCTTCAGAAATCCCCATTGAAATCTTTATTTGGCGAGAAACTGATTTGATTGCAACGCAGGCTGTTCAATCCTTATGAATACCGCTCAATTATCATTACGACAAACCCCTTCTTTAGACGTTCCTTTACGTTTTTTCCTCACCGCTCCTTTATTTGCAATCTTAGCAATGTTGCTCTGGTTATTCAAAGGAGATTCTTTATTAGCAAATCGCTGGTCGCCTGATGTATTAGCATTTACACATTTGTTCACTTTGGGGTTTATGCTTCAAATCATGAGCGGCGCATTATTACAACTCCTTCCTGTTTTATTTGGGATTATTTTTATCAAAGCAAAATTGTGGAGCACGCTAATTCATAGTTGTTTAACCATTGGAACGCTTTTATTAACGGGCGGTTGGATTTTTGATATAAAAATATTCTTACAAATCAGTTATTTATTTTTATTATTAGGAAGCATTATTTTAATTAGTATTTTAGGAGTTGGTCTATTTAAAAGTCCCAATAAATCACCTATTTTAATAAGCACTCGTTTGGCTTTTATTGCTTTAATTATAACCTTAGGATTGGGTTTTATTTTATTGGCTTTATTTGCGTTCGATATTCAAATTTATAATCCACTTTTTCTCACTAAATTGCATTTAACGTGGGGTTTAATTGGTTGGACATTATTATTAGTCGTGGGAATTAGTTATCAAGTCGTTCCAATGTTTCAAATTACGCCAATTTATCCAAATTATTTTAGTCGATCTTTTGCACCTTTTGTATTTGGTATTTTAATTTGTTGGACAATTGGAATTCCTTTAGAAGTTATTTTAGTTTTTTTAGCAATTTCGTTTGCAATCATAACGTTAAAACTTCAACATAAAAGATTGCGTAAATTACCTGATATTACTTTAAATTTTTGGCGTTTTGGAATGTTTTTTTTAATCATAAGTGCGGTGTTTTATTTGACGGGTTATTTTTGGGATTTTCCTCAACGTGATATTTTGCAAGGTATTTTATTTATCGGAGGATTTGTTTTGCCAGTCATTCAAGGAATGCTTTATAAAATAATTCCTTTTTTAATATGGTTACATTTAACAAATGCTCAACTTGATTTCACCAAAAAAATCAAAATTCCTAATGTTAAACAAATCATTACTGAGAAATGGCAACGTTGGCATTTTTGGTTTTTTTTAATTTCTTTTATAATTACACTTTTATCGATCATTTTTCCTCTCTATTTTTCTCAATTGGCGGCATTTCTAGGATTAATTTCTTTTAGCCTGTTAGAATACAATCTGATTAAAGCCACTCAAAAATATTTAACCGTTCGCCGTCAAATAAATGAAATGCAACTCTTTAACATTTAAAGATTTTCTAATTCAGAAATACGTTGTTCAACAATTTTAGAATCAAACTTGGCTTTGTGGTTGGTGCTTAATGTTAAGGCACGTTGATAATAGGGTAATGCCGCTTGTGATTTGCCCAATTGATCCAAGCTAACGGCTAAATTGTAAGCATAATCAGGATGTTGGTTGTTGCGGCGATAAGCCTCAAAATAGGCTTGTTGCGCTTCGCCCCAGCGGAGTTGGCGGCTGTAAAAATTCCCCAATACAAATTGCAAATGTGATGATTCAGGTTGTTGATTTAATTGATGTTTTAGCGCACTTTCATTCTCTGGCATTTCGCCTCCTTGCAAATCAATCAAACCCGCTTCCGCAATAGCATCTTTTGGATAAAATTGCAATATTTTTTGATAATAAGTTTTTGCTTGGTTAAGTTGTTGATTTTGCACAGAAATCCCTGCCAATCCCAATAACGCATCTCGATTACGATTATCTTCTTGTAAAACAGCAAGATAGAGTTTTTTGGCTTTTGTGTAATTACCTTGTTGATAGGCTTGATACGCGTCTTGCAAACGATTATCGACTAGGTGAGTTGAAATATTATGCTCTATTTTCAAACGCTTAGTTGTTTTAGTGGTTTGTGTATTTTGAGGAGGCGATGCAGGTTGCGTTGGTGTTTGAGATGTATTTACAACCTCTTGATTATTCTCCGTTTTTAGAGAAACGATTGGCGTTTTTACGGGAGTTTTTTCTTCAACTGTTGGAATTTGTGTAATTACAGTTTGAGGTTGTGTAACCGTTTGTTCTTGTTGAGATTTTTTTTGAATTTCGGCGAGTTTCGCTGCTAATCCACCCGCTGGCAACGGCGTAACTTGATTTGTTGCAAAAGAAGATTTACCAAGTTCCTCTGCTTTTTGAGAAACGAAGAAATACCCGCCTCCTAACAAAATGATCATAAATATCAATAAACCCATATAACCCAATAATGGTTTCAAAGAAGCACTTGAATTTGCAGCTTGTAATTCAGCGGCAGCGGCGGCTTGTTCTTCTTTTGTCCAAGGCTTTGAAAGGGTTTCTTCAATATTGAGCAATTTCTCTGGTTTTTTCTCAATTTTTTCCTTTATTTTTTTCTTTTCTTCTTTCATCGGAACTTGCTCAGATACAAAAGGTTTAGTAATGGCTTCTTCTTTTTTTAATTTAGGTTTAATTTCTTGTGAAGGAAGATCATCTAAAGGCAACCAAATATCATTATAACCATTTGATTTTTCTGTAATTTGTGGGGTATTGAGAGTTGATTTTAAATCGACATTTTCATCTAATAATAAATTAGCATCTGCGATTTGTTCATCAAAATTAAAAGTCAGCGTAGATGCTTCTTCTAAAAGCAACGTTTCATCTGCTGTTTGATCATTTAATATTAACGGCGTTTCTTCATTTAAGTCTAATAATAGTTCTTTATCAGTTTGCTCAAGAGAAATCGGTTTTTGAGAAATATCAAATGCAACGAGTTCTTGTTCCGTTTGCTGACGTTGTGCTTCTTCCGCACGTTTGAGGGCTTCAATTAATAAACTCATGGGTTAATGTAATAATAAATGGTTAGTTATTAAAATGTGTTTTAAAATGATTTTTCTAAGCGTGAGAAAATCTTATTTAATCCCGCTAAGTTGCTAATTGTATAACTTTTAGCGTTTTTAGTAAAAACTCAAATTTTTAATATTTTCATTCTGTTGATTTTTATGGTATTTTTAAATTTAAAACAAGAACAGAGGAAATTAAAACATTAAATTTATCAAATTTGAAATATTTTTTCATTAAAATACGAAGAATAAAAAATGGTATTTTTAGAGAAAATTTTCTTTATTTTTTCTCTATTTTATTCAAAAAAATAAGCAAAAAAGCGCATTTTGGGGAAGTTTGTGAGAAAATGGGCGTTAAGTTTGACGATAAAAATCGGGATGTCATGAATAATAACCTTGAATTTCAAACAGTTGCAGCGGTAGACTTGGGATCAAACAGCTTTCACATGATTGTGGTGAGCTTGAAAGATCAACAAATGCAAATCCTTGATCGGCTTAGAGAACAAGTGCGTTTAGCGGCGGGTTTGGATCAGCGCAAACACCTCTCATCTGAAGCCCAAGCGCGGGCGTTGGCGTGTTTGGAGCGTTTTGGGCAACGGTTGCGCGATATGCCGCAAGGGAGCGTGCGGGCGGTCGGGACAAATACCCTGCGCAGCGCGCATCAAACGAGTGGTTTTCTCCACGCCGCCGAACAAGCCCTCGGGCATCCTATTGAAATCATTGCAGGTCGTGAAGAAGCGCGACTGATTTATTTGGGGGTTGCGCACAGTTTGGCATCGCCGCCGCAAGAGCATTGTTTGGTGGTCGATATTGGCGGAGGAAGTACCGAATTTATTATTGGTGAAGGATTTGAACCGTTACGCAGAGAAAGTTTGTTTATGGGATGCGTATCATTTGGGGTGCGTTATTTTCATAATGGATTGATTTCAAAAGATAATTTTCGCAAAGCAGAAATCGCAGCCCGATTAGAACTCCAACCCGTTGCAGAGGAATTTCGACGTGTAGGTTGGCAGAAAGCAATTGGTTCATCGGGTAGCATTAAAAGTATTTCAAAAGTATTAATTGCAGAGGGTTGGAGTCGAGATGGAATTTCTTTAGAAGGTTTAAAGAAACTCAGAAATATTTTAATCGATGCAGGTGATATTAAAAAACTCCGTTTGAAAGATTTGTCAGAAGAACGTTTAGCGATATTTCCCAGTGGGGTTGCAATTCTATTAGCAATTTTTGAAGAACTCGGCATTTCACGGATGACGGTTTCTGATTGGGCATTGCGAGAAGGCTTAGTCTTTGATTTAATTGGAAGAATTCGTCATGACGATATTCGTGATCAGACCATTTTACGAATGCAAAAACGTTACAATGTCGATATCAACCAAACCAATCGCGTGATGAAAACTGCATTAGGAATGTTTGAGCAAGCGGCGAATAGTTGGGAATTAGGTTGTGAGAATTCGCGCTTAACGTTGAAATGGGCTGCGCAATTACATGAAGTGGGTTTGATCGTTGCGCATAATCAATATCATAAACATGGCGAATATTTATTACAAAACTCTGATTTAGCGGGTTTCTCACGGCAAGAACAAGGCATTTTAGCGGCATTAGTGCGGGGACATCGGCGTAAATTTCCTCATTCTCTTTTTGAAACCTATCCTTCAAATGAACGTCAAATGGCAACTCGTTTGTGTATTGTTTTACGTTTAGCGGTTTTGTTGCACCGTCATAGAAATGATATGCCATTACCTTTTCTTTCAGCTTCTAAAAACAGTTTGCGATTAACATTTCCTCCCGATTGGTTAGCCAAACATCCTCTCACACAAGCCGATTTAGATAATGAGCAAAGCTATTTGTTAGCAATTGGATTTCAATTAAGTTATGCTTAAAAGTCTTTTAAATCAATGGGGTAGCCAAAGAAAGCCGTTTTTTTTTATTATCGACTTTGATGTTCGGCAATTTGAAGTTATCCCTTTTGATGATTTGAAAGATGTCTATTTTGAAATGGATAGTTTCTCTGTTTTAAAACCTCTTTTTTTAGATCATCAAATCATCCCTGTTTTAAACATTAAAAGGAAAGTTTCTTTTGAGGATTATCAGAGAGCTTTTTCTCAAGTTCACAACGAAATTTACAATGGCAATACTTATTTGTTAAATTTAACTTTTCCTACCGAAATTGATTTAAATACTGAGTTATTAAATGTTTATGCTCAAAGTCATGCACAATTTAAATTATTTTATAAAAATCAATTTATTTGTTTCTCACCCGAACGTTTTGTTGAGATCAAAAACAATCAAATCAAAACCTATCCAATGAAAGGAACGATAGATGCGTCATTGGAAAATGCTGAAGAAAAACTCTTAAATGATCCCAAAGAATTTGCTGAACATACGATGGTGGTTGATTTATTAAGAAATGATTTGTCGATGGTTTCAAAAAATGTTAAAGTTAAGCGTTTTCGTTTCTTAAATAAAATCAATGCGGGATCAAAACAACTGTTACAAATGAGTTCGGAAATTATCGGTGATTTAAAAGACGATTGGCATTGCAACATTGGTGATATTTTATTGACTTTATTGCCAGCGGGATCGATTTCTGGAACGCCTAAGATTAAAACCATAGAAATTATTAAAAAAATAGAAAACTATCAACGCGGTTTCTTTACAGGAATCTTTGGTTATTTTGATGGAAAACTATTAGATAGTGCCGTAATGATTCGTTTTATTGAGAAACAAAATGATCGTTTCTTTTATAAAAGCGGTGGCGGAATTACTATTGACAGTAATATTGAAAACGAGTATAAAGAACTCTTACAAAAAGTCTATTTACCATGCAATTGTTAGAAACTATTAAAGTTGATCGAGGAAAACCTTATCTTATTTCCTTTCATAATGAACGTTTTAATAGAACACGACTTGAATTATTTGGGATTCAAGAAAATTTTGATTTATCGACTATAATAAATCCGCCAGATTTGAATTGTTATCGTTGCCGCATTGTTTATAGTAAAAAAATAGAAAAAATTGAATTTATTCCTTATCAACCTCGTATTTTTAAAACGTTTCAAATTGTGTATAATGATTATATTGATTATAAATATAAATATTTAGATCGAAGTGCAATTCAAAAATTAGAACAATTTAAACAAGAAGTTGATGATATTTTAATTATAAAACAAGGACTTATTACAGATACTTCAATCGCAAATGTGGCGTTTTTTGATGGTGAACAATGGATTACACCCGCAAATCCGCTTTTAAAAGGGACAACCCGCGAAAGATTATTGCAAGAAAATAAAATTCAAACAAAAATGATTGATCTAAAAGAAATAAAAAAGTATTCAAAAATGGCATTAATGAATGCGTTATTAGGTTTTACTGTTTTAGAAGAATTTTATTTGATTGGAGGATAGCACTTTGATTTCACCAGATGATATTAAAACAATTGAAGCAGAAGCAGATTTAATTTGCGATGCTTTAACCGTTCAACAAGGTTTAGATAATATGGCGGAAGCCATTAATGCTCAATTAAAAGATAAGAATCCGTTATGTATTTGTGTTTTAACAGGAGGAATTATCGCTGCTGGTCAATTATTACCACGTTTGAATTTTCCTCTGCAATTAGATACCGTTCATGTGAGTCGTTATCGTGGAACAACTCGCGGAAGAGATTTGCAATGGAAAAAAGCGCCTGAATATCCATTACAAGATCGAAATTTATTGATTATTGATGATATATTAGATGAAGGTTTGACGCTTAAAGCAATTGTTGATTATTGTCGTAATGCTGGAGCAAAAGAAGTTTATACGGCGGTATTAGCAGATAAACCCCATTCTCGCCATCCAAATGGGGTTCAAAAAGCGGATTTCACGGCGGTAATGCTACCTTCCCGTTATGTGTTTGGATATGGATTAGATTATAAAGAGTATTTACGCAATGTAAATGGCATTTATGCCGTGAAAGAATTATAGAGGAACTTGTTATGTTGGCGATTATTGGTGGAACGGGAATTACCTCATTAGAAGGGTTAATTATTGAACGGCGGCAAGTGGTTTATACACCTTATGGTGCGCCGTCAGGTCCGGTGGTGCATGGGATTTATAACGGTAAGTCTTTGATTTTCTTGCCTCGTCACGGCTATGATCATCGCATTCCACCACACCAAATTAATTATCGCGCCAATCTTTGGTGTTTGCATCATGTGGGCGTGACAAATATTTTAGCATTTGCGGCAGTGGGAGGAATTCATCCAGAAATGAAAGCAACTGATTTGGTAATTCCTCACCAATTAATTGATTACACTTACGGTCGATTTCATACCTTTTTTGAAAACGATCCAGAAAGCTCTTTAAATCAACCCGTGACGCATATTGATTTCACCGATCCTTATTGTCAAACGTTGAGAGAACGGTTAATTCAAACCGCAAAACAAATTGGTTTGTCGATTCATGAGCAAGGGGTTTATGCAGCAACCCAAGGACCGCGTTTAGAAACTATTGCAGAAATAAACAAATTAGAGAAAGATGGTTGTGATATGGTGGGGATGACGGGAATGCCAGAAGCCGCATTGGCGCGTGAGTTAGAAATGTGTTACGCCAGTTGTGCGATCATTGCAAATCCTGCTGCTGGGCGAGGCAGTCCGACGATTACAATGGCAGAGGTAGAAGCTAATTTGAAAATCGGTGTAACTAAAGCACGACAACTATTAGCTGCGGTGATAGAAACGTTTTAATTTTTGCTCAAAACGTTATAAATGGTCGTACTTTCTTTGGTATTTTTGAATTTTACTTGACCAAGTTTCTCACATTGATAACGATGGCTTAATTGCAAAAATAACGTTTCATTAATCACGATTTTTCCTTTCGTAATAACGGCTTGATAACGCATTGTATTAGTTACAGTTTGTCCAAGCGGCACAAAGGAAGGAGAAATCGTTGACAAATACCCTACATTACTAAAAATAATTTGTCCGCTGTTCACGCCCATTCCTATATCTGGAAATAACAATGTGTGCTTAGTTTTAGATTGCAATTGCTCTAAACTTTCACGCAGTTGTAAGCAAGTATTTAGAGCAATTTCCAAATGCCCAGTTTGACGAAAAATTGCTAATAATGTTCCTCCCAAAAATGAACTCATTTCTGCGCCTTGTGTAGTGCATTTTTCATTAATATGTTTAGCAACTTGCTCTGTCACTTCTGCAACGGCTTGAGGGGCTAAATTTTCATTTAATGACGTTACGCTATTCATATCAAACACAACCAGCGTTGCTTCAGATAAAAAGGTTTTGTGTTGAATGGTTGTTGAAATAGGTTCATCAATAGTTTTTGCTCTACTTGAAGGTAATGTATCTTCACGATAAGCATCTAAAGCATCATTTAATTCACTTTCAACAGAAATATTTTGAATAGTTCTTTCTAAAGAACTTTCTAAGTCTTTGAAATTAATGGGTTTTGTGAGAAAATCAGATGCGCCACAATTCATGGCTTTTCTAATATTATCCATATCACCATACGCCGAGATTACAATAGTGCTCACTTTAGCGTTCATTTGTTTCAACATTGCTAATAATGTCAACCCATCCATTTGAGGCATATTAATATCGGTGATCATTACACGAATATCTGGATTTTTCTTTAATTTATCCAATGCCTCCAAACCATTTCTTGCGTACACAAAACTATAGGTATTTTCACGGATTTTTTGTTTAAATTTGTGTTGAATAAGCAATTCTAAATCTGCTTCATCATCCACTACCATAATTTTAACGGTCATATTGCTTACCTTCTAATGATTTGTTTTAGGTAAAGTTAAAATAAATTCAGCGTATTCATCAGGTTGCGAAGTTACAAGAAACTCCCCTTGATGTCCACTTACGATTATATCATAACTCATTGAAAGTCCTAAGCCAGTTCCTTCCCCGGGGGGTTTGGTGGTAAAGAAAGGCTCTAAAATTTTCTTTTGTTTATCTTCTGGAATGCCCATTCCATTATCCCAAATTTGGATTTCAATTTTATTATCTTTGTTATGGGTTGTTAAACGCACAATTGGGGTAAATCCTTTACCTTTTGTAATACTCTTTTGATTAACCGAATAACAAGCATTATTAATCAAATTTAGAAATACTCGACTTAAATCTTGAGAAATCACTTTAAGAGGTTTTATAGCTTGATCATAATGCTCTTCAATTGAAACATAAAAATTAACATCTTTTGCTCGCATTCCATGATAGGCTAATTGCGCATATTCGTGTAAAAGTTCATTAATATTCGTCGGCGTTCTTTCGGTATCACTTCCTCGAGAATGTAAGAGCATACTTTTAATAATACCGTCTGCTCGTTTTGCGTGTTCTTGAATTTTAGTGATATAAATTTCTAAATCATCAAAAATACTTTCTAAATCATTAGGTTGCTGTTTTAATTCAAGCAGACTTTCATTTGATAATTCGGCAAAATTACTAATAAAATTCAAAGGATTTTTGATTTCATGTGCAATCCCAGCAGTAAGCATTCCTAACGAAGCCATTTTCTCAGAATGAATAAGTTGCGCTTGCATTTCTTTTTGGGTTTTTAACGCATCACCTAATGCCTTATTCTTTTGTTTTAAACTGGCGGATCGTTCTTGAACTTTTAATTCTAATTGCCGCGTATAATTACGATTAGTTTGGAAAGATTCTCCAATAATTTCAAACCATCTTTTCCAACTAATTGGCACTTCTGGAATATTGATTGGATGAGGACTTTTGCTCTCTTTTTCAATATATTCGACTAAACGATTTGCGGGACTCACAAAATAATGTCGAATTAAGCGGTCGACAAATAAAAGTAACAAACCCAAGATTAATAATAATGTTGAAAATAATAAACCGCCTTGTTCAAATAAAAAATGCGTTAAAGTTTGAGGGCGATCTAAAAAGATCACTTTCCAAGGCGCAAACTTTAATTTTTGATAATACACTTGATAATCACCAAAATAATGTAATTTCAAAGGCTGATCTTGTAACATTAATTCAAACTCTTTGCTATATTCACTTGGCACTGCGCGTTGAGCAGGTTTTGCAAGTATATGTTGTGAAGAAACTAATCCTTGATAACCAATCAATTGGTGATTCTCGTTAATTAATGCCAATGACCCTTGTTGATCATTTAATTTAAGCATAAAACTATTTAAAATATCTACACTCATATCAATCCCAACCATACCACGAAAAATCATTTGATCATCTGGTAGTTTTTCATAAATTGGAGAAGTACAAGAAACCATTAAGGCTTTATTTGTTTCATCATAATAAGCGTTTGTCCAAAAATAGTTTTTTTGAAATTCTGGGGTTAAATTTTCATAGATTTTTGAAATAATTTCTAAGGGTTGGGGATATATCCACATAAACCCCGTATTTGATAAATAATAAGCGGCGGTTATTTTTTCTAACATTTCAACAGTTGTTTTTAAAACAAAACTAAGTTGTCCAGAAATGTTTAATTCATGGGTATTTTGTAGATTTAAATCTTTTTCAATTAGAGTGGCGTGAAAGAGCTGATTAGAAATATTTTCTTGAGGAAAAGAAAACCAATATTCGGCTTGTTGTTTTAGAAAAACGGTTTGGTTAGAAACACGTCTTAAAAAATTATCCAATTCGCTCACTCGATGCTCAAATTGCAATCTAAGTTGCTCTGCTTTTGCTTTGGTTTGTAATTGATATTCGACAAAAAGCAACAACGCAAAAATTGAAATCACAATAATCGTTGAAAACTCTAATAATCTATTGTATTTCTTACTAAAATTATTATTGGACATTGAGCGCATCGCTGTTTAATTAAAAGGTCGTTGGGGTAAAGGATAACGTTATCTAAAATTCGGATCAAGCAACGTAGCGATTTTGCGTTGATTTGTCAAAAGCGTTACAATGTTTTTTTATAAAAATGGGCTGTTTTGACCGAAAACGGCAAAATAAGCGACTTTTCACAACTTTGCGATGGGGAGCATCATGGAATTTAGCATCAAAAGCGGGCATCCAGAAAAACAACGTACGGCGTGCGTGGTGGTTGGAGTCTACGAACCGCGCCGCTTGTCTGACATGGCAAAACACATCGACGATCAGTGCGATGGCTTATTATCCAATATGTTACGTCGCGGCGACCTCGAAGGCAAAATCGGTCAAACTTTACTTTTACACAATGTCGCGGGCACGTTGGCGGATCGAATTTTGTTGGTCGGCTGCGGACGCGAACGCGAACTCGGCGACACCCAATATCAAAAAATTATCGAAAAAGCCGTGAATACCCTCAATGAAATGGGGGCTATGGAAACCGTTTGTTATTTGACAGAATTAAATGTCAAAGGACGCGATATTTATTGGCGAGTGCGCCATGCCGTTGAAATGACTGCAAATACTTTGTATCGTTTTGATCAATTAAAAACTAAAAAAGACGTGACGCGCCGTCCGTTGCGAAAAATAATTTTTAGCGTGACATCGCGCCGAGAATTGCCGCTCGCCGAAAAAGCCTGTCACGAAGCCCAAGCGATTGCGGCGGGCGTTAAACTCGCCAAAGACCTTGCGAATTTGCCGCCTAATATTTGCACGCCGTCGTATCTTGCTGAACGCGCTCATAATTTATGCCATATTCATAAAAACGTCTCTTGTGAAATATTAGATGCCGAAGCGATGCAAGCCCTTGGAATGAATGCACTTTTAGGGGTGGCGCGAGGAAGTAATGAACCTGCCAAAATGATTGTTCTTAATTATCAAGGAACTAAGAAAAGTCAACCCCCGATCGTTTTTGTGGGGAAAGGGATCACCTTTGATTCGGGAGGGATTTCGCTCAAACCCGGGCTCGACATGGATCAAATGAAATTCGATATGTGCGGCGCGGCGACTGTTTTTGGGGCATTTACCGTCGCTGCCGAATTGCAATTACCCCTAAATTTAGTCTGTATTATGCCGTGCACCGAAAATCTCCCCAGTGGTCACGCGCTCAAACCTGGGGATATTTTAACGTCGATGTCGGGGCAAACCATTGAAATCCTTAACACTGATGCGGAAGGACGTTTGATTTTGTGCGACGCTTTAACTTACGCCGAGCGTTTCAAACCCGAAGCGGTCGTCGATGTGGCGACGTTAACTGGTGCGTGTATCGTTGCGTTAGGGCGGCAACCGAGCGGTTTATATGGAAATAATCCTACTTTAATCAATGAGTTAATCACCGCAGGCAAAAATTCCGCTGATCGGGTGTGGGATATGCCGTTATGGGATGAATATCAAGATTTATTGGATAGCCCTTTTGCGGATATGGCAAATATTGGCGGTTCTGAAGGGGGATCGATTACAGCGGCTTGTTTTCTCTCACGTTTTGCGAAAAAATACCACTGGGCGCATCTGGATATTGCGGGCACGGCATGGTATCCGCGTTCAACTAAACGTGTCACCAAAGGTGCGACAGGTCGTCCCGTTCCACTTTTAGTGCAATATTTGCTCGACAAATTCCACACCGAACCCACCGCCGTTGAAATCGATAACGAAGAATAAATGATAGTGGTGCATTTACGGGTGATGATCTTTATATTTCAAGAAGTTAGAACAGGATTTCACTCTATATTGCATCACTATCTTGTGTAAAATATACTCCTCTAAAAATGGAATATTTTTTGCTGTATAATTAAGAATTTAACTTAATTTGAGAAACCTATGAAATTGAAGAGATTAGTATTCGCAGGAATGTTAGCTTGCACGACAACTTTTGGAAATGCGGCTGAAAATCAACGCGATGATTTAGAAGTTTTTATGCAGGATTTGAAAAGTCTACACGCAGAGTTTTCTCAACAAGTTCTTTCTGCTGAAGGAACAGTGAGAGAAACAAGTACGGGTAAAGTCAATATAGAACGCCCGGGTAAGTTTCATTGGGAATATGAAAAGCCTTATCGTCAAACAATTGTCGCAAATGGTGAAAAAATTTGGGTATATGACAAAGACTTAGAGCAAGTTACGATTAAATCATTTAAACAAGCATTGGGAAGCACGCCCGCGTTACTTTTTAGTAGTGGTGGGGATTTGCATGAGGCGTTTGATATTGAAGAACTTGAAACCGAAGTTGAAGGAGAAAGTTTATTTGAATTGATTCCTAAAGATGAGCAAGCTCAGTTTGAAAGTATGTATTTGAACTTCACAAATGGCGTATTGCAAGATTTAGAATTACACGATAATTTAGGTCAAATCAGCACCATTACATTTTTAAATCAACAACGTAATGTTCAAATTGCACCTGAATTTTTTAATTTTGAACCGCCGAAAGGAGTGGATTTAATCGACGGTACGAAATAAAAGAATATAAAAAACTCGTTGAAATATTTAATAAAATCAACGAGTTATTTTTATGCTTAAAAGATTACTTTATTTCATGAGTAATCGCATCTTGTAAGAAAAAATCTAACGTTTTCTCAATCGATTCTGCTAAAACAATGCTCGGTTTCCAATCCAATAAACGGTTTGCATTACGAATGCTTGGACGACGATATTGCACATCTTGATAGCCTTTTCCATAATAACTTCCGCTTTCTACCACATGAAATCCTGCAAACGGCGGGAAATGATTTCTTAATGGATGTTGCTCAAATTTTTCTAACAGTACTTCACCAAGTTCCTTAATGCTTGCTTCATTGTAAGGATTGCCAATATTGACAATTTGTCCATTACAATTATCTTGCTTATTTTCAATGATTCTAAACAACGCTTCAATGCCATCAGAAACATCGGTGAAACAACGTTTTTGCAATCCACCATCAATCAATTGAATCGGCGTTCCTTCCACTAAATTTAAAATTAATTGCGTAATTGCTCTCGAACTTCCAATGCGTGCCGACGCTAAACTATCTAAACGCGGTCCTATCCAATTGAAAGGTCTAAATAACGTGAATTTCAAACCTTGTACACCATACGCCCAAATCACTCGATCTAATAATTGTTTGCTGCTCGAATAAATCCAGCGTTGCATTCTAATAGGACCTAAAATAAGTTTTGAATTATCTTCATCAAATTCTTCCTCATCACACATTCCATAAACTTCTGATGTTGAAGGAAAAATTAAACGTTTGTTATATTTTACGCAATAACGAACAATCCGAAGATTTTCTTCAAAATCTAATTCAAAAACTTTTAAGGGATTTCTCGTGTATTCAATCGGCGTTGCAATCGCCACCAATGGAACAATTACGTCACATTTCTTCACATGATATTCAATCCATTCTCGATGAATTGAAATATCGCCTTCGTGGAAATAGAAATCGGGATGATTAAGCAATCGTTCGGTGTAATGACAACGCAAATCCATTCCATGAACTTCATAATCGCCGCTTTCTAATAAACGTTCGCTCAAAAAATTTCCAATAAAACCATCTACACCTAAAATTAAGATTTTTTTCTTTCTTTTAAATTTAGGAATTTGCCCTAATTTCATACCCGCCACTAAATTCATTTCTTTGGTGAGTTGTTCCCCACTTAGAAATAAACCGCTTTCTTGTTGCGCAAAATCAATTTGTAACGCTTGTTCTCCACACGCAACCACCAATGGATTAATCGTTAAAATTGTTCCCGCTGGAGATTTTGAATTTACATCTAAAATGGATGCTTGCCAAATCAAAATCTTGCGATTTCCTGCAAAAGTAAATGCCCCCGGATAAGGTTGCGTCACTGCTCGAATTAAATTACGAATTTGAAATGCAGATTTATTCCAATGAATTTCACCGTCTTCGGGTTTTCTTCCACTAAAATAAGTCGCTTGAGAATGGTTTTGAGAAATACGCGGGGCATTACCATTTTTGAGTTGTGGCAAACATTGATTTAACATTTTTCCTGCTAAAACAACTAATTTCTCATTTAGCATTTGAGCCGTATCGCCATTTGAAATCGCAATTTTGCTCTGCGCAACAATGTCACCGTCATCAGGTTTGGGAGTCATGTGATGTAATGTCACACCCGTTTCAGTTTCTCCATTTACCAAAACCCAATTAATCGGTGCACGTCCTCGATATTTGGGTAACAAAGAACCATGCAAATTAAAACACCCTTGTTTAGGGATTTCTAATAACGGTTCTTTGAGCATATTTCTATAATAAAAAGAAAACAACATATCAGGTTGCATTGCTTTGATTTTTTCAACCCATAACGGGTGATTCAAATCATCGGGGGCAAATACTGGAATGTTATGCTGTGCAGCGAGCTGTGCAACCGAACGAAACCACTGATTTTCTTTAGGATCGTCTTTGTGGGTAAAAACTGCTGTGATTTCAAACCCGTTCTTTAAAAGAGATTCTAATCCAATACAACCCATATTATGGTAGGCTAAAACAACCGCTTTCAATGCCATTTCCTTTTATTGTGCTTTGATATTAACAATACTTAAACCTTTCAACAAATTAAGTGCTTCATATAAAGCATAATCTGATTTTGCCAAAGGTTCTTTCTTATCATCTTTATTATCTTTTTCTTTCGAAGATTTCTGGATTTTAGGAGGATCAGTTTCTTTTGTTTCTTTAGGATTATTCAAATGTCCCCGCAAATCTGCTTCGCTTATATTATTTGAATTTTCATCGACCACTTCAACAGAAGAAATTTCTATTTTATTCAAGACGATATCTGGTTTAATGCCTTCCGCTTGAATAGAACGTCCTAACGGCGTGAAATAACGCGCAGTCGTAATTTTTACCGCAGAATCATTACTAATGGGTTGAATCGTTTGCACCGATCCTTTTCCAAAGGTTTTAGTTCCCATAATAATGGCACGTTTGTGATCTTGTAATGCACCCGCAACAATTTCAGAAGCCGATGCAGAACCCCCATTTACTAATACAACTAAAGGCGCACCTTCTAATAAATCTTTAGGTTTTGCTTTAAATTTCATTTGAGAATCTTTAACGCGCCCTTCGGTATAAACAATTAAGCCTTTTTCTAAGAAAGTATCTACAACACCAACCGCTGCTTGTAATACACCGCCGGGGTTATTTCTCAAATCTAAAATTAAGCCTTTTAAATCACCGTTGTTTTCTTTTTTCAAATCACTGAGGGCTTTTGCTAAATCCTCAGTTGTTCTGTTTTGAAATTGGCTAATTCTTACAAAACCATATCCTGGTTCTAATAAACGGCTTTTCACGCTTTTGACTTGAATAATATCGCGGACAATCGTGAGTTGTAAGGGTTTTTCTTGACCTTCACGAATAATGCTTAAAGTAATTTCACTGCCAACTTTTCCTCGCATCATTTTCACGGCATCATTTAAGGTTAAACCTTTGACTGGTGTTTGATCAATTTTAATAATCACATCACCCGCTTTCACCCCAGCACGTTGTGCGGGCGTATCATCAATCGGAGAAACCACTTTTACAAAGCCATCTTCCATATTTACTTCAATACCTAAACCACCAAATTCTCCGCTTGTTCCTACCTGCATTTCTTTGTAGGCTTCAGGGTTCAAATAAGAAGAATGTGGGTCTAATCCACTTAACATTCCTTCAATTGCATATTGGATAATTTGTTTATCGCTGACTTCCTCAACGTAATCTTCTTTGATTCGAGTAAATATTTCAGTAAAAGTATGAAGTTCATCAACGGGTAAGGGAGGAACTTTTGGTTGTCCAGAACGGTCAGCAAAAACACCGTGCGCGGTTGCAATTAAAACACCGAGAGCCGTGCCTAAAAGCAAAGAGGGGAAATGGCGGAGAAAGAACTTTTTCATAACGTTTTATCTAACTCAAGTTTAATGTTCGGCTTTTGGTTCACGGGATAATAAATTAAAGACAGTTTCTTTAGGTGTGCAATGCCCTTGCAATACCGCGTGGACTTGCGTTGTAATGGGCATTTCTATGCCTAACTGTTGAGAAACTTTGACGACTTCTTCTGCGGCAAAGATGCCTTCAACCGTTTGAGCAACGGCATTTCTAGCTTGCTCGACGTTGTTATATTGTGCTAATGCGTAGCCAAAACGACGGTTTCTCGATTGATTATCAGTGCAAGTTAAAATCAAATCGCCTAATCCCGTCAAACCCATGAAGGTTTCTAATTGACCGCCCATTGCTAATCCTAAACGGACGATTTCTGTTAAACCGCGTGTAATTAAAGCTGCGCGGGTATTTGCGCCGAAACCTAAGCCGTCAGCAATTCCCGCAGCGATTGCAATGATGTTTTTGGCTGCGCCGCCAACTTGGACACCGATCACGTCATGGCTTGTATAAACGCGACAACTCGAATTATGTAAGGATTCCGCGATGTTACGCGCATTTTCGGCATCATTTGCAGCAACAGTCATGGCGGCGGGCAAACCCTTTGCAACTTCCGCTGCGAAAGTGGGTCCTGAAATTACTGCAACAGGATAGTTTTCGCCCAAGGTTTGCGCAACCACTTGATTTAAAAGCAATCCAGAGCCGTGTTCTAAGCCTTTAGTTGCCCACGCGAGAGGAAGTTTCTTTTGTAATAAAAACGGGGTTAATTGCGTTAAAACAATTCGAAACGCATCGCTTGGCACTGCAATCAAGATTACATCAGCTTGAGAAAGTCCAATTTCTAAATTTGCAAGTGGTTGTAATGATTCAGGAAATTTTATTTCAGGCAAAAACGCGGTATTTTGACGAGTTTTGAGCATTTGATCGATTTGAGCGGGATCGTTGCTCCATAAATCGGTTGGGCATTGATTTCGGGCGAGCAAAACGGCTAACGCAGTTCCCCACGCGCCTGCCCCAATCACTAAAAATCGCCGCCCGTTCATAGACTTAATTCACCGTTGCAGGTTGTTCGTCAGCTTGTTGCTGTTGCAATTGCATTTGATACATTGCATCGAAGTTGATGGGTTCAATTAATAATTGTGGGAAACCACCGCGAGTCACTAAATCAGAAACCGCTTCACGCGCAAATGGAAATAACGTATTTGGGCAGTAACTATTTAAAATATAATGGGTTTGGCTTTCATCAAAACCCACTAATGAAAATAAACCCGCTTGTTTGATTTCGGCTAAGAAAGCGGTTTTGTCGCTTAAAGAAACCGTTACCGTAACGCTAAGAATAACTTCATAAAATTGTTGATTGGGTTGAGCAACTTCGATACCGACTTGAATATCAACGACGGGTTGAGATTGGGTTTGTTGAAAGAAGATTTCTGGCGAATTAGGGGTTTCAAAAGAAATATCTTTGACGTAAATTTTTTGGAGAGAAATTTGTTGTTGGGGAGCTTGGTCAGCCACAGAAGTTACCTCGTTGAATTTGTTAGAAAAAAGGTTATTTTTTAGCCTTTAGCGGGGTATTTTTAGCGATGGGCAGACCCGCACTTTGCCACGCCAACATTCCGCCCTTGAGATTATACACTTTTTCAAAGCCATTTTTCTTTAAAATCCGACACGCATGGCTTGAGCGATTTCCTGACGCACACCCGACCACAATGGGTTGTTGGCGATATTTGTCGAGTTTGGCAAAATTGTTTCCCAAATTCCCGACTGAAATATGTAACGCATTGATAATATGACCCTTTTCAAACTCATTGGTTTCGCGTACATCCAAAACAAGCGCATTGTCGTGATTAATTAAACTAACCGCTTGCAACGGAGGAACGCTTTCAATCCCAGAAATCACATCAGAAAGCAAATTCCAAATTAACATGGCAAGCACGGCGATGAATGCACCTACTAACATTCCATGATTGCCAATAAATTCAAGTAGTTGCTCCATTATTTTACCCCGCAACACTCGGCATTGCTTTTAACACCCATCATTTTGAGAATAATTGCGAGCGGACAAAATCCCGTGAAACCACTTTGAAATAAATTAAAGCCCACAAACGCCGTGAAAAATAACCAATACTTGTGCATAAACAACGGGCTATCTTCAACGCCTAATGCCAAACTTAGCATAATGAAGAAACCCGCTACAATCACGATAATCCGTTCAGTTGTCATAAATAAATGCTCCTTTTTGAATTGAGTTAAATTAGAAAAATAAAAAAGCGAAGTCGTAAAAACTTCGCATTATAGGCACTAGAGGTAAAATTCAAGCCTTTAGGCACAAAAAGAACAAAATACATCACGCATCATACTGATTAAACGCAAAGTTCTCGAATCGCCCACTCGATAATAAACTCGATTGGCATCTTTGCGAGAGGCAAGAATGCCTTTGTCGCGTAAAATCGCCAAATGTTGTGAAATATTACTTTGAGATGTGCCAACTTGTTCGACAATATCTTGCACGCTCAACTCTTTTTCGCCCAACGTGCATAAAATTTTCAAGCGCAAGGGGTGCGACATCGCTTTCATAGAGCGCGAAGCACGCTCAATATCTTCATCCTGCGTGATCAACGCAAATGGATTTCCGCTTTCATTCATTGTTTTTTAATCCCGTTTGCCGATTTATGTCCAAACAAACCATGTTTTAAACAGATTGTACCGCATTTTTTGTGAAAAATTAAGAATTTTAGTAAATACTAAAATCCAAATATTCATTGCACGCAATAATAAAATTGCCTACGACCTATACTAAACACATTTATCTTTAAAATAAAGAACTATTCAACACGCAATATTTTTCTCGATGAAATTTTTAGGTTCAAGTTGTAATTTAATTTTAAAAAGATAATAAAATTAATAGATTATACAATTTAAATTTTTTTTAAAAAGACCAACTTTTCAAAATATTCTGTTTAAGAAACTCCCGATTTTATCTTTAATAAATCTTTTTGTTGTTTATGAAATTAATAATTTATTAAGTATTTTTATAGAGATTTCTTGAATCTCTTGCGGGTTATTTACACAATATTTAAATGGATATTTAGGACTTCATTACTTTATCAGAATGTATTAAAATTAAAATTGAAACCAACAGCTACAAGGAGACAACCATGCAATATGAAGTAAATGGAACGACCGTCGAAGCCGATAAAAACGGGTTTTTGGTCGATATTGATGAGTGGAATGAAGACGTTGCGCGAGCGATTGCTGCTCACGACAATATCGAATTAACCGAAAAACACTGGGATTTAATCAACTATTTGCGCGAAGAATACGTTGAAAATCGTGGAAATCAACCAAACACCCGTAGCATTATTAAAGCAATGCAGGAAAAATGGGATGATAAATCCGTTGATTCTAAATCACTTTATGAACTTTTCCCTTTAGACCCTTCAAAACAAGGTGGTCGCATCGCAGGTTTGCCAGAAAGCAAACGTAAAGGCGGTTATTAATCTATTTTCAAACTCACTTCAAACCTAGCAAGTTTTCAAAAACCTGCTAGGTTTTTTTAGTTCTTCAAATCATAGAAAGCACTGCATCGGCGGCTAATTCATCTGAATTTTGTCTTAAACTAAAATGAATGATATTAAATGCGCTTTCTAATGCTAATTGCTTTTCTGAATGCTCTAAAAAATCCCACACAGCTTCCACTAAATGTTCTGGCGTTGCTTGATCTTGAATAAATTCGGGCACTAAACTTTGTTGTGCAAGTAAATTTGGTAATGAGAAATGATTTACTTTAACCAATTTTTTCGCAAGCCAATACGTTGAATTGCTCACTTTGTAAGCCACCACCATTGGGCGTTTAATTAGGGCAGTTTCTAAGGTTGCTGTTCCCGATGCCAATAAAACAACATCTGAAGCCGCCATGATTTGTCGTGCTTGTCCATGAAAGAGTTGAACATCAACATCTTTGAAATGTTCCCATTGCGCTTTAAAAAGCTCGGTTACTTTCTGATTTGCTAAAGGAACAAGAAAGGTTATTTTTTTTCTAGTTTGTAATAATTGCGCAGTTTTAAGAAATAAATTTCCTAACCTCGATACTTCGCTCGCCCGACTGCCTGGTAATAATGCAATATATTGATTATCTTGAGGTATTTTTAATAAATGACGGGCTTGTTGTTTATCAGAAGAAAAAGGAATTTGCCAAGCAAACGGATGCCCAACAAATTTAACTGGCATATTATGTTTTTGATAATAGGCAACTTCAAAAGGAAATAGCGTCAACATCAAATCACAAGCGCGTTGAATTTTCTTTAAACGATATTCTCGCCACGCCCACACGGTTGGACTCACATAATGAACGGTTGGAATATTATTCTTTTTTAGAGCAACTTCTAATCCTAAATTGAAATCTGGCGCGTCAATTCCTACAAATACATCAGGCGGGTCTTTTAAGAAATGTTTTTTCAAACCTTGTCGACAACTCCACAAACGTGGTAAATGTTGCAAAACTTCACTCAAACCCATCACAGAAAGCCATTCCATTGGGTATAAACTTTTCATACCCGCAGAAATCATATTTGCACCACCAATTCCTTCAATTCGAGCATTGGGAAAACGGGTTCTAATTGCTTTAATTAAACCCGCCCCCAACAAATCCCCCGACGTTTCTCCCGCTACAATTGCAATATAAGGTTTCATTGGTGTTGCTCATGGAAATTTTTAAAGGTAAATTGTTTATTTAAAAATAGGCAGTTCTTATGAAATGGCAAGATTACTCTTTAAAGATTTTCTTTAATTTACGAAGCGCAGTTAAAATCTCTTCATGCTCTTCTGGAGTTAAAGTTTGAAACTGTTGTTTGAAATGTAAAATTTGCGCGGGAAAAATCTTTTCAAATAAAGTTTCTCCCTCTTTTGTTAAAACCACTTGAAACATTCGTCGATCATGTTGATCCATTTGACGTTGCACTAAACCTTTTTCCTCTAAGCGATCAATCACGCCTGTCAATGTGCCTTTGGTGATGAGGGTTTTTTCTCCCAACTCTTTAAAATTAAAACCTTTTATATTACCTAAAGTCGCAATCACATCAAATTGCGGGGGTGTTAAACCCAATTTGCGAATATGGGTTTCTCCCGTTTTGGTAAATGCTTGATAAGTAAAAATTAATTCTCTCACCAACTCTAAATAAGGCTCTTGTGCCGCTTGTTTTGAATCGTACATGACATCGTCTTGTTTTATAGTTTTAGTTAGTATAGTCCTAGTTAGAACTACACGCAAATCTTTTTATAACTTGACGTAAGATCAAAGGTTGCTAGACAATATAAGTTTTACTTATTTAAAGGATAATCGAAATGTGTTTCCAAACTGCTGATTTATGTGATGAATTTCCTGATCGAGTCAAAGCTGCCGATCCTATTTTTAAAAACTACGGCACAAAAACTAAATTTTGCGGCGAAATCGTTACTTTGAAAATCCATGAAGATAATGTTCTTGTAAAACAAAGACTTACTGAAAATGGAAACGGCAAAGTTTTAGTGGTCGACGGCGGCGGGTCGATGCGATGCGCGTTGGTTGGCGATATTTTGGCGAAAAGCGCGGTTGATAATGGCTGGGCGGGCATCGTGGTGTACGGCTGCATTCGTGATTCTGCGATGATTAACACCATGGACATCGGCATCAAAGCCCTCAACACGCACCCGCTGAAAAGCCCCAAACACGGGCGCGGCGACAAAGATATTCCAGTGAATTTTGCGGGCGTGAGCTTTCATGTCGGTCATTATTTGTATGCCGATGAGGACGGCGTAATCGTCGCTGATGCAAAACTTAAATAAATTCAACATGATACGCCCCGATGATGGGCATTTACATTTGCGAGATGGCGCGGCGATGGCTTCGGTGGTCGGCGCGACCGCACGGGTTTTTGAACGGGCGATTGTAATGCCTAATTTAAAACCACCCATTACAACGGTTGCACAAGCTCTTGATTATAAACAAAAAATCTTGTCATCGTTGCCAGAAAATACGCATTTCAAACCGTTAATGACTTTGTATTTAACGGATGAAACGTCGCCAGAAGAAATAGAGAAACTTGCTCAAACAAAAGATTTGATCGGCGTGAAATTATATCCCGCAGGTGCAACCACGAATTCAAATGCGGGCGTTACCGATTTGAGAAAGGTTTGGGACGTTTTAGAAACCATGCAACGTTGTAATGTTCCTCTATTAATTCACGGCGAAGTGACCACGCAAGGCGTTGATATATTTGATCGAGAATATATGTTTATTCGCCACATTCTCGATCCGTTATTAGAAAACTTATCGACGTTGAAAGTCGTTTTAGAACACATTACAACGCAGGAAGCTGTTGATTTTATTAATAATGGTGAGGATCGTTTGGGAGCAACTATTACCGCGCATCATTTGTTGTGGAATCGTAATTCGATATTTCAAAATGGGATTAGACCGCATTTCTATTGTTTGCCGATTTTGAAACGTGAAGAACATCGTTTAGCGTTAGTTGAAGCCGCGATTTCTGGATCGCCCCGTTTCTTTTTAGGAACAGATAGTGCACCTCATGCACAATCTGCAAAAGAAAATAGTTGTGGTTGCGCTGGAATGTACACTGCGCCCGCTGCATTAGAACTCTATGCAGAAATATTTGAACATTATCAAGCATTAGATAAATTAGAAGCCTTTGCAAGTTTCTATATGGCGGATTTCTACGGTTTGCCGAGAAACACTAAGCAAATCACTTTAATTAAACAAGCATGGCAAATGCCCGACAAATGCGCGTTAGGGGAAGAAGTTGTAATTCCTGTGCGTGCTGGAGAGATGATTCAATGGCAAATCGAATGATTGCAGTTGCTCGACGGTTTCGGGGATTTTTACCGGTCGTTGTGGATGTAGAAACGGCGGGTTTTAATCCTAAAACTGACGCATTGTTAGAAATTGCCATTGTATTATTAAATACTGATGAAAATGGTCATTGGGCACGAGAAACAACTTACGCTAGCCATGTTCTCCCTTTTGAGGGTGCAAATTTAGAGAAATCTTCATTGCAATTTACGGGCATTGATCCATATCATCCGTTTCGTTTTGCGGTTTCTGAACCAGAGGCTTTAAAAACGATTTTTGATCCGATTCGTCAAGCGATTAAAAAGCATCATTGTTCTAAAGCAATCTTGGTAGGACATAACCCCGCTTTTGATTTGTCATTCATTAATGCAGCGGTAGAAAGATGCGGTATTAAAAAAAGCCCATTTCATTCGTTTAGTTGTTTTGATACGGCGACATTAGCGGGGGTTGCATTTGGACAAACTGTTTTAGCAAGAGCCGTACAATCTGCGGGTTTAGAATGGGATGGAAAGCAAGCCCATTCTGCAATTTATGACGCAGAACGTACTGCCGATTTGTTTTGTTCAATTGTTAATCGCTGGGATAACATCAATGATTAATTAAGGAAGAAAATGAAATATGCAAATCTTAACTATTTCAGTTCAGACTTCAGATATTAGAGATAAAATCCTTTCATTTTTGAAACAAATTGAAAATCAAGGAGTTGAAATTCTTTCGCAAGAAGATACCGATGATTACCGATTATTAGCTGCGACTAGAAATGAACAGAGTATTTCTTTTGCTGAGTATTTGAAAAATGAGAATCAATCTTAGAGAAAGTGCACTCAAAGATTTGAAGAAAATTGATAAGATTGATAAATCTCGTATTCATCAAAAAATACTCGAATTAGAGCAATTTCCAAACATAAGTAATGTGAAGAAATTGACCAATTTTGAACCCGCCTATCGAGTTAGAGTGGGAGATTATCGGATTTTATTTGATGTGATCGGTGATACCATTGAGATTGGTCGAATTCTGCCTCGTCAAGCAAGCTATAAAAATTAAGATAATGTTAATCTTTAATTGATATGATGTAGATTAGAAAATCAACATTATGGAAATTAGCGCGTGTCCTCCATTGAAAGTCGTTTGAGCGGTACAAAAAAAAGCCAAATTGTTCAAGAGTTTTTTAATAATAGTGCGCATTTCCCGATTGTAAATATTTTTTTGGAAATGTTGCTTAAAGGAACGTCGGTATATTTTCTCTCGGCGGGTTTTGTATTAATGCTCATGAGTGCGGTATTGCAAGCGTATTGGTTGGGGCGTTGGCAATATGAGAAAAATCCTCGCCCTTTGATTGGAAATCTCATCGGTGTTTTTTGTTACACAGTTGGAGAAATTGCTTTACATATTTTATTTCTCGATGAGTCGTTTTCTCAATCGTTAAATTTCTTTGAAAAACCGCATCATTTAGCGTATTGGTTCTTTTCAATTTTAATAGGTATTTTGCAATATTTTCGTTGGTATTATCCAAAATTAATTGTTTTGGAAAGTATGGTGAGAATTTCTATTTTAGGGGTGATGTATTGGATTTTTGAACAGTTGTTTTTAAACACAAGTTTTCATTGTCATACTGATCCAGTTAATTTCTTCGCCGATAAAAGCCATATTTTTCTCACTTTATCGATATTCTTTTTAGGAATTGTATTTGGATTTGCTCACTTAAATGCTCAAATTTATTTAACTATTTTGAAAGAAACTAGCCGCCAGTTACAATGTTATTCAGAATGGTTGTTGGGGCGACATTTGCTCGACGCGGCAATCAACAATCCTGAATCCTTGAGTTTAAATCGACGCGAACGAACGGTGATTTTCGTTGATATTCGGGGCTTTACGCAATGGAGCGAATTACAAAATCCAGAAACTGTCGTTGCAATGTTGAATCAATATTTTGAAATCGGGGAAAGCTGTTGGTTGTCAAATTCTGAATTTAATCAATATCTTATTAAAACAAAATATACGGGTGATGAAATTATGTTAGTTATGGATGATTCAAATAGTGCAATTCAATTAGCGCAATTACTTTCAAAGAAACTCAATACATTTTTGAAAGATTTTTCATTAGGAACAGGGATTGGAATTCATTGTGGTTTTTTAGTGGAAGGATTGTTAGGAAGTCAAAAGGTAAAAGCCTACGATGTGATTGGAGATACAGTGAACACCGCGAAACGAATTTGTGATCATGCAATCAGTGGAGAAATTCTCGTTTCAGAAAACCTATGGTTGAAACATTCAACAAATCACATTTGCAAACAACAGCAGCAAGTCAAAGTGAAAGGAAAACGTGAACCACTCACTTTGTTCAGTATCGCTTATTAAATATAACAAATATTGTGGAGGATTGCGATGCAAATTAAAACAAAATTACTCATTTTTGGGATTTCTACTATCGTTATTTTAACGGCATATCAACTATGGGATAATTATTTAGATTATAAAAATAGTGTGACGCAAGCAAGAGCATTGCATTTATCACAATATCAAAATATTTTTGAGAACCTTTTAAAAGAGCAATATGTTTTATTTGGATTGGGTTTGACCGCGCTTTTAAATGATCAACATTTAATGCAATTATTTGCAGAACAAAAACGTGAAGAACTCTATCAAAAAATAAAACATTATCATGATATTGCACGACAAGACTTTCATATTGATCATATTCATTTTCATTTAGCACCTGCGATAAGTTTTCTCCGTGTACATTTGCCTGAAAAGCATAGTGATGATTTAGCATCATTTCGTCCAATGGTTGTAGAAACTAATAAAATATTGCAACCCAAACGTGGTTTAGAAGTAGGACGCAAAGGTTTGAAATTACGATTAATTTACCCCGCTTTTTATCAAAATAAACATATTGGATCAATTGAAATTAGTGGAGAACCTTTGCGTTTAGCACATCATTTGAAACATATTTTTGGTTTGGAATATGCGGTGGGTATTAAACAACAAGTTTTTGATAAAGCAAAACGATTTGAATCAGCAAAAACTGATATAAAAATTGGTGAGCAAGTTTTTTATACATTTTCTTCCCAAATTGCATCTGAATTTATTTCACAATATCAAGAAAATGATATAGATTATATCTTTGATGAACAACTTTATACTACTTATAAAATTCCTTTGCATGATTTTACTAATCAATACATTGGTGATTTATTGCTAATAGAAAACATCGATAGTATTCAAAAAATGATGTGGCATAAACTAATGTGGCATTTGGTGGTAAGTATTTTTATGGTAATTATAATCGTTAGTTTGCTATCATGGTTTATTACAAAATCAATTCATAATCCTTTGCAATATATTGTGAAAATTGCCGAGAATATTTCCTCTGGTTATTTGAATCAAGAGTTTAAAAATAATCATCGCAACGATGAAATTGGACGTTTAGCGTTTGCAATGCAAAAAATGGCAATTCAGTTGAGAGAAAACTTGTTATGCGTGCAAGAAGTAATTGAGCAAATTAAAATTATGTCGAACCAATTGAAACAAACTGCTGAACAAATTGCCCAAAATAGTTCTCTACAAACTACAAATTTAGAGAAAACTAATCAATCAATGGTGCATTTAACAAATAGTGTTGGACATAATGCGAGTAGTGCAAGTTATACTTTCAGCCGTGCAAAAGAAGCGGCATTGCTTGCTCAACAAGGTGACAAAGCAATTTTGAATACAACGTTGGTAATGGAAGAAATCATTGAGCGCATTAATGTGGTAAAAGAAATTGCTCATCAAACCCGTTTGTTGGCGTTAAATGCGGCGATTGAGGCGGCGAAAGCGGGACAGCAAGGATTGGGATTTGAAGTGGTTGCCAGCGAGGTGCGTCAATTATCGGATCACAGTCACGAAACTGCCTTAAAAATCAGTCAGTTGACATATAATAGCCAAAAAGTTTCTGATTATGCGAAGAAAATGTTTAATCGAATTTTGCCAGAAGTTCAAGAAACCGCACAATTAGTCGATGGCATTAATCAAACTTGTCATGAACAAAGCAAGAAAATCATTGAAATCAATAAATTAATTATTCAGCTTGAAATCATTACACATCAAAATCTTGCGGCATCTGAAGAACTCGCCAGCGCAAGCTCAGAAATGAATACACAAGCTCAACAACTTTCAACATTAATGAACCACTTTATTTTGTAATTTCATCTCTTTGTTCTCAAAGAAAAGCGTGAGAATTAATTGATTTTTTCTCACGCAAATGAACTAAACAACAGCTTGTTCAAGCATTTGTTTTAATTCACCTTTTTGATGTAATTCTAAGGTAATATCGCAACCGCCAATTAATTCACCTTTCACATAAATTTGAGGAAAAGTGGGCCAATTTGCAAAGCGCGGAAGATTTACAAGAATTTCCTCATCCGCCAACACATTCACATACGCGAAAGGAATGCCGCACGCTTGCAATGCTTGCGCCGCACGAGATGAAAAACCACATTGTGGCATTTTGGGCGTGCCTTTCATATAAATAATAACTGGATTTGCGGTGACTTGTTCTTTAATGCGTTCTAAAATATCCATTGTGAAAATTCCTCAAAGTTAAATTAAAGAAACAACTTGCCCTTTTTCTCAAGTTGTCGGGTAAAACGATTGAATAAACGTTGCAAACGAATTAATAAGGTTTGCGATGAAAATTTATATCGACAAACAAAGACTTGCGCAGACATTGGAATCGGAAAATGACTTCCTTTTGGCATTGATTTTCCTAACCCATACAATAAAATCGGAATGATTGGAACAGTTGGATGTTTTGCCGCGAGTTTTGAAATGCCAGACTTAAACTCCGACAAACGCTCGGGTTCTCCACGAGTTCCTTCAGGAAAAAAGATCACTTTTTCTCCCCGTTGCAATGCTTCATTGACTTTTTCAAGCGGATCAAGTTGCTCATCTCGATGATCTTTGCGACGTTCTAACGCTATGATTCCAATCACATTTTCTGCAAACCATTTCATAAATCCATTTCGATAAAAATAATCCGCCGCCGCAACAGGTCGAGGTAAATTATCTAATGAAAACAAGCCCATAATCACTAATGTATCCAAATGACTGTTATGATTTGCAATGATGATCGCCGCGCCAGAAATGGGTAATCTTTCTCGATGTCGCACCACCGTTCCTAACAAAATCCACAACAACGCTCGCACCACTAAAAAGAAAATTCTACGAGCGAAAAAATTGAGGATTTTCATAAAGTTAAGATTTCAAGTTCTCAAAAAAATCTTTGACACTTTCTAACCACGATTTGGTTTTTGGATGATGCGGCATTCCACTGTCTTTCATGGTTTGTGAGAATTGACGTAACAACTCTTTTTGCTGCGAATTTAATTTCACCGGTGTTTCAACGACCACTCGACAATGCAAATCCCCAATCGGACCGCCGCGCACGGGTTTGATGCCTTTCCCTTTGACTCTAAAGACTTTTCCGCTTTGGGTTTCGCTCGGAATGCTCAATAAAACTTTCCCATTTAAAGTAGGGACTTCCAATTCGCCACCCAACGCCGCCGTTACAATATCGATCGGCACTTCGCAAAACAAATGGTTGTCTTCGCGGCTGAAAAAAGTATGAGGTTTTACATGGACTTGTACATATAAATCGCCAGCGGGTCCACCATTTCCACCCGGTTCACCTTCATTTTGTAAGCGAATCCGATCACCATTATCCACGCCCGCGGGAATTTTGACGGATAAGGTTTTGTGCTCGGCAACTCGCCCTTCGCCGCGACACGACGGGCACGGATCACGAATAATCGCCCCTGAACCGTGACAGGTCGGGCAGGCTTGTTGAATTGAGAAAAAGCCTTTTTGCATTCGAACTTGTCCAGCACCGCCGCAAGTATTGCAAGTTGTTGGTTTTGTTCCACTTTTTGCACCCGTTCCGCTACAAGCTAAACAAGTAACGTGCGTCGGAATGCGGATTTTGACTTCTGTCCCGTTCACGGCTTGTTCGAGGGTTAATTGCAAATCGTAACGTAAATCTGCGCCTCGATAGACTCGGTTGCGATTTCCACCGCCTCCGCCGCCGAACATATCGCCGAACACGCTTTCGAAAATATCTCCAAATCCGCTGAAACCTGCGTCTCCGCCGCCGCCCATATTGCCTTCAACGCCCGCGTGACCAAATTGATCATAAGCAGCACGTTTTTGTTCGTCGCTCAAAATTTCATAGGCTTCTTTGGCTTCTTTGAATTGATTCTCGGCTTCTGCATCGCCCTGATTGCGGTCGGGATGATATTTCATTGCCAAACGACGATAGGATTTTTTAATCTCCGCTTCGCTCGCGTTTCTCGGTACACCTAATACTTCGTAATAATCACGTTTTGCCATTTTTATCTAATCCAAATTTTATTAAATAATTATCGTTGCTTCTTTTAATCGTTCAAAGAATTTCTGAGTTTTAATTTGCTCATCAACTGTGTAATGTTTTCCCCAATTATTTTGTTTATTAACTTCACTCAATCTTTCTTTACATTGTCGACTTCTGGTTAATAGATAATCTAAACTCAAAACTTTATAATGTAATAATTTCAAATCGCCAGAGGATTCATATAATTTAATTTCACCCGTCGGTTCACAAGAATGCGCACCCGCAGAATAATTTATTTCTTCAATTTTATTTGGATTAAATATTGCGGATTTAGATGAGGCTTCTTGAGGAATACCTCTTTTTAGTTCATCATAAATCATTCCTTTTGTCGTCGGTAACTTCTCACTCACCATTAAATAACCTTTTGGTTTGCAAAGTGTAATACCTTTTGAGTATTTTTTCTTTAAAAAATCATATAAATCAAGATGATATATAAATTCATCAGTATCAACAACAATTACCCAATCAGCTCTACCTCGAGAATCTTTCCAACAATTATTTTTTATATCAAGATACAAATCATCTCTAATTTGATTATTAGAGTCATAAACTCTAATTTCTACCTTTGGATGGGTTTTTAAAATATTTAAAGAACTATCAGTTGACATATTATCATAAACAATAATTTTATCAGCGATAGTTTCATAATGCTTTAAAAAATAAGGCAAAATAATTTCTTCATTCCAACACAAAGTATAAACATGAATTTTCATAAAAAATTCCTTAAATTGGGTGAGTTTTAATCCATTGTTCTAAAGCATCACTCATTTGTAATTGCCAATTTTTTCCAAATGCTTTGAAATATTGGATAATTTCTTTAGGTAATTCAATTTCAATGGGTACAATCTCAACGCCAGCTCTTTTATAACTTGCTCGTTCAAACATTTCATCGGTTAATTCAGGCAATTCATCATATTCTTCTTGTGAGATAATATGCGCATCAACTTTCGCTAAATCGCTGCCGATATTTATTAAATTCCCGTTCATTTGCTTTCCTCATTGAAAAAATATGGCGAATTTCACCGCGTTGCACATATCCAATAATTACCATTCTTTTTTTCAAAAAACCAACACAGATTATTCGTTGCTCTCCATAATCTTGACGAATATCCTCAAATTCATAGTAAATACAAATAAAGCATCATTAAAATCTAATCCTCTTTCTTTCAATGTTTTATTACGCTTATTTTGATCAAAATTAATTACCATTTTTTACAAAACTGCGCTACTAATTAAAGAAAAAATTTGATATTCCCAGAAATAACGCTGAGAATACCAAATCCTATATTTTAAGAAAAGAAATTATTTCTTTTCTTTGATTTCTTCGAACTCAGCGTCGACGACATCGTCTTTTTTCTTACCGCTTGCATTAGGATTTTGAGCGGCTTGCGCAGCATCGGTGAAACCAGCGGTTGGATCAACGCCCGCCGCACCACCTGCTTGGCTGTACATTTTCTCTGCTAATTTACTTGAAACTTCAGTTAAAGCCTTCGTTTTGTTTTCAATGGCTTCTTTGTCATCGCTTTGTAAAACGTCTTTGAGCGCTTTAACGGCGGTTTCAATGCTAGATTTCTCGGACGCATCAATTTTATCGCCCATTTCCTCTAACATTTTCTCAACCGAATGAACCATATTATCGGCTTGGTTTCTCGCAGTAATTAAATCGTGGAATTTCTTATCTTCTGCTGCGTGAAGTTCTGCGTCTTTGACCATGTTTTTGATTTCATCTTCACTCAAACCACTTGATGCCGTAATTCTAATCGATTGTTCTTTACCGGTTGCTTTGTCTTTTGCAGAAACGTGTAAAATACCATTTGCATCAATGTCAAAAGTCACTTCAACTTGAGGAACTCCTCGACGCGCAGGAGGAATGCCCATCAAATCAAATTTACCTAATGATTTATTTGCAGAAGCCATTTCACGCTCACCTTGTAAAACGTGAACTGTAACAGCATTTTGATTATCTTCTGCGGTAGAAAAAGTTTGCGATTGTTTAGTTGGAATTGTGGTGTTTTTGGTAATTAATTTGGTCATGACTCCGCCTAAGGTTTCAATACCCAAAGAAAGCGGTGTAACGTCTAATAATAACACGTCTTTAACTTGACCTGATAAAACCCCACCTTGAATCGCTGCGCCGACTGCCACTGCTTCGTCTGGATTCACGTCTTTTCTTGGTTCTTTTCCAAACAATTTTGCAACCATTTCTTGGACTTTTGGCATCCGAGATTGACCGCCCACTAAAATCACTTCATCAATCTCAGACGTGCTTAAACCCGCGTCTTTTAACGCCATTTTACAAGGAGCAATGGTTCTTTCAACTAACTCTTCCACTAAAGATTCAAACTTCGCACGAGTAATCTTTAAATTCAAATGCTTAGGACCACTTGCATCGGCGGTGATGTAAGGTAAGTTGATTTCAGTTTGTTGGCTTGAAGAAAGCTCAATTTTGGCTTTTTCAGCAGCTTCTTTCAAACGTTGTAATGCTAACGGATCATTATGTAAATCAACACTAGAATCTTTCTTAAATTCTGCGGTGAGATAATCAATCAAACGCGCATCAAAATCTTCACCCCCTAAAAATGTATCACCATTGGTAGAAAGCACTTCAAATTGATGTTCACCGTCGACTTCCGCAATTTCAATGATTGAAATATCGAATGTTCCACCGCCCAAATCATAAACTGCGATTTTAGAATCACCGCGTTTTTTATCCATTCCATACGCTAAGGCTGCGGCGGTTGGTTCATTGATAATTCTTTTAACATCTAAACCTGCAATTCTTCCCGCATCTTTAGTGGCTTGACGTTGAGAATCATTAAAATAAGCTGGGACAGTAATGACTGCTTCTGTGACTTCTTCGCCTAAGTAATCTTCGGCGGTTTTCTTCATTTTCATTAACACGCGAGCGGCGATTTCTGGGGGAGCCATTTTCTTCCCATTTGCTTCAACCCACGCATCGCCATTATCCGCGCCGACAATGTTATAAGGAACCATTTTAATATCGCGTTGAACTACGTCATCTTTGAAACGACGACCAATCAAACGTTTCACTGCAAATAAAGTATTTTTAGGATTAGTAACGGCTTGGCGTTTAGCGGATTGACCGACCAAGATTTCGCCATCATTCGCAAATGCAACCACAGATGGGGTAGTGCGAGTGCCTTCGCTGTTTTCGATGACGCGAGGTTTGCCGCCTTCCATGATCGCCACGCAAGAATTGGTTGTGCCCAAATCGATACCGATAATTTTTGACATAGTAAAGAATCCTCTTTTTAAGTTTTTCAAATAAGTTTGTTGGTGAGGTTAAGTTGGGGTGTACAAATGTTTTTCAAGCTATTCCATTGCCTTGGCGATAATCACGCGAGCGGGTCGCAACAAACGCCCATTGAGCAGATAACCTTTTTGTTGAACAAAGAGCACAGTGCCCGCTTCTTGAGTGTTGACGGGCTGCATGGCGAGGGCTTCGTGGAATTCTGGATTAAATTTCTCGCCTTCGGGATTGATGGTTTGCACGCCGAATTTATCTAAAACCCCGCTTAACATCTTATAAATCAACGCACTACCTTCACGCAACGCATTCATATCAGCATTTTCTTTTTGAGCGGCGGCTTGTTCCATTTCCATTGAATCACAGACGGGCAATAATTCATTTGCAATGTTTTTCAAAGCAAACTTATGCGCGTCTTCAACGTCACGTTGTAAGCGTTTGCGAGTATTTTCCATCTCCGCTTGTTGACGTACAAAACGGTCTTTATAATCAGCGACTTGGAATTGTAATTGAGCGAGTTCTTGTTGTAATTGTTCAATCAAAATGCTTTGATCATTTTCTTCTGACATTTCAACAATATCTTCGATGGGGGCGGTTTCAGAAATAACCTCTTGATCAACGATTTCAACGACGGGCTGTTCTTCAACGGGGGGATTGGTTTGTTCGGTCATGGTAACTCCTCTGTAAGCGATTGTGCGCTAAAACAATGGGGCTTTTTTAATCCCATTCAAGAGCTTATTTATTTTTTAGTTATAAGATGTTACAATATTCTGCGTAAGAATTTCATTCAATAACTAATGGGTCACTATTATCATGAAGAACGCTGAAAATTTTGGTATTTTAGCCTCTATGTCTTGGAATAGCACTGGCTGGGAAGGAGAACCAACCAATGAAGATTTAAAAAACTCAGGATACAGCTATGTTCAAGATGAACAAAATATGTACGAAAGCGTTACTTTTGGACATAATAAACTCTCATTGGAAGATGGGGACTATTACATAGGTTATTCACCAGTCCTTTTCCGCTTACCAGATGCCAATAAATCAAGAAATGTAAAGATTATTTTTTTATTTAGTACCAATAAAAATGAAAGCAAAAAATATATTGTTGGATTTTATGGATTTCCTGAATTTGGATGGTCTAAGCGTTACGCTGAAGAAGAAATATATAAAAAATACATAGATGGTAACATTAAATCACATGTTAATCATATTATCCGTCTTAATAATTATGTTGAGATAAGTGATCAAATTATTGAAGAAAAAAATTTTCTACCACCAACTAAAAAACTAGGCAAACAAGGTTTTAATTATCTAGATAAAGGTAATGTTAAAAATATCTTGAAAGTGATTTATGATCAAAATAAAAAAGATGAAAAACTAAAAAAATTTTTACATGATCATAAAGATATTTTTGAGGTGCAGATTGCTGATGAAATAAAAGAAATACTCTCTGATGAAAAAATACAGCAAAAATCTAATGATATTAAAGGGATTAATGAACTAGAAAATATAATGATAGATTTATCCTCACCAATAGTGAAAGAAAGAGTTTCAAAATATATTGAGCGTGGAGCTATTGCAAATAAAATAAAAAAATTAACAAATTATAAATGTTTAATTTGTTCAAAAATGGGTGAAACTCCGTATTCTTTTAGGAAAAAAGATGGTGAATACTATATAGAAACACATCACGTTATTCCCGTTTCAGAAAAAGGCTCTCTAGGCATAGCTAACTTAATTACGCTCTGCGCTAATCATCATAGACAAATGCATTATGGAAACGTGGAATTACTTGAAGATACTGAAAAATATTTCAAATTTAAAATTGATGGAAAGCAAATTATCATAGAGAAAATAAAATTATAGTTGCATTTTTTATTTATAAACTGCATCATTTTAACCTCTTGATTAAAAAGACAATTTTATGCTAATCATCCACAAACAAGACATCGGCAATTTGCTTTTGTTTGATTATCTTTCCTCATTGCATACGGTACGCGAGAAACTACGTTTATTAGAAACTAAATATCATAGTTCGTGGGAAGTATTTGTCGATCATCTTCACGCTAGTCATGAAGAAAATATGCAACAATGGGATGATTACATTGAGTGGAAAGCCTATTTAAGATAATGGTGCATTTAGTGGGCGATGGTCTTTGTATTTCAAGAAATTAGAACAATATTTCACTCTATAGTGCACCACTAAAATAACCAATTGCAGCATAGTAAGGGGTTAGGGTTGATGTAATAATAATAAATGTTTTTTTGGAGAATGTTGTGGGATTTGTCGGACAGTTTCTTTTAGGATTTCTAAGGGCGCGAATAAATCAGGTTCTGTTCTGGGTAATATGATGATTTCTAAGGATTTTTTTAATGTTTCACGAGTAACTTGTCCCGCCCACACGGGTTTCTGGTTGCTTAAAATGGTGTAGGTTTTCCACAATCTTAAAATCCATCGAGATGAACCGTCGATTTTCATTAATTGCAAGATTTCGTGTTGACCATCGTGAACTTTTGGTAAAACAGGTAACTCATTGATTTTAGGGTCTGGATTCAACCATTGCAAAGTTGCCGCTGCGGTGAATGCGGGTGAATCTTGCCAACCTTGGGTTAATAGATGTTCGCGTAAAAAGTCTAAATCCCCCGCATATTGCACGGTGAAAGGTTGCACTGCCTCGCCCGCCCAATCGACCCGATTTGAAGGAAGTTGATCCCAATCTTGTTGCCACCATTGTTCTGAATTTAAATAAAAAATAGGATATTCAACGACATGGCGGTTGACGGTTTCTGTGTGATGAAAGGAAAAATGCCACGCGCTCATTGCAATAATTCCCGTCATTAACGCCGCACTCAATTTCAAATAACGCACGGATGACGTGGGTCGACGGCGATAGGCTAATCCCAAAAAAGCTACCCAAATCAAAGACAAAGCGATATTCACTAATCCGTCAGACAACCAATATTGCGCTAAATACAGCGATGCAATTAATTCACCTACAATCCAAGTACTTACGAGCGTGTAAGGAATAAATCGCCAAAAAGTCGATAGTTCAAGTTCAATCAGCACCGCCCAAAAACCGTACAATAAAACGCCCATTGTCAAATCAACTTGCTGAAAAAACAATGGTTTACCTTCTTCTAAGGACAACGTGGGCGGAAATAAAGGCATCAATGAATGTAATATCGTCGCGGTTAAAACCCCAAAAGCTAAGGCGGCAATCCAATAACCCAACGCTCGCCAATGTTGTTGCCAAATTAACCAGCCAAATCCGAAACTTGCAATCCATAAATTTGCCGTGAAAGTCCCCAAACTGGTGACGAACACCATCAAATGATCTGCCCAAGGCGTGCGGAGGTTTTGAAATAGAAAATACACTTGACTATCAAGGCTTAACGGACGTTGCCATATCAACAGCATCACAAATAACCCCGCCGCAATTATTAAAATAATCCCCAATTCAACTAAAATATAAACATCTGATTGATTTGGAAAGTGTTTTTGAAAAAAATGCGCCATTAGTTGATAAGCCTGTGGTTGCAATTGTCGATAGGTTCTTCCGACCAACCACCCCGTGAACCACACGATCCCAATCACGATCACCACTAAAATCGCCAATCGCGTCGTCACGCCCGCCGCCACCGATAACGACGCACCCAACACCACTCCCGGCAAAATATACGACGGTGCCCACAACAACGCCGAAATTACATTCACCACATAAAAACGCGCAGGTGTCATGCCCATCATGCCCGCCACAACTGGGATAATCGGACGCACTGGTCCGGCAAATCGTCCAAATACGACGCTTTTTCCACCGTGTCGAGCGAAAAATACTTCGGCGCGGGTCAACCATTCGGGGTGACGATTGAACGGGTACATACTGCGCATCGCTTCTCGATAATGATGTCCGATCCAAAAACTAATCCCGTCGCCGACAATCGCCCCCGCAATCGACCACAGCAACGTATCCCACAAATTCATCCCACCCATTGCGACGAGTGCACCGATCCCAAACATCACCACCGTCCCAGGGATAAAAAGCCCCACCACAGCCAATGATTCGCCCAACGAAATCAAAAACACTACCAATCCCGACCAACCCGGATTATTAGCTAACCATTGAATCATCCAATCTACAAAATTTGGTGCATTTTCAGTCATAGAATTAACATTACATTAAATATCCTTTGAAAAGAAAAAAGATGGCAAATTAAAACCACCTTTCGTGAATATTTTGCTCGGGTTCGAGTGTTTATTGATTTGTATCTTTTTAAGATTTAAAATTTAATAAAACTATGATTTATCTGGAAAAATTCGGACAGTTTTAATCGCATTGTTTGTAACATGAATGATTTCCATTGAATAATTTGAAATACGGAAACTTATCCCCGTTTGAGGAATGGTTTCTAAGTAATTTAAAATCAATCCATTTAAGGTTCTTGCACCATCGGTTGATAATTGCCAATGCAATGCTTTGTTCAAATCACGAATGGGCATACTTGCATCGACCAAATAAGTGCCGTCAGATTGAAGATGTAAATGCTGATTGAAAGCATCGGGCGAGGTAGTAAATTCTCCAACAATTTCCTCTAAAATATCTTCTAAAGTGACTAATCCTTGAATATCACCATATTCATTTACCACCAAACCAACGCGGCGTTTTTGGCGTTGAAAGTTTAAAAGCTGTGTATAAAGAGAAGTTCCTTCAGGAATAAAATAAAGTTCTTTTGCGGCTTCTTGTTTTAAGATTTCTTTATCCAAATCATTATGTTGGAAATAAGGCAGAAGTTTTCTTAACTGTATGATTCCTATCACATTTTCAATGCTATCTTGATACAATAATAAACGGCTGTGTTGAGCATCTGAAAGTTTTTTAGAGATAGTTGTTAGAGAATCTTCTAAATCAATTCCTAAGATGTCACTGCGTGGAATCATAATATCTTCAATGGTTTTTTTCTCTAAATCTAAAATCCCCAATAACATTTCACGATGATTAAGTTGAATAATGCCTTCAGCTTCATGAACCAACGTGCGCAATTCATCTAAATTAAGGTGATGATTATTATGATTATTTTTAGGTAAAGAAACCCCAAAAAGTTTTAAGATGTTCACCCCAATTAAATTGATAAGCCAAACAAATGGATACAATATAGTTAATAAAGGTAAAATGAGGCGAGAAACTGGAAATGCAATGCGTTCAGGTAATAATGCAGCGACCATTTTGGGCGTGACTTCCCCAAAGATTAATAAAACAATCGTAGTAATTAATGCGGCAATTGCAACCGCAGTTTCTCCCCCTAATTTGATAGCAATAAGGGTAGCAACTGAGGAGGCGAGGGTATTAACGAAATTATTGCCTAATAAAATCACCCCGATCATACGGTCTGGGTGTTCTAAGAGCCGTAAAACCCGTTGTGCGCCCGCGTGACCTTGACTTGCTAAATGACGTAGGCGGTAACGATTGGTCGCCATCATGCCAGTTTCTGATGCTGAGAAAAACGCTGATCCTAGCAATGACAGCAGAAATATCCCGATTAAAGCACTTAAAGAAATGTCCATGTTGAATTATTTTTTCTCAGGTTCTTCACAAACCACGAGGCTTTGAACGGCTTTAGAAATTGCACCTGTTTTTTTTATAGGAATGACATCCTGTGCAGAAATCGCTTCCAATGAGGCACGATCAAAGCCATTTGCAACCAAAATAGTTGCGCCTTGTTTTGCTAAATTAGCGGCAGCTTCTCTCGCGTCGCCTTGGTTTTTATTTGCAATAGCTTGTAAAAAGTTTCCTTCGTTATTAAATAATAAGAAAAACGAGGCTTTGGTTGCACTGGTGATTGCACTGGATTGATTATTTCCATTTGCAGCAACCGCAATAATTGCATTAATATCAGCTGCTTGTGCAAAAGTAGTATTTAAGAAAAGGCTTAAACAGATTAAGAAAACACGCATTTGAAATCCTCCAAGATTATTTTAAAGTTAATTGTAAAGGGTAGAGCTAGTTATCGCAAGTTGTCAGCAAATTAGTCATAAAAATGACATGAAATTAGCGTCGAAAAAATGACATCGTTTGAATGAAGAGTAAACAGTTCTTTTTTAATAAAAACAAGATAATAGCTTGATTTTGTTGGATAAAACAAATGGCATAGACTATGCTTTAGGTATTGCAAATCGCCAAAATATTTTGTATTTTGCACTGTAAAACGCAATTTCTCAGGATGGTCATACCATGAAACCGAACGTCTTAATCGTTGAAGATAGCCACTCCATCGCGCTGTTGTATCGTGAATACCTGCGCAATGAAACTATTCAGTTGACTTTAGTCGAAACTGGCAACGAAGCCCTTGAATTTATTAAAAATAATCCCCCACACATTATGTTGCTCGATTTGCAATTGCCCGACATGGACGGGATGGCAATTTTAAAATATGTTACTGATCAACATCTTGAAATCTCGGTGGTGGTCGTCACTGGACACGGATCAGTGAATGTCGCCGTCGATGCAATGCGTAATGGAGCGTTTGATTTTATTGAAAAACCTTTCGTTCCCGAACGCCTTTTAATCACTTTGCGAAACGCCATCGAACGCCAACGTTTGTCCGCGCTTGTTGAAAGTTACAAAGAAGGTTTTCGTGATAATTATCATGGATTTATCGGATCATCGGTCGTGATGCGAGGGATTTATCACATCATCGAAAGCGCCGCGCCGAGCAAAGCCACTGTTTTTATTACGGGTGAATCAGGAACAGGCAAAGAACTCTGCGCCGAAGCGATTCACAAAGAAAGCGAGCGCAAAAACAATGCTTTCGTAGCAATTAACTGTGCCGCAATCCCGCGAGATTTAATGGAAAGCGAGATTTTCGGACACGTCAAAGGCGCATTCACCGGCGCGCATCTCACACGTCAAGGCGCGGCATCAACCGCAAATGGCGGCACATTATTTTTAGATGAAATCTGCGATATGGATATGGATTTACAAACCAAATTCTTACGTTTTATTCAAACGGGTTCTTATCAACCGGTGGGAAGTAGCGAATTAAAGAAAGCAGATATTCGTTTTATTTGTGCAACCAATAAAGACCCCTTAAAAGAAGTTGCAGGGGGACGGTTTCGTGAAGATTTGTATTATCGATTGCACGTTATTCCCATTACATTACCGTCTTTGAGAAAAAGAGATGCCGATGTAATGATGATTGCTCGGAAGTTTTTATTAGAATACAGCGAAGAAGAAGGCAAACGTTTTAAAGATTTCATGCCTCAAACTGAATCGATGTTTTTAGCTTATAACTGGCCTGGAAATGTTCGCCAATTACAAAACGTGATGAGAAACATTGTTGTTTTAAACGATGGCGAATTTGTTACGCCAGAAATGTTACCGCCGCCTTTAAACGGTTTTCACCCTCAAATCAATCATTTATTAGACGAAGGAATATTTATGAAACCTTCCATTTCCTCAATGACATCTATTCAAAGACATTCAGGCATTTTGCCAGATTCTGTGGAGAGCATTCGTCCTCTCGCAGACATAGAACGAGAAATCATCGAACGCGCCATTAGTTTATGCAATGGCAACATTCCTAAAGCCGCGATTCACTTAGGAATTAGCGCCTCCACCATTTACCGTAAAAAACAAAACTGGGACGCTGCAACGCCTCATTAAATTCATTACTTTCCTCTCACCACTCCTCCATTTTGCATAAAAGTGGAGGTTTTTTATGTTTAAAAAGTAAATATTACAACTCATTGATTTTAAATATAAAAATAAACAGCATTAGTATTTTTTATGAATCTGCTATAATTAGATTGATGTTTGCGACCGCAGACGTTTTTCCCTCAAAACAGTGAGTCACCCATGCAACAAGGAGATTAATTATGGCAACACCCTTCTTCAAACAATGGCTGGATATGGGACAAGCCTCTTTAGAAAACCTCAGAAAGCTCACCGAAACCAATACCGCCAATATGAATGACGCATTGCATTATCAAATAACCAATGCCGATTTGACGCAATTAATTAAAGCCTCGATTCAATCTACCCAACAATTGAGTGAAATCAATAGTGCCGCATTTCACAATTTATTTCGTAATCAACTAAATATGATGCAAACCAACATTTCTGCGCCCGCATTGCAGGAATGGACGAATATGATGAATAAATTAACCCAAAACTTTATGCAACAACAAGCGGGTTTGTTCACCGATTGCTCTCATGTTTTTAACAGTTATCTTGCTGATTTACAAAAGGTTCATACTGTCGAAGAAATGAGTTCTTTGCAATTAGATTTGTATAATAACTTGGAAGAAAAAGTTAAGAATAATTCCAGTCATCATATCGATTTGCTCAGCACCCTCAAAGCTGAAATGAATACATGGGCTGAAAAAAATCTTTCTCACTCCGCTTAACCCTTAAATCGCCCTAATTTCCTTTTCTCTTTTTTAGGGCGATTCTTTTTTATTTTTTAATCTTCCTGTTAAAACTTTCTTTTAATTTATTTCTATACTTTTTTAAATGACTAAACCTAGCAGGTTTTAAAAGCCTACTAGGTTTTTTATTTTTAAGATTCAAGAGAGAAATAAGGCAATAGCAAATCTTCCATTGAATAAAGCCCTTTTTCTTTATTTACGATGGCTAAAGCGGCAAATAATGCACCGTTTCCAAATGCTTCTCTTGAAATAGATTCGTGTAATAAACGAACCGTTTGATAAGGAAATCCAAATAAGATTTCATGCCGTCCAATAATTCCTCCTGCTCGAATGCTTTTTATATCAATGATGGGAATGCTTAGTGAATTAGCAATTTTCTTTGCTGTTCCAGAAATCTCCTTTTTATCTTTAAAATGCTCCTCGATAATTTCAATATCTGTATAAGGTGCTATTTTCTGTAGGATTTTTGCTGCAATCATCAAAAAGTTAATACCAATCGTGATATTGGGCGACCAAAGCACTTTAGTATCTTTTGAAAGTTGCTCAATGTAGTGGATTTGATCCTCTGGATATTCAGAAATAGCAGTAACAATAGCGATTTCTCTTTTTCCCGCTTCTTCTCCATAAAATGAAATACCATCTTTAGAAGAAAAATCTACGATAACATCTACAGGATATTTATCCAATAATTGTTTTGCTGTCCATTCAGTTTTTGAGAAAATTAACCCAGGTTCATCTGATTCAACGCCTAAAAATTCAGGTACAGAATAATGCTTTGATTTACCTGATTTTTTTAGCACCCAAACTAATTCAGTTTCTTTTCTCAATAAAAGTATCGAAGCAACCGCTTTTCCTGCTTTGCCAAAGCCTAAAAGTCCTACTTTCATGGTATCTCTCCGTGGCTCTAATAATTAAAGGAATTACCCTTATAACACCGATACACAAAAAAATCCATAAAAAGTAGTTTATTCCTTTATTTTTTGCTATAAAAACAACCAATTAATTACAACAAATAAAGGAATTAAAATCCCGCCCGACCATAACAAATAACCACCAAAAGAAGGCATTTTAATACCGCGTTTCTCGGTGATGTTCTTTACCATAAAATTAGGCGCATTTCCAATATAAGAATTAGCACCCATAAATACCGCTCCTAAACTAATTGCAATTAACAAAGATTCTCCATATTTGCTATGTTGAATAATTGTGTTTAAATCCCCTTGAACACCTAACACACCTTGCGCTAATGCAGTGAAACTCAAATAAGTCGGCGCATTATCTAAAAATGAGGAAAGCATTCCTGTGTACCAAAAAAATTGGGTAGGCGTTGTAATCCCAAATTCACTGCCTTTTGCTTGCAAAATGAGTAACGCTGGAATCATCGTAATAAACAATCCAATAAATAATACTGCAACCTCTTCTAAAGGATGAAAATTAAACTCATTGCTTTGATGCGCTTCATCTGGAGTTATGAAATAAGAAATCACCGCCGTTATAAAAATAATTACATCACGAGTTAAATTAGCCAATATATCAGCATTTGCAATCCCTAAAGCAGCATAAAAACCGTGAAATGTTTTGGTTAAAATCACGCTGACTAAAATAATGGCTAACAATATAAAATTGCGTTTTCCAATAATAGAAATCGGAACAAAATGCTGTTGATCTTTAACCAAATCTTCACGCGTTTCACGTTTATAAGCAATTGAATCAACTATAAAAAATAAAGCTAATAATACTGAAATAGCAAACAACCATTCGGGAAAAAGTTGTAATGTCCATTCAAAGGGAATTCCTCGCAAAAATCCTAAGAATAAAGGCGGATCGCCTAAAGGCGTTAAAGCTCCCCCAATATTACTCACAATGAAAATAAAAAAAATTGGAATATGAATAACATGATGACGATCTTGATTCATAGTTAGCATCGGGCGAATTAACAACATACTTGCACCCGTTGTTCCCAGTATATTTGCTAAAATTGCGCCCACTGCAAGAAACAAAGTGTTATTTCTAGGCGTGGCAAGAATATCGCCTTTTAAAAAAATTCCTCCCGCAACCGTGAACAAACCACCTACATAAATAATAAAGGAAATATACTCTAAACCTGTATGAACTAATTGATGATAATCCACCATCAAGAAATAAATAAAAATCGGCGTACTACAAATAAAAACAATAATCGCTTGATTTTTAATTTTGCTCCACCATTCCTCAAAATATAATGGCATAATTGCAATGCACAGCAATAAAGCAACAAATGGCAAGGTGGTGTACCATGCTAAACTTTGTCCAATATTCATTTTTAGCTCCATTTAGAAAGTGATTAAAAAAAGATTTTGTCATATTTTGCACAAAAAACATAGTATGTGCGCATTACAACAAACTAAAAACCGCATCATAACGAATTATTAATGTTTTTCATACATAAAATCGCAAAGGATATGCCAAAAGAACTTAAAGGATTTCTTTATGACGAAGAGATTTCATAATTGAAATGGTTTCAGGGCGAATGCCGCGCCAAATAAAAAAGGCTTCGGCGGCTTGTTCGACTAACATTCCTATGCCATCGACGGTTTTGCAATTTTGATTTTCCGCCCATTTCATAAAAGGTGTTTTTTGATTTCCATACACCATATCGTATGCTAACCCGTTATTTTTTAAGAGTTTTTGTGGAAGATTTGGCATTTCACCATGTAGACCACTCGACACGCCATTAATGATTAAATCAAAGGTTTCGCCATTTAAATCATCGAACCCGCAACTTTGCATAGTTTTCGGCTCTAAATTGGCTAATTCTGCGGCTTTTGAAAGGGTACGATTTGCAATTATGATCTGTTGCGGATTGGCTGATAATAGCGGCGATAAAATTCCTCGCACTGCACCGCCCGCCCCTAAAATTAAGATTCTTTTTTTAGTTAAATCAAAGGCTTGATTAATTATAATATCTCGCAACAAACCCACGCCGTCGGTATTGTCGCCGCTTAATGTTCCGCATTTTCCGATCCATAACGTATTGATTGCACCCGCAATTTCTGCGCGTTCGGTTCGAGATTGGGCAAGCGCAAAAGCCTCCAATTTAAAAGGCACAGTAACATTAAGTCCTTTTCCCCCTTTTTTGAAAAAATCGCCCACTTGTTGCGCAAAACCGTCCAAAGGCACGCATTCGGCAATATAAGTTAAATCTTGCCCCGTTTGTTTCGCAAAAGCCGCATGAATGAATGGAGATTTGCTGTGCGAGATTGGATTGCCAAAAACAGCATAGTTGTTCATAATGTTTTCTTTTCGTTTGGTTGAATTGAAATTAAGCGTATTTTAGTATAGCAAACTTTCAATTAACAGCTTTTTGAGGTGATTAAAATGGTAAATAAAGAAACTGCGCCGCGTCCTTGGTATAAAGAATTTTATGTGTGGATGATTTTATTCTTTCCTTTTTCAGCAATGGTGGTGGGTTTCACGATGCTGCGGATTTCATTGGTAACTTTTGACGGTTTGGTGGTCGATGATTATTACAAAAGAGGATTAGAAATTAACCGTAGTTTTGAGCGCGATAAAACCGCTTTGAAATATGGTTTAGAGGGTTATTTGCAAGCCAATACAAATGGTGCATTGCGTTTGTTTTTGAAATCAAAAGAAACCTATCCATTACCTTCGCAATTAAAAATAAGTTTCTTACATCGCACGCGAAAAGGATTTGATCAAAGTATTACTTTACAACGCCAAGCTGATGTTTATGTTGGAAATATTGCGCCATTGATTGATGGTTTGTGGGAAATTATGATCGAAGGTCAAGATTGGCGTTTAGATTCAATAGTCAACGGTAAAATCTCCGAAGTGAAATTCTTCGCGTCTGAGGATTTGTATAAAACCACCCCTCAAATCTAATCAAATGCTCTAAATCTACCATGATAATTGCTCACTATTACAAATAAATAGTGGGTAATTTAAATTAAAGCAACACTTTTCACTTGAGCAAATAAAGGCGTACCAATTTTTAGTTCTAAATGATCCCAAGATTTTCTTGTAATTCTTGCTAATAATTGTGCGCCATTGTTCTCTAATCTTAAAACCACGTTCATTTTTGAATTATTTAAAGGCGCAAAACTTTCAACTGTTGCAGGTAAAATGTTTAAAATTGAACTCGCATCTCCTCTATATTTTGCAAGGCTCACATCTTGCGCTAAAATTCTAATTTTTATCATATTTTTTTGAGGAACTTTGCTCGGCAACCACAACTTTCCTCCCGCAATTTTAACTAAGGTTAATTCATATTGTTCATCATATTCAATTACTTGTGCTTCAAAAACCGTTGCTGCCTCTTGTGATTTTGCTAAGGGTAAATCTAACCGTGCAGCTAATTCATTTAATTCACCGATTTCTTTAATTTTTCCATTCTCTAATAAAATCAAATGATCCGCTAATCTTTCAACTTCAAATACATCGTGCGTTACATAAAAAATTGGGATTTTTAAGTTCTGATGCAATCGATCCAAATAAGGAATAATTTCATTTTTGTTATCTCGATCTAATGCGGATAAAGGTTCGTCCATTAATAACAAACGGGGCGACGATAATAAAGCGCGTCCAATTGCCACTCGTTGACGTTCTCCACCCGATAATTTGTTCGGTCGACGCTCTAAAAGTTTCTCTATTCCTAACAAATCAATAATTTCTTCAAATGAAACCGTAGAAACTTGAAGAGAACGTTTTGCACCAAATTGTAAGTTTTCTTTCACAGACAAATGCGGAAATAAACTCGCTTCTTGAAATACATAACCCAAAGGACGGCGATAGGTGGGTAGAAATGTTTTTTGATCTTGCCAAATATCGTTTTCAATATGAAAAAAACCTTCTAAACGTTGCAATCCTGCCATACATCTTAAAATAGTCGTTTTTCCACACCCAGAAACCCCAAATAAAGCAATAATTCCTTTATTTGGAGATTGAAAATGTACATCTAATTTGAAATGCCCTAATTGCCCACAAAATCGCGCTTCAATCATAACGAAAACGTCGCTCTACTAATCGCATAATGACAATCACCAAAAATGAGAAAATCAACATTCCTCCCGATAACCAATGCGCTTGTTTCCATTGCAAACTTTCTACATAATCATAAATCGCTACAGAAAGCACTTTTGTTTCACTTGGAATATTTCCACCAATCATCAAAATTACCCCAAATTCTCCTACCGTATGCGCAAAGGTTAAAACAGAACCCGTTAAAAGCCCAGAACGTGCCATTGGGATAACAACTGAAATAAAAGTATCTAATGGAGATGCTCTCAAAGTTGCAGCAACTTCTAAAGGGCGTTCTCCCATACTTTCAAATGAATCTCTTAACGGTTGAACCATAAAAGGTAATGAATAAATTACTGATCCAATGACTAATCCAGTGAACGTAAAAGGCAACGCATAACCAAAGACATCTACAAATAATTTTCCAATAAAATGATTCGGGCTTAATGTAATGAGCAAATAAAAGCCTAAAACGGTCGGCGGTAAAACTAAAGGTAAAGTCACAATGCTGGCAATAATTTCTTTCCACCAACGTTTAGAACGTGCTAACCACCATGCTAAAGGCATTCCAATCAACAATAAAACCAATGTTGTTATCGTTGCCAATTTGATAGTTAAAACAATAGCTTCTAACATATTTGAAATTACTCATTCGGTAAATTGAAACCATATTTTTTGAAAATATCACGGGCAGGTTTTGTTTCAAGATAATCAGCAAATTTAAAAGCAAGTTGATTTTTTTCTGCACGTTTTAAAATGACATAACCTTGTTCTAAAGGAGAGTGCAAATTGCTTTCAATGAGAAAGGATTGTCCCTCATTTTTTATGGCGGGACTTAATGCTAAAGAAAATGCACCAATGCCCAATTCTACTGCACCGCTATGCACATATTGAAATACTTGCGCAACGTTTTCAGTGAAAACTAATTTGCTTTGAAGTTCTTCCCATAAATTGAGTTTTTCTAAAAGTTCTTTTGCGCGTTTTCCATATGGGGCGTGCAAGGGATTTGCAATAGCAATTCTCTTGATTTTAGGCTGTTTTAACGTGTTTAAATTCAAATCTCCCGTTCTATGTTCTTGCCACAAAACAAGTCGACCAATCGCGTAAAGTTTTGGTTCGCTAAGTGTTTGTTTTTCTTGAAATAATTTTTGTGGATAGTCGATGTCCGCAGAAAAAAATAAATCAAAAGGCGCGCCATTAGAAATTTGATGAAAAAACTTACCCGATGATCCAGTAATAATTTCTATTTTATCGGATTGATTTGATTGAGAAAAATCTTTTACTAATTCTTCTATCGCATATTTCAAATCAGCTGCTGCTGCAATACGAATTTCATCGGCATAACTGATCTGGCTTAATAAAACGCTCAGTACAAATAAAAAATATTTCATGATAAACTCCTAAATTAAGAAAGTGAAAAAGCAGTCTTAAAATAGGCAAGACTGCTAATTTTGTTTAAAATCAATCATCAATGCCAATCATGACATTAGATGCTTTAACAATCGCGTGAACAACTTTACCGTTCACCAAACCCAAATTTTTTACCGAATCATTGGTAATAACAGAAACCAATTCTTGTCCATCGGGTAATGCAAGAATGATTTCAGAATTTACCGCACCTGTATGAATGGTTCTAATGGTACAAGAAATCACATTTCGCGCACTAATTTTCATTTCAAATGTCTTTTTTGCCGAGAAATTTTTGGAAAATACCCAAACACAGTATCGCATTATCGATAGCGTTAAGTCAAAAAAAACCTAACGAAAAATCTAGATGCAATGAACGTTCCATATTTAAAAATATTTATTTTGCGAGTTCACACAGCGCGTCGAGTTCTTCGCTGGATGCGGCATTTAGGCGGGCTTCGAGCGCTAAATAACGCTCGATAATCGCTAATCCTAACGGGGTTAAAGTTGTGCTTCCACCACCTTTTCCACCCGCTGAGGTTTCAACGACGGGGCTTCCAAAGCCCTGATTTAGGGAATCAATCAACAGCCACGCACGCTTATAGGGCATTTTTAAAATCCGTGCGGCGGCAGCAATCGACTGGGTTTGATTGATTTGTCCAAGTAAATCAATTTTTCCAGGTCCAATAGAAATCTTATCCCCAATGTAAATTCGAGGACGTACCATAATTGTTTGATACTTATGTTTCATTAATGTAGTTTATTGATTTAATTAAACATTTTGTAATGGCATTAAACCTGTTTGCTTTGCGTAGATGCCATATTTGTTATCGATACCTATAATATGAGTAGAAAGCCAAAATTTGAGGAAAATAATAAACTCGCTGCTCAATTTTTCCTCATGATTTTGTTTGAAATCATCGCCCAATATTTTTAAATCATTGAGCAAATTTTGGTGAAGTTTTTTATGCGCTTCCAAATTCGGGAAACTAATTGAAGCCATAAAAGTTTCTTCTTCTCTGAAATGTTTAACAACAAACAGAAATAATTCATCAACGTTTTTAATAAGTTGATTTTTTGGGATATTTGCACTATTTTGGTTATAAAGTTTATCCATCATTCCAATAAGGATTTGATGTTGTTGATTCATCGCATCAACCCCCACATCAAACGCGCTATTCCACTCAAAAAATGCCATAATAGCTTTCCTCTGATTTATTTTGAAATTCGTAAAGAAAGTAATAAAATTTAAATCTTAGCACAAATTACCCTCAAAGAAAGGAAAACGCCGCATGACTACTGCAACCTTAAATATCGATCATAGAGAAGTCAATAAATTCAATAATTTAGCAGCACGTTGGTGGGATCGCAACGGTGAATGCAAACCTCTTCACGACATTAATCCCTTACGTTTGGATTATATTAGCCAATACACTGATTTAAAAGAAAAAAATATCATCGATGTGGGTTGTGGCGGCGGAATTTTAAGCGAAGGATTAGCGCAACGTGGAGCAACTGTGACTGCAATTGATATGAGCGAAGCCGCTTTGACGGTTGCAAAATTGCATTTGTTTGAATCTAATTTACAAATCAATTACCAACAAACAACGGTTGAGCAATGGGCTGAGAAACATCCTCAACAATATGATGTGGTGACTTGCATGGAAATGTTAGAACACGTTCCTAATCCAGCGTCGGTAATTTTGGCGTGCAGTCAATTAGTAAAACCAGAAGGAAAAATCTTTTTTTCTACGCTAAATAGGCATTGGAAATCGTATTTGATGGCGATTTTAGGGGCGGAATATGTGTTGCAATTATTACCGAAAGGAACGCATGATTATGCGCATTTCATCAAACCCGCAGAATTAGCACAATGGATTCGTGCCGCAGATTTGGAATTAAAACATTTAACAGGTATGACTTATCAACCTTTTTCTCAAACCTATCATTTAACCAATGATTTATCTACAAATTATTTAGGTTATGCAATTAAATCTCTTTGATTGGTAATTTGAATTTAAATTTTTTGTACGTTACCGAGTTTTTAGGCTTGAGTTTTAAATAAAAACAGATTAAATTGTTTTAACTTTTCAATTAATTTTATTTGGAGCATTTTATGAAACAAAGTTTCGTGTTTGGCATCGTTTTAAGCGTGAGCAGTGTGGCGTGTGCGGATTTACCCGACGCGAACAAATTGCAAAACTTACAAAAAGCCCTGACTGATAAAGCCAATGAATACAAGATGTTAGTGAATGGCGCAGGGAAATGTTTAGATGTTTCACCTGCTCAAGCCCGCAATAATGGTGCGCGAATTCAACTTTGGGATTGCAACCCCAATGAATTTCAACGTTGGAAAAGTGAGAATGGTCGTTTCAAAAACACCAGCGGCAAATGTTTAGATGTGGCGGGTGATGTCAAAAAAGGCGGTACAATCATTCACTTATGGGATTGCAACGATGCCCCTAATCAAAAATGGTCATTTGACGGCGGACGTTTGCGCAATGCGGGCGGCAAATGTTTGGACGTAAATGGCGACGTGAACAAAAACGGTTCTGGCGTGCAAATTTGGGATTGCAACAACGCGATTAACCAAAAATGGTCGCACCAACTCAAATAACCTATCGCGGGCGTTTTGCGCCTTCACCGACGGGTTTTCTTCATTTGGGTTCGTTGGTGACGGCGTTGGGGGGTTTTCTTCAGGCTCGATCTAATCACGGCGAATGGCTCGTTCGCATGGAAGACCTTGATTTACCTAGAAATCTGGCGGGCGCGGCGGACGATATTTTGTTCACTTTAGAAACCTGCGGATTGCATTGGGATGGCGCAGTTTTATATCAAACCACTCGCAATGAAATCTATTTTGAAATGCTTCATTCTCTAAAAGATCAGACTTTTTTATGCGGTTGTAGTCGTAAAGAACTTCAATATAATCAAGGGTTTTACGATGGAAAATGTCGACACGGCATTCCGTTTGGAAAAACCCCTCGAACCATTCGTTTGAAAGTTCCCGATCAAATCATTTCTTTTGAAGATTTGATTCAAGGTTCTTTTCAACAAAACTTATCAAAAGAAGTCGGGGATTTTGTTATCAAACGTGCTGATGGTTGTTATGCGTATCAATTAGCAGTTGTTATCGACGATGCAATGCAAAATATTACTGAAATTGTGCGCGGTTGTGATTTGTTAGATTCCACGCCTCGACAAATCTATTTGCAATCACTTTTGAAATACCCAACACCGAAATATGCACATTTGTCGATTATTACCAATACTTTAGGTCAGAAATTAAGCAAACAAACCCTCGCCAAACCCATCGATAAAAAAAATCCTTTACCAGCCTTATTTCAAGCCCTGCAATATTTAGGACACGCTCCACCTTTAGAATTATTAAACGAGAAAGTTGAAACCCTTTTGCAATGGGCAATTACAAATTGGCAATTATCTAAAATTCCTCACGTTTTTGCTCAAATAGAATAATTAGAAATTAAGAAAAAAATGGATTTTCTGCAAAAATAAAGATCAGATTTTTTACCTGATCTTTATTATTTAAATAACTTAGAAATTAAGTACTAGGCAGGACCTGCGGTACGAACTTCAGGAGTGGTTTGATCGGCGAATTTCTTGAAGTTTTCCGCAAACATACCCGCTAATTTCTGTGCTTGTGCGTCGTAATCGGCTGGATTTGACCAAGTATTGCGCGGATTTAAAACTTCATTCGGAACGCCCGGGCATTCGGTAGGGATTTCTAAACCAAAGAAAGGTTCTTTAACTGTCGGAACATTATCAAGTTTTCCATCCAACGCCGCATTCACTAACGCCCGCGTGTGCGCAATCGCCATCCGATGTCCAACGCCATACGGACCGCCCGTCCAACCCGTATTCACTAACCATACATGAGAACCATGTTTGGTCAATTTTTCACCCAATAATTGCGCGTAACGCATTGGATGTAAAGGCATAAATGGCGCACCATAACACGCACTAAAATTAGGAGAAGGTTCAGTTACGCCGCGTTCTGTGCCCGCAACTTTCGCCGTATAACCCGACAAGAAATGATACATTGCCTGTTCTTTAGTTAATTTTGCAATTGGCGGTAAAACACCAAATGCGTCCGCAGAAAGGAAAATAACGGTTTCTGGATGTCCACCTAAACCCGTTTCACTTGCATTAGGAATTGCACTAATGGGATAAGAACCGCGTGTGTTTTCTGTGAAAGACGCATCATCTAAATCTACTAATCGCGTATCTGCATCAATTCTTACGTTTTCTAATACCGTTCCAAAACGTTTAGTGGTTGCAAAAATTTCAGGTTCTGCTTCGGGTGATAAACGAATCAATTTTGCATAACAACCGCCTTCAAAATTAAATACGCCATCATCTCCCCAACCGTGTTCGTCATCACCAATCAAAGTCCGCGACGCATCAGCCGATAAGGTCGTTTTACCCGTTCCACTTAAACCAAAAAATAACGCTGTTTTTCCTGCCGCACTAATGTTTGCCGAACAGTGCATCGGTAAAACACCTTTGAAAGGCAAAATGTAATTCAAAACGCTGAAAATTGATTTCTTAGTTTCTCCCGCATAGCTTGTGCCGCCGACTAAAACTAATTTTTTCGCAAAGTTCACAATAATAAAGGTTTCAGAATTCGTGCCGTCCTCTGCGGGATCGCCGTGAAAACGAGGAGCATTAATTACTGTAAATTGTGGAACATGATTCTTTAATTCTTCGGGAGTTGCTTCAACAAACATATTTCTAGCAAATAAGCTGTGCCACGCATATTCTGTAATAATTCTGACGGGCATTCTAAATGTTTTATCTGTTCCAGCCCAGCAATCTTGTACAAATACGTCTTTGCTTTCTAAGTGCATCATCATTTTCTTATGCAATTGATCAAATTTTTCAGAAGAAAAAGGACGATTAACTTTACCCCACCAAATGTGCTCTTTTGTACTCGCTTCTTCAACGACGAATTTATCATTTGCAGAACGTCCCGTATGATGTCCAGTTCTTACCACAATCGGACCCATATCAGAAAGCACACCTTCACGACGAGTTAAAATCTTTTCATACAACGTCGGTGCAGGTAAATTCCAATAAATTTCGTTCAAATTTGTTAAGCCGTGATTATCCAGCCCAAAATGACTATGCTCACGCATATTTTTAGTTCTCCTTAGTAAGAAAGGTTAATTAGAAATTTGTTTCAACTTCAAATCTTAATAATTAGGCTCTTTTCCAATATTGCCTAATTGCCGTAGAAATTTTTACTAATTGTATTTCAGAAAAATCACTTCGATAAGTTTGTTCAAAAAATTGTACTTGTAATTCAATCGGATCAGTTATTTCTGTTTTTAATCGCGCCAGCATTAATCGTCGTGCACTGGTGAACATGGATGATCCCATTTTTAAGCGTTCTTGACTGGAAAAACGCATTAACATATCTCTTTGTATTTCTTTAATTTTTTTATCCGTATCATTCATCGCTTTTTATTTCTTCCAATAATGCAATTATATTTAACTCATTAGCCCATTTTCTTAGATAAGAATAATCTATTTTTATCTTTGAATTTAATAAGTTAGATACATCTCTTAATTGAAACTCAGAATGGCTATCTTTTGCCCAGATCAATTTAGATAAAATTAAATCTTCTGGGGTCACAAACCAAGCAAAAACATTATCATCAATTTGAATACGTTGGCGGCGATTAAACTCTTCAATTCGAAACGGTAAATTTTTTTTCACAACAAAATCTATTTTTACGGCTGTTTGATAATGGATAATATTAAAGAACCCTTTCATTTCAACTTGTTTGCGAATTGTTTCTTCGTCTAAGTAAAAATCCAACTCAAATAATTCTTTTAATGTGTTGATATTATTACAATTTAACTCAATAACAATGTCAATATCTCGCGTCATGCGTGGCTGTACATAGTAATTCATTGCAGTCGAACCACTTATCATATAAGTAATTTCTGCTTGCTCTAATTTTATTACCACGTCAACCAGAATATCAAACTGTTCTTTCATATTTTATTTCTTAGCAAAACGGACTAAACGACGGCGTTTTTTGACTTGGTGGGGCGTAAGTGTATTTTTACGATCTTTAAAAGGATTCTCGGATTGTTTGAAATTGATCTTAATTGGTGTTCCTTCCAATTTTAAGGTATTTCTTAATGCATTATTCAAATAACGTTGATACATTTCTGGCATATCATCAGTTTGATTGCCATGAATAATAAATAACGGAGGATTTTGACCGCCTTGGTGCATATAACGTAACTTAATTCGACGACCTTTCACTAAAGGAGGCGGATGTGCAGAAACCAGTTCTTGTAACAAGTTGTTTAATTGTGGCGTGCTCACTTTACAAAACGCAGAGGTATAAGCGCGGCGAATGAGTTGAAATAAATTTCCTACCCCACTTCCATGCAATGCAGAAATGAATTGAGGCTTTGCAAAATCAATGAAATGAAACTTGCGTTCTAAGGTAGCTTTAACGTGGTTTCTTTGGTCTTCATTTAAACCGTCCCATTTGTTAATTGCTAACACTAAAGAACGCCCACTTTCTACCACTAAACCTAATAAAGAAGCATCTTGATCGGTAATGCCTTCGCGTGCATCGAACATCATCACCACGACGTGCGCTAATTCTAAGGATTGTAACGATTTGATTACACTGAATTTTTCGATACCTTCGTCGACGCGAGAACGGCGGCGAATTCCAGCGGTGTCGATTAAAAGAAAGGCTTGTCCGTCGTGTTCAAAAGGGACGGAAATGCTGTCGCGGGTGGTGCCGGGCGCGTCGAAAGTTAAAAGGCGTTCTTCACCTAAGATTCTGTTTATTAAGGTAGATTTTCCCACGTTTGGACGACCAATCACCGCAACGCGAATTTGTTCGGGCACATCTGGTAATTCGACTTCTTCGGGAAATGGCGCGAGCACGTCCAAAATCAAATCCATTACGCCTTGTCCGTGCGAAGCAGAAATTGCGGCGTAATTTTGAAATCCCAACCGATGAAAATCGACGCTAATCATTGTGGAATCAAAGCCTTCCGCTTTATTGATGACTAAATACAAAGGCTTATTATAAGTGCGGAGTTGTCGAGCGATGGTTTCGTCTAAAGCGGTCAAACCTGCGCGTCCATCGACCAAAAACAGCACGACATCGGCTTCTTCGACGGCTTTGAGGGCTTGTTGGCTGATGCGGGTGTCGAGGGAATCGTCGGAATTGTTCAACCCGCCGGTGTCGACCACCATGTAACGTCGCCCGCTAAGCTTTCCTAACCCATATTTGCGATCGCGGGTCAAACCAGCCTGATCGGCGACAATCGCGTCGCGGGTGCGAGTTAAGGCATTGAAAAGTGTAGATTTTCCAACATTTGGTCGTCCGACAATCGCAATTACTGGCAGCATAATTTTTTATAATGTACAGATAGAAATGATCTGTGTAGTGTAACACACGACAATCCCAAAAAATACGAAGAAACCCTATGTTTTGCTAATAATGTTTATTCAATAGACACGACTAGACTGTTCTACAAAAGTGAGAATATAAAAGGGATATTATTGGCAAATTTTTCGACAGTTTCTTTGATATAATGAAATCCATTTTTACGAAAAACATTAATGCTCAAATTCCTCATCAATGAATAGTTTCGGGCGTATTTTTTCTTTATTTTCCATACATCTTCTCCAAATGTTATATCCTTAACCTAGAAACACCTTATCTTAAAATATTATTCAATTTTTCTATGAAAACGGTTTTGCCGATGTTATTTTTGCCACTAATTAAATTGATGCGCTTGAAACCTTTTGCACTAAAGTTTTGAAAGCATTTGAAATCGATAATGTCGATATCGGTGAGAAAATGATTATCCATTTGAAAAACTCCTTTTTTAATAAATTCAATGAATTATAGCTAAAAGAAAACGAAAAATAACGGATTTAGGCTGTCGTCTGTTAGAATTAAAGCAGTTTTTTAACCTTAAAATCAAGTTAGGCGAATATTTTGAATAGCAATTTTTCCTTATATAACAGATTGTTGCGTTATGTAAAACCTTATCGTTGGGCGTTTGGCGGTGTGATCGTTGCGATGATCGTGAGTGCCGCAACCGAACCACTCATCCCCGCATTACTTAAACCTTTGTTAGACGAAGGATTTGTCGCCAAAGACCCCGCAATTATTAAATCTTTGCCGTTGTGGTTAATTTTATTGGCGACGATTCGCGGATTGAGCACTTTTGCGAGCCAAGTCGGATTAACATGGGTTGCGAGCCGCGTGGTTTTCGATTTGCGGGGCGAAATGTTTGCGAGGTTGCTCAGTTTGCCGACCGCTCGCTTCGACAACGCCTCTGCGGGTGCGCTGCTCTCCAAAGTCACCTTCGATGCCAACCGCGTGATGCTCGCCACCACCGAAGCCATTATCATCATTGTACGCGATTCTTTAGCTGTGTTGGGCTTGTTGTTATGGATGTTTTATTTGAATTGGCAATTGTCGTTGATTTTATTTAGCATTGTTCCGTTTATTGTGCTAGTTGTGAAATACAGCGGTAAGAAAATGCGGCGAGGAAATTTAGAGCAACAAGATAACATGGGACAGCTAACTCGTATATTAGAAGAAGCGATTAGTGGACATAAATTAGTTAAAATATTTGGCGGTCAAGATTACGAAAATAATCGTTTCCAAAAAGCGAGTAATGGCGTGCGTTTTTGGGAAGTTCGTTTGAAAACCATTTCGCATTTGAGTATGTTTGCCGCAGAAATCTTAATTGCATTAGTTTTAGCGTTAATTATTTACATTGCAACCTCACAAGCAAATCATGATCAAGTTTCGGTAGGAAGTTTTATTTCATTATTTGCCGCGATGGGTATGTTATTTTCTCCCATTAAACGTTTAACTAAAGTCAATGAACAAATCCAACAAGGATTAGCAGCGGCTCAAACGGTTTTTGAATTAATCGATGAAATCCCTGAAAAAGAACATCTTCTTTTAGCATCTTCGCCAACTCTTAAAGGAAATATTGAGTTTCGTGATTTAAACTTTGGTTATTCTCAAGATAAAAAAATCCTTTCAAATATTGATCTAAAAATCAATGCGGGAGAAACTATTGGTTTGGTTGGCATTTCTGGAAGTGGAAAAACTACTTTAACGAATTTATTGGCGTGTTTTTATCCTATTGAAAATAATCAGATTTTTATCGATCAGTTTGATGTAAATGAAATCGCTTTAAAAACCTTACGTTCTCATTTGGCATTAGTCAGTCAAGAAATTGTTTTATTTAATGATACGATTGCAGCAAACATTGCTTATGGATCAATGAGTAATGCTTCAAAAGAAGACATCGAGAAAGCCGCCGAAGCCGCTTTTGCAATGGAATTTATTAAACAAATGCCTGATGGTTTAAATACGATGATTGGAGAACGCGGCGTTAAATTATCGGGTGGACAACGCCAACGTTTAGCGATTGCACGAGCGTTATTGAAAAACGCGCCGATTTTGATTTTTGATGAAGCAACTTCTGCATTAGATAGTCATGCCGAACAACAGGTTCAAATGGCATTAGAAAATTTGAGAAAAAATAGAACAACGTTGATTATTGCGCATCGTTTGTCGACTATAGAAAAAGCGGATCGAATTGTGGTATTAGAACAAGGTCAAATTGCTGAAATTGGTACACATCAAATGCTTTTAGAGCAAAATGGTGTATATTCACGTTTGTATCAAGCGCAAGTAAATTCAGTTTCTTAACAAGAAGGAGTTATTTCAAAATGTTTGGCGAAAAGGTGCAAGGCTATGATATTCCAGTCCTTAATGAACGCGAAGTTCGAGCAGGTGCGGGAATTTTATTTTTCTTTTCTTTAACGATGTTTTTAGGCGCATGGCACGCGGATCAATTATTACCCGGTCAAATGATGATTGTCGCGTTCTTTGTAGATTTCTTAATTCGAGTGTTTAATCCGCGCTTTTCTCCGAGTTTAATTTTGGGAAGAATCGCGGTTTCAAATCAAACCCCAGAATATACTGCTGCTTCCCCTAAGCGTTTTGCGTGGTGGATTGGATTAGGTTTAGCAAGCATTATGTTAGTCACAATTGTTTTCATGCACAATATGAGTTTGCTCAATTTTGGGATTTGTGGATTGTGCATTGTTTTGCTATTTATGGAATCGTCGTTTGGGATTTGTTTGGGTTGCATTGTGTATAACAAATTGCTCAAAAAAGAAATAACTTTATGCGCAGGCGGCGTGTGTGAAATTAAACAAAAAGAACCAATTCAAGAAATAAAATTATTACAACTTATTGTTTTAATTGGGTTTTTTGTGTTTTTATACGGGGCTTTTTCTTTACTTCAACAACATCAACATCCTAAAGAACATGGAAAGCCCAATCATCAACTTTTGCATGATTTGAAAAACCAAACGCCCACTTTAGAAAAACCTACTGAACATCAACACCATCATTAAGAAATTATGAAAGAAACTTGGTTAGCTCCTGCGAAATTAAATCTCTTTCTTCATATTGTTGGACAACGTGAAGACGGCTATCATTTATTACAAACAATTTTTCAATTCATTGATTTGTACGATGTATTACATTTTGAAATCCGTGAAGATAATAAAATTGTTTTAAATAGTCCTTTTAAACAACAAAATTTAATTTATCGAGCGGCGTTTGAATTACAACAAAGATTTAATGTTTCAAAAGGGATTTCAATTGAGATAGAAAAAAATATCCCAATTGGTGGTGGATTGGGCGGCGGAAGTTCAGATGCCGCGACGACGTTGTTGGCTTTGAATAAAATTTGGCAATTAAATCAAGGTGTTGAAACACTTTCAGAAATTGGTTTAAAACTCGGCGCGGATGTTCCGATTTTTGTTCACGGGAAAGCGGCGTGGGCGGAAGGAATTGGCGAAAAACTCACGCCCGTCGATTTGCCAAAGCCTTATTTTGTGGTGATTAAGCCCGATTGCAGTGTTGCAACCGCCAAAATTTTTCGCGCCCCACACTTGACGCGCAACTCGAAACCCATTACAATGCGCGCTTTCTTTGCTGGTCAAAGCAAAAATGATTGTCAAGCAGTGGTTTGTGAAGAATATCCAATCATTCAAACTGCCTTAAATTGGCTTAATCAATTTGCTCCCGCAAAATTAACTGGCACTGGAAGTTGTATTTTTGCCGCTTTTGATGATAAATCTCAAGCAGATCAAGTACATAAACAGTCGCTTTGGCAAAGTTGGGTTGTGAAAGGTTTAAACGTTTCGCCTGCTTTGCAGAAATAAATTTATTTGGGGTGTCGCCAAGCGGTAAGGCAGCGGGTTTTGATCCCGCCATTCAGTGGTTCGAATCCATTCACCCCAGCCATTTCTCTTCCCTGTCTTTGCTCGTGTGATACTCACCATGCCTGATGTTACCGGCTCTCATCCGCATAAAATGGTTGTTTTTTCTGGCAATGCCAATCTTGATTTAGCGCACGCAGTTGTTAATCACCTCAATTTGCCCCTTGGGTCTGCTCATGTCGGACGCTTTAGTGACGGCGAAATTCAGGTCGAAATCATGGAAAACGTGCGTGGAAAAGATGTCTTCATTATCCAACCCACTTGCGCCCCCACTAACGATAACCTCATGGAATTGTTAGTAATGATCGATGCTGTGAAACGTGCGTCGGCGGGAAGAATTACGGCGGTTGTGCCTTATTTTGGCTATTCACGCCAAGATCGTCGTCCGCGTTCAGCGCGTGTTCCGATCACTGCAAAAGTGGTTGCGAATATGATTGCCAGCGTCGGTGCAAATCGCGTGTTAACCATTGATTTACATGCAGATCAAATTCAAGGTTATTTTGATCTACCCGTCGATAACATTTATGCGTCGCCTGTTTTGTTGGGAGATATTTGGAAGAAAGAATACCCCAATTTAATGGTAGTTTCTCCCGATGTGGGCGGCGTGGTGCGGGCGCGAGCGGTCGCAAAACACTTAGATGACGCGGACTTAGCGATTATCGATAAACGTCGTCCTCGCCCGAATGAATCCAAAGTCATGCACATTATCGGCGACGTTCGAGATCGGAGTTGTGTCATTATTGACGATTTGGTCGATACAGCGGGCACATTGTGCAAAGCCGCCGACGCATTGAAAAATCATGGCGCGGCTCGAGTATTAGCGTATTGCACGCACGCGGTCTTATCTGGCAAAGCCATTGATAATATTAACAATTCTCAACTTGACGAATTAGTTATCACCAATACGATTCCTTTAAAACCCGAAGTCGCCGCGTGTGAGAAAATTCGCCAATTAAGCATTGCTGAAATGCTCGCCGAAACCATGCGCCGCATCAGCGAAGAAGAATCCGTCAGTTCTTTATTCATGGATTAGAAATAAAATCCTTCTTTAAATTTCTTTTTTCTCATCTAAAGAAGGATTGGTTTCTGTTTATGATTTGTAATGAGAGAAATTCCTTCTAACAAATCCAACCTGTTATCGTTTGATGAACCGCCACTTCCTCCTCAAAAATCCTTTTAAACTATTTCAAACGGCTACGAGAAAATTAATACTTGCAGGGAGGACAGGTTGTTTTCTGGCATTCAGCGATTTTAACTTTTGCGAGTTCTCGATTAATTTGGGCATTGGTGTAGTTTGGATTAATCATTAAGGCTTTTTCAAAATTATCAAGTGCTTGTGTGAAACATCCCAAAAGACCAAAAGTTACCCCGCGACTACTCCATGCTTCAATGTAATTAGGGTTAAGAACGAGAGCTTTGTCGTAATATTGAAGAGCTTCGTCATAGCGTTTCAAATCTTTTAATGTCAATCCGCAGTTATACCATGCTATATCAATGTTAGGATTAATGCTCAAAACCTGATGACAAGTTTGTAATGCCTCTTCATAACGTTTTAAAGTACTAAAAACGTTTCCAAGATTAATCCATCCGCTAACAAAATTAGGATCAATAGAAATGGCTTTGTTATAGGATGTAATGGCTTTTTCATAGTGTTTTAATTTATAGAGTGCATTTCCTTTGTTATACCATGCTGCCGCAAAGTTTGGAGTAATAACAAGTGCTTTTTCGTGACTTTGAAGTGCTTCTTCGTAGCGTTTTAACCCATGAAGAGCAAGCCCACGATTAATCCATGCAGAGGGATGATTTGGCGCAAGGGTGAGGGCTTTATCAGTGCTTTGAAGAGATTCGTCATAACGTTTTAATTCGCTTAATACCAGTCCACGATTAATCCATGCGCTGACATTTTCTGGATCAGAGATAAATACGTTGTCCAAACTTTGGAGTGCTTCTTCGTGGCGTTTTAAACTCTGAAGAGTAAGCCCCCGACTAATCCACGCTTCCGTAAAATTGGGAACAAAACCAAGGGCTTTATCAAAACTTTGGAGAGATTCTTCATAACGCATTAATTCCCGAAGGGTATTTCCACGATTGTACCATGCCATTGAATAATCAGGATAAACACTAAATGCTTGATCGAAACTTTGAAGAGCTTCCTCATAACGTTTTAATTTGTGCAGCATAATTCCGCGATTTGTCCACGCTTCAACGTAATTAGGATTAAGACGAGTCGCTTCATCGCATCGTTGTAAGGCTTCCTCAAGACGATTTAATTTATAAAAATCAATGCATTGGATGTGTATTTCCTCAGCACTTTGTATTTGCGAAGTGGGCGAAGTTGCATTCGTTGACTCGCGCACAGGGATTGTTGCTTTATCACACGCTGCGAGCGTTGATATACTCAAAACTATAGCTAATTTAATGAATTTATTCATAAATTTTCTCCATTATCTTGGGATGTGGTTGAAAATTTATATTTTACCAAAAAATACAGGTTAATTTATTTCTAACCTTAGTAGCCCGTAGGGTGCAATGCAATTGCACTGTTTTTCATTTACTTTTTCTATCATGTCACTATTCTGCGCATCGCTACCGAATTAGCTATTTGATAAACGGGGCTTGCGTTTTGATGGAAAATCACGGATAATGCGTGCTTCATTTGGAGAGATGGCAGAGCGGTTTAATGCGGCGGTCTTGAAAACCGTTGTGGGCTTGTACCCCACCGGGGGTTCGAATCCCTCTCTCTCCGCCAATTTCCCCGCCTTTTTGAATACAATATGTTGAAAATACTCGTTATTTTATCATTTCTGAATGTGTGGGCTGTCGATCAAGCCGCCACACCCTTTTCTAATCCGCAGCAAGAAACAACTTATAAGAACTTAATTGAAGAACTGCGGTGCGTTGTCTGTCAAAATCAATCACTTGCAGATTCGAACGCCTCGTTAGCACAAGATTTACGCAATGAAGTTCGCTCAATGGTTCAACAAGGCAAAAACGAGCAACAAGTGACTAATTTTTTAGTGGAACGATATGGCGATTTCGTTTTATATCGTCCACCTTTAAAATCAACAACTTATTTGTTATGGCTTGGACCGATTGCATTATTATTCATTGCATTTCTTAGCGGTTTGTATTTCATTCGCCGTCAACCTAAAACCGCTTCAACGTTAAGTGCTGACGAACAAGCTCAATTAAATAATATCTTGAATAATAAGGAAAAATTATGATTTTTTGGTTTGTTGCCGTGGGCTTAATAGCGTTAGCATTAGCCTTTGTATTACCGCCTTTTTTACGCAAATCCTCATCTTCTCAAATAACAACTTCCTCTCGTGATTTAAATGTTGCAATCTATCAAGAACGATTAGACGATTTAAAACAACTTAATTTATCAGAAACCGACTTTGCTCAAGCAAAAACCGAATTAGATAAAACTTTATTAGAAGATATTCAAACCGAACAACCTCTTTCTCCACAAACTCAATCAACGGGACGTTGGGCTGCTGCTGTTGTTCTAATTATGTTGCCCATTTTAACGATTGGAATATTTTGGAAAACAGGGCATTTTGCTATTTTAGAAACGATCCAAAAAACACCTTCTCAAACCGCTGAACAAGCTGAACTAAATTCTTTAGAAGAAATGATTGGACGTTTAATTGAAAAAATGAAACAAAATCCAGAAGATTCAAAAGGTTGGGCAATGTTAGGGCGTTCGTATGCAGTATTAGAACGTTATGAAGAAGCGGAACAAGCCTATTTGAAAGCCGTTGTTTTAACTAAAGAAAATGATCCCGATATTGTATCTGATTATGCCGAAGCCATTGCTTTAAAAAATGACGGTCAAATCGCTGGAAAACCTTTGGAATTAATTCAAAAAAATCTCAGTAAATTTTCTGATCATCCCAAATCTTTGTGGTTAGTAGGTTTAAATGCGGCACAACAAGAAAACTTTAAAGAAGCTGTGCAAAATTGGGAGAAAGTTTTAGCGCAAATGCCGCCTAATTCTGAAGCATCAAAAACTATGCAAAATCATATTCAAGAAGCAAAGAAAGCGGGTAATTTACCTGAAACAACTTTAGAACAACCTCAACCCGTTGTTTCAAATGTGAAATTAAATGTTCAAATCGAACTTGATCCTACTTTGCAAGCTCAATTACAACCAGAACAAACCCTCTTTATTTATGCACATCCTGCACAAAATAAAATGCCACTTGCAATGGTCACTAAAACCGCTAAAGATTTGCCTTTGAATGTCACTTTAGATGATTCTCAATCAATGTTGCCAACTGCAAAACTTTCGCAATATCAAGAAGTTATCATTTCAGCGCGGATTTCTAAAACAGGAACTGCTGCGCCTCAAACGGGTGATGTATTTGGAGAAACTGGTGTAATTAAAATTAATGAAGTTTCTCAACCCATTAAAATCATCATTAATCAACTTGTTCCTTAGTTTTGTTCAAATAAAACAGTTTCAAATATCGATAATAACAACCTTCGGCATTTGAAACTGCTAAAATAAACCCTTCGCGCCCATCTAAAAAACCAAGTTTTAAAAAATAACTTTTTACAAATGTCGACAAACCATGCACAATGGCTTTGCTCAAACTACTTTTCTTACCTTTTTCAAATGCCATTTCCGCCCCAATTGTCGAATAAGAATTCACTTTATTTAAAACGCTATTTAAATCATCGTACGCATAATGTAATAAAGGTTGTTTCAAATAGCCAATTTCTCCCTTTTCAACTACCACTTTTTCATGAATTAAATCATTAGTGAAATGTGCCGTTCCTCGTTTCCACAAACGCAATACATAATCTGGATACCAACCCCCATGCTTCATCCATCTTCCACAATAATTTGATAAACGTGGCATATAGAAAGCAGTATATTTTTCTTCACGAATGACAGTTTGAATTTCTAAAGCAAGTTCTTCAGTAATTTCTTCATCGGAATCAATCGATAAAACCCAATCACTTATTGCTTTTTCTAATGCACGATTCTTTTGAATTCCAAAGCCTTGCCAATCTGTTTCAAAAACTAAATTTGTAAATTGTCGACAAATCTCTTTTGTTCGATCGGAACTGCCCGAATCTAAAACAATAATTTCATTTGAAAATTCAAACGAATTCAAACACTTATTAATTGTTTTTTCGGCATTTTTTGCAATAATAATTACTGAGAGCGTTGGCTGCATAACAAACCTACTAACCAAGCAAAAAGATGAGCTTCGGTGAAATCTAGCAATGCGGAATTAACTAAACAAATGCTCGCCATTGTTAAGGCTAAACCTTGCGCTACATAACCTTCAAATAACGGTAAAAATTTCGCCATTTTCCACAAACTTAATAACATTCCTACAAATAAAATAATCCCAATTAATCCCCATTGCGTTCCAATTAGTAAATATTCGTTATGTGGATTTGAAGTTAAACGCGGTGCTATTTTAGTATATTCTTTTTCAAAACTGCCTGTTCCTTTTCCAAAAAGTGGACTTTTTTGAAATAATTCCCAACTATATTTGTAATATTCTAAACGCATTCCTAAAGAAGTATTTTCAGGATGACCTTGCTCATACTTTTCTATATCGTTGAAACCAGCAATTAAACGAGTTTGTAATGTGGGTGAGAAATGATATAAACCAATCGCAACAATGATTGCTAAAACAACGCCAGAAATTAAGCCGCGTATTTTAAAAAGTTGCCAAAGTAGCAATAACATTAAAATGAAGAACAAAATGTAACCCGTTCTTCCAAATGAAAGAAACAAAGTGTCAAATAAAGCTAATATGGCGAGAAATAAGGCGGGATAACGGTATTTTTGATTCAAAAAAGCGAATAAAATCAATATATAAGCCGCAAAAACCATCATAATACTTTGGGTAATGTAATTTTTAAAGGCGGGGGCATTGGAAGTAGCTTTCCCAGAAATAGGTACACCTAAGAAATAAAAGTAAGAAACTATCAAAGTAATTACAATAGAAACTAATAAAGCAAACCATGCGTATTTTTTATTTTTTAATTGACTAAAAGCGATCATAAAAAGTGGAAGTAAAAATAATTCTTGGTATTTGAAAAAGATATTGATGCTTTCTTTCCAACTACTTGATGTATAAAGAAAACCTATTATCATTAAAAAAAATAAACTCATTGACCATAATGCAACAGGTTGTTGTTTTAAGATAACAAGTCGCAGATTTCCATTAAACAACCAAATTAAGAAAATTAAAAAAGTTAAACCATTTGTAGCGGCAGTAGAAATTGGAAGAACTAAGCCCAATAAAATGATTGCAAAAAAATTGATTTTTGATAAATAGTAGTTCATTTTCTAAATAAAGGTTTTAGGATTTCAAAACGGATAATCTTTTCTAATATCGATAAGTTCATCAAATTTTTATTAAAAAGATAACGAATTAACTGTCGTGCTTTTGAATAAAAACGTGCTCGATAACCTAAACCAATCAACATATCATAATAATGTTTTTCTAAAGCAGGATATTGAGAAAGAAATATTTGATGTTTTTGAACAAAATAACACACATCATTGAAACGACTTTCCCAATTTGGTGAGCGACTTAAACTTGGTAAAGGATGCTGATGAATTTTAATTAAAATATCGGGTAATGGTTTGCCTTTAAATTGATGTTGAACTAAACGAAAAAAAATATCAAGGTCTTCATTTGTTTTGAGATTTTTATCAAAATAACCTATTGAATTAAAACAATTTTTATGAATTACAACGCCAAATGAAAAACTTAATTGTGTGAGAAAAGTTACATCATTAGAATTTTTCCAAATATGATGAGAAACTTTATTGTGATGATTAATAAATCTTTGGTAACTTGTCCAAAGAAAATCTGGAGGTTGAGTGCTTTGAAATGCTCGATAAACCGTTTCTAAAAAATGAGGAAAATATTCGTCATCATCATCTAAAAAAGCTAAATAAGTTCCTCTTGCATGAGAAATCCCTACATTGCGAGAAACAGAAACGCCACTATTTATTGAATTATGAAAACAACGAATACGTTGATCTTGATAAGTTTCTATGTGTAATTGCGTATGATCGGTCGAGCAATCATTAATAATAAGCAATTCAAAATCAGAGAAAGTTTGTTGCAACACACTGTCGATGGCTCGTTTGAGCAATTCAACGCGATTGTAAGTAGTTAATATAATTGAAAAAATCATGGCAAACGTGGCGACCATGCGGATTCACGGATTTCTGCGCCCGCGTCGACGTTGATGCGTTGTCGCACCCGCCCGTCAACGGAAACCGCCGCCAACGACCGCTGTGTCGCGTACATGACCATGCTTCCATTAGGGGAAAATGACGGCGATTTATCCATTGCGGTATTGCTCACATAACGCATTTGACCGTTTTCTAAAATTGCAATACGAAACAAACCGTTATCTCCATTTATAAGAACAATTTTTTGTCCATTTGGTGAAAAACTCGCTCGTGCATTGTAATTACCTTGAAAAGTTAATCTTTGTGCCGATCCACCCTTACTAATCATTTGATAAATTTGAGGTTTTCCGCCACGATCCGAAGTGAAAATAATCATTTTTCCATCGGGCGACCATGCGGGTTCGGTGTCGATGGCGGGATCGTGCGTTAAACGTTGCAAAGATTTCGTTGTTAAATCAAGCACATAAATTTCTGCATTGCCGTCTTTTGATAGCGTCATCGCCAATTTTGAACCATCGGGCGACCACGCGGGCGAACTATTTAATCCTTGATGTGCCGACACCTGATCGCGTAAATTACTATAAATATCATGCACATAAATTGCCATGCGTTTATTTTCCAACGACACATACGCCAACCGCCGACCATCGGGCGACCACGCAGGCGATAAAATCGGTTCGTCACCTTGCGTAATTATTTTTGCATTAAACCCATCAAAATCAGATATTTGCAAACGATATTGTTTGCCTTTCGCAATTTTATGGGTGGTAATGTAAGCAATCCGCGAATTAAATACGCCCATTTCTCCCGTCAAAGTTTGATAAATTAAGTCACTGATTTTATGGGCAGTTTTTCTCAAATCCGTCCGCGCAGACGGCAAACTTTGTGATAACATTATTTGCCCGTCCACTACATTGATCAAATGAAAAGTAACCGCATAATTATTTCCCGTTGCTTGAATATTTCCTATCACTACAAATCGGGTTAATTCTTTCCATTTTGTATTATTTAGAAACTTAGGATCAGTAATTTTTTCAGGGTGTTGCGTATTTGATAATACTGAAAATCTACCGCTGCGTCCTAAATCATTTGAAATGATCGTTGCAACATCTTCTTGTACTGGTAATCCACTCACTTCTAATCCAAATGGCACAATTGCAATCGGTAATGCACTTTCCATGACTTGTGTAATGTCGATATTTAATGCTGCCATTACGTTTTGAAACCAACATAATTGCATGATTAATAAGATATTTTTTATCATTTTGGTAATTCTCCCTTATAATTCAATTTAATATCGTAAAATTCACCTAATTGATAGATTTTACTATCATTTCCTTTTGGAACGGGTAACGGAGAGGATTTTCTTATCCCAATTTCCACTAAACGATCAAACTCTTTATTTCCACTACTTTTGGATAAAATTACTTTCGTAATTTGACCATTTTCTTCTGTTTTAATGTTAAATTCAGCCACCAACTCTTTTGGAAAACCATTAATCAATGGTTCTGTATTTTTTTGAATAAATATTTTAACACCATTTTTATATCTTCCAATCAAAAGTTTTTCTTGATCATTAGAAACTGTTGCTTGAGGAGTATTTGCTTCTGCTTCTTGCATGTCTCTCAAACTATTTTTAGTGGGTGGTAATGTTTCAGCAATTTCAGGCTCAGGATTTTCTTCAATAGGCGTTTCTTTTTCTTGTAATGTTTTTTTAGCCAATTTTTTTTCAAGAGATTTTCTTTTTCTTTCCTCTTCTTTTAAACGTTTTTTCTCAGCACGTTCTTCGGCTCTTTTAGCTTTTGCTTCTTTTTTTGCTTCCTCAATGATTCGTTTATTTTCTTCCTCACGTTTTTGTTTTTCAACCACTTGTTTTTCTGCAAGTTCTTCTTGATGTTTCTTTTTATCGAGTTCTTGTTGTTCTTTTTCTTTAAGTGCAAGTTCTTCTTCAAGTTGGCGTTTTTTAATAGCGACTTGTTTTTGTTCTTCTTCTTTTGTTTGTTTTTGTTTTTCTTCTAAAATTTTATTTTCTTGTTCCTTTTGATCTTTTTGAAGTTTTTCAATGCGATCTTGCTCTTGTTTTTGAACCAATAAGATTTTTTTCAATTGTTCTTCTTCTTTTAAACGTTTTTGTTCAGCAGATTCTAATTGCTTTTGAGCATCTGCTAATTTTTTCTCATTTTCTTGACGTTGTTTTTCAGTTTCAGCAAGGATTTTTTCTTGTTTTTCTTTTTCTAATTTAATTTGATCTTCAACTTGTTGTTTTTGAACAACTAAATTTAAGGCTTTTTCATTAATTTCCTTTTCTTTTTGCGCTAAGTTTTCTTCGACTTCTTTACGTTTTAATTCAGCTTTTTCTAATTCTTGTTGCTTAATTTTTTCCTCTTGTTGCTTCTTTGCAATTACTTCTTGAATAATTTTAGGATCAACGGGCTTTACTTTAACTGGCTGAGAAATCACAGAACAATCATTATTTAGATTTTTTTTTGAATTAAAATTTATTTGTGAATTAAAAAACATAACCATTACAACACAGAGATGTATTGCAATCGCTAAGACAATACCTGTTAAATAGTGCTTTTTCATATTATTTATTTTAATGAAAAATTAATATCTTTAGATTGCAAAACAATCATAAAGTCTTCCAATCTTCCAAATGTAATATCTTTATCTGGTTCTAAAATTATTGATTTACTTTGGTGTTTATCCATAATTTCTTTTATAAGATTAGCCGTTTCTTCACCGTTGTCTATGGTTTTATGTAGCTCTATTTCTTTATTTGTAGATTTATCCAAAATATTAATATAACCTTTTAAGTCTATTTTTAAAAGAATTTCGCTGGTTTCTTCTGTGGTATCCACTTGTTTTGATTCATTTGACATTAATGGCGATGTAACCATAAAGATTACCAATAACACCAACATTACATCGATATAAGGCACAACATTCATTTCTACAATATGGCGGCGATGACGACTCATACTATTTTCTCTTTCTCAATAGGTTTCTCAGATTTTTCAATCTTTTCATTAGCTAACATTTGATGTGCTAAACGTTGTAAAATTACACTAAATTCCTCAACAAAATTTTCATATTGATTGTTTAGTTTATCGACTTTTGTAATGTAGTTGTTATATGCCATGACTGCGGGAATTGCGACAAACAAACCCATTGCCGTTGCAATTAACGCTTCAGAAATCCCAGGTGCAACCATTGCTAAGGTCACTTGTTTAACCGTCGACAAACCATGAAATGAATTCATAATTCCCCACACCGTTCCAAATAAACCAATATACGGACTTACCGATCCAAGCGTTGCTAAAATGGGGAGTATTTCTTCTAAGGTTTCTAATTCCTTTTGCATCGTTACTTTCATAGAACGTTGCGCACCTAATACCAAATCCATTGCTAAAATATTGCTTTGTCGATGTAATTTTGCAAAGGTTTCATAACCCGCAATAAAAATATTTTCAAGAGCCGATTTTTTATAATGATAATCAGAAACTTGCGAATAAAGATGATTAAAATCTTTTGTAAAATTAAACTGTTCAAGAAACTTAGTTGCTTGCTGACGAGCATTGTTTAATTCATAACGCTTTGCAAAAATAATTGTCCACGAATAAATCGACATTGCCAATAATATCAACATTACAGCTTGAACTAATAAACTTGCTTTAAGAATTAGCTCTAAAGTATCATTCATGCTTTAACACCTGTTAAAATCAATTCTGGAATGCGTCGAGGTTTGAAAGTATCGGGATAAACAGCAGCAATTTTTATTTCTGCTTTACATAAAAGTTCATTAGTTTTTTGATGAATAATGCTTTGTGTTAAAAGAAAACTTGCAAACATGGCTTTTTTTAAATGTGTAGAAACAATCAGTGCATCATTAAAACGCGCGGGTTTTATAAAATCTATTTCAATTCTTTTGACAACAAAAATACATTTGTATTCTTCTCGTAAAGCATCCTGTTCAAATCCCAAGTTTCTCAACCATTCGGTGCGAGTTCTTTCCATAAAATTCAAATATTGGCTATGATAAACCACACCGCCACTATCCGTATCTTCATAATACACTCGAATGGGAAAATTAAAATCAGGCATTAAAATATTTCCTTTATATTTTTAAATATCTTTTGTATTATCGGTTCGATGTTCTTCAAGGGCAGCATTAATTAGAAAATCTAGCTTTCCTTCATTTGAGTCATTTTCTAACTGTTTATCCCAGAATAATTGTTTAAGTATTTCTTTAAATGAAAAATTAAATTGCACATTTCTTTTCTCTGAATTAGAAAAATCTTCAAATTGAAATTCCTTTGTCATACCATAATGTTTGAAAAATTGCCAAAACCGAGAAAATTCTGCTTCTATAGTAAAATCAGCTTCTAAATTTGAAAATGTTGGGATAATGAAAATATATGTCAAAAATGTAAAATGAAGTATACCAACAGCATATGGAAACGATGGATTATTATCATTATCATTTTTTTGAATGTACACAAACATTTTTGGCTGTGTATGAAAAAATTCATAAGAACCTAACACTCCAATTTTTGGCAATTTTTCTTTAAAATTAGTAGGTTCTCTAATCCATTTAATTGTTTCTGAAAAAAACTTGAGATTAATTTTATCTGGAATACTAAGAGCATATTTTACTAATGTTTTGTATATATTTTATTGGACTAAACTTTCATGTAATTTTAAAGGAAAATTTTCTAGTAATTCAATAGGATTAATTTTATCTTTTTCTTTACCAGAAATGGTATTTAATTGAATATGATCTCCAAATCTTTCAAGGGTAGCATTTTTTCCCTTAATGGATGGAATCTTGTTGTCCTTATTTAATATCCCAAAAAGTATTCTAAAGGGACTTAAATATGTAATAAAATCTCTTTCTATATTTTGATCAAAATATGAGTTACATTCATCACACTCTTCATTAAGTATTATTGTTTTATTACCTAAAGCTTCTGATATAGCATGTGCTTTATTTTGAAATGATGCCCCAGTTATTTTTGTTCTTCCGCAAAACCGACAAACTCTTTTGTCTTTATTTGATTCTCCTATATGTATCTTTTTTGTTATATTTGTAGTGGTTACTTGATAAAAATTTAATAACGGCTTAGTAACTAATTCAAAGAAATGAGAAAATTTTCTATATTTTTCTATTTCTTCTGTAGTAAGACTAGGCATATTTAAATTTACTAATTCTATACCCAATTTTACCTCTTCTTCTTGCGTCAAATTTCTTGATAATCCAAACAGAAAAAATTTTTCGCCTTCTGCAAGATTTTTTAAAAAAGTATTAAGCTGATGTACTTGAGGAAATATTGATTTATATTTTGATACTAAATTATTTATAGACAACCTAATTTTTTCATTATTAGATTGAACCTCCGTATCATGATTAAATGGTATAAACAAATCACCTAAGAAAACAGTATAAGTATTTATATCATCTTGAGGGTTAAAACGTAAAAGCAGTTTGTCTTTTAAACTTAAAAAGAGAAGTTTAATTTCTTGCATAAATATCCTCCCATAAAATTATAATAAGCCTTGTTCTTCAAATAGAGCATTATTACGGGGTTTTAATTGAAAATGTTCCCACGCTAAACGGGTAGCAATTCTTCCACGCGGCGTGCGCATGAGAAATCCCTGTTGTAATAAATAAGGCTCAACCACTTCCTCTAAAGTTCCTCTCTCGTCACCAATCGCTGCCGCTAAACTTTCAATGCCAGCGGGTCCGCCGTCGAATTTCTGCATTAAGGTTAAAAGGAACTTGTGATCTAAAATGTCTAAACCAAAGGTATCAACTTTAAGTAAATCAAGAGCTTGCTGAGCAATAGTTAGTTTTATAACGCCATCTGACTTAATTTGCGCAAAATCACGCACTCGACGCAATAATCTATTTGCGATGCGCGGCGTACCCCTTGATCTTTTGGCAATTTCATAGCCACCCTCATCGGTGATTTCTGCATTTAAGATACGCGCAGAACGGCTAATAATGTGGGCTAAATCATCAATACTGTAAAATTCGAGGCGTTGACTGATTCCAAAGCGATCTCGCAGCGGCGCAGTCAATAATCCACTCCGCGTCGTCGCTCCCACCAACGTGAACGGCGGCAAATCCAACTTAATCGACCGCGCCGCTGGTCCTTCGCCAATCATAATGTCGAGCTGATAATCCTCCATCGCAGGATATAAAATTTCCTCAACGATGGGGCTAAGTCGATGAATTTCATCAATAAAAAGCACATCACGCGCTTCTAAATTGGTTAATAACGCCGCCAAATCTCCCGCTTTTTCTAAAACTGGACCCGACGTTTGCCGCAAATTCACCCCCATTTCACGCGCGATAATGTTGGCAAGAGTTGTTTTGCCTAATCCTGGCGGACCAAAAAGTAGAACATGATCAAGGGCTTCCCCGCGAGATTGCGCCGCTGGTATGAATATTTCCAGTTGCTCACGAATATGCGGTTGCCCAACATAATCCTGCAACCGACGGGGGCGAATTTCCGCATCCAGCGTAGTTTCTTCGGGTGTCGATGCTCGCTGCGGTGCAATTAAACGATCAGTGTGAATTGCCATAACATCTTATTTTAACAGATTTTTTTGTTTTAAAAAAGCTAACACTTGATCGCGGCTTTCCTCGACTGAAATCGTGGCAGTATTCACCATCAAATCAGGTTGCTCTGGAATTTCATATGGTGAGGAAATCCCCGTGAAATGTTTAATTTCACCTTTTCTTGCCTTTTGATATAAACCTTTTACATCACGTTGCTCACACATTTCTAATGAACAATTGCAATAGATTTCAATAAAATTTTCTTTACCAACTAATTCACGAACTTTCTGACGATCTGATCGAAATGGTGAAATAAAAGCTGTTAAAACAATTGCTCCCGCTTCGACAAATAGTTTTGAAATCTCACCAACTCGACGAATGTTTTCAATTCGATCCGCATCACTAAAACCCAAGTCTTTACATAATCCATGCCGCACATTATCACCATCTAAAACAAAGGTTCGACAATGTTGTTGAAATAAACTTTCCTCAACAATATGTGCTAAAGTTGATTTGCCAGCGCCAGACAAACCCGTGAACCATAAAACCGCGCTATGATGTTGATTTTGTTGTTCTCTTCGCGCTCGCGTTACGGTTGCATGATGCCAGACGATGTTATTATTTTGCATAATAGTTGTTTTCCATTCAAATAAAGTAGGATTGTACCGTTAAAAACAATTTCGTATAATACGAACTTAATACATTTTTGGGTGAAGAAATAAAATGAATACGTCACAAAGTGTTCGTAGCCTATTGATTCCATTGAGTTCTGGGTGGTTGTTGTTACCCGGAGCGATGGTTGCTGAAGTAATCCCTTTTCGCGCGCCCGACCAACCTAATCATGATAATGGTTGGTTAAAAGGTTTATTTGCATGGCGAGATCAAACCGTTCCTCTGATTTCTTTTGAAAAAATTGCTCACTTAGATCAATCAAATACCACAGATAATCCGCGCATTATTATTTGTTATGGAATTAAGAACCCTAAAAAGCTCCCTTTCTATGGAATTAAAACCCCATCTATTCCTTTAAGTGTGAATGTCAATGAGAACACATTGAAATCACCATTGCCGATTTCTAAAGATCATCAGGGTTTATTAGCCAGTGTGATTGTAGTAAATAAAATTGCTTGGCTTCCCGATATTGATTACATTGAGAAACTCTTAATTGAAAGATAAGGTTAATGGAAGCGTTTGATTTGATTGGATAATTGATTGATTTGTTCTTCAATAAAATCACTATCAATTGCATAAGGTTCGATGCTTAAATATCGCTCGTAATCAGAAACCGCTGCGCGAGCGCATTCTAATCGTTGATATAACATTCCTCGATCTCGCCATTCTTCTGATAAATCTGGATTTATAATTAGCAGTTGTTCCATAATTGCCAATAGTTTTGACCATTGCTCAGAACGTAAGTAAATATCTTTCAAGTTTCTCAACATTCTAATCAAAATATCTTGCTGATTAGCGGTTTGTAATGCTTGTCGGAGAAATATGCGACCCGCTCGTCCTTTTCCTTGAATTTCCTCTAAACGTTGATTTAACATTGTTTCGCTTAAAGGAATGCCTTTTGAAAACGGATCAAGCACCAACATACTATGCGCTGACATTTCTAGTTTCACTAAAAAATGACCCGGAAATGAAATCCCTTTCAATGGCAATCCTAAACGTTGTCCAACTTCTAAATAAATAATCGCCAAAGTAATAGGAATTCCCGTTTTACGATCTAATACTTCATTTAAAAAAGAGTTCTTTGGATCATAATAGTTTTCTAAATTACCGCAGAAACCTTCTTCCTCAAACAAAACTTGATTCAAAGTAGTAATCATATTGGGGGTTGATTGATGAATAATTCGTTGACGAACTTGATTGGCTAGTTCTTCAAATCGCTGCATATAATTAATAATATTTAATTCAGGATATTCCATCTTTGCTAAGAGCAACGCGGTTTCTGCTAAATTCGGTTGAGAAACCCCATTGCTTAACCATTGTTGCAATTCTAAAGTTGCGGGCGTGCTGGGAATCAGGTGCATAAATACTCCTAATTCAATAGGTTAGAAAGAAATAAATGCGCTAATTGTAAATCATTTGGATGCGTAATTTTAATATTATCCGCATGACCTTCAATTAACATTGGATGTAATCCTAAAAATTCAATTGCTTGTGCTTCATCTGTAATGATTTGTTGCTTTTCTAAAGCCGTTTCTAAGGCTGTTTTTAATGTTTTAAAACGAAACATTTGAGGCGTTAAAGCGTGCCAGAGATTTTCTCTATTAACAGTGGTTTCAACGTGCTGGTTTTTTGCTCGTTTCATGGTATCTCGAACTGACACCGCTAATAATCCACCCACTTCATGATCTTGTAATTCAAACATTAACTTTTCAATATCGCTTTTTCTCACGCAAGGTCGAGCGGCATCATGTACTAAAATCCAATTATTTTCCTCTGCATATTTCTCTAAAAATTTTAAGCCATTTAAAACCGAATCACAACGTTCTTTTCCTCCGTTGGTCATCATGATTTGTTTTGAAATCGATAATTGATTAAAAAAAAGATCATCAGGCGCAAGACAAATCACAATCCCTTTTATTTGAGGTAAATTTTGAAACCGATTGATCGTGTGTTCTAAAACAGTTTGATCACCCAATTTCAAATATTGTTTGGGAATTTCTGTTCCCATGCGTTTTCCAATGCCAGCGGCTGGAATAATGACCCAATAATTCATATCAATTAAAATTAAGCGTATTACGCCCCGTGTTGGTTAATAATTCACCACCGTCCACCACTAAAATATGACCAGTGATATATTCATTTGAAATCAAACTTAAAATTGCTTGATTAATTTCTTTCAAATCCGCAAAACGTTGCAATGGAATGCCTTTCTTTCGCCAGTTGTTATAATCTTCAGTGCGTGATGCAATCGGTAAAACCGTACCAGGTGCAACCCCATTTACTCTAATATGTGGTGCAAATTCCATTGCCGCCATTTTAGTTAATTCTGCTAAGGCTTTCTTTGCTAATAAATACGCAGCATATTGAAATTGATTAAAACCCATTTTATTATCTATAATATTGATTATATTACCTTTTTTACAATATTGCGCGTAATTTTTAATTAAGAAAAAAGGGGCTTTTAAATTCATCGCAATTTGTTCATCAAACGTATCAATAGTTGTATTTTGAATTAGTGCTTGTTGATAAGTCGATGCACTATTAATTAAAACATTTAAATGAGGAAATCGTTGAATAGTTTTTTGAATTAAAGGTTCTATTTCTTCTGCGTTGCTTAAATTAGCTTGAAATAATTCACATTGCACACCGAGTTGTTGAATTTGTTGTTGAGTTTCTTGCGCTGCATTTACCGACGAATGATAATGTAATGCAATGTCGTAGCCTTGTTTTGCTAATGCTAAAGCAATGCCTTTTCCTACCCGAATTGCACCGCCCGTAATTAATGCTGCTTTCATAGTTTTTCCTTTGTTATCCAAATCGCATTTAAACCAAATTTTTGGTGGTTTATTTCTAAACAAATACCATTTTCTAATGCTAGTATTTCTATAGGATACCCTAAATAAGCTAACAATTCCAATAGCAAAGGCTTAATATAGGATTCCGTTGGAAAATTTTGAATATCATTTAATTTTTCAAGCCCCCAAATAATATCTATATCCGCTGGATGATCTTTTTTTGCTCGATTTGGATCGTTTCTATTGCGTCCTAATTGCGTTTCAATGTGATTAAAATATTCTTTTAATTCAATTTCTTTTTCTTTTAGTTCATCGCTTTCAAAATAAATGCACGCATTCAAAAAGTAATTTTTAGAAATAAAACCTTCAGGTTCAGTTAAAATCACTTTGCTAATCAATAAACGCTCAGAAAATTGAAATAATTGGTCGATGATTAAAATAAAATTTTTTTCGGGTTCAATATTTGAACCGATGCTTAAAAAGTAGTGCATTTTATTTCACACGAAACCATGCCGCATATAATGCTGGAAGAAATAATAAAGTGAGCAATGTTGCACCCATCAAACCACCCATAATTGCAACCGCCATTGGTCCCCAGAAAATGTTTTGAGAAAGCGGAATCATCGCTAAAATAGCGGCTAAAGCAGTAAGCATAATCGGACGAAATCTTCTCACAGTTGATTCAATAATCGCTTCTTTTAAAGGTAAACCAGTTTCTACATCTTGATCAATTTGATCTACTAAAATCACCGAGTTACGCATGATCATCCCGCTTAATGAAATCGCCCCTAACATTGCAACAAAACCAAATGGACTATGCAATGCCAACAGAGCAACGGTCATCCCAATTAAGCCTAAAGGTGCAGTTAATAAAACTAATACAGTTTTAGAAAAATTCTTTAGCTGAAGCATTAAAATTGTAATGATCGTAATTAACATGATCGGCATCACTTGTCCAATGGGTTTTTGTGATTTTGAACTTTCTTCAAATGCTCCCCCAATTTCAATGCGATAACCAGCAGGGAGTTTCTCACGGAGTTCTTTTAATTGTGGATCGATTTGTAATGAAACATCGGGAGCTTGAATATTATCCGCAATATCTGCTCGTGCGTGAACCATAATATCACGATTTTTTCTCCAAATAATACCTTCTTCAAATGAGGGTTCAATGCGCGCAATTTGCTCTAAAGGAATGGTGCGTTTGCTATCCAAATACAAATTAATGTCTTTTAATTTGCTCAAATCAGTTCGTTCTTCAGGCTTTGCTCTCGCAATAATGTCAATGCGTTTGTCATTTTCTCGATAAATGGTTAAAGAAGAACCATTTAAATAGGTTTGTAAGTTTCTCGCTAAAGTTTGAGCACTAATCCCTAATTGTTGGGCTTTGTCATCATCAACAATCACACGAATACTTTTGGCGGGTTCTTGCCAATCTAAATGTACGTCATGAACGTGAGGATTTTTGCGCATAATTTGAGCAACTTCACGAGCAATTGCTTGGGTTTTCTCTATTTCTCGACCTGTTACACGAAATTGCACGGGATAATTCACGGGCGGTCCATTTTCTAAACGAGAAACCCGACCACGTACATTTGGAAAATCTTTATCAAAAGCCCCGCGTAATTTCTGTAAAACTGCTTCACGAGCCTTTCCTCCTTTGGTCATGATCACTAATTGGGCAAAATTAGTGTTAAACAACTGAACGTCTAACGCTAAATAAAAACGTGGAGAACCACCGCCAATATAAGTTGCGTAATTAACGATATTTTGATCATTTGCTAAAAGGGTTTCTAGTTTTTTAACTTCTTTTTCTGTTGATTCAAATGAAGAACCTTGAGGAAGTCGCATTTCTAAAATGAGTTCTGGACGACTCGAAGAAGGAAAGAATTGTTGCTCGACAAATCCAAATCCAATCACCGAAGAAACAAATAAAGCAACGGTGATCAAAATAACGGTTTTACGAAATCTCACGCACAAAGCAACTAATTTGCGAAAAGGAACGTAAAAACCTCGATGATAAACGTCATGTTCTTGATCTGGAACGTATTTTGGCGTGGGCAATAACACATATCCCAAATAAGGAATAAATAACACCGCGACCACCCACGAAACAAGCAATGACACAATTACAACCACAAACATTGAGTGGGTATATTCGCCCGCCGCCGATTTCGCCAAGCCGACTGGAATGAAGCCCGCCGCCGTGACTAAAGTGCCGCTCAACATCGGGAAAGCCGTTGATTTATAAGCAAAAGTTGCAGCTTTGACGCGATCCCAGCCTTGTTCGAGTTTGATTGCCATCATTTCAACCGCGATCATCGCATCGTCGACTAAAAGTCCTAAGCCGATAATTAATGCGCCCAAAGAAATTCTTTGTAAATCAACGCCTAACCAAAACATGATTAAAAACGTAATGCTTAAAACTAAAGGAATGCTCAATGCGACGACTAAACCTGTGCGAAATCCGAGACTTAGAAAACTCACCGCTAAAACAATAATCACTGCTTCGGCTAAAACTTTAACAAAACCACGCACTTCCGACACCACGACGGCGGGTTGATTAGAAACTTGGTGCAACTCTAAGCCAAGTGGTAAATTTCTTTTAATATCAAGCATTTTCGATTGCAACGCTTCACCAAGTGCGGGAATATCACCGCCTTTTCGCATGGAAATCGCCAATCCAATCGCGGGTTTGCCATTAAAGTGCATTTTGAAAATCGGCGGATCGACATATCCCCGATAAATATGCGCAATATCACCCAAACGAAAATTTTTGCCATCAATACTAATTAATTGATTTTTAACGGTTTCTAAATCATTGTATGCGCTGTTTAATCGAACAAATAAGGTGTCTGAAGCCGTATCGACTCGACCTGCGCTATTTATCGAGTTTCGGGCTTGCAAAGTGTTCAAAATGTAAAGCGGATCAAGACCTAAGGTCGCTAATTGATGATGGGAAAATTCAAGATAGATTTTTTCGTCTTGCAAGGCAACGAGTTGGATTTTTCCAACAAATTCAATGCGTAAGAGTTCTTGACACACGCGCTCGGCGTGTTCTTTGAGATCGGCAAAACTGAAATTATCGCCCGTAAATGCGAAAATTGACCCGAAGGTGTCATCGAATTCATCGTTGAAATAAACCCCTTGTAAATCGCTGGGCAATTCACTGCGTAAATCGTTGATTTTCTTACGAACTTGATACCAAACATTTTTAACTTCTGAGGCGGGCATATCGTCGCGTAACATTACAAACACTGTGCCTTCACCCGGTTTGGTGTAACTTCGAAGTTGGTCGAGGAAAGGCGTTTCTTGGAGTTTTTTCTCAATTCGATCAGTAACTTGCAGCGCAGTTTCTCGAGCAGTCGCACCATGCCAAAATGCCTGAACGATCATCACTTTTAGAGTAAAATCAGGGTCTTCGAGCCGCCCCAAATTTGAATACGCCCACACGCCCGCCGCCATCAACATCACCATCAAATAACGAATTAACGGTTGATGTTGCAACGCCCACGCTGACAAATTCGGTAACATTTCTTCTACATCCTTATTTCAATACAAAAGCCTTATTTTACTCGATATTTGATTACTCGTGAAATACTTTATTGATTTGTAAAAAATAACTTTTTTATTTCATAATAAAGCTACATTTCATCTCTTAATTAGAAGATGACAAATACAGTTGTTCAGGGTCAATTAAAGGCTCGCTAATAATTTCTACTGTATCCGTTTTGATTTCAAAAAAGAAACAACTTCGGCGACCTGTATGACACGCGGGACCCGTTTGATCTACTTTTAATAATAACGTATCACCATCACAATCTAAAAATACGCTTTTCAAATATTGAACTTGCCCCGATTCTTCTCCTTTTCTCCAAAATTTTTTTCTCGATCTTGACCAATAACAAACCCGTTTTGTTTGGAGCGTTTCTAATAACGATTCTCTATTCATCCACGCCATCATTAAAACTTCATTTGAATCAAATTGTTGTGAAATGGCGGGTAATAATCCTTCTGAATTAAAAGGCAGTTTCTCCAAAATTTCTTCCCAATTTAAACGAGTTCCAATCGGAAGTTTCTCAAATTCTTTTAACGACATTGCCATAATCCTCTAATTGCTGCAATCCCTTGTGCACCATGCGCCCACGCAATCGACAAATCATTTTTTTTCATTCCACCCAACGCATAAATCGGAATTTTGCTCTGTTCTGTCAATTGAGAAAATTCAAACCAACCAATTGGTTTTTTTTCTAGGTGAGAAAGGGTGTTTTTAACGGGTGCTAATAAAATAAAATCTGCATCTATTTTATGCGCTTGTTTAATATCTTCTAAGTTGTGGCAAGATACTGATAATATTATATTTTTATCAACAGGTCTTTCATTATAAATATAGAGTCTTTGGCTATTTAAATGAATACCTTGACTTTTAACTTGCTGTGCGGATTTCAAATCGGTATTTAAAAGTATTTTGGTTTGATAAGGTTGAGCTATTTTTAAGATTTTTTCTGCATATTCACAGTATTGTTTATTTTCTAATGAATGTGCACGAAATTGAAGAAATAAAATACCCGTTTCTAAAGTTTTTTCTAATTCGTACCAAAAATCACCATTAGGCTCAGGTGTAATCGCAATTGTCGAGGGTAATTGCACTGCTTTTAAAATCGGATAATTAGCCTCTAAAAAGGTTAAATGTGAGAAATCTGTCAACCATTGGATTTCTTGATGTTCTTTTCCAAAAGGTTCTCCGTTCCAACCTTCCACTTGCCAAATATCTAAATGAATTCTTTTGTTTTCAGGATAATCGTGATTAATATGAATTAAAGGACGCGCATTTGTTACCTCAATTCCTAACTCTTCAAATAGCTCACGCTTTAAAGTTTGAAATACGGATTCATTAAATTCACGCTTACCACCTGGAAACTCCCACAAACCCGCATAAATCGTATTTGGAAGGCGTTTTGATAATAACGTTTCTCCCTTTGAATTACGAATCACAGCAGCAACAACGTGTAATGATTTCATAATGGCATCGCAGAAACAATCACAAATGCTTGAATTCCTTCCCCTCGACCAAAGGCTGTCAAACCTTCACCACTCGTCGCAGTAATTCCAATTTGACAAACCTTTAAATTGAGCAACTGTGCAAGATTTTCTTTCATTTTTGAAATCATCGGGGTAATTTTCGGTTTTTGACATTCAATGCTAATTGAAATATGGGTAAGTTGATGATTTTTTAGCGTTTTTAATGCTTCTTTTAGATAAATACTACTATCAGAAATCCCTTCTTTTAAGCATAAATCATCACTAATTTTACCCAAAATATTCACGCCAGAAATACCCGAAATCGCATTTGTAATTGCGTGCAGAATGACATCCGCATCGCTATTTCCTAATAAGGGTGCTTCTCCCTCAAATTCAACGCCTGCTAAAATCAGTTTCTTTTGAGTATTTCCAATGTCAAAACGATGACTATCTTGTCCAATTGCAGCAATCATTTTAAAACCTTTTCTAATGCTTGAATGCAACGAGTATTTTCTTCGGGTAATCCAATGCTAATTCTTAAAAAAGTTGGCATTCCATAATTACCAACTGGTCGAACAATGACCCCTTCTTTTAAAAGAAGTTGATAAATTTTTCCCCCATTTCTTTTAACATCAACGGTAATGAAATTACCCACCGATGAAATATAATCTAATTTCATGTTTTGAAAAGCATTTTCAAATTGCTGCATTCCTTGTTTATTTAATGCAACCGCTTGTTTTAAATGATCTTTATCACTTAAAGCAATTTCTGCGGCTTTTAAAGCAAAACTATTCACATTGAAAGGCTGACGAACCCGATTTAACAAATCCGCAATTTGAGGATTTGAAATACTGTAACCCACTCGCAAACTCGCCAATCCGTATGCTTTTGAAAACGTTCGTGTAATGATAATATTTGGATAGGTTTCTAACCACTCTAAACTATTAGGAAACTCTGGATTTTCTATATATTCAATATAGGCTTCATCTAATACTACAATAATATTTTTAGAAACCTGATTTAAAAAGGATTCTAAATTATTTTTGCTCAACCAAGTTCCCGTTGGATTATTGGGATTTGCAATAAAAATTACTCGCGTTTTTTCAGTAATATGTTTAAGCATTTCCTCTAAATCATGACCCCAGTTTTTTGCTGGAACAATTTGCATTTCTGCACCAATGGCTTGCGTAACAATTGGGTACACGGCAAACGCATATTGAGAAAACATCACCGCCAAATTACTGGTCACAAATGCACGAGCAATGAGTTCTAATAAATCATTTGAACCATTACCTAACGTGATCATTTCTTGAGGAATATTATATTGATTTGCAATGGATTTTTTTAAAGAAAAACCGCTTCCGTCTGGATATAATGCAACATTTTGAGGCGTGCAAAATTCTTTTAAGGCTTGCAATATTTTTGGTGAAGGTCCTAAAGGGTTTTCATTTGAAGCCAGTTTAATGATGTTAGAAATACCTAATTCGCGTTCAAGTTCTTCAATAGGTTTGCCCGCTTGATAGGGTTGTAATTTGCGCACGCCGACGGTTGCTAAACTTAAAAAATCGCACATTTCTTTTATTTCCTTATACACAGGTTTCAATATATTCTGTTTTTAATCGTAAAATTGGATTTCCTCGTTGTGCGTAGAAATCCAAACGATAGGCTAAATTCAAAAAATCAGTAGGATAATCAGACTCTTGCGTATTATAAGCAACCGCTTCGACTGTCGTTTGACTGTTTTCTGGTTGCAATAATAATTTCAAATGTAGTTCGCCCATTTTTGTTCGCTGTAAAACCCGAAATTTTCCATCAAATAAAGGTTCTGGAAAACCCTGTCCCCACGCTGAACTGGTTTTTAACAAAGTGGCTAATTCTACATTAAAATCATGCTCAGTTAAATCTCCGTCGCTATGAATAATATTTTCGCGGGATTCTTTCAAATATTGTGAAATGATTTTTTGAAATGTAGTTTGAAATAGTTCAAAATCTTTTTCTAAAATCGTTGCACCGGCTGCCATTGCGTGTCCACCAAATGCGATAATCAAATCAGGATAAAGGGTATTTATTTCAACTAAAACATCTCGAATATGAATGCCTTCAATAGAACGAGCAGACCCTTTAAGTTCTTCTGATTTTTCTATGTTTGGTGCAAACAACATCACGGGACAATGTAATTGATCTTTAACGCGCCCAGCTAAAGGTCCTAAAATACCCGCGTGCCAATGCGATTGATATAAACAAATTGCTTGATCTATTTCTTTGAGTTGTTCTAAAAGTTTCATCGCTTCAATTTGCATATCTGCTTGAACCGCTTTTCTTTCTTGATTAAATTGATCTAACAAACGCGCTTGTTGTAAGGCATTGTTTAAATTATCATTTAATAAACAGTCAATGCCATAACCCATATTATCCATGCGTCCAGCGGCATTTAAACGAGGTGCAATACTAAATGCAATATCGGTACTTGAAAGTTGAGTTTGATTTGTTTTTGAAATGTTAATTAACGCCTGCACACCCGAACAACATTGCCCATTTCTTATACGCGCTAAACCTTGAGAAACTAAAATGCGGTTGTTATAATCTAAGGGAACAACATCTGCAATCGTTCCTATCGCCACTAAATCGAGCAACTGTGCCAAATTTGGTTCAGGAATATTACGCCGTTCAAACCATTTTAATTGACGTAATTTTGATCGCAATGCCATCAGAACATAAAATATCACGCCCACGCCCGCTAAATTTTTGCTTGAAAAACAATCACCTGCTTGATTAGGATTTACGATTGCATCGGCATCGGGGAGAATTTCGCCCGACAAATGATGATCGGTGATGATGACTTTCATGCCGAGCGATTTTGCCAATTTTACGCCGTCAAAATTCACAATTCCACTATCAACCGTCATTAAAACATCGGGTTGCCAGCGTGCGGCGATTTCCACCAGCGCAGGTGTTAAACCATACCCGTGACGAAAACGATCGGGCACAACGTAGCCAATGTACGCTGCGCCCATCGCACGCAAGCCTCGAATCGCCACTGCACAGGCTGTTGCGCCGTCGGCATCGTAATCGGCGGCGATGATGATTCGGCGTTCGTGACAAATCGCATTTATCAATAAATTCACAGCCTTATCGATATCGCGGAGTTGTTCGAAAGGGACGAGTTGTTGCAATCGATAATCAAGTTGTTGATCCGACACGACATTTCGTGCCGCAAACACGCGCTTTAATACGGGATGTATTTGATCTGAAAGGGAATTTTGATCGGGAATTGATCGCCGCCGAATGATTTTGCGCATTTACAAAGTAACTTTCCAATTTAAAATTGCCAAAGCGTAACGCATTCCCAACATTTGAGCAAACGTATTATAATCAAAAAGGATTTATTAACAAAAGAGAAATGATTATGAAACAAGCGAATGATTTTGAAGCTGTTTTTCAACAAATGAAAGGAATGTTACCGATTGATCCATTTGGATTAAAAGCGGATTTTGAAAAGAATTTCCACGCCGCACTTCAAAGTGCACTAATGCGCATGAATGTGGTCACTCGTGAAGAATTTGATGTTCAAAGTGCAGTTTTAGCGCGAACTCGTCAGAAAGTCACTGATTTAGAAAAGAAAATCGCTGAACTTGAATCCCATTTAAACCCGCAATAACAACCATTTCTAAACAAAAAGCCCGATCTGTTACATTGGGCTTTTTTTGAGGAGTTTCTCAATGATTACAATTGAAACATTAAGAGCACGCGCAACCAAGTTTGCGAAAGCATTTGAAAAAGCACATTCAGAAATAAACGACGGGCAAAATTTTATTCGAGATTTTTGTGAAATCTTTGGATTGAATTATCGACGCGCCGTTTCTTTTGAGAAAAAAGTAACGAAACTCGATAATAAACGCGGAAGAATTGATGGTTTTTTCCCCAGTTTATTATTAGTGGAAATGAAATCGGCGGGAAAAAATTTAGAAGAGGCTTATCAACAAGCAACAGGTTATTTTCATAGTTTAAAAGATGAAGAAATGCCGCTGTGTGTGTTAGTGAGTGATTTTCAAACTTTGCATTTATACAATCAAGAAACCCACGCAGAACCTTTAAAAATAAAATTAGCTGAATTACCACAACATATTGAATATTTTAGATTTTTAGAAGGCTTTGAAACCAAAGCAATTGAGAAACAAGCGCATATTAATAAAGAAGCGGCAGAAAAAATGGCGGATTTGCACGATGCCATTAAAAAAACGGGTTATACGGGTAAAGATTTAGAAACCTATTTAGTGCGATTATTGTTTTGTTTATTTGCCGATAATACGGGTTTGTTTGGAGAAAATAATCAGTTTCTCAATTATTTGACCAATTATACAAATAAAGATGGTTCTGATTTGCATGGGGCATTGAGCAAATTATTTGATACTTTGAATTTACCTGATGATGAATTTTTGAATAAAAATCCAAATTATAAAGATAAGAAACGTTTAAAAAATTTACCCGAACATTTAAACAAATTTAGTTATATTAATGGGTTATTATTTGAAGGAATTTTGGCGGAATGTTATTTTGATGAAACGTCGAGAAATACGTTAATTGAATGCGCGAAATTAGATTGGAGTGAAATTAGTCCCGCGATTTTTGGTGCATTATTTCAAGCAATTATGCACTTTGATGATGAGCAATCGACCGCTAGAACAAAGAAACGTCGGGAATTTGGAGCGCATTATACTAGTGAAGAAAATATTTTAAAAACTATTAATCCATTGTTTATGGATGATTTAAGAATTGAATTTGGAAAATATAAAAATAATAAAAAACAACTTATTGATTTTCATCATAAATTATCAACATTGACTTTTTTTGATCCCGCGTGTGGATGTGGTAATTTTTTGATTATTGCGTATCGAGAATTGCGATTGCTAGAATTAGAAATTATCAAAGCATTGCGCAAAGAAAATTTAGAACTCGATGTGAGCACCTTGATTAAATGTGATGTTGATCAATTTTATGGAATTGATATAGATGAAAGTGCGGTTCAAATTGCAACCGTTGCAATGTGGTTGACCGATCATCAAATGAATTTAAAAGTGCAACAATTAGGGCAATATTTCAAACGTACACCTTTGAAGAAAAAAGCTAATATTTTTCAAGGAAATGCGTTAAGAATGGATTGGAAAAATGTTATTTCTCCCGACAAATGTTCTTTTATTATGGGAAATCCGCCGTTTGTTGGTTATAGTTATCAAAATAAAGAACAAAAAGAAGATTTAGAACTTGTTTTTGAAGGAATGAAAGGCGCAGGAGTGTTAGATTATGTCGCGGCGTGGCATATTAAAGCATCAAAATATATTCAAGAAAATCAAGATATTAGAATTTCCTTTGTTTCAACAAATAGTTTAACGCAAGGTGAGCAAGTGGCGATTTTATGGGCAGAATTATTGAAATTAAAAATTAGATTACATTTTGCGCATCGAACTTTCAAATGGACTAATGAAGGACGCGGCATTGCAGCAGTGCATTGTGTTATTTTAGGATTGGGATTACAAGAATTAAAACAATATCGCATTTTTGATTATGGAGATAACATTAAAGGAACACCAATTGAAATTAAAGCGACTCAAATCAATCCTTATTTGATTGATGCGCCAACGATTTTAATTGAAAAACGTCGCCAACCTTTAAATGAAAACACGCCAGAAATGATTTTTGGAAGCAAGCCAACAGATGGTGGGCATTTATTATTATCACAAGAAGAAGTTGATTTTATTCAACAAAATGATCCGATTGCTGCAAAATATATTCGTCCAATGTTAGGTTCAGAGGAATTTATTAATAATTTACCGCGCTTTTGTTTGTGGTTAAAAGAAAGTACAGCGCATGATCGCATTACATCGCCAGAAATAAAAAAACGCATGGAATTAGTGAAGAAAATGCGTTTGGAAAGTCCTAAATTACCTACTCAAAAATTAGCCGATATTCCTTATTTGTTTGGAGAAATTCGACAAACCGATCAACCTTATTTATTAGTTCCCAAAGTTTCTTCTGAAACAAGAAGATTTATTCCAATCGGTTTTATTCAAGCTAATGTTATTTGTAAAGATTCTGCTTTTATGATTCCAAACGCGACAAAATATGATTTCGGTTTGCTTATGTCTTCAATGCAAAATGCTTGGATGCGTGCCGTTTGTGGAAGATTAGAAAGTCGATATAATTATTCAGTAGGAATTGTGTATAACAACTTTCCCTTTCCTGAGAATGTAAAACCCGCCATTAGAAATAAAATTGAAGAAGCCGCACAAATGATTTTAGATGCACGCTTAATTGAAGAACAACGTTGCATTAATAATAAACAAAAATACTCTTTAGCAATGTTATACGCAGCAAACAATATGCCTGAAGAATTACAAAAAGCCCATAAAGCATTAGATAAAGCAGTTGATGCGGCTTACAATTACAAAGGCAGCAAAGAAGATGCCGCTCGTGTTGCTTATTTATTTGAATTATATCAAAAGGTTACATCACCGTTAGTGAAAGAAATCCCTTTATCAAAGAAGAGGAAAAAATCTAAATCTAAAACCTAAGTTCGTAGGATGCAATGTAATTGCACCAGAAATTTCTGAGAAATGAAAGAATAGAAATTTACAATATTTTCAAGATGTTGCGTGTTTTTTAAGCACCATTTGTTGGTGCAATTGCATTGCACTAAATTTTAAATGGATTCAATATGGTTACATCTAATGCTTTAAAATCATCTATATTCCTTGAAATGAGAATCAGATTATGCACTTGTGCGGTGGCGGCAATGATATTATCTGCCATTTTAATTTTCTTACGTTTTCGATTAGATAATGCTTGATCGGCAATTTCTTGATTTAATTCTAATAATTCAAACTGATCCAGTAATTTCTTAACATCGTTTTCCTACTCAATGTTATCAAAGTTAAACGAAAGCACTTCAATATAAGTTATTCGTGAAATTGCACTATAGAATTGATGATTTTGTAAGAAAGAACTGGCAATATCTTCTCCATTTAAATGATAAATAAAGATATTGGAATCAATCAAATATTTCATTCACGATCCCATTCGTTACGGATATTTCTTTGCCATTCCAATGGGTCTATTTTTTGATGTGCCAAAATCCCTGCTGTTTTCTTAAAGATATTCTCAGTAGATTTTTGTTTTTTTGGTTGAATTACGTCATGAGGAAATAAAGAAATTAATTTAAAGTGAAAACCGTTTTCGTCGGTAATAATGACTTCTTCACCTTGTAATACTTGTTTAACAAGAAAATTGAGTTGGGTTTGCTCATTTGTTAAAGCAACTTGATACATATATAACTCCTTGATTAAAATATCATTTTTATTGCTACGGGTTAAAATTTTAATATTAAACCTTGTGGTATATCAAGCCCAAATTTAGATCATCTCTAAGATCATCAAATGAAATACAATCAATATGCTGTGAATTAATAACTACACGATCCATTCTCCATTTTAAGCGTTTAATTTCTTGTTGTTCAAGATTCATATTTTTTCCAATAACAATAAGCCCACGAAATTTTGCATCCCTACCTCCAAAGTTATTTTCAAAATCATCAGAAGTTCTCATATCATCTAATTTCCACATCCAATCAATTAATTGAGAGAAACCTTTCTCAAATCTTGTTGCCCAATTTGGGACGTTTCTTTGACGATTATCAAAAATACTATTTGGTCTACCGTCTTCAAATTCGATTAGTACATATTCTCTTTTGATAGAATCCCCAACAATTAGATCAGCAATAAAATTATTATGTATTTTAAACTCATGAGCAAATACGTTCATTTTTATTGCTTTAGTCGACGTATATTGCTCACCTATAAGGAGAGATAAATTGGGTTTATCTTTAAAGAAAGGTAAAATGTCTTTTCTCTCTTCTAAAATTAATTTTGTTTTAAGTAAATCATCAAACTTATTCCATTCTTCTCGACAATTCACAGCATTGAAATCATGTTTTTTTAATTTATCCATAATTTTATTAGTGCGCAATAGGAAGTTGTTCAAATCGGTCGCGATCTATTATATCTTCAACAACCCATTCATTATTATCAATGGAAATAATTAATTTTAATCTATTATTACCACGATAACTATATAAAGACATTGGTGATTTAGTCGCTAATTTATGTAATTTTGTTTTAACAAAATTCTCATTAGGATTATTAACAGCAATGAGTTTTTTAACTACTTGGGTTATTTGTTGTTGCTCTTTTAAATCGAGCGACCGTAAAGCAATTTCTGCTCGGCGATGAAAAGTGATGTTCATAAATTTCTCCTTAAAATGTAGAAAAAAAAGAACATTCCCACGCAGCGCGTGGGAACGAGAAAAACTAAATTTTACAACCTTTAGAAGTTGCTATTTTTAGCAGATTTTCTTTTCTTTCCTTAGCTGCATTGATAGCTTCCTCAGTATTAGAGTAAGTTCCAATAAGCGCAGGCCAAAACAAAATTGCAGCAGCTACATTTGTCCCTGTAACTGTCCGTTCTTTGCGAGCTTCTTTTTCATATCTTTCTGCGTCTAAAATCTCTTGGTGGAGTTGTTCACATGATAAAGTTTGATCCCCTGCTTTTCGTGTATCCACAACAGTTGGTGTAGCGCACGCACTTAATAGCATTGGAATAAGTAACACAGCAATTTTATTCATTACGACTACCTTTATAAGTAAAAAAATAGAGTAGTTTTAATTACAAACTACGGTTAGATTAGTTTAAATACTTTGAATATTTAAACTGTTCTAATTATAACCTTCAAAATAAGCTAATTCAAATATTTAAAACCCGCGCCAGAATTTTAAAGATCAAAATAAGTGCATCTCCTCGACTATTTCGCACCATAAAAGTGCATTTTTTAAAATCATGAGATAAAATTAAGATAAAAAATGATATTTATCAAAGAGTTAAAATGATAAAAGAGATGGCATGGTTAATGCCGACGGTTGTGCGATTACTACTGACGCGGTTTCTGTTAAAATGGAAACTTGAATTTTTTATTATCCCCTATTAAGGAGTCTAAATATGTCGATGTCTGGCAAACAAGTGCTTGATTTAATTAAAGAAAAAAACGTTAAGTTTGTCGATTTTCGTTTCGCCGATACACGCGGCAAAGAACAACACGTCACTGTTCCTTCGCACACCGTCAAAGAAGACATTTTTGAAGACGGTAAAATGTTTGATGGTTCTTCCATTGCAGGTTGGAAAGGTATTAATGAATCTGACATGATTTTAATGCCAGATGCTTCCACTGCGGTTCTCGATCCGTTCTTTGAAGAATCTACTTTAATCTTGCGCTGCGACGTGGTTGAACCTTCCACTATGCAAGGGTATGAGCGTTGCCCACGTTCTTTAGCGAAACGCGCCGAAGCCTATTTGAAATCCACTGGCATCGCTGACACTGCTTTCTTTGGTCCAGAAAACGAATTTTTCGTCTTTGATGATGTGCGTTGGGGCGCGGATATGAGCGGTTGTTTTGTGAAAATCGACTCTCAAGAAGCAGGTTGGAACTCTGAAAAAGCCTATCCAGACGGCAACATGGGACATCGCCCAGGTGTGAAAGGCGGTTATTTCCCCGTTCCTCCCGTTGATGCTTTACACGACTTACGCGCTCAAATGTGTTTGACATTAGAAGATATGGGTCAAGGCGTGGAAGTTCACCATCACGAAGTTGCAACCGCTGGACAATGCGAATTAGGTATGGTTTTCAATACCTTAGTGAAGAAAGCCGACGAAGTTTTGATCTTAAAATATGCAATCATGAACGTTGCGCACCAATACGGCAAAACCGTCACTTTTATGCCTAAACCTTTAGTGGGCGATAATGGTTCTGGAATGCACGTTCACCAATCATTAGCGAAAGACGGCGTGAACTTATTCTCTGGTGACAAATACGGCGGATTATCTGAAACTGCTTTATATTACATCGGCGGCATTATCAAACACGCTAAAGCATTAAACGCTTTCACTAATGCTTCTACCAACAGTTACAAACGTTTAGTACCTGGATTTGAAGCACCCGTAATGTTAGCTTATTCTGCGCGTAATCGTTCAGCTTCTATTCGGATTCCTTACGTTTCAAATCCTAAAGGTCGTCGTATTGAAGTACGTTTCCCAGATTCAACTGCTAATCCTTATTTTGCTTTCGCAGCAATGATGATGGCGGGCTTAGATGGAATTCAAAACAAAATCCATCCGGGTGAAGCAATGGATAAAGATTTGTACGATTTGCCACCTGAAGAAGAAAAGAACATTCCTCAAGTTTGTTATTCTTTGGATATGGCATTAGATCATTTGGACAAAGATCGTGAGTTCTTAACTCGCGGTGGGGTTTTCACTGATGACGTGATCGATGCATACATTGATCTCAAAATGCAAGAAGTGACTCGTTTGCGCATGACCACGCATCCTATTGAATACGATATGTATTACAGTTTGTAAAATACGAAAGTCCCTCGTTTGAGGGATTTTTTTTGTGATCTATTGCAAATTTTATATAACTATTGAATAATGAAATCCCTTTAACTTACTTTTAATTGCGAGGATAATATGGTCAGAAAAACGTTGTTAGTATTAGGATTGTGTGGCGCATTTGCAACCGCGCCAGTTTTAGCGGAAGAAAAAATGTCTTGTGATGATTTAGCAGGAGTAGCAACGGCTCTCTCTGATATTGTAAGTGCATTTGAAACAAATCCAAAAATTCATGAAGATAAAGACGCAGAAGCGGGTTTAAATCAAATCGTTGAAGCATTAGGCTTAATCGCTAAATCAGAAGGCGATTCTGTATTAAGTTCCAATGTGAAGAAATTATCTAAATTATGGGCAATGGACGAGTGGAAAGATGCAGATACAACTGCTTTTAAAGATACTCTCGATAACGTTGTGACCAACTTCGAACGCATTCATAAAAAAGATTGCAAATAATCGCTAATCTGAAAACACAAAAAAGCTCACTTTAAAATCAAAAGTGGGCTTTTTTTATTGTGAAATGTATTGTAAAAGTTAATTTTTAATATTGCGTTTGGCAACTATGTTAGAATATTAGCAAATGAATTTGAGGAATCTAGCAATGGGCACGAAAGCGACTTTGAAAGCTGAATTAGAAAAACTTGCGCAAGCACAACATCATAATCCATATCAAATTTTGGGTAAATCTCGAACCGCTAAACAAAATGTGGTGCGGGCGTTTTTGCCAAATGTGCAAAGCGTTGAAATCGTTGAATTAAATACAACCATGAAACGCCTTCCCGATAGCGATTTCTTCGAATGGCGTGGTATTCAAAAATTACCCGATCATTATCAATTGCGTTGGACAGATAGCGACGGTAATCTTCAACAACGCTTTGATCCGTATAGCTTTTCTCCCACATTAAGCGATTTTGATCTGCATTTATTTAGCGAAGGCAAACATCGAAAGGCTTATCAATTTATGGGCGCGCATCTCATTGAAATTGATGGGATTGCTGGGGTTCGATTTGCGGTGTGGTCGCCCAATGCCGAACGCGTGAGTGTCGTCGGAAATTTCAATCAATGGGACGGGCGTTGTCACCCGATGCAGGTTCACTTAAATGGTGTATGGGAATTATTTGTCCCGAATTTAGCCGCTGGCGTTGAATACAAATTTGAAATCCGCCAACGCGAAACAGGGCTTTTATCTTTAAAATCAGACCCTTATGGTCAATATTTTGAAATGCGTCCCGCAAATGCGTCGATCACTATCGGGTTATCTGAACACGCTTGGACAGATCAAGAGTGGCTTGAAAAACGCAGCCAGCTCGATTGGTTGCACACGCCAATGTCCGTGTATGAAGTGCATTTGGGATCGTGGCAACGTGCTGAAAATGGAGAGTTTTTAAATTATCGAGACTTAGCGCATCGATTAGTTTCTTATGTTAAAGAAATGGGCTTTAGTTATATCGAATTATTACCCATCACCGAACATCCTTACGACGGCTCTTGGGGTTATCAAACAACAGGTTACTTTGCACCAACCAGTCGTTTCGGAACGCCAGACGATTTTCGTTATTTTATTGACTATTGTCATAAAAATGACATCGGGGTGATTTTGGATTGGGTGCCCGCGCATTTCCCCAAAGATGCACACGGTTTGGCGCGATTCGATGGGACGGCTCTTTACGAACACGAAGACCCTCGCAAAGGTGAGCATTTGGATTGGTCGACTTTGATTTATAATTTTGGTCGAAATGAAGTGCGTACGTTCTTGATTTCTAGCGCAATGTATTGGCTTGAAGAATTTCATCTCGACGGTTTGCGGGTCGATGCGGTCGCGTCGATGCTGTATTTGGATTATTCACGCACCGATTGGATTCCGAATCAATATGGCGGTCGAGAAAATTTAGAAGCCATTGATTTTCTTAGAGAATTAAACACAGTTGCGCACGGTCAATTTCATGGTGCAGTGATTATTGCCGAAGAATCAACCGCTTGGCCTCAAGTCACTCGTCCAACGTGGTTAGGCGGACTCGGATTCAGCATGAAATGGAATATGGGCTGGATGAACGATATGTTGTCGTATATGCGTTGCGAGCCGATTTATCGCCAATTTCACCACGATTGGTTGACATTCAGTATGTTGTATGCGTTTAATGAGAATTTTATGCTGCCGTTTTCTCACGACGAAGTGGTTCACGGCAAAGGTTCGATGATCGCCAAAATGCCTGGTGATGAGTGGCAACGCTTCGCAAATTTACGCTTATTATACAGTTACTTATTTACGCATCCTGGCAAAAAACTGCTGTTTATGGGAACAGAATTTGCCCAAGGTGATGAATGGGACGCGCAAAATGCCCTAGATTGGTATGTTTTAGACTATAATTATCATCGTGGAATCCAGCAGTTGGTGAAGGATTTAAATAAGTTGTATCATAGCCTTCCAGCGTTGCACCATTTTGAGTTTGAATGGCAAGGTTTTCAATGGGTTGATTGTCACGACGCGCAGCAATCCATTTTGACCTTTTTAAGAAAATCAGTCGATGATTGTGTGGTTGTGGTGGTTAATTTTACCCCAGTCGTTCGCCAGCATTACCGAATAGGCGTGCCGACGGAAGGCGATTATCAAGAAATTTTTAATTCAGATTCAGTGTATTACGGTGGAAGCAACGTGGGGAACGGCGGGCACTTAACCGCTCAACCTCATTCGTGGATGAATCAACCCTGCTCATTAGAACTTACGTTACCGCCACTCGCGGCAATTATTCTCCGCGTAGGGTAAGATTATCCTCAATTTCTCACTTGAATCAGTTTAAGTGAGAAGCTATCCGCAATTTATTGATTTGTCTAAATAAATTTTAAAAAAATAGGCGGGTTTAATTATGAAAAAATTATTTTACCTCAGTTCTTTGGTTGGGCTAACTTTTGGCGTGATGAGCCATGCACTCCAAGCCGCCGACGCAAGCCATGTCGAAAAATTGATGCGATCCAAGCAGTGTCCCATGTGTAATCTGTCGTCTGCGAATTTAGATGGCATAGACCTAGTTCGAGCTAACCTTAGCAGGTCTAACATAAAAGACGCTAGCTTGAATAACGCTAATTTGCGTAGTGCTAATCTACAGGGAGTTAATCTCTCCAATGCTACGATGACGAGTGTTAATTTGCGTGGCGCTAATTTGACAAACGCAAATTTGCATAGTGCAAATTTGACAGGCGCAAATTTACGCGGCGCAAATCTTTCGGGTGCTGATTTGCGCGGCGCAAACCTAACAGGCGCACATTTAAACGGCGCAAATCTCACTGGAGCTGTAGGCTACACGCCGCCTTAACTTGCAAAATCTTATTTGAATCAACGCGCTTGGCGCAATTATTCTTCGCACAGGTAGCAAATAGCTTCAATTCAAGATAAGATAGAGCAAGGGTATCGCCTAAAAATATCTCACTTTTCAGAATGTTTGCGTTTAATCTTTAGAGATTAAGTGAGATATAATGGGTAAATAATTATTGGACTAACAAAAGCGACGGACGCAAGGTGAAAAAGCTGTTTTATCTTGGCTTTATAATAGGGTTGGTTTTCGGAACGCTCGACAGCAGTAGCGTTCAAGCCGCCGACGCAAGCCATGTCGAAAAATTGAAAAAAAATAAGCAATGTCCCAAGTGTAATCTGTCGTCTGTAGGTTTAGAAGGCGAAAATTTGGCGCGTGCTAACCTTAGTAACTCGAACATGAGAAATGCCAAACTCAACAATATTAACTTGCGCACCGCTAATCTGTCGCAGTCCAACTTCTCTGGGGCAAAAATGGCAAGCGCAAATCTGCGCGGCGCAAACCTTAGCCGTGCAATTATGAAGGGTGCAAACCTTGCGGGTGCAAACTTACGCGGTGCAAACCTTGCGGGCGCAGATTTACGCGGCGCAAACTTAACGGGCGCAAACTTACGCGGCGCAAAAACCGACGGTATGAAAACTGACGGCGCAAAGCTCACTGGTGTTCTAGGCTACACACCTCCTTAATCTCTTTCGCTTTTTACAGTATATAAAAAAGATCAACTAAACCAATAAGTTGATCTTTTTTTGTGAAATTCTTTTTCTAAGTATATCTATTGTGAGAAACTACTTCACCCAAAACTCCCAAACACGAGGTCAAATATGAGTGAATTAAATCCCCCCAGCAGTCCTTTGTTGCCATTAAAACTTACGGGACAAGACACATTTCATTTTCGTTGTCATAAAGAAATTAGTTGTTTTAATCAATGTTGCAAAATGATTGATGTGACGCTTGCACCTTACGATATTATTCGTTTGAAACGTCGATTAGAAATGACTTCAAATGAGTTTCTTTCACTTTATACCTATCCATTTGAAATGGACGGACATGGAATGCCGGGTGTGAAATTGAAACCGCTTGAAGAAACGACTGTTTGTCCATTTGTAACAGAGGAAGGGTGCGGCGTTTATGAAGACCGTCCAACCGCGTGTCGTTATTATGCGTTGGGTTTGATGGCGATGCGTCTACAGGATTCTCCAACGGATGAAAATCTGTATTTCAAAGTGAAAGAAGATCATTGTTTAGGACATCAAGAAAATCAAGAACAAACCATCGATGAATATCGCAAAGAACAAGGCGTTGAAGAATACGATCAAGTCAATCGCGGTTGGCAGCAAATTATTTTAAAGAAACGCTCAGCTGGTCCCGCAATTGGTCGTCCATCACCGCGTAGTTATCAATTATATTTCATGGCGTGCTATAACGTTGATAATTTTAGAGATTTTGTATTTTCACCCGGGTTTTTAGATAGTTACGATTTGAAAAACGAAAACGTCGATGAACTAAAAAAAGATGATGTCGCAATGCAACTTTTTGCGTTTCGTTTCTTAAAACAAGTCCTTTATGCAGAAATGAGCATTCCTCTAAAACCTGAAGCTGAAGCCAAACGTTTAAAACGCCTCGAAGAACTCAAAAGACTCAACCCTTACGACAACGATCTCGGCTCTGATGAACCTTCCTTAGTTGATTAAAACAAATTGATGCGGTTTTCACCGCATCTTATCTTACGAATTCAGGTATAATTGGTAAATAATTATTTTGTTACAAAGGGAACAACGTTATTTGAATAATCACCTTTGGTTTCTGGAATTATCCCTGTTATTTGACTTAACATTCCTTCGCTGATATTTAAATGTTTTGCGATTATATTAAAAGTTATTTTTAACTCTTTTTCTAATAATTTCAAAGAGTTATTTAATAATTCAGGTTCTTCAGGAGCAATTTGCTCATCATATTTTTCTATTTTTGAGTATCCGCTAGAGGATAATCTTTAACGAAATATCCTTTAACAAGTTTACCAAGTTCAGGGTAGTTTTTTATTGCATCACAAATATTATTTTTATTGATATATTTCTCTAATAATATGCAGTTATTTTTCTCATAGTTAGAAATATAGGTTTTTAATTTTTCTTCACAGGATTTGCATTCTTTATTTTTACAATGTTGCACTGTTTCAAAATGGGATAATAACCATGCTTCAATGCAAGGTTCGCTAATGTAAATTTCAGCTTTTTCTTTTAGTAAATCATTGTATAATTTTGACTCTGAAGGATTTTTAGGGTTAAATCTATCATTATCAAACCAAACAATAAATTTTGAGTATATCTCTTTCTTTTCCTTAAGAATACTCAGAGCATCAATCATTACTCCTTTCGCATTACCTCCCTTGCAATTTTTTATTTTACTATTGTTTTTATATAATCTTTTCAATAAATTAATGTAATTTTCTTCTGTGCAACCTTCGACAATAAAATAGTTTATCGACTGGAGTTCTTTTTGTGGGCGTTGTTTTCTAGCCATAAATTTATATTCCTCTAGGAATTGCACCAAAACGTCCAATTCGATAAAGTTCTTCCAAATGTTCTTTACCAAATTTTGAAATATCTTTAAAGTCATTTGCAGAGAAAACTTCAGTTTCACCATCATCATTTTTTTGAGTGAACCATAATTGATGAGGTTCTAAAATATTCATTAAATAGCTGTTATGAAAAGAAAAAATTAATTGTGCACCTTTGGTATTAAAAGAGGGATTTTGAAATAATCCAATTAAATATGCAACAAGATTTTGATGTAATTTTATTTCAATTTCATCAAGAATTAATAACGTTCCAGTATCAAGAGTAACTAAAATTTTTCCTAATATGACTAAAAATTGTAAAGTTCCAGAGCTTTCTTGCTCTGGGAGAAAGTCAACATAAGAATCTGCTATTTTATGTTTAAAAAATAATTCGCTTACACCTAATAGCTTAATTTGATGATTATCATTTTGGCTTTTTCTTAGTAATTTAAGTTGTTTAACAATTTCTTTAGGAATTTGATCTGTAACTTTTTCCAATTTTTCTAAAATGCCTTGAGGATTACCTTCAATAAAATGTTGTTTCCCAATAAAAATCGAATCAATTCCTATGTCAGCCACTCTAATAAGCTCAGTTAATAAAAGGTCATGTTGTGAATTATTCATTAACGTAGCAACTAAAGCTGGATTAAATTTTTCGTCTTGCAACCCAGTATTTGTAATATTGGACTGTAAAAAATAAGTTGCAAACTCTAGAGCAATCACTTGGGATTTAAATTGTTTATTAAAGGAAATAATCGAACAATTTGATCTTAAATCCGATGTATCAATAGGTTTTATCCGTTTATCATAGATAACTACATTTAGTTTTCTAGTGTAAATATTTCTTTTTTGCTCACAAGGATAATAATTAATTTCTTCATAAATCACTTTCTCTTTAGTTAAGTGAAGAATATATTCACAATCAATAAATTTTTCTTCTTGATCTTTATCTAACCTAATTTTTTTTGAAAAAATTAGATGGAATTTAGATGGTTCATTTTCTAAACTATAAAATGGTTCTATAGGTATTTTTTTTTCTGCTTCTAATTGTAAAAATGAGGATTGCATAAACCAATATACAAAGGTCAATGCTTGTAAAACAGTTGTTTTACCAGAAGCATTTGCGCCTGCAAACCCAATTATTGTATTAGCAGGAAAAGGATTATTTTTAGGAATATTTAAATCAAAATCAATTACGCATTCTTTTTTAATTGAACGGTAATTTTCTATTGCAAAATATTTAATCAAAATACTATCTCCTTTGTTTACTTGAGTTGTTCAATAATAAAGGCAACGAGGGTTAAATACAAGCGAGCCTAAGCGAAAATAGAGGGGAAAATCGTTTATAATGAGCGTTTTGATTGTTTAGGGAGTTATTATGTCGCTGAGTAGCGCAGAGGTGGATAAAATCGCGCATCTTGCTCGGATCGCCTTGAATCAGGCTGACGTGCCCAAATATGCCGAGAATCTTTCCAATATTTTGCATCTCGTTGAACAGATGAATCTCATTGATACGTCTAACATTTTGCCGATGGCTCACCCGATGGATATGGCGGCGCGGATGCGTCCAGACGCGGTCACTGAAACCGATCAACGTGCGCTCTTCCAAAGCATTGCCCCTCAAGTCGATGTGGGTTTGTACCTTGTCCCGAAAGTGATCGAATAACCATGCATAACAAGACCTTAGCTCAATTATCCCACGCCTTACACGCCAAAGAAATTTCTAGTGTTGAATTAACTCAACACTTTTTGAATCGTATCTCTCGATTCGATGAGCAATTAAACAGTTTTATCACAGTCACTCCCGAACGCGCCCTCGAACAAGCTCGCGCCGCTGATCAACGTTTGCAAAGTGGAACTGCGGGATTTTTAACGGGAATTCCTCTCGCTCAAAAAGATATTTTTTGCACACTTGGGGTAAAAACTTCTTGCGGATCAAAGATGTTGGATAATTTTATTTCGCCTTACAATGCCACGACCGTCGAAAAATTAGACGCGGCGGGCATGGTGATGCTCGGCAAAACCAACATGGATGAATTTGCGATGGGTTCGTCGAATGAAACGAGTTTTTACGGCGCGGTGAAAAATCCTTGGGATTTGAAGGCAGTACCTGGCGGATCATCGGGCGGATCGGCAGCGGCGGTCGCGGCACGTTTAGCCCCAGTTGCAACGGGAACGGATACGGGCGGATCGATTCGCCAACCTGCTGCTTTGTGTGGAATTACGGGGATTAAACCCACTTATGGGCGGGTTTCTCGTTACGGCATGATCGCGTTCGCATCGAGCCTCGATCAAGGCGGTCCAATGACCCGCAATGCCGAAGACGCAGCGTATTTGTTAAAAGAAATGGCGGGATTTGATTTGCGTGATTCAACGTCGGTGGATTCGCCCGTCCCAGATTATGTTGCAAGTTTAAATGATTCTTTAGAAGGTTTGCGGATTGGATTGCCAAAGGAATTTTTTAGCAAAGATTTGAATTCAGAAATGGCGCAAACTTTAGAAACCGCGATTAAAGAATTAGAGAAACTCGGTGCAATTGTTAAAGAAGTTTCTTTGCCCAATAGCCATTTAGCGATCCCAGTTTATTATGTGGTTGCACCAGCGGAATGTTCTTCTAATTTATCGCGTTTTGATGGAGTAAGATTTGGCTATCGTTGTGAGAATCCCAAAGATTTGTCAGATTTATACAAACGTTCTCGCGGAGAAGGCTTTGGATCAGAAGTAAAACGTCGAATTATGATTGGAACTTACGCGCTTTCTGCGGGTTATTATGATGCGTATTATTTGAAAGCTCAACAAATCCGTCGTTTGATTTCTGAAGATTACAAAAAAGCCTTTGAAGAAGTCGATATTATTGCTGCCCCAACTTCGCCAACGCCCGCGTTTAATTTAGGCGAGAAAACCGACGATCCCGTGACAATGTATCTCTCTGATATTTATACGATTGCAGTGAATTTAGCAGGAATCCCAGCCTTATCAATGCCCGCTGGTTTCATTAATCAACGTCCGGTTGGATTGCAATTGATGGGTAATTATTTTAGTGAAGCAAAATTGCTAAATGTTGCCCATCGTTTTCAAAAAGAAACGGATTGGCATTTACAAACCCCGAACGGATTTTAAGATGTTATATGTGATTATTGGTGAAGACGTTGAAAATAGTTTAGAGAAACGTCTTGCCGTTCGACCTGAACACTTAGCCCGTTTAACCCAATTACAAAACGAAGGACGTTTAATTTTAGCAGGACCTTTTCCAAATTTGGATAATGAAGATTTGAGCAATGGAGTTTCTGGAAGTGTCATGATTCTCGAATTTTCCTCATTAGAAGAAGCGCAAGCGTGGACAAATGCTGATCCTTATTTTGTAACAGGTGTGTTTAAAAATGTCATCGTTAAACCCTTTAAGAAGGTATTTCCCCAATGAGTGAACAACGCATTACTTTAATGAAAGAAAAACTTGCACTTTTGCAACCATTACAACTTGAAATTACTGATGATAGTCACCATCATGCTGGACACGCGGGTGCGGATAATGGTGGGCATTTCAGTTTGCTCATAAAAAGTGACCAATTTGTTGGTAAAAACCTCGTTCAACGCCATCGAATGGTGTATGATGCGCTTGGCGATTTAATGCAAACCCAAATTCACGCATTAAGTATTCGTGCTTTAACGCCTAATGAATAACCCCTTTTTCCTTTATTTCAACTTAGAGAAACATACAATGCAACGTAAAACAATTTTATCTCAAGCCATCCTTTCTGCTTGCTTAATTTTAGGCACTTCTCAATCATTTGCAGAAGACAAGAACGACATGGTTGCAAAAGTTAATGATCGCACCATTACACAAACCGATTTAGCAGATTACGAAAAAATCCGTAGCAAACAAGGTGGCGGCAATGTTCATCCTGATAAACAAACTTTAGTCGATGAAATGGTTGATCGTGAATTATTATTTCAAGATGCGATTAAAAAAGGCTTAGATAAAACGCCAGACTTTACTAAAGAAATGGATACTTTACGCTTTAATGTTTTAGCAAAAGCAGCAATGCAAGATTATTTGAAAAACACCCCCGCAACTGACGAACAATTGAAATCACATTACGACAAAGTGATTGCAAAAGTTAATTTCCCAATGGAATACAAAGCGCGTCATATTTTAGTGGACAAAGAAGAAGATGCGAAAACAATTATTGCTGAATTAGGCAAAGGAAAAGATTTCTCAGAAATCGCAAAAGCCCAATCAAAAGATACCGCTTCGGCAAAGGAAGGTGGCGATTTAGGTTGGTTTAGAGCAGAGCAAATGGTTAAAGAATTCTCTGAAGCCGCTGCGAAATTAGAAAAAGGTAAATACACCCTTGAACCCGTGAAAAGTCAATTTGGTTTTCATGTGTTAATTCTCGACGATTCTCGTAAAATGCAACCACCAACCTTTGATTCAGTCAAAGAAAAAGTCAAAGGTAGTTATCAAAATGAACAAATGATGAATTATGCGGCGGACTTAAAGAAAAACGCCAAAATTGACATTAAATTACCTGCTGAACCCGTTAAAGAACCAGCTAAAGATGTAGCACCTGTTGAAGCACCTAAACCCGTAGAGCAAAAACCAGATGCCCCTGTAGAACAACCTAAGAAATAATTTTTCTTAGAATTTGAGAAATTCCTTTAAACCTGACAGGTTTTAGAAATCTGTCAGGTTTTTTATGAAGTTTTTTATGGATAAAAATAGCGAGTAAAAACAATGATTTCCACTTTAGAATTAACTTGTGAATTAATTAAACGTCCGTCAATTACACCTAAAGATGAGGGTTGTCAAAAACTCTTAGCCGAACGTTTAGAAAAACTCGGTTTTAAAATTGAGCATTTGCGGTTTGGTGAGGTTGATAATTTGTGGGCACGACGCGGTGAAGAAAAGCCTTTATTAGTCTTTGCTGGACATACCGATGTTGTTCCCGCAGGTTCATTAGAACAATGGCAATTTCCTCCATTTGAACCAACGATTTCAGAGGGCTATTTGTACGGACGCGGTTCGGCAGATATGAAAGGCGGAATTGCTGCGTCGGTTGTGGCGGTAGAAAATTTTATTGCAAAAAATCCTCATCATTCAGGATCGATCGCGTTTTTAATTACCAGTGATGAAGAAGGAAAAGCAATCAATGGCACGGTGAAAGTTGTTGAATATTTAAAAGAAAAAGGTGAGCATTTAGATTATTGTTTATTGGGAGAACCGTCGAGCAAAAATCATTTGGCTGATGAAATCAAAAATGGTCGACGAGGTTCTTTAACGGGTCGTTTAAAAATCAAAGGAATCCAAGGTCATGTTGCTTATCCACATTTAGCAAAAAATCCGATTCATTTGTTTAGCGAAACTATGAAGAAATTCTGTGAGGAAATATGGGATCAAGGCAATGAATTTTTCCCCCCGACCACCTTTCAACTTGTCGATATTCATGCGGGAAATGGTGTAACAAATGTGATTCCTGCTGATCTAAAAGTAATGTTTAATTTTCGATATGGAACGGCATCGACGGCGGATTCATTAAAAGAACGAGTTGAGAAACTATTGAGCAATTTAGATTATGAATTGAATTGGGAATCGGCGGGTTTGCCATTTTTAACTTCTAAAGGAAAATTGATTGAAGCCGCGAAAGAATCAATTAAAGAAATTTGTGGTTTTGAAACCATTTTATCGACTTCAGGTGGCACTTCAGATGGACGCTTTATTGCTCCCAATGGAACAGAAGTGTTAGAAATAGGATTATCAAATGCAACCATTCACAAAGTCAACGAATGCGCAAACATTGCAGATTTAGAGAAACTTGCTTTATTATTTGAACGAATTTTAGAGAAAATTTTAACTAAATAGGGTAATGGTGCATATTATAAGTGATATAACAAAGGAGATTTCTGTGACGTTGCCACTGCAATAGTTTAACTCAAGAAAGATTAGCAACTTACATTTTTCCCCTATTTTGAAACACCTTAACCCATCTTTTAATAAAATAAAAGATTTTCTTTTACTGTTTTAATTTCAAACGAGAGAAACAACATGAGCCGTGAAATAAGTGAATTAAAAATAAAGGTCATTAGTCAAGTCAAACCTATTTTGGAAGATTCTAAAATCAATCCCTATCAAAATCAATGGAATGACGCGATAGAGCTATTTTTTGAATTAATTAAATATCCTGAAAATGAAATTGGTTTTTATAATCAGTTTCTCAATAGTTTAGAAGAAATTTTATTTCAAGCACCCGATTATAATGAATTAGTGAGTTTTACTAATTATTTAGAGCGTTATTTAGCATTATTGGCTAATCTGTTAAATATGAAATTACAAGAGCAATCATCTGTTTTAAGATTATTTAAATTGCTCAAATTGAGAACTGATTTTAGGGTATATTTTAGTCGTGATAATATAGAAAAATATCGTCATCAACCAGAACTATTAGAACATTTCTGTCGTGCACATTGTACTAGAAATGAAAATAGTCATGCTAATGAGGATACATTGTTACCTGAATGGGCAAATAACGATGCAGAAATAATCCTAAGTCGCAATAGCATTTTAGCAGTAATAATTTATGCGACTTGTGTGCATTATGATGAATTAAAAAAAAAGGTAGAACAACGAAATAATCTACAACAACCTAATGTTAAGCCTTATTTAAGTGAAGTGGTGCGTGAATTTGAAGAATGGAAACGCCGATTTGTGATGTTGCAAACGATTGAGAAAGTAAATTTATATGCGATTGAAAAAACCGATAAAAAACCACGACATGGTGACATTGATCAAGTATGGAAAACTCTTCAAGAAAAGCAGTTAATGTTGATTGGAGATGCAGGAACAGGAAAAACCACTACTTTGCAATATTTAACATTAGAAATGGCAAAGCATTGCTTTGGAGAAACTGCTCCCAAAACCATTCCGATTTATTTAGCATTAGGTAGTTTAGGATCAGCTTTATCTTTATTGCAAGCGATTAATGAAAAACTGCCTTTTGAACAAATAATAATCGATCAATGGTTAAAAGACGGTAAAATAAGTTTGTTCTTAGATGGTTTAAATGAAGTGCGTAAAGATTATCGACAACAAGTTTATCAAGATATTCAATTAATTATCCAGCGTTATCCACAATGTCAATTATTAGTTTCTGGTCGAGAATCATATCAGTTTAATCTTAAATCAAATAAGGTTGTGTCGATATTTGAAGTTAAACCATTAGATCAAGCTCGAGTAAAAGAGTTTCTCGAAAAAAATGCTGATCAAAAAATCGTTCGCCAATTAATTCTCGATAAAATTGAACACAATAAGCATTTTGCACGTTTTTTTAGCATTCCATTTATGCTTTTTATGTTAATTCAAGTTGTTAAAGAGGATCAAAAACTACCTGAAAATATTGCAGATTTAATGGATCGATTTATGTGGTTGCTATATGAACGAGAGCGATCAAAAGATACCACTTTTCAACCTGAAACATTTCATTCTTTGTTAGTGCATTTAGCATTTCAAATTTTTAGCAAACATGGTGAAAATCCAGCGATACCTTATGAAGAAATTTTAAATATTTTAAGCCAGAAAAAGGCTGACAATGGTTTTGAGGTAGATTTAGCAGAGATTCTTAAAATTGCAACTCAATTAAGTATTTTAGTGAAATCAACGCATCGTCAATATAGTTTTTGCCATCAACAATATTTGGATTATTATGCAGAACAAGCTCTCTAATCACGCACCATTGGGGTCTGGAATAACGATTGAGAATTTGCTTAATCCTCAATATGAAGGATTGATTATAATAAAAGTCAATCGAATAAAAATAAATAACGATAAAGATCAGGCTTTACTTTGGATTGCTGAATATAATATTTTATTAGCGGTAAAATGCTTATTGGCAGATTTCTCAGATTATACAGATAATTTGCGCGTTTTATTGAAAGAAAATGCTCGTCTTCAAGCGCGTAAAGCAACTCAATCACTTGAATTAAAAAATGCGTTTCTTGCTTTAAATGAATTAGAGGATCATGAAGGAATTTGCTATGCTTTTCAAACGATTGGCGATCCAAAACCAGTTCATAAAATAGTTTTACAACATTTGATTTGTACGCCGAATTTAAAAATAGCTTGTGAATGGTTGCAATATTTGTTTTCAGTGGTCAAAACGGTGATTGAGCAACGTCAAAGCGTTAAATTTGAGGAATTACCCAGTCATCAATTGTGGTTGTGGGGATTGGAAAGTTTTGATGATAGTTATAATGAATTACTCAATGAAGAACGAGAATTTTTCTTTGAAATTTATGATTTTTTTGCACAACAATCTTCATACTCAACGACTTTAAATATTCTTCACGAAAAATTTCCCGAACATGAAACAACGTTTGAGGAAATTTTATTGCATTATAATGATAAAACTTGGTTAAGAGCGGTTTATGATCGAGTTATACAACATCAGCCAGAACATTTAGAAAAATATTATGCAAAAGCGCAAGCCTATAATATTTTAGATCAAATATCCTATTCAACGTTGATTAATAAAGCAAAAACCTTTGAGCAAGCCTTTGGCATTTTTGAAGAAATGAAATCTAAAGGTTTAACACCCAATGAAATATCCTATTCAACGTTGATTAATAAAGCAAAAACCTTTGAGCAAGCCTTTGGCATTTTTGAAGAAATGAAATCTAAAGGTTTAACACCCAATGAAATATCCTATTCAACGTTGATTAATAAAGCAAAAACCTTTGAGCAAGCCTTTGGCATTTTTGAAGAAATGAAATCTAAAGGTTTAACACCCAATGAAATATCCTATTCAACGTTGATTAATAAAGCAAAAACCTTTGAGCAAGCCTTTGGCATTTTTGAAGAAATGAAATCTAAAGGTTTAACACCCAATGAAATATCCTATTCAACGTTGATTAATAAAGCAAAAACCTTTGAGCAAGCCTTTGGCATTTTTGAAGAAATGAAATCTAAAGGTTTAATCCCAAATGTGATTACTTTTAATACGTTGCTTAAAAAGGCGAAAGAAACGGGAATACCCCTGCGCGTGATTTTAGATATTTTAGAGGAAATGCTGGAGAGAAAAATAATGCCACAAGTTGAGTCTTCCAAACCTTATACTTTGCGTGAAATTAGTGCAAAGTTAAAGAAAAGCCGCCAACCTTTTAAAGCATGGGCAATGCACCAAGAAACTAAACTTGCACAGTTACCTCCTCATATTCGCAACGCTTGGCAAATGTTGTTCGATGCGTTTAATTGATTTAAAAAATCTTTTATTTTCAAATTCTTATAAAAAAACGGGACATCTCTTGAAATGGCAAAAGTAAAGCAATTATTTGTTTGTCAAAGCTGCGGGGCGACCTTTCCAAAATGGGCGGGACGTTGCGGCGACTGTGGCGAATGGAACACCGTTGTCGAAAGTCGCGTCGAGGAAACCATTCAAAATACCGGACGATTTGTCGGTTATGCGGGCTCGCAAGCGTCGATTTGTCTTTTAGAAAACATCGAAGCGCGTGAAGAAATCCGTTTTTTATGCGGTTTGAGCGAATTAGATCGAGTGCTCGGCGGCGGTTTGGTCGCGGGTTCGGTGGTTTTAATTGGCGGCGACCCAGGCATCGGTAAGTCCACGTTATTATTGCAAACTTTAAGCGCACTCACCCAAAGCGGCTTGTCGACTTTATATGTGACGGGCGAAGAATCTCCTCAACAAGTGTCGTTGCGAGCGCGTAGATTAGACTTATCAATCAAAGGTTTAAAACTTCTCACCGAAACCCAAGTCGAACGCATTCTAAAACTCGCCCAACAAGACAAACCCGCCGTGATGGTCATCGATTCAATTCAAACCGTCCACACCGAAATTTTACAATCTGCACCTGGGTCGGTCGCGCAAGTCCGTGAATCTGCGGCGCAATTAGTCCGTTTTGCCAAACAAACCGGCGTATCGATATTTTTGGTCGGACACGTCACCAAAGATGGCGCATTAGCCGGACCGCGCGTTTTAGAACACATGGTCGACGCGGTGTTATATTTTGAGGGCGATTCGAGCAGCCGTTTTCGAGTGATTCGAGCAATGAAAAACCGTTTCGGCGCGGTGAACGAATTGGGCGTTTTTACCATGACAGACAAAGGGTTACGCGAAGTTAAAAATCCTTCCGCGATCTTTTTGTCGCGTCACGAAGAAAACGTTTCTGGCAGTGTGATTATGGTCACTCGTGAAGGAACGCGCCCGCTTTTAGTGGAAGTTCAAGCACTTGTCGATAGTTCACATATGCCCAATCCGCGACGTTTAACGTTGGGTTTGGATCAAAATCGATTGGCAATGTTATTGGCGGTTTTGCATCGTCACGGCGGGATTGTCACGCACGATCAAGACGTGTTTGTAAATGTGGTCGGCGGCGTGAAAGTCACTGAAACAGCGGCAGATTTAGCGGTTTTAATGGCGATTTTGTCGAGTTTGCGCAATCAACCGTTGCCGCGAGAATTGGTGGTGTTTGGCGAAGTAGGTTTGGCGGGAGAAATTCGCCCAATTCCCAACGGGTTAGAACGATTACACGAAGCCGCAAAACACGGTTTCAAACGCGCCATCGTCCCCAAACAAAACGCCCCAAAAGCCAACGATTTGATCCCCGATTTTGAAGTAATTGGCGTTTCCAGATTAGTTGATGCGTTGCAAGCTATTGATTAATAATATAGAAAAGGTGATGCTTTTTCTCTTAACTTTAAATTAGGGAAATATTGTTTCTTGTGAGGAAAATAACCTTCAAAAACACATATAGCGTTATTACATCATTTATATTTTTTAGGAAGTTTCTCTAATTTTTCTACTTTTGATTTGGTATTTCAAATGCTCCTATATTATTCAACATCATAATTCATATCCAGAATTATTGGGATGCTCCCAACTCCTAAAGCAGTTTTTTGGTGTAATTGCATTGCACCCCGCAAACGCTCAATAGGGTATAATGCACAAGATTTTCCAAGTTGAGACCAATCATGACCGAGGCAACAACCCCAGTTCCCGAATTAAGCGAACAAGATTTATTGGCATTGCGCCGCGCAAAATTAACCCATTTACGTTCAAACGGCAATGCGTATCCTAATGATTTTAAAAGAGATTCTTTAGCAGCGACCATTCATCAAAATTATGAATCTTTAACCGCAGAACAGCTTGAAAATCAACCTATTACCGTTAAAATTGCGGGTCGGATGATGACGCGCCGAGTGATGGGTAAAGCCGCGTTTGCGCATTTGCAAGATATGAGTGGTCAAATGCAAATTTATGTGCGTCTTAATGAAATTGGAGAGGAAACTTTTGAGCAATTCAAACATTGGGATATTGGTGATATTTTAGGCGCGGAAGGGCATTTGTTTAAAACTAAGACAGGTGAATTATCCTTAAAAATCAAAGAATTAAAAATATTAACCAAATCACTTCGTCCATTGCCAGAAAAGTTTCACGGCTTAACAGATCAAGAGGTTCGTTATCGTCAACGTTACGTTGATTTGATAATGAATAAAGAAACCCGTGAAACCTTTAAATTACGGTCGGCGGTGGTTTCTTGGATTAGAAAATTTTTAGAGCAACGCGATTTCTTAGAAGTAGAAACCCCGATGATGCAATCCATACCCGGTGGTGCAACTGCGCGTCCTTTTATGACCCATCATAACGCTTTGAATATGCCGTTGTTTTTAAGAATTGCCCCCGAATTATATTTGAAACGTTTAGTGGTCGGCGGATTTGAAAAGGTTTTTGAAATTAATAGAAACTTTAGAAACGAAGGTTTGTCGACGCGTCATAATCCAGAATTTACGATGTTAGAATTCTATCAAGCCTACGCCGATTATCGGGATTTGATGGACATTACCGAAGCGATGTTTCAAGGGTTAGCAAAAGACTTATTAGGAACAATGCAAATTCCTTATCAAGGCGAAATATACGATTTTGAGAAACCCTTTGCACGTTTAACGGTTGTTGAGGCGATTTTAAAATACAATTCTCAATACACTTTGCAAGAAGTAACTAATTTAGAAAGTTTGAGAAACATTGCTCAACAATTACACATTAAAACAAAACCGCAAGATGGGATTGGAAAATTACAACAAGAAATCTTTGAAGAAACTGTTGAAAGTCGATTAAAAGACCCAACCTTCATTATGGCGTATCCTACTGAAATATCACCGTTAGCGCGTTGCAACGATCTTGATCCAACTATTACAGATCGATTTGAATTGTTTATTGGTGGACGTGAAATTGCGAATGGTTTCTCAGAATTAAATGATCCCGAAGATCAAGCTGAACGTTTTAAGAAACAAGTCGCTGAAAAAGATGCAGGCGATGATGAAGCAATGCACTTTGATGCGGATTACATTTGTGCATTAGAATATGGTTTGCCACCAACCGCTGGTGAAGGCATTGGAATTGATCGACTTGTTATGCTTTTAGCAGATAAACCATCGATTAAAGATGTGTTATTATTTCCTCAAATGCGACCTAAACAAGAGGATTAGAAAAATGGTTTTTCCTTGGCAACAATCAGCGTTTGAGAAACTTCATTTGGCGTGGCAGAACAACCGTTTGCCGCACGCGCTGTTGTTAGCTGGTCCGATTGGAATGGGAAAGCGCGAATTTTCTAAGCAATTGATTTCAATGGTTTTATGTGAGAACCCGAATGAAAATGGCGAGGCGTGCGGACATTGTAAATCTTGTCATTTGTTACAAAACAACAATCACCCTGATTTTATTAGTGTTGAAGCGGTAGAATCGGGGCAAATCAAAATTGAGCAAAATCTCAAAAAAGGCGACAGCCCACAAATCCGTGAAGCGGTGGAATTTTGTAATTTAACGTCTAATTATGGGCGACATAAAGTTGTTCAAATTTGCCCCGCCGAAGGAATGAATAGAAATGCAGCAAATGCGCTTTTAAAAACTTTAGAAGAACCGCCAGAGAAAACATTATTGCTGTTGGTTTGTCACAGTAAAATGCAACTGTTGCCGACAATTCGTAGTCGTTGCCAATTAATTGATTTCAGTCGACCCGATTCGCATCTTACAAAAAACTATTTAAATCAACAACTTAAAAACAACAATACCGATGCAGATTTGTTATTATATTTGAGCAACGGCGCACCTTTGGCGGCATTAAATTTAGCAGAAAAATGGGAAACTCGGTCGGTAATTTTTCAGGATTTCAAATTGTTATTGTCGACAAAAGAAGAACCTTTAGCTTTAGCAGAAAATTGGGCTAAACAAGATATTAAACAACTCTTAGCATGGTTGATTAGTTGGACAGAAGATTTATTAAGAATTAAATTAATGACCCAGCATATTTTTAATCAAGATTTAGCAGACACCTTATTTAAGATTGCAGAACAATTTCAAACGCAAACTTTATTATCTATTTTAGATGTAGAATTAGAAAGCTGGCGGATTTTATTAGGGACTTCAAATGTTCGCCCGCAAGGTTTATTAGAAACGATTACAATTAATTGGTTTCAAGCGGCGAAAGGTCAGTGGAAATAGGAGGTTTCAATGTTACCTAAAAAAGCGGGAGGAATGCTCGGACGTGGGATGTTGAATCATCACATCAAAGACATTCAATCTTTATATATGTCGTATTTGCCTTTTTTGAAGAACGGCGGGTTATTTGTTGCAACCGAGAAAACTTATAAATTAGGTGAGGAAGTGTTTGTTTTATTAACCTTATTTGATGATAGTGATAAAATCCCCTTTGCGGGTAAAGTTGCTTGGATTAATCCGAAAGGAACTTCAGGCAATCGTCCAGCAGGAATTGGGATTCATTTTGGTGATTTAGATAATGGTGCAACTCGTAATAAAATAGAAACCTCTTTAGCTGGAATGCATCGTTCAGAAAACCCAACGCATACAATGTGATATTATGTTAATCGACTCGCACTGCCATTTTAATTTAAGTAAAGTTTCTCCACAAGATTGGATTGAAGAAGCTAAGAAAAATAACGTACATAAATTTCTTAATGTATCGGTAGATATAGAAACCTTTCCAGAGATTTTAACTCTTGCGGAACAATATGAAGAAGTATATGCGTCAGTTGGGGTTCATCCAAATGCTAATTCTGACGATCAAACAAGCGTTGAAGATTTAATTCAATTATCTCAGCATCCAAAAGTGATTGCGATTGGAGAAACGGGATTAGATTATTATCGAAGCAGTGGTGATTTATCGTGGCAATTTAAGCGTTTTAGAAATCATATTCAAGCGGCAAAAGAAACCAAAAAACCTTTGATTATTCATTGTCGTGAAGCCAAAGAAGATGTTTTAAAAATATTAAAAGAAGAAAATGCAAAAGAAATCGGCGGAATAATGCACTGTTTTGTTGAGAATTGGGATATTGCACAACAAGTTATGGATTTAGGTTTTTTGATTTCATTTTCGGGCATTGTGACGTTTAAAACAGCGACAGATTTGCAAGAAGTTGCTCAAAAAGTGCCCGCAAATCAATATTTAATTGAAACCGACGCGCCTTTTTTAACGCCGTTGCCATTTAGAGGAAAACCCAATCAACCCGCTTATGTTAAACAGATTGGCGAGTTTATTGCAGTATTGAGAAACGAAAGTTTAAACACCGTTGCACAAAATACAACGCAAAACTTTCTCAATTTATTTCAATTAACTGCTTAACAAGGATTTCAACTATGAAATGGGTATTTGTAAGTTTATTAGGTATTTCTTTATTAGGAAATATTGCATTCGCGCATGAGAAAAGCTATCATAATCATCGAGGAAGTTGGTGTGAAAGATATCCTCATGCTTGTGAAGAACATCGGGGATTTCAAGATCATGAGAAACATCGTTTTCAGAAATGGTGCAAACGTCATCCGCGTGCGTGCAAGGAATATAGAAATCCAATTTCAGTTCCACCTTCGCCTGTGATTATTATTCCTCCCCAACAACCTCAGCCTGATCACCGTGATGCTTGGTGCAAACGTCATCCGCATAAATGTGAAGAACGTCGGCATCATCGTCACTAAATTGTCTTTAAAAACAAGGAGAAACACAAATGAAATTGATTGTATTAGCATTTAGTTTGGCATTTCTAAGCAATCTTGCAGTTGCTCAAGAACCTGCGAAATCACCTTTAAAAGAAAAAACCAGCGAATTGCAAAAGCGTTGCGTGGAAAATCCTAAAGCCTGTGAAGATCAAAAAACACAGCGGAAACAAAACAAAAACGCAAGAAAAGAATGGTGTGAAAAATATCCCGTGCCTTGCCAAGAATTAAAACCCATTCAAGCGCAAGCCGCTTCTCCTGCTAAACGTGAAGCAAGACAAGCATGGTGCAAAAAACATTCTGAAGCCTGTATTGCACTGAAAAAAATCAACCAAACTACTCCACAATCCAAACCATAAACATTTTATGTCATTGAAAATTTTGATGGATAATTATCGTCAGCGCGTTGATGCAGAATTAGCGCGCTGTCTTCCTGCGCCAACAACTCAACCCACGCGACTTCACGAAGCAATGCGTTATGCGGTTTTAAATGGCGGCAAACGCATTCGCCCTGTGTTGGTGTATGTGGCGGGAACGGCGGTCGGCGCGCCTTTGACGGCGTTGGATCACGCGGCGTGCGCGGTCGAGTTGATTCATGCGTATTCGTTGGTTCACGACGATTTGCCGTGCATGGATGACGATGATTTGCGTCGGGGCAAACCCACCTGCCACAAGGCTTTCGATGAAGCAACCGCACTTTTAGTCGGCGATGCGCTACAATCACTTGCATTTCAAACACTTGCGCAATCGCACTCTGTTGAAATGATTAATGTTTTAGCGACCGCGATTGGTTCAAGAGGCATGGCAGGCGGACAAGCGTTGGACATCGAAGCGGTGGGTAAATCTTTGAATTTAATAGAATTAGAGAACCTTCACATTCACAAAACGGGCGCATTAATTCGAGCGAGCGTTAAAATGGGTGCGTTGGCGAAACCTAATTTATCATCGGATATTTTGCAAGCCCTTGATCATTATGCAAAATGTATTGGGTTAGCATTTCAAATTCAAGACGATATTTTAGATGAAACCACCGACACCGACACGCTCGGCAAACCGCAAGGCTCTGATCGCGCTCACAATAAACCCACTTATCCGTCTTTGTTGGGTTTGCAAGGTTCTCGACACATGGCAGAAGAATTAATTGATAACGCCTTGAATAGTCTCACTATTTTTGATGAAGCCGCCGATCCATTACGACAACTTGCGCATTACATTATTGATCGGAAATTTTAATGCGTATTTTAGATCATTACATTTTTCGCATCGTTGCTCAAAATTTGTTGTTAGTTTTATTGGTTTTAATGGGCTTGTTTTTGTTCTTCACTTTTATTGATGAACTCGATGAAATTGGTAAAGGAACTTACGGAACAACTGAAGCAATTCAAGCCGTCGTTTTACAAATCCCCAAACGTATTTATGAATTTTATCCCGCAGCGGCTTTGTTGGGAAGTTTATTAGGCTTAGGAATTTTAGCAAACAATAGCGAATTAACTGTCATGCGTGCTGCGGGCATTTCAATTGCACGAATTGTAGGAGCAACTTTACGCGCTGGATTGGTTTTTATGTTGATTGCAATGGCGTTAGGAGAACTCGTTGAACCTTATACGCAACAATGGGTTACGCAATTACAAGCCTTAAAACAATCGCATCAAGGTTTTTTAAGTACCGCAAGAGGCGTTTGGGTAAGAGATGGAGCAAATTTCATTCATATTGGAGCATTAGAAAATAATAATCATCTTCAAAAATTACAAGTCTTTAATTTTAGTGAAAAACACCGTTTATATGAAATCAATTATGCCCAAAATGCTTATTACAATTCAGAACAAAAAAAATGGCAATTAGAAAACCCTCAACGTTTAAATTGGCGAGATCAAAAGGTAACTTTAGATATTTCAAATACGTCAAATTGGGCATCTATTTTAAATCCCGAATTAGTGAAATTATTAGCGTTAGACCCCAAAGATTTGTCATTAATTGAATTATCTCAATATATTGTGTATTTAAACGATAACAACTTGCATGCAACACCTTATCAATTAGTGTTTTGGCAACGCTTATTTTATCCATTAATTACTTTAGTCATGATTCTTTCTGCCTTGCCATTTGTTTTTGGTTCATTAAGAACAGTAACGGTTGGACAAAGAATTTTGGTTGCCTCGTTGTTAGGAATTGTATTTCACGTTTTAAATCAAATGTTAGGACACACCAGTTTATTATATGGATTTCCACCGTTATTAGGTGCGTTATTGCCAGTGATTTTAATGTCTTTATTTACTATGGTTTTAATTAAGAGGACGTTGTAATGGATTCAATCGAGTATTTAGCCGCATCAGCCCGCACTGCATCGGGACAGTTTCATCCGCAATTAGTAGGCAATACCTTATTAGAGCAAGTCTTAGAACAAGCGATCATTGCTGGTGAACGTGCTGATGCCGTTAAAAAAACGCTTTTTTATGGGAAGAAACTCGCCATTGATTCTGTAGAAGAAAGTCCTCAAACCAACATTTCAACCGATCATATTAATCCAGACATTTTGCACGCAACTTTGGGTTTATACACTGAAGCCACTGAATTATTAGAAAACATCTTAAATACATTACATAATAAAAAAGAGTTTGATGAAGTAAATGCGTTTGAAGAATGTGGCGATGTCGAATGGTATTTAGCAATGTTATATCGTGCATTGAAACGCACTCCAAATGAAGCAAAAACGGCTAATATTGCTAAATTAACAGCGCGTTATCCCGATAAATTTACATCTAATCATGCCATTGATAGAAACATTGAGAACGAACGGCAAATTTTAGAAATCCATGCGCAACGTTAAATACTGTAGGGTGCAATATAATTGCACCAAGAAATAAACCTGCATCTTACAAGTTAAAAAAAGAGGAACTCAGATATGGAATGGGAAACAGTGATTGGATTAGAAATCCACGCCCAATTAGCCACTAAAAGTAAAATTTTTTCAGGTGCATCAACAGCTTATGGTGCATTGCCAAATACCCAAGCCTGCACCGTTGATTTAGGATTTCCGGGTGTTTTACCTGTTTTAAATTCTGAAGCGGTTCGAATGGCGTGTAAATTTGGTTTAGCGATTGGTGCGGGGATTTCTTCGCGTTCTGTTTTTGCGAGAAAAAATTATTTCTATCCCGATTTGCCCAAAGGTTATCAAATTAGCCAATATGAATTGCCGATTGTTCAAAAAGGTCAACTTGATATTGAAGTCGAAGGTGAAATAAAAACCATAGGAATTACTCGTGCGCATTTAGAAGAAGATGCAGGTAAATCATTACACGAAGATTTTCACGGCATGAGTGGAATTGATTTGAATCGTGCGGGAACACCTTTAATTGAAATTGTTTCTGAACCTGATATGAGATCAGCCAAAGAAGCCATTGCCTATATGAAGAAAATTCACGCGCTGGTGAAATATTTAGAGATTTGTGATGGCAATATGCAGGAAGGGTCATTTCGATGCGATGCAAACGTTTCTGTGCGTCGGAAAGGTGAAAGCAAATTTGGCACTCGCGCTGAATTAAAAAACCTTAATTCATTTCGATTTGTCGAGAAAGCAATTAATATCGAAGTTGAACGTCAAATTGATTTATTAGAAAGTGGCAAACAAGTGATTCAAGAAACGCGTTTGTACGATCCTGATAAAAATGAAACAAGATCGATGCGTTCAAAAGAAGAAGCCAATGATTATCGGTATTTCCCAGACCCCGATTTATTGCCCGTTATTTTAGATGAAAATTTCTTAGCACAAGTTAAAACAACTTTACCCGAATTACCCGACGCTAAAAAACAACGTTTTATTTCTCAATATGGTTTGTCAACGTATGATGCAGAGTTTCTAACAGATACGCGAGACCTTGCAACTTATTTTGAGAAAGTGGTAGAAACTTTGAAAGCCGATCCTAAATTAGCGGCAAATTGGGTGATGGGTGATTTATCAAGTTTCTTGAATAAACAAAACTTAGAAATTTCTCAAAGTCCCGTGAGTGCAGAAATGTTAGCGGGAATGTTAGGAAAAATCCTTGATAATACGATTTCTGGAAAGATTGCAAAACAAATCTTTGAAGCAATGTGGAATGGAGAAGGAACTGCCGAACAAATCATTGAAAAACAAGGTTTAAAACAAGTCACTGACACCAGTGCAATTGAAACCTTAATTGATGAAATCATTGCACAATATCCTCAACAATTAGCCGATTACCGCAGTGGAAAAGATAAACTTTTTGGTTTTTTTGTGGGTCAAGCAATGAAGGCAAGCAAAGGTAAAGCAAACCCCACTCAATTAAACGATTTACTCAAAAAGAAACTCGCTTAATTTTTCATCAAAAAAGCGGTAATTCTCTAAAGGAAAAACCGCTTCTTTTTTAAACTCAAATAAAATTAACCGTACACTGGGAAACGTTTGCAAAGTTGAGAAATTTTATTTCTAACGGTTTCTTGAATGCTCACATTTTCAATATCATCTAAAATGTCAGCGATCCAACCTGAAAGTTCTTCACATTCTTTTACGCCAAATCCTCGAGTTGTTACCGCTGGCGTTCCAATGCGAATTCCACTCGTGACAAATGGCGTTTGTGGATCATTTGGGACGGAGTTTTTGTTCACCGTAATATGCGCATTTCCTAACGCGGCATCGGCAGCTTTTCCAGTTAATTTCTTCTCAATCAAATCCACCAAAAACAAATGATTATCTGTGCCTCCAGAAACAATATTGTAACCACGACTTTGTAAGGTGGTCGCCATAACTTTAGCATTATCAAGGACTTGCTGTTGATATGTTTTGAATTCAGGTTGCATGGCTTCTTTGAACGCCACCGCTTTTGCCGCGATAACGTGCATTAACGGACCGCCTTGCGTACCCGGAAATACCAATGAATTCAATTTCTTTTCAATCTCTGGATTCGAACGCGCCAAAATCAAACCACCACGCGGACCGCGCAAGGTTTTGTGAGTGGTGGTCATCACCACGTCGGCAATTTTGATTGGATTCGGATACAAACCCGCCGCCACCAAACCCGCAACGTGCGCAATGTCAGTCACTAAATACGCGCCGACTTTGTCCGCAATTTCCCGCATCCGTTGCCAGTCGACAACCCGCGAATACGCGCTAAATCCGCCGATCAACATTTTAGGTTTGTGTTCGAGGGCGAGGCGTTCCATTTCGTCGTAATCGATTTCGCCCGTTTGGGGATTTAAGCCGTATTGTATTGAATTAAATAGCTTTCCAGAGAAATTGACTTTCGCGCCGTGTGTTAAATGTCCGCCGTGCGCCAAACTCATGCCCAAAATCGTGTCGCCCGCTTGCAACAATGCCAAATACACCGCCGCGTTTGCCTGCGAACCCGAATGCGGTTGAACGTTGGCGTAATCTGCGCCGAATAAGGCTTTTGCGCGATCGATGGCGAGTTGCTCGGCGATGTCGACAAATTCGCAGCCGCCGTAATAACGTTTTGAAGGATAACCTTCGGCATATTTATTAGTTAAAACAGAGCCTTGCGCTTGTAAAACGAGAGGGCTGGCATAATTTTCGGAGGCGATTAATTCGACGTGAGCTTCTTGACGAGCGAGTTCGTTTTGTAAAGATTGGGCTAAGTCGGGATCAAATTCTGCGAGGGTTTGTGAGGAAAACATCGTCGTTCCTGTGTGCAAGTGAAACTTTTAATCATAACACATTAGCAATTCAACGGGAACTTTCTAACTAAGCATCTAAAACGCATAATCAAATGCCTGACAAATTGATATTTTATTAGGCATTTGACGATTTCATTATCCCGAAAAAATCAAGAGGATTTTCTTTTATCTATCACGAAGCATTAAACCTTTTCGATAATGATCAGCGGCTTGAGAAGTTTCTCCCAATTGCGAGAGCAAATCACCATAACTTAAATAAGTGGCAGAAAGCGGTTGAGAAACTAAAGAAGCCTCTAAATATTGCTGTGCTTTTCCCCACAAACGACAACGCATCGACAAACGCCCTAATGCTAATAATAAATAAGGTTCTTTCTCTCGACCTTTCAACCAACTTTCCGCACGATTCAACTGTTGTACAGCATTGCTCACGCCTAAATCTGCATATAATAAAACCAATTGTCCATTCCAATGTTGTTTTAAAGCATCGTATAACAAATTTTCAGCTTGTTCAAATAAGCCATGTTGAATGAATTGCTCTGCACCAATTTGAGCAACTTGGGATTGCAAACGCAAGTTTTTTGGCAAACGATCCCACGTTGAAGTTAAAGCTGGCGCACTTTGAGAAGCCGATTGTTGAATTAATCCTTGCGCACATTTGATTTCTAGCATTTGAAAATCAGTTTGAGAAAGGATTTGTCTTTTCTTCAAATCGGGTAATAATTGCCACACTGCTTGCCAATTTTCAAGTTGTTGATAGGCTTGAGTTAATAGAAACAACACACGAGGACTGCGAGGAATTTGTTCGCGTAATTGTTTTAAAGAAGCGAGAGCAACATTGGCTTGTCCATCTGCCATTTGAAACTCGGCTTGAGCTAATAAAACGCTTAATCGATAATCGTTTGGAACGGATTCAAAAGCCCGATCTAAATAAATATCTCTTTTTACACGATCTTGACGTTGTTGTGCGGCATAAGCTGCTGATAAATAATGTAAATATTGTGGATGGGTTTTCAATAATTGACGTTCAGAATCTTGCCACAATCCTTGAAAAAGTGCGTTAAGTCCTTGTTGTAAAGCGATTTGTGCGCGTCCGTGCATTCTGGTTTGACGGTTCAAATGCCAACGTTCGGGTAATCGCCAAATCGCAGTTGCTCCCCTTAACATGAAATAAATCAAACCAAATCCACAAATGCTCACAATTAAGAACACAGTTAAGGTCATTTCAAGGGTAATTGCACCACGTCCAATGACGACAAATCCGGGGTCTTGTTGAGCAAATAATGCAAACCCAACTGCCGCACTTAAAATCAAGCCTAAACTCATCAACCATTTCATGGTGCAACCGCCTGTGGTTCTAATGCTGAATTAGGGGCTAAATCTGCATTAATTTTTTGTAAAGCTACTAACGCTTGTGACATATCTGGAATCGTTGGAATCAATTGAATTTGCTGCATATTTTTTAATTCCGTCACCAAACTAGAAACCTGCATATCTTGTTGATCATAATAGCGTTCTAACCACGCATGAATATCTTTTAATTCTTGATGAAAAAGCGTCGTTTTTCTCGCCAATAATAATGTTTTAGCGTTTTCTAGTTTTAATCTTAACATATCCGCAATTAACACCCGTTGTTCTGAAGATAACAAACCACTTTCTAACTGCGTATTACGTCTAATAGTCACTAATTTTTGTAATTCATGCCAAACCGCTTCACCAATATCTGACCAATCATTTGCATGAGGTTTATCTGATTTCTGAGAAACCACTTTTTCCTCTGTTGGCAAACCTTGCAATCCTTGCAATAAAGGTAAGTTTGCGGATTGATTGGAAAATTGCCCTAATTTCAATACCATCCCCGACAGATCAGGGATTTTTAATTGGCTAAGTATTTGAATATCCTTAGAAACTTGTTCGCGCACCGTCAAAAATAACGGACCCGCTTTTTGCAAACGTTCATCGGCAGCTTTTAAAGCTAATAATGCAGTTTCTATGTCGTGTTCTAATCTCAAGCGTTGTTGCGCAACTTGTAATAAGTAATTGATTTCAGCGATACTCCACTCTTCTGCATCGCCACTTTTTCTCGTGCGTTGATATAAAGTTTTATAGGCGGACGTTAATTGTTGTTGCTGAGATTCCACTTGTTGCAAACGTTGTTGGTAAGTGGTTTGTTGTTCCACTTCGCGTTGCAATTGTTGTAACTTTTGCTCTAATTGGTGCATTTGTGCGGCGGCAATTTTTGTTTGTTCAAGCACCGCCAATTTGCTTTGTTGCAACGTGTCCCATAATTGATAAATAACAAATCCACTTCCAATTATAAAAATCAATAAAATCAAGATGATATATTTTGCTTTGCTTTTTTTAGGAGGTGGAGAAATGGGTCGAACTGGTTCAGAGGAAACCATTTCTGGAGAAATATTTAAATCGGGAGAATGTTCGTCACTCATGTTAAAGATGCCAAAGTTATTAAAGCGTTAAGAAGTCCCGCGTCATCGGCTTGCGGCGCAACCACGCAACGCGCTGAAATACCGCGAGTTTTTGCAAAAACAGCGAGGCGTTCGCTCATCAACACCCAAGGTTTATCGCGCAGCCACGCTGGATTGTTCAACATTATAAACAAATTTTCTAATGTTTCACCGCTACTTGCAACAATGTAATCTATTTTTTCAATATCATTGGGGATTTTAAGTATTGGAATAATTCTTTGATAAACCTCAATTTTTTGGATATTTGCTCCACGTTGCTGCAAAATCTCAAATAAAGTTTCTCTCCCTCCTTTTCCACTAAAAAGCGCAATTCTTTTGTTTGTAACCAATTGAAAAACATCCATTTTTAACAACCCTTCGCTGGTAAAATCACGCGGCGGGTGTAAAACTTTTCCATATTTTTCTAATACTTGGGCAGTTTGTTTTCCAACGGCTGCAAGTTGTAATGTATTGGGGATTTCAAAGAGAAATGTTTTTGAATACAAAACGGCATTTGTACTTGTCCAAATTGCAATATCAATATTTTGAGGATTTGGAAAACATGGAGAAACACTTGGTGGAGCAATTTCTAATGTTGGAAAACGAATTGGAATACCACCATTTTCTTCAATTAATTTGCACAAATTATTAGATTGCTTTGTGGGTCGCGTAACAAGAATTTTTTTTCCTTTAAGCATTACATCTTATTCCATTTTTAGAACTTATCTTAAATAATTTGGTTTATTAAAAATTTTTTCAAGGGAGTTTCTCTAAATTTTTTCATTATTTATTTGTTAGTTTTCTAATAAACTTCACTGAATGGAGATTGAAAAACCCAGCGACGAATTAATTGAGGAACAAGATCAGGTTGAGTTTGCAAAAGTTTTTCTGCAATTGGAGGAATATTTCCAATTAAATCATGATGTTGCTGCCAATCCGCTACTTTTAATTTTACAATTCCTGTTTGTCGAGTCCCCAAAACTTCCCCGGGTCCGCGCAATTCTAAATCACGTTGCGCAATTAAAAATCCGTCCTGACTTTCTCTCAAAATTGTTAATCGGGATTTTGCTAAATTTGAAAGTGGTGGTTGATATAACAAAACACAAAAACTTTCTATCGTTCCTCTTCCCACTCGTCCTCTCAATTGATGTAATTGTGACAAACCTAATCTTTCCGCATTATCGATAATCATTAAACTCGCATTTGGAACATCCACACCTACTTCAATGACAGTGGTTGCAACTAAAACATTTATTTCACCTTTTTGAAATAATTTCATGACCTGATCTTTATCTTTTGATTTCAATTTTCCATGTGCTAAACCGATTTTTAAATTAGGTAAATCATGATGCAGTTGCTCAAAAGTTACTTGTGCAGCTTGAATATCAAATTGCTCTGATTCTTCAATTAACGGACAAACCCAATATGCTTGTCGACCTGTTGAGCAAATTTGCGCCACTCTTTCAATAATTTCACTACGTTTTGAAATAGGTATTGCAACCGTTTTAATCAGCGTTCTACCAGGCGGCAATTCATCAATAATTGAAACATCTAAATCCGCATATAAAGTTAAAGCTAAAGTTCGAGGAATTGGTGTGGCAGTCATAATTAATTGATGAGGATGATTATTTTCAAATGTACCTTTTTCCTTTAATGCTAAACGTTGTTGCACACCAAACCGATGTTGCTCATCAATAATAATTAATCCCAGTTTTTTAAATACAACACTTTCTTGAAATAAAGCGTGCGTTCCAATAATGATTTGTGCTTCTCCATTTGCGATTTTTAATAAAGTTTGTTCTTTATTTTTTTTGGTTAAACTTCCAATCAATTTAGTGGTTTGAACACCTAATTTTTCAAACCAATTATTAAAATTTTTGAAATGCTGTTCTGCAAGCAATTCTAAAGGTGACATAATCGCTACTTGTAATCCACTTTCTATCGCGTGAAACGCCGCTAATGCCGCCACAATTGTTTTACCCGATCCCACGTCACCTTGAATTAAACGTTGCATTGGTGAAGGTTTTGTCACATCATTTAATATTTCTTGATAAACTCTCTGTTGTGCATTAGTTAATTGAAAGGGAAGTGTTTTTATAAATTGTTGAATATTTCGAGAATTTTTAATTAAAATAGGTGCTTGATAATGCTGTGAATTTTGTCGAGAAAGTCTTAAACTCAAATGATGAGCTAAAAGTTCTTCCAATGCTAAACGTTGTTGCGCAGGATGTTGACCATTTAAAAGTTCCTCGACCTTTTCCTCTGGATTTGGAGAATGAACAATTTGCAAAGATTCTAATAAACTTGGCAACCCATTTGTTAATTCTTTTGGCAATAAATCAGGGATTTCAAATTGTAATGCTTGATGAATCAACTTTCTCAATTGAGGTTGAAATAAACCTTCAGTTGTGGGATAAATAGGTGTTAAGGTATTTTCTAAAGGCGTATTTGATTCAATGCGACGGGTTTCAGGATGAAAAACTTCTAAACAATTTAAACCATTTTTTATTTCACCAAAACAACGGAGTTTCTCACCAATTTGATAGTGTTGCGAAGGATTAAAATGAAACCATTTTAAGGCAATCATTCCACTAAAATCTTGCAATATCACCGTTAAAATACGTCGTTTGCCGTTTTTAATTTCACAACTGTTAACTGTTCCTTCAATTAAAACTTCTTGTCCTATTTTTAAATGTCCAATTGGAAAAAGTCGTGTTCGATCTTGATAACGCATTGGCAAATGAAATAACAAATCTTGAACCGTCAAAATCCCCAATCGTGTTAACCGTTGCTCAGTTAGAACACCAATGTTTTTTAAATGACGAATAGGGATATTTTCCATAAGATTAGTTTGAGACTTTAGTAAAGAAAATTCTTGCTTAAAATATTTTCTAAGTATAGCATCTTTTCCACTTAATTTAATGAAAAATAAGTGGTAATTGAAATAAAAATTCTCTACCTAAATTTATTAAGCGACAAAGCTATCAGAAACTTTGATTTGATGGAAGTTGATTAAAGTTTTGTAAAATACTAATAATGTGCAATGAAAGAATGATGCTAGAAATGCATTTAATAAAACTTCAACCGCTAAACTTAATTCAAATGGCAAATTTATTTCAATTACTTCAAATGCGATTTGTAATATAGTGCTCGCAAATGGAACAATTGAAATTGCAACCGCCCCAATAATAATTGAATAACCGAGTTTTCCTTTGACTAAAAGATAGCTTTTTTCTATCGCTTCAAACATTCCAGCATTAGCAAATAAAACTAACGGTTGATAAAACATCAAATAAGTTGCAAAAATTAACCCAGGTACAAATAACGCGAGAAATCCAATTCCTACCGCAAATCCAAACAAAATCGTTGCACCTAATAATGGAAATAATTTAGTTAAAACAAAACTGTATGTTTGCGATAAGGAAATAACTTTATCTTGCATTAAATAACCCACACGATAGAAAATCGCGGCATTAGAAATTACCAATCCAAACACATAAAATGGCAAATAAGGTGCAAAGATTTGTAATCCTTTTTGAAATACTTCAGGCGTAGGAGGATTTTGTAATTCAGGGATTAATAAAATCGGTAAAATGCTAAATAAAGCGAGTAAAAAATTTAGAGAAAAGCAGTAAGTTAGCGTGTTTTGATAAAGTGACCAACTTTGTTTTAAAATAGCACTAATTGGAGGTAAAATTTTTTGAGGAAACATAATATAACTCTAGTTATGATTTGGTTTGACAACATACCCAACCTTCACGACCTTGAAAAGAAAGCAATTCGATAGTTCCAACGGGAATCGTTTCAAGCGGGGGCAATAATGAACCTAAGGTAACAAATTGAATATTTTTAGCCTTTGCTTTGCTTAAAAAATCTTCAAATACATGGCGGCGGCTTCTTCCTTCAACTTCTGCATGAATTGTTAATATATTCAATTGGTTAGAATTAAATAGATTTAATAAATAATCATTATAATTGCTATCATTAATCCTATTTTTTCCAATCACTTCATCGTAAGTTGGCAATGTTACGGGGATTTGTGGCGTGTAAGTTTTTCCTTTAATTATAGGAAGAAAAATGCTTTCTCCACGACAATCAGAATTGTAATGAAAATCTAACTTTTCTTTTTCAATTAAAGTTATTTCATTGGCTTTCCAACCCGCGACCGCAGAGCAAGTCGGTTTTACGCCGATGTTTTCAAAGGCTTGCATTCCTTGTTTTAAAATGCGTTCAATATCTTGAGAAGAAAATCGATCGATTTTCATTTGCCACGCATGATGATCCCAAGCGTGCAAACCGATTTCATGTTTTTGATTCGCGGTGTTTTGAATAATGTGAGGAAGATGTTGAGCAATTTGTTTTCCTTTCCAAAACGTTCCGCATTTCAAAATCTCCCAACCATACAAACTCGCCGCTTTAGAACGAAACATTTTAACAAGAAATGCTGGACGCAATAAACGCCACAAATGTCGACCCATATTATCTGGACCGACAGAAAAGAAAAAACTTGCTTTAATATCATAGCGTTGCAAAATATCAAGAAAATAAGGAACGCCGTCTTTTGTTCCATCAAAGGTATCGACATCGATGCGCAAACCAACGTTAAACATTAGGATTTGTCTTTGTGAGAAAAGTCATGAACGCCGCCTTGCACGACCCCTTTAAACCACTCAGGTAAATTTTTGCTATGTTGCGCGGTGGTTTTGTTCTCATCACACATTTCTAGCAATTCGCGTAATTGTGCGGCTAAATATTGGCTCGATGCAATGTTTGGATTATCTAACATTGCTCGCAAATGGCGACCCATTTTTTGGCGTTCGTTAGGGTTTAAATCGGTTATAAATGAAAACAAAATCAATTGCACTGCCATCAAAGCATTCATACGTTGATTTAAGGTTTGAATTGAATTATTTTGTAATTCAATTACTTTAATCAAGTTGCTATGTTGTTCGGCAATTTTTCCAATAAATTCTTGAATATCCATAACAACCTCTTAGGCTTTGGGTTCAAAAGCGGGCGCTTGGCGACGCATTAATATTGATAATAAAGAAGCAAGTTTATCGCGCATTTCACGGCGATCAATAATCAAATCTACCGCGCCATGCTCTAATAAAAACTCACTGCGTTGAAATCCTTCTGGCAAGGTTTCTCTCACAGTTTGCTCAATGACGCGAGGTCCTGCAAATCCAATCAAAGCATTAGGTTCTGCAACGTTAATATCGCCTAACATTGCAAAGCTCGCAGAAACCCCGCCCATGGTTGGATCAGTTAACACAGAAATGAAAGGAACTCCTTTCGCTTGTAATCGGGTTAAAACGGCACTGGTTCTTGCCATTTGCATTAAAGAGAATAATGCTTCTTGCATCCGTGCGCCGCCGCTTGCAGCAAAGCTCACGAGAGGAGCATGATTATCGGCAGCCATGTTTGCAGCTCTCACGAATTTCTCACCAACAACAGTGCCCATTGAACCGCCCATAAAAGCAAATTCAAATGCACCCGCGACCACTGGCAAACCATAGAGTTTTCCTTTCATAACGACAAATGCGTCAGATTCACCAGTTTCTTTTTGAGCCTGAGTGAGGCGATCTTTGTATTTTTTGCTATCTTTGAATTTGAGGCGATCAACGGGAGTTAATTCAGAGAAAAGTTCTTCACGTCCTTCAAGGTCTAAAAAGCCTTCCAAACGTTGTCGAGCACCAATTCGGATATGGTGAGTGCATTTAGGACAAACATTTAAGTTTCTCTCTAATTCTGCGCGATACAAAACAGCCTGACAAATAGGACATTTGCTCCAAACTCCTTCGGGAACAGAACGGCGATTTTTAGCGTCAGTGCGAATACGGGCGGGGATTAATTTTTCAAACCAACTCATAGAAATATTATTTGATATATTTTAGGGAAAATAGAAAGGGAGCTTGAAACGCTCCCTTGAAATTATAGAAGATTATTTTTGATCGGCTTTTTTCTCACCGCTTTTTACGAAGAAATAAATCCCAAAACCAATCCCCATAAAAATCAAAAAACCAACCGTAAATAATGATAATTGTCCAACTAAATCTTGCGTCATGAGTTCAAGAAATTGCATGATAATATTCTCCTAGTGTTTGCGTGTGAAAATGGTATTTTAGTAGATTCTAATCAAATTAGAAACATCGATAATTTTCAGCGGTTAATTTTAGCGCATCGCAGGTCATTTGCGGACACGCCGTTGACGGGTTTGCCAGTACGTTTGTCAATACAAATCGCTGGAATTTGTTTGACGGGAGGTGTAGGCTGTTGAATTGGTTGAGGTTGTCTTACGGGAGGCGCAGACGGTGGTTGATGACGCGGCGGCTCATGGCGATGGGGCGGATGATTGATCCGATGGCATTCGGGGCTGTTTGCGGGCACGCCGTGCACATAATGACCGTTTTTTCTATCAATGCAAAGATGCCGTTTTTCGCGTTCTTTTTGGTTATTGCGCAACCATTCACGACATTTATTGCTATGTGGAGGAACTTTCAAATATTCGCCCGACTGAGAATCATAGCAATGTTGTTTAACATATTCTGGTTGATGAATAATCACAGGTGGTGTAGGTTGTTGAATTATAACGGGTTGTTGAGTTGGTTGTTGAATTATAACGGGCTGGGGATGATTAGAATAAATACCCGTTGCTCCATTCACTTCAGGAGGAACAACCACACAACTGCTCATTACCATTATTAAAGTTATTATTGATAATACTTTGATTATATTCATATTTTTAACTCTTAAAACGTTATTGTTTAAATTAAATGCCAAATTTATAAAACTCGTCAAACCTTAAGTTTTTCAAAACATCCTAATAAAATAGCGCCAATTAAAAAATTTTTTTGTCAACTCTAATCATGATAAATCAAAATGTTTTGAAAGTCGATCAACTATTTGCAAATAAAGCCCCGAAAATTCTTTTTTTTGAAATTGTTATATTTAGAAACTTCCTAATGTTTCCTCTTTATGTTGATTTCAGTGTTTGTACTAATAATTCTAATAATTGTTCTTTCGTGATCGCCTTTCCAAAAGGCATTGTTTGAGATTACAAACCTCTTTTATGCCTTGCATCACCGTAATAATTTTTGTAAGTATCTCATTATTTTTCCTGAAATTAACGAAACACACGGATTAATGCAGATGTTATTTGCCCTATTTAGCAATCGAACATTAGCATATTTATTGCATCTTTTATTTAAAGCAAATATAATACTTTGCTATTTTTGAACCCCGTGATTATGAATAAATTTAAAATAAATAAGCGTTTGAAAAAAGCGACGCTCGAACTTTACAAAAATATGCCAATTTCGCTTTGTGTTCTCAATAAAATGGGAATGATAAAATATTCCAATCGTGCGTTTTTAAATTTATTTGGCTATTCTCAGCAAGAATTAAAAAATTGGGAAACTTTTGCGATTTCAAAATCTCAAGATTTTAATTCATTTCTCGATCAACTTCTCCTTTCTAAACAAACGCATTGCTTTGTTTGCAAAAACGGTCAATTAAAAACAGCTGAAATAAATGCTTCACCTTTTGATAATGATTTTTTAATTACTTTCAATGAGTTGTCAATTTTACCTCAATCTGAAGATTTAGTCGAACAAACCCGTCAAAATTATGAAAACTTATTGGTAGTGCATAATTTAGGATGATATGGTATAATGTAATTTTAATAAAAAATAGAGGAAATAAAAGAGATGATTTG
>DYRG01000026.1 GCA_020718845.1 Thiomargarita sp.
TTTTTTATAAGTAATATCCAACGCTTTTAATATTCTACCTATTTGAGCTGTGTGTGTTGCTCCACACGGGAAACCCCAAAATGTTCTCCATATTCTTCTTGAGTTAAATCGGGATTCTCTTTAACATAATCTCTTAATTCTTCCCAATTTATTTTAGGGGTAGAGCAATACCCCCGCAGGTGCTTGCCGATAGGCTTCTTTTGGATTGAGGTGTCCTTCTTCCCAATATCTATTCAACCATTTTGAAATCGTATTGTAATGGATTTTAAATATCTTATGCGCTTCTTGCATAGTTTTTCCTTAATATACCCTTTCTCTTAATTCTAATCCGTAACTCATCTTTTCTCTCCTCTTTCTCTATTGTTCATTTGTTTTTAGGTATTATACTATATATAACTTGGGGAGATCAAAATAATCCAGAAGTTTTCTTTAAAATTTGGCTTGATGCACCTACCAAAAGATATGATGTTAATTTCTTCCATGTTTCTGTGCCAGATATTGAAGTAGCATCTGCTATGGTTTATATAGGAAATACAAATAATGTGCTTGGTGTAGATGAAAGCACTTATAAACAAAGCACTGCTACACTAAGCAACCGCTATGTACGACATGAGTACAACCAATAAAATTTACTAAATTATAAAACCTGCCGAGTTTCTAAAATTTGGCAGGTTTTTTTATTTCCACGTTCGAGTGTTGAAATTAAATATTTTCAAGATGAATTATCAAATGTCGAATCTAAAATAATTGCTTTAAACACCACAATGTTAGTTAAACAACTAGAATTAATTGCGGAAGTGGTTAAAGAATTAGTAAAAACTGAATGAAATTATATGATTAAAAAAGAAAAAACCACCATCATTTTAGAACGCACTAAATTTGAAGTTGTTTCCTCTCAGCCCGACCGTTTGTTTTAAATAGGCTTGTCGACGGCGTTGAAATGTGGCACATTGAAATTTTTTGGACATTAAAAATATGTATTTTCAAAATATTGCATTAGGAGTAAATATCGATCACGTTGCCACGTTGCGCCAAGCACGCGGGACACGTTATCCCGATCCGATTCAAGCCGCCATCGCCGCTGAACACGCGGGTGCAGATGCGATTACCGTTCATTTGCGTGAAGACCGTCGCCATATTCAAGAACGTGACGTACTTTTGTTACAAGAAACTATTTTAACTCGCTTGAATTTAGAAATGGCTGTCACAGAGGAAATGCTGCAATTTGCAGAGAAAATTAAACCCGCCGATTGTTGTTTAGTGCCTGAACGTCGTGAGGAATTAACCACCGAAGGCGGACTCGATGTCGCGGGAAATTTATCAAAAATATCAGAGGCTTGCCAACGTTTAGCGGCAGCAAATATTCGAGTTTCTTTGTTTATCGATCCCGATCCGCGTCAAATCGATGCCGCATTACAAACGGGCGCACCCACCATCGAAATTCATACGGGAAAATGGGCAGATTCTTTAGATAAATCAACAGAATACCAACGCATTCAATTAGCCGCCCAACGCGCTCATCGCGGAGAATTACAAGTTAATGCAGGGCATGGTTTGAACTACCAAAATGTGGGAGCAATTGCTGCCATTCCAGAAATCCGCGAATTAAACATCGGACACGCCATTGTTGCAAGAGCATTGTTTGATGGATTTAAAACCGCCGTGCGTGAAATGAAACGCCTAATGATCAACGCTCGTTAAAATGAAAAATCCTCCCGAAGTTGGGAGGATTGGATTGAATTAGAAAGAAATTATTTCTTTAGTTCAAAAGGAGAGCATTTTTTAGGAACGGCAACATTTTGCAATGTCACATAATCTGGCATTCCGTTCTTATAAGGAGGTGGGTCTTCGCCTTGAATTAAAGGAATTAAATATTCTTTACACGAAGCCGTAATCCCAAAACCATCGTCAGAAATAAAATCACGCGGCATCATTTTCTCAACATTTGCAACCTCAGACAAAGGTGCAGCACCAACTTCCCAAGCAAAGGGTGAATTAGAGGTTCTTACAATGGTGGGCATCATCGAGTTCTTACCTTGTAATGCTAATTCAACGCCTGCTTTACCCATCGCATACGCTTGATCTACATCGGTTTTTGAAGCTAAATGACGCGCCGCACGTTGTAAATAATCGGCGACTGCCCAATGGAATTTGTAACCCAACGCTTCTTTAACCATATTTGCCACAACTGGAGCAGCGCCGCCTAATTGTGCATGACCGAATGCGTCGCGTGTTCCTTGTTCAGCGAGAAATGATCCGTCGGGATTTTTTGCACCTTCAGAAACCACAATCGTACAGAAATCAAATTTCTCAACTTTTGCTTTCACTAAAGCGAGGAATTTTTCTTTGTCGAATTTAATTTCTGGAAACAAAATAACGACAGGAATGTTATGATCTTCAACTAATCCGCCCGCCGCTGCAATCCAACCTGCGTGTCTTCCCATGACTTCGATCACAAAAATCTTGGTCGATGTTTTAGACATTGAACGCACATCAAAACTGGCTTCTAAGGTAGAAACTGCAATGTATTTTGCAACCGATCCAAACCCCGGGCAAGTGTCGGTGATCGGTAAATCATTGTCGACGGTTTTGGGAACATGAATCGCTTGAATGGGAAATCCCATTGAGTCAGAAAGTTGAGAAACTTTCAAACAAGTGTCTGCGGAATCGCCCCCGCCATTATAAAAAAAGTAACCAATGTCGTGGGCTTTGAAAACTTCAATTAAACGTTCGTATTCAGCTTTGTTTGCCTCGAGGGATTTCATTTTATAACGGCACGATCCAAATCCGCCCGACGGGGTGTGACGCAAGGCAGCAATTGCCGCGTCGGATTCTTGGCTGGTGTCGATTAAATCTTCGGTCAACGCGCCGATAATGCCATTTCTGCCCGCGTACACGTTGGCGATTTGGTCTTTGTGTTGGCGCGCCGTTTGAATAACCCCACACGCCGACGCATTAATAACGGCGGTCACACCACCTGATTGCGCATAAAAAGCATTTTTAGCCATAGAAAGTCTCCTTATCTTTTTGATTAAAAGAGGTTATTTTATCATAGAATTAAAGCGAGGTTTATATTTTAGAAAATATCTTCAAATTCAAAAAGTTACTTTAGCATAATAAATCTTTATGAAACAACAAGAGAGTCTTGAAATTCAAATGATCTTTAGAAAAAAGCCTAACATTAACAAGAATGGTATAAAATTGAGTGAAATTTGCGAAGTAATCCCAGCCAAAAAACCGATGATTGGTTGTTTTAATCCGCTTAAAGATGCCTATTTTGCAATAAAACTGAGTACAATCAAATTTTTAATTTTTTAGGAGGAACTCAAAATGCGTCGTTTGTTATTAGGATTAATGTTTTCAGTGGCACAATTAACGCAAGCTGCTGATATTGGGGCTTATTCTTATCCGTTTAAAGCCGCCCCAAGATTAACGGTGAATGGAAAATCAGGTCAAGTTTGGTTATATCCAGGGCAACCTTTTTCAGTGAAAGTTTCTTTAGATGCGGGTGCGCAAGCGGGTCATAATGCAGATTGGTGGGTGCTCGGGCAAATCGGTAATGATTTTTATACTTATGATCCCATCAAAATAGATTGGCAAGCGGGGAAAAATCCCAAGTTACAAATGGGTCTGGGAACATTTAATGATTATCCATTGTTTGACGGAATGACTCTGCCAAGTGGTAATTACGCATTACATTTTGGGGTAGAAACGCCTGTCGATGGACAATGGACAACGGGTAATAATCGGATTTCTAGCACACAATTAATTATTCCTCCCATTGCACGAATTTTTGTGGTTTCTCCGCAAGGCAATGACGCAAATGCTGGCACAAGTGCCGATCAAGCGTGGAAAACCTTGAAAAAAGCCGCCGACACTGCACAAGCTGGTGATTTGGTGCTCATTCGTGAAGGAACTTATGCAGAGCAACTTGCGCCCGTAAATAATTGCAAACCCGATCTAAAAAGCCAAGTTTTACCCGCCAATATTCCAGCGGAAACTTTACCTATTATTTTTGCCGCATATCCTAATGAAAAACCTATTTTAAATGGGTCGGGTGTTTCTCTAACCAAAGTATTACAAAATGCGCGTTTTAATGGTTTGATTCATGTAAATGGTTGCCATGATATTTGGATTGTAGGATTAACTGTTCAAAATTCCTCAGAAATGGGACTTTATACTTACAATAGCAACCGTATCAAATTCATCGATAATAGCACTAAAAATACTAAAAGTTCTGGGATTGGTGTTTGGTATAGTAGAAACGTTTTAGTCGATGGAAATGAAGTTAATCTAGCAAATACAGGTGGCGTACAAGAAAATATTTCTGTTGGTGAAAGCGCTCAACAATTTGAAGTACGTTATAATCATGTGCATCATGGTGGTCCTTCTTCTGAAGGAATGGATATTAAAGATGGCAGTAGCAATGGCACAGTTCATCATAACCATATCCATGATATTTCAAGCGTTTGTTTATATTTAGATGCTTGGGATCAGGTTTCTGAAAATATAGAATTTCATAGCAATATTATTCATGATTGTTCACCTTATAATGGGATTTCTCTGGCAGCAGAACAAGGTGGAACAATTAGAAACATCAAAGTGTATAACAACCTCATTTATCGAGTTAAACAAAATGGCGTGCATATTGGCGCTGGTTATCATCATCCCGCAGAAAATATTTTTGTGTATAACAACACCTTTTATGAAAATGCTTATACTGCTACAGGTTTTGGCGCATCGATTGTGATTTATAACAGCAAAGCAAAAAACGTGGTGATTAGAAATAATCTTGGAGCAAGTACCGATGCACAAATTATTAATCCCGCTAAAATTGCTGCAACAATTGAAAACAATTTGTTTATTCGCGCTCAGAAAACAGGAAACAATGAAACTTATGGAACAAATCATATTATTGGTGATCCATTATTTGAAAATGCAGCGGGGAGAGATTTTCGTTTGAAAGCGGGAAGTCCAGCGATTGGAAAAGCAAACCCTGCAACATTGCCAAGCGTTGATTTTGCGGGTCAGCCCAATTAAGAAATTTAAAATAGGTAGTTCTAAGAACTATCTATTTTTTTGAAATGTTCTATAATGAAATCAACATTTAGAGGAGAACAAATCCATGAAAATTAAATTTGACATTGAGGCAACCCCGCAAGAATTAAGAACTTTTTTTGGTTTGCCAGACGTTGAACCATTACAACAAGAAATGATGAATATTATCCGCAAAAATATGAGTGCAGGAATGGAAGGTTTTGATCCAACGGCTTTATTGAAACCTTGGTTGCCTTCGCATTTGCAATCTGTTGATTTTATTCAAAAAGCCTTTTGGCAAGGCTTCCAAAATACCGCCGACATGATTACGCCAAAATCTGAGCATAAATAAAGGGTTACAATAAAACCTTTTGACCACTTCGCGGAGGAAATTTCTTCCAAATTCCTTCGCGCTGGGTATTTCTAATAATTAACTGCGTGAAACTATTTCCAGAAACATATAAGGGAAAGAATCTTTCTAACTCACATCCTAACAAAAATGCACTCCCACCCACATAGAAACTATTATCAAATTCTAAAGTAATTTCAAATCCTCGTACAAATCCCCGCCAAGGCTCAGTTCCTATACGCCGAGTGATTTCTTTGACCTCTAAAGTTCTAATCCCCATCACTTGACGATCAATCGGTTTGTGAGGCGCGGCAAATTGATATAATCTGAGCATTTCTCGCAACGCCGTTAAACTCTCTTCTCCACTACTTAACGACAAATGATTGACATTCAAATGAGAAATCAATCGCCAAATCGTTCCTCCTTGCAAAGGTGGATCACGTTGTTCTGTGGGTTTTGTTAAACAAAAGATTTGTTGTAAAGGCGCAGTTTCTTCAATTTGTAATGAAGCATTAACGGGAATTTGTTTTGCAATATTTCGATTGGTACATAACAAATGCGCATACGCGACATCTAATGCCATATCAGTGGGTTTAAAATTCAAATCTACAAAGTTCAAATAAATATCTGTTCCAGTAATATCTTTTCTATCACAAACCACTCGACGCGCTAACCAAAAATAATGCGGGTCTTTTCCTTCATAATGATGTCGAAATGAAAAGAAAGGTTGTAATATGTCGGTTTCATTTTGTTCATCACTGCTGGCGGACACTTTTAAAATCGAATGAATTTCAGTCGATTGCTCACGTCGTAAATCAGCAATTAAACGATATTCCATTTGTTGATGAGTTACTCTTAAAGGTTCACTTAACCTCTTGAATAAATTGATAATTGGAGAACAACCTAAACGAAAATTATCGGCATTTATTGCTAATCCTTGTTTAGGACGTTTTTTAAGCAATAATAAAACATCTAAGGTTTTACCGTGAAAGGTTAAAGGTTTTAAATTCAAATCAAAAAAGAGGAATTTTTCTGGAAACGCAAAATACTCTTGTAATAAACGATAAGCGGGGTGGGCGTGTTTGTAGAAAGGAATAACTTCTTCATCAAAACCTACCGATTGAATACAATCCGCAGAAATCATTACGGGTTGAGTTTTATACTCTGATAATAAAGCAATTTTCTCAACATCACAAAACAACATTTCATATAATTGACTAACTTCATTCCAAATCCCATTTAAAAAGAATCTTATATTATCTAATTTCAAATCTTCTAAAGTTTTTTCTCCCACGACTTCTAATCTAATTTTTAACACCGTCATGGTTTCATAAATTTGATTGCCTAAGAAATCATATTGGGTGGGCGATTCAAATGAGGCTTGAGAAACTTTTAAAGGATATAATTTAATCGGATAACAAGTACGAAAGCGACAAATCATTTCTTCATTTGCTTGCGTAAATAACGGCGTAAGTGCAGCAATATGATGACCATTTGCAGGCAAATCTTGTAATGGATCAATATCAAATTGAGCAATTGCCATTGAAGGAATTGGAGAGGAATAATGCGGATATAAATTATCCAAAAGTGCAGACGTAAAGAGAGGAAAATGGCTATCGATGTTATATTGAATTCTTGCAGATAATAATGCAAAAGATTCTAATAATCTTTCAACGTGCGGATCGGGACATTCTCCTTCACTTAATTCTAATCGAGCGGCAACTTTTGGGTATTTCTCCGCAAACTCCGAACTTGAACGTCTTAAATACGCAAGTTCTTGAAGATAATAATGTAATAAATCATGACTTTCCGTTAAATTCACAATCAATTTTCCTTAACAAGGCATTGCACGAATATTAACCACTAAACTTTGCCATTGTGGTGGTGGAGAAATGTCTTTTAATAACCATTCAATTAAAGGATCGTCGGGTAAATCGACAAAGGCTTCAAATAGGGTTTGTTCTTCTAATGTTGCATTTGAAAATCGACGGTCTAAATAACGTTCTAATAATACATCTAATTCACGCATTCCACGTCGACAACGCCATTTGAGTTTTGAAAGGTTGCTCATGTTGTTTGATCCTATTTAATTGAGCTAATATTGATAAATTCAATGCGGCGGTTTTTTGCTTTATTTTGAATAGAATCATTTGAAACAATCGGGCAATGTTTTCCAAAAGATTCGACTCTTAATCGTTGAGATAAAATTTGATGTTTTTCAATGAGATATTGTTGAACTGCTCGCGCACGTTTTTGAGAAAGAATTAAGTTATAATCATCAGAACCATCGCTATCAGTATGACCTGCAATTGAAATCACTTGTTCTTTTAAATCCGATTTCAAAGCTAATGCAAATTCATTGAGCAACGGGTAAGATTCTGGCTTAATGTTGCTTGAATCAAAATCAAATTGAATCAATGCGCCCGCACGAGGTTTATCATCGATAATTCCTCCCATGCCTCGAGTTTGAGGAGTGATTAAACAAACGGGGCGAGAAATGGCATTTCGTTTAGGCATTAATTCCCAAGCAATATTTTTAGCATTCGTAGGAAATTTCAAATCAATTTCCTCTGCATTTACATTTGAAATAAAAGCGAATAAAAGCCACCACATAATATTTCACTCGTGTTTGAAAGTTAAAACATTGACGCACCCTTTTTGACCCCCGCACCAACCCGCTAATTTCTTTGGTGTGACGTGAAAAATTGTTCCATCATCGTCGATAATTTGGTGTTTCAAAGTAGAAACAGGATCATCAGAAATACCGCCGACCCCGCGGGTTTGTAATGCAATAATGGTGGGCGATTGTTCTAACTCTGGATCAGCTTGAGAACTTGCAATAAAATAAATCTTTTCTTCACCTTGTTGTTGATCTAAATAAAAAGATTTTTTTTCAGCGGGAAGAAAATAGGTTTTATTGGCTTGCACGGGATTGGTTTGATGAATGGTTGCATTTTTGAGAGGAAAAAGTTGATAAACTTTGCCCGCGCTATCGGTTTGAAAAATATAAATAAAACCATTAGATTGAGGTGTGAAGACAATTTTATAATGATCACCATCTTTTAAAACCGAACCATTGATTAAATCTTTTAATTCATCTTGATGTTTTGGGCGGTATTTGTAACTAATAGAAACTTGCATATTATTTTGTAACGTTTTTAAGATAGGATTATCTTTTGGAAGTTGTTGTTCGTTTCTTTTCAAAATATCGAGGATTTGTACAAAATATTTGTCATGCAAAGCGATTTTATTTTCTAAAGAAGGATTGGTTTTAATTGATTCAATCGAGGTTTGTAAGATTTTAATCAATTGTTTAATGTCTTCTAATTCTTTGGGATTTGAAGAAGCAGGTTTTAATTCGGAGAGTTTTTTAGAAATATCTTTTAATAAAATATCTTGTTGATTATTCTGGAGTTTATTATCAATAACTTGCATGGCTTCGATAGCATTAAAAAGCATATTAATCCCTTCAACGACAACGCCCCAACTTATTGCATGAACGGGCATATTGAAAAGCGTTAATAATAAAAAGAAAGCTAATTTGTTCATAGAAAACCTCACGTTAAATTAATTCTATAAGTGTTTCATTTTGAGAAAGTTTTTCTTCTAAAGAAGGTAACAGTTTTTCAAACCATGTAAGCAAAAACTTTTTACTGGTATTTCCAATGCGAATCCATACAACAGAAGTCTTGTTTGGTTGTAAGTAGTTGAGTATAACAAAATCTTCGTCTTTTGTAATAATAATCGCATGATTTTCTATAGCATATTGCCAAATAATTTTATCTTCGGCGTTTGCTAAACCAATATCAAAAACGTGTTTAGCATCGTGCCCTCGACTTTCGAGAAAACGCGCTAATGCAGCAGGTAATTGAGCATCAATGATAAAACGCATTTTAAGCAGCTTTCAGAATAGGGTGATCCATTTGTATAGAAGCGAAGATAAGAACAGCAGTAATATCTTCGGTTTCTAAATAAGGATAATCTTCTAAAATTTCTTGAGAAGAAACGCCAGCAGCAAGCATTTCTAAAATATCTTTAACTCTAATGCGCAACCCACGAATGCAAGGGCGACCGCCACATTGTTGAGGATTGATGGTAATTCTTTGTAAATATTGGTTAGTATTCATTTTATTTTACTTTTGAAAAAGGAATATAATTCTGTTAGTTTAATGGGGTGAGAATACAAAGTAAAGGAGGATGTATGCGATTGATTTTGTTTATATTTTTAATGTGGAGTGCGGTGGCGACGGCGGAAACGCGGCTGGCGTTGTTGATTAGCAACGAAAAATATCCTGAAAAAGCAGCGGGGTCGAATTTGTTTGGACCGTTGGGGAAAGCGCATCGAGATCGGGAACAAATGGCGGAAGCCTTAAAACAGTATCGCTTTGAAATGACTGAAGTTTTAGATGCCGATAAAGACAAAATGGACGCGGCGTTGGTGGCATTTACGGAGAAATTAGAGAAAAGTGGTGTGGACAGTGTGGGCGTGATTTATTTTGTGGGACACGGTGCGGAAGTTGGAGGAAAGTTGCATTTGATTCCGACGCAAGAAAAGCTCGCCGACGACAAAGCGATTAAAAATCGGACGGTTAGCGCGGACGAACTCATTGATCGATTAACAACTGGGATTGAAAATGGGAAAAATCAAGGGGTTAGATTGTTGATTTTAGATGCGTGTCGGTCGAGGATCAAAACGCGGGGTGTGAATGAAAGAAAAGTTGATTTGAATGCGCACGGGGCGTTGGTGGGTTATGCGGCGGCATCGGGCAAAGAGGCGGTAGATAGCGATGATTCGTACACCATGCACTTGACCAAACAAATGAAACTCAACGGGCATTTGAAAATCGAGGAAGTCTTTAAAAAAGCCCGCATTGAATTGGCAAAAGCCTCGGGCAATAATCAAATTTCTTTAGAATATGGCGGTTTGTTAGGCGATTTTTGTTTAGATAATTGTCAAAGCAACCCCTTAGAAAAAGATTTGAAAGCCAAAGAACAAGAACTCGCCGATTTGAAACAAAAGCTCGCTCAAAATATCACTAATCCCAATGAAATCAATGAGTTGAAAAAACGTTTGGAAGCCATCGAAAAACAATCGGGAATGTCGGGCATGACTTCAAATGACGGCATGAAAGGTATGTCCAGTGAACCACAACCCAAAAAAACACAAATAAAATCAATTGATTACGATAACTGGCGAGAATTGAAAACCTTTACGGGACATTCTTTTTATGTTTCGTCAGTGGTGTTCAGTCCCGACGGGAAAACCGCCTTATCGGGAAGTGAAGATAAAACTCTCAAATTGTGGGATTTAGAAACGGGCAACGCACTTAAAACCTTCACGGGGCATTCTGGTTATGTTAACTCAGTGGCGTTCAGTCCCAATGGTCGCCGTGCTTTGTCAAGTGGCGGTCATAGCCTTAAACTGTGGGACATTGCAACGGGCAAAGAACTCAAAACTATTTCGGGGCATTCTGCTCTGGTTAACTCAGTGGCGTTCAGTCCCGACGGGAAAACCGCCTTATCGGGAAGTAACGATAAAACCCTCAAACTGTGGGACATTACCTCTGGAAAAGAACTCAAAACCTTCACGGGGCATTTTGGTGATGTTTATTCAGTGGCGTTCAGTCCCGACGGGAAAACCGCTTTATCGGGAAGTGAAGATACAACCCTCAAATTGTGGGATTTAGAAACGAGCAACGCACTTAAAACCTTCACGGGGCATTCTGATTATGTTTTTTCAGTGGCGTTCAGTCCCGACGGGAAAACCGCCTTATCGGGAAGTCGGGATAAAACCCTTAAGCTCTGGGATTTAGAGACAGGAAAAGAACTCAAAACCTTCACGGGGCATTCTAGTAGTGGTGTTAAATCAGTGGTGTTCAGTCCTGACGGTCAGCGTGCGTTGTCCGGAAGCTATGACACAACCCTTAAACTGTGGGACATTGCCTCTGGAAAAGAACTTAAAACCTTTACGGGGCATTCTGGTTGGGTTTATTCAGTGACATTCAGTTCCGACGGACAGCGGGTATTATCGGGAAGTTGTGATAAGCCAGCGGGTATAGGTGGTTGTCAAGAAGGAGGATTCAAACTGTGGGGTGCACCTTAATTTTTCACTCGCTCCCACGCGCCTGCGTGGTAGCCCGTAGGGTGCAATGCAATTGCACCAACAAATGATGTTATTAACTAAACTTAAAAACCAGCTACACCTTGAAAATCTTGTAGATTTTTATTATTTCGTTTCTCAAAAATTTCTGGTGCACTTACATTGCACCCTACAAATGAAATCTTCGCTTTTCGCTGAGGATGTGATTGAAAGGAAAGGAAATTAAAAGGAAGTGGTAGAAAACATTAGGAGCTACGCATTAATGAATTTTAGATGCGTAACTCCTAAAGAAGAACTAGATAAAAAGTGATTATTTAAGGATTTTAGCAACCACGCCCGCGCCGACGGTTCTACCGCCTTCACGAATCGCAAAACGTAAGCCTTCTTCCATTGCAATCGGTGCAATTAATTCAACGACCATTTTGATGTTATCGCCAGGCATTACCATTTCAACGCCTTCAGGCAAAGTCACTGCGCCAGTCACGTCGGTGGTTCTGAAATAAAATTGTGGGCGATAGCCTTTGAAGAACGGGGTATGACGACCGCCTTCATCTTTACCCAAAATATACACTTCGGCTTCGAATTGGGTGTGAGGTGTAATTGAGTTAGGTTTCGCAAGTACTTGACCACGTTCAACATCTTCGCGTTTCACGCCGCGCAACAAAACGCCCACGTTTTCGCCAGCGCGACCTTCGTCCAATAATTTGCGGAACATTTCAACGCCAGTACAGGTACTTTTAATGGTGTCTTTTAAGCCCACGATTTGAACTTCTTCGCCAACTTTCACAACGCCGCGTTCAACCCGTCCAGTTACAACTGTGCCGCGTCCAGAAATTGAAAACACGTCTTCAATCGGCATTAAGAAAGGTTTGTCGATAGCACGTTCTGGTTGAGGAATGTAGGAATCTAAATATCCAGCGAGTTCTAATATTTTTTCTTCCCATTTGGCTTCGCCTTCTAAGGCTTTTAACGCAGAACCTTTAATGATAGGAATATCGTCGCCTGGGAAATCATATTTGCTAAGTAATTCACGGACTTCCATTTCAACGAGTTCTAATAATTCTTCGTCGTCAACCATGTCGCATTTATTCATAAATACAACCATGTATGGAACACCCACTTGGCGAGCTAATAAGATGTGCTCACGGGTTTGAGGCATAGGACCGTCGGTGGCAGCAACCACTAAAATAGCGCCGTCCATTTGAGCCGCACCCGTAATCATGTTTTTGACATAATCCGCGTGACCAGGGCAGTCGACGTGCGCATAATGGCGTTCTGCCGTATCGTATTCAACGTGAGCGGTGTTGATGGTGATTCCGCGTGCTTTTTCTTCGGGGGCTTTGTCGATGTTGTCGAACGCGACAGCTTTTCCGCCGAAGTGTTTTGCTAATACTTTGGTGATAGCGGCGGTCAAGGTGGTTTTACCGTGATCGACGTGTCCGACTGTTCCGACGTTAAGATGCGGTTTATTCCGCTCAAACTTTTCTTTTGACATGATTGAAAAATCCTTTGTTTAAAATAAAAACTCAATAAAATCAATTACTTAGTGTTACGCGCTTCGATAACAGCTTTTGCGATATTGCTGGGAGTTTCGGCGTATTTACCGAATTCCATTGAGTAAGAAGCACGACCTTGTGTAGCGGAGCGTAAGTCTGTCGCGTAGCCAAACATTTCGGCTAACGGCACTGATGCGCGCACCACTTTGCCCGACGGACCATCTTCCATCCCTTCGATCATACCACGACGACGGTTTAAGTCACCGATCACGTCGCCCATGTAATCTTCAGGGGTTTCGACTTCGACGCTCATAATGGGTTCGAGCAACGTGGGCTGGGCTTCTTTGCGCATGAAAGCTGCTTTGAATGCCATTGATCCCGCGACTTTGAACGCCATTTCAGAGGAGTCAACATCGTGATAAGAACCGTCAAACACGGTAATTTTCACGTCGACGACTGGATAACCCGCCAACACACCGTTTTTAACTTGTTCTTGAATCCCTTTATCGATCGCAGGAATGTATTCTTTAGGAATTACACCGCCGACGATTTCATTCACAAATTCATAACCTTTGCCTTCTTCCAACGGCTCGAGTTTGATCCAGCAATGACCGTATTGACCACGACCGCCCGATTGACGCACGAATTTACCTTCTTGCTCGACAGGTCCTTTGGGACAACGAATCGTTTCACGGTATGCAACCATCGGTTTGCCGACGTTTGCTTCGACTTTGAACTCACGTTTCATGCGATCAACGATGATTTCGAGGTGCAATTCGCCCATTCCAGAAATGATGGTTTGACCCGATTCTTCGTCGGTGTGAACGCGGAAAGACGGGTCTTCTTGCGCTAACCGATTGAGAGCCAAGCCCATTTTTTCTTGGTCGGCTTTGGTTTTGGGTTCGACCGCGACCGAAATTACGGGCTCGGGGAATTCCATGCGCTCAAGAATGATTTGTTTGTCTTCGTTGCAAAGGGTATCGCCAGTCGTTACGTCTTTCAAGCCAACCGCTGCTGCGATGTCGCCTGCGCGTACTTCTTTGATTTCTTCACGATTATTGGCGTGCATTTGCACCATCCGCCCAATCCGTTCACGACGGTTTTTGACGGGGTTGTACACGAAATCGCCCGAATTTAACACGCCCGAATACACGCGGAAGAAGGTTAATGTGCCCACGAAGGGATCAGAAGCGATCTTGAATGCCAACGCAGAGAAAGGTTCTGCATCTTCGGCTTTGCGAGTATCTGGTTGATCATTATCAGGTTTAATGCCCGTAATTGCCGTCACATCGACAGGAGAAGGTAAATATTCGATCACCGCGTCCAACATGGCTTGTACGCCTTTGTTTTTGAAGGCAGTTCCGCAAGTCACTAAAATAATTTCGCTTTTTAAAACACGCGAACGCAGACCTTGTTTGATTTCTTCTTCGGTGAGTTCTTCTTCTGCCAAATATTTATCCATTAACTCATCGTTGGCTTCGGCAGCGGCTTCGATGAGATTTTTACGCCATTTGTCGGCATCGGCTTGCATACTTTCGGGAATATCTTCGTAAGTGAAAGTCACGCCTTTGTCTTCTTCGTTCCAGTTGATCGCCTTCATTTTAACTAAGTCGACGACACCTTTGAAGTTTTCTTCTTCGCCGATGTTTAATTGCAAAGGAACGGGATTGCCTTTCAAACGGGTTTTGATTTGTTCAACACAACGCAAAAAGTTTGCGCCCGTGCGATCCATTTTATTGATGAACGCGAGGCGAGGAACGCCGTATTTGTTAGCTTGCCGCCACACGGTTTCGGATTGGGGTTGAACGCCGCCGACCGCGCAATACACCATTACTGCGCCATCGAGAACCCGCATTGAGCGTTCGACTTCGATAGTAAAATCAACGTGTCCTGGCGTATCGATGATGTTGATGCGATGGGGTTCGAACTGCTTGCCCATGCCCGACCAAAACGCGGTGGTTGCTGCCGAAGTGATGGTAATACCGCGTTCTTGCTCTTGTTCCATCCAATCCATGGTTGCCGCGCCGTCGTGGACTTCGCCGATTTTGTGATTGACACCCGTGTAAAAAAGGACGCGCTCGGTGGTGGTGGTTTTGCCAGCATCGATGTGAGCAGAAATACCGATGTTACGGTAACGCTCGATGGGAGTTATGCGTGCCATTGTTCAAAAAAATCCTCTTGATTACCAACGGAAATGGGCGAAGGCTTTGTTTGCTTCTGCCATACGGTGAACGTCTTCACGTTTTTTGATGGCAGTGCCTTTGCTTTCGTAGGCATCCATGATTTCGCCGGCTAAACGCAAATCCATGCTTTTTTCGCCGCGTTTGCGAGCCGCATCGACCAACCAACGCATAGCTAATGCCATCCGACGGGTTGCGCGAACTTCGACGGGGACTTGGTAGGTTGATCCACCGACCCGACGTGATTTAACTTCTACCAATGGGCTGACATTGTCTAATGCTTTGGTAAAGTATTGTAAAGATTCAGTATTTTTGGTTTTTTCAGAAACGCGATCTAATGCACCATACACGATATGTTCGGCGACGGATTTTTTGCCGCGCTCCATCACCATATTGATAAATTTGGCAATGGTTTCATCGTGGAATTTAGGATCAGGTAAAATCGTGCGTTTTGCTGCGACGTGTCTTCTTGGCATTTTAATACTCCTTTATTTTTTGGGACGTTTCGCGCCGTATTTAGAGCGACCTTGACGACGTTTAGCCACGCCCGACGCATCCAAGCATCCGCGCACCGTGTGATAACGCACACCTGGTAAATCTTTGACCCGTCCACCCCGAATGAGCACGACCGAGTGTTCTTGGAGGTTGTGACCTTCGCCGCCGATGTAGCTGGTGACTTCCATGCCATTGGTTAAGCGCACCCGTGCGACTTTACGCATCGCTGAGTTAGGTTTTTTAGGGGTCGTTGTATAAACGCGGGTACACACGCCACGTTTTTGAGGGCACGCATCCAATGCTGGGACGGTGCTTTTATTAATAAGTTGTTTGCGCGGGGCGCGCACCAATTGGTTAATGGTCGCCATGCTGACTCCGAATCATCGTATATTTTTCCGCAAAATGTAATAACCTCACACAAAGGTCGATCTTTGACCTTTTACAAAGCACGAAACTATAGCTCTATCCTCTTAAACTGTCAAGACTTTAACCCCAAGCCCTCGCATTTTTAAACGCGTATTTCTCGTTCATACAAAAAATTTATCGGGATTTGGATTATCTGTTTGAGTTAGTGAATCTGTGTCTATAAATGTGGTTTTTTAGGATCAATTTATTTTATATCACATTGATTTAAAAGTAAATTACTACATCTTTCCATTCTCACCCTTAAAAAAGGCTAAAATCTAAATTGCCGATTGAGCGAGATAGATTTATGATGAGTGATCTCGTGAAATTATTTTCCATAATTAGCGAGAGGTTGTTTTTCGCAATACTTTGTTTTTATTACCATTAATAGAGGAGTCTTTTTAAAAATGATCTTTGGCTTAACTTTTACGGTGCTCTGCGCGTTGGCAGCGATTGTCTACGGGATTTGGGCGCGGAATAAAATTTTGAGTGAACCCGCAGGAAACGAGCGGATGCAGCAAATCGCTGCGGCAATTCAAGAAGGTGCGAGTGCCTATTTGAATCGTCAATACACCACCATCGCAATGGTTGGGGCGGTGGTATTAGTTGCGATTGCCTATTTTTTAGGCGCGAAAACCGCCATTGGCTTTGCAATCGGGGCATTTTTGTCCGGTTTAGCGGGCTTTATCGGCATGAACATCTCCGTTCAAGCAAACGTTCGGACGGCGGAAGCGGCTCGCGGTGGATTAGCGAAAGCGTTAGATTTGGCGTTTCGTGGCGGCGCGATCACCGGTATGTTGGTGGTTGGATTAGGTTTATTGGGCGTTGCGGGCTATTACATTGTTTTACAATACTTTTATCCTGCAGCAACCATTCATGACACCATTCAACCTTTAGTGGGTTTGGCATTTGGTGGTTCATTAATTTCAATCTTTGCTCGTTTGGGTGGCGGTATTTTCACTAAAGGCGCGGACGTTGGCGCGGACTTAGTGGGTAAAGTTGAAGCCGGAATTCCGGAAGATGACCCTCGTAACCCTGCGGTAATTGCCGATAACGTTGGCGATAACGTCGGTGACTGTGCGGGTATGGCGGCTGACTTGTTCGAAACCTATGCGGTAACTGTGATTGCAACCATGATTTTGGGCGCGTTAACTTTCAAAGCAGCTTCTGAAAATGCGGTTGTGTATCCTCTTGTTTTAGGTGGAGTTTCCATCATCGCATCCATTATTGGATGTTTCTTCGTGAAAGCCCCCAACGGCAGAATCATGTGGGGTTTGTATAAAGGCTTGATCGTCGCGGGTGTGTTGGCATTAATTGCGTATTTACCTGTCACCATGATGTTAATCCCTGATAACGCATTGAATGAATTAATGAATATCACGGGCGGTGCGCAAATGCGTTTATTTGGTGCGGCGGCGATTGGTTTAGTGTTAACCGCAGCGATTGTGTATATTACTGAATACTACACAGGCACAGAATACGCGCCAGTTCAACACGTTGCAGAAGCTTCTCAATTTGGTCACGGCACAAACATCATCGCGGGTTTAGGCGTGTCCATGAAATCAACCGCCTTACCAGTTTTAGCAGTGTGCGCAGCAATTTGGGGAAGTTACCACTTAGCGGGTTTATACGGAATCGCAATTGCTGCAACCTCTATGTTGTCAATGGCGGGAATTATCGTTGCGTTAGACGCTTACGGTCCAATCACCGATAACGCAGGCGGGATCGCGGAAATGGCTGAATTACCTAAAGAAGTTCGCGCCGTCACCGATCCTTTAGACGCGGTTGGAAATACCACCAAAGCCGTCACCAAAGGTTATGCGATTGGTTCGGCGGGTTTAGCGGCGTTAGTTTTGTTCGCGGATTACACCCACGCTTTACAAGCCAAAACCGCAGGTCACGTTGCAATGACCTTTGATTTATCGGATCACATGGTGGTGATCGGGTTATTCATCGGGGGCATGATTCCTTACTTATTCGGCGCGATGGCGATGGAAGCGGTCGGACGTGCAGCGAGCGCGGTGGTCGGAGAAGTTCGCCGCCAATTCCGTGATATTAAAGGCATTATGGACGGCACCGGCAAACCCGAATACGGCACTTGCGTCGATATGTTGACCAAAGCCGCGATCAAAGAAATGATCTTACCTTCAATTTTACCGATTTTAATCCCGATTTTGGTGGGTTTATTATTAGGACCTAAAGCGTTGGGCGGATTATTGATGGGTACGATCATCACGGGACTTTTCGTAGCAATATCAATGACTACCGGTGGTGGCGCATGGGATAACGCGAAGAAATACATCGAAGACGGTCATTACGGCGGCAAAGGTTCAGAAACCCACAAAGCAGCTGTAACAGGTGACACCGTCGGCGACCCCTACAAAGACACCGCAGGTCCAGCGATCAATCCCTTAATTAAAATCATCAACATCGTCGCATTATTATTAGTGCCATTATTAGTTGTTTGATTTTGATTGAGTTTTAAATTTAAAAGAAACGCCTCAGCAATGGGGCGTTTTTTTATAGAAACGAGGAAATAAAGAAATGTTTGATTCAGGGATTCGAGATAATAATCAACATGAAAAAGTGGTTGAATTTTTTGAGGAACATCTCAAAGAAAATGCAGAGGTATCGATGATTTCAGCGTATTTCACGATTTATGCGTTTGAACGATTACAAAACAAACTTGAGCGCATTGAGCATTTAAACTTTTTATTTGGAGAACCCCATTTTATTATTGATAACCAACTTAAAGACAAAGCGTCGTTTAATGTTGAAGAAAAAGGTATTTCATTACACAGCCAATTACAGCAAAAGAATCTTGCAAAAAACTGCGCTGCATGGATTCGTAATAAAGTTGATATTAAATCGATCAAACAATCCAATCTTTTACACGGAAAACTCTATTACATTGAAGCAAATAATCGTGAGGAAGCAATTTTAGGAAGCTCTAATTTCACTTTGAAAGGCTTAGGGGTTTCTCAGCATGAACAACATAATATTGAACTTAATTTAATTGTCGATAGCAATCGAGATAAACAAGCCTTAAAACGCTGGTTTGATGAACTATGGAATAATCAACAATTAGTTAAGAACGTCACAAAAGAAGTTTTAAAATATTTAGAGCGTTTGTACATCAATAATAGTCCACAGTTTATTTATCAAAAAACCTTATATCATTTGTTTGAACATGAAATAAATCAAAATCTTGCCGATGATCCGTTTTATAATCGTGAAGATTTTTTTAATAGCGATATTTGGAACGCGCTTTTTTTATTTCAACAAGATGGTGTTAAAGCCGCGATTAGAAAAATGATTAAACACGGAGGTTGCATTTTAGCAGACAGCGTGGGTTTAGGAAAAACCTATCAAGCATTAGCCATTATTAAGTTTTTTGAGAGAAACATTCAAAGAAAAGTGTTAGTTTTATGCCCAAAGAAACTCAATGAAAATTGGGTATTATATCAAGCAAAAAATCACAAATTAAATCCCTTTCTAAAAGATCGATTTGGTTATCAAGTTTTGGCGCACACTGATTTAACTCGAACCAGTGGAAAATCAAATGGAATTGATTTAAAACACTTTGATTGGTCGGATTTCGATTTAGTGGTCATCGATGAGTCGCATAATTTTCGTAATGATCTGAAAGGAAAAAAAGGATTAAGTCGTTATGAACGTCTAATGAAACACATCATTAAACAAGGTGGAAAAACTAAAGTATTATTGTTATCCGCAACGCCTGTTAATAATGATTTGTCTGATTTGTTTAATCAAATTCGTTTTATTAGTGAAGATCGAGATGACGCATTTCAAAATAGCATGGGGATTTCTAGCATTAAAGACACCGTTTATCATGCTCAAAATGCTTTCAAAACATGGATGTCACAAAAAACATTTAATAAAACAAGTTTAATGGAGAAATTTCGCGCAGATTTCTTCAAATTATTAGACGAATTGACTATTGCACGATCACGGCAACATATTGAGAAATACTATCCTCAAACTTTAATCGATTTAGGAGGATTTCCCAAACGAAACAAACCGATTTCTGTGCATTCAGAAATTGATACACAACAACAATTCATGGCATTTGATGAATTAAGCGATGAAATTTCAAAATACGAATTATCATTATTTAATCCTTCTGCTTATTTGTTAGCAGAATTTAAATATTTGCCAGAGTATAAAGAAAAGTTAGGAAACATTGCTCAATTAACGCGGGAACATTTGTTAATTGGAATGATGAAAATTAATTTTCTAAAACGTTTAGAAAGTTCTATTTATTCTTTTGCAATTACAATGGATCGAACGGTTAAGAAAATTGAAACCTTAATTGATAAAATTGAGCAATTTGATCGACAAAAAGATAAAAAGTCCTTATTTGATAAAATAGAAGCACCTTTAGATATTTTTGAAGAAAATAATGATGAAGATGATAATTTTATTGTCGGCGAAAAATTGCAATTCAAAATTGCGCATTTGAACTATAAAAATTGGTTACAAGATTTACAGCAAGATTGTCAACAACTTATTAAATTGCGTGATATTGCAAAAATAATCACTTCCAAACGAGATGCTAAATTACTAAAATTAAAAGAACTAATACATCAAAAGGTGTTGCATCCGACGATAAATAAACAAGGAGAACAAAATCGTAAGATATTGATTTTTACAGCATTTGCGGATACGGCTGACTATTTATTTCATCATTTAGAAATATGGGTACGTCATGAATTAAAGTTACATCTTGCTTTAGTGACTGGCTCAAAATTAAATAGTAGTTTTGGAGAGAAAAAATTTGAAGAAATTTTAATGAATTTTTCACCTCGTGCAAAGAAACGCGATCAATTTATGGGCATTTATGCAGAAGAAATTGATATTTTAATTGCGACCGATTGTATTTCTGAAGGTCAGAATTTACAAGATTGTGATTATTTGATTAATTATGATATTCATTGGAATCCAGTGCGTTTAATTCAACGTTTTGGAAGAATTGATCGGATTGGAAGTTTGAATGAAACAGTGAGCATGGTTAATTTCTGGGCAACTAAACATTTAGAGCATTATTTGAATTTAAAAAATCGGGTTGAAGCGAGAATGGTTTTAGTGGATATTGCCGCGACAGGAACAGATAATTTGCTTGCTGAACCTGAACAAGAAGAAATCATTAGAGAAGAATTGCATTATCGTGATCAGCAATTGAAACAAATTATGGAAGAAAATATTTTAGATTTGGAAGAATTTAATGATGGTGTTTCTTTGACGGATTTTAGTTTAACCGATTTTCGTTTAGATTTAGATGTTTATTTGAAAACGATTGAAACGCAATTAAAAGAAGCTCCCTTAGGTTTATATGCGGTTGTTCCCACAAATCCACATTATCCCGATATTAAAGCGGGCGTTATTTTTTGTTTGCAACATAATGTAATTTTCAATAATGAACAACTGATTAAAGAGCGTTTTAATCCATTACAACCTTTTTTCTTAATTTATTTGTGCGAAGATGGAACTGTGCATTATAATTTCACGCATCCGAAGCAAATTTTAACGATATTTCGTCAATTGTGTGCGAATAAAACAGAACCGTATGAAGAACTTTGTGATTTATTTGACGCAGAAACCAAACAAGGTCAAAATATGGATAAGTATAATGATTTAATTAAGCAAGCCTTTAGTGCGATTCAACAGCATTTCAATCAACGTGCCGCCAACGCATTACAATCTGGGCGTGGTGCATTGCTACCGATGATTGAAAATCAAATCAATAAACTCTCTGATTTTTCTTTAATCACTTGGTTAATTATCAAAGAAAATGGATAGATAAATTTTATGAAAAATATGATACACATCCAATGTCCTACAGAGTTATTAGTTAGCTTACAAGTTAATAGTGAAATTTTTGCTGATCTTATAAAATTTCAAACAGCAATTGCTCTATTTAAACAGGGAAGAATTTCATCTGGTATGGCTGCACGCTGGCTTAATGTACCTCGTATTATTTTTTTAATGCAAGCAATGGAATTAGGGGCAGAACTTCTTGAAGATTCACAAGATGATTTTGATAGAGAAACCAAATTTACATAAGGAATAATTCAGATGTTATTAAAAAAAATTGAAGAAACAATTCAACACTTTGAGAACAACGATTTTATTAAACAATCAAAAGATTTGTTTAAAATATTGGGGTATGAAGGGGAAAGAGGATTAGATCAATTTTCACAACAACCTAATGAGTTTTTAAATCGTTTCGATGTTAATCAAAGATTTCAAAAACATCGGGGTCATTTTGAAGATTGGAAAAGAATTACGCTTTTATTTCAATACACAGATTCTGATGTTCAAAAAGCATTAGGATTTAAACAACTCTTTGAATCTAAAGGTAAATTTGATGGTTCAATTATTGAATCTTATTTGTTTATTGCATTAGAATTGGTAGAAGAAACATATAATCGTACCAAATACGCCGAGATAACTCGACATCTTAATAAAATCTTTGATATGCCTGCGTTAATTTTGTTTAAATCGGGACAATCTTTAACTTTGGGTGTTATTCATCGGCGATTACATAAAAGAAATAAGCAACAAGATGTATTAGAAAAAGTGACTTTACTCAAAGATATTCGGATTTCAAATCCGCATCGAGCGCATTTGGAAATTTTGAATGATTTAGCGTTGAGCAATTTAACGCCGAGTCCGCATAATTTTGTTGAATTACATCAACGTTGGCAGCGAGTTTTAGATACCAAAGAACTCAATAAGAAATTTTATAAAGAAGTATCGCAATGGTATTTCTGGGCGATCAAACAAGTTAATTTTCCTAATCCTGAAAATATCGAATTAAATCAATATCATGCGCAAAATTTAATTCGTTTATTAACTCGGTTGTTGTTTGTGTGGTTCGTTAAGGAAAAACAACTTATTCCAGATCAACTGTTTGAAGAAAAACATTTGAATACGTTTTTAGAAAGCGATGATCACAGTCGTTATTACAAAGCGATTTTGCAAAATTTGTTCTTTGCAACTTTAAATCAAATTCGAGGAAAACGTCAGTTTAGAAAAGATAAGCAACAAATGAATGTCACTAATCTAATGCGGTATGAACGTTATTTTAATAAACCAGAGGAATTTTTAACGTTAGTTGAAAGCATTGTGCCGTTTATGAATGGAGGATTATTTGAATGTTTGGACAAACCACATCCCGATAAAAAAGGTAAGCAAGGCGGTGATGTGATTGTTTATTATGATGGGTTTTCTGATCGGGAAGACAATGTATTAAAAGTCCCTGATTTTATCTTTTTTGGAGAACATAAGAATATTGATTTGAGCAGTGAATTAGGCACTAAGCATAAATCAGTGCAAATTAGAGGATTAATTGATATTTTTAAGCAATACAAATTCACTGTCACAGAAAACACGCCGATTGAGGAAGATGTCGCCCTTGATCCCGAATTATTAGGACAAGTTTTTGAGAATTTGTTAGCAACTTATAATCCAGAAACGGGAACAACTGCGCGTAAGCAAACGGGTTCATTTTATACGCCGCGTGAAATCGTTGATTATATGGTTGATGAATCATTAATTGCGTATTTAAATTCAAATCTACAAGGTTTCGAAAATCTTGCAAGTTTGCGTAAATTATTAAATTATTCGACGGTAGAAAATCCTTTTAATACTGAAGAAACCTTGCAATTAATTAATGCGATTGATCATTGCAAAGTGCTTGATCCCGCGTGTGGTTCTGGGGCATTTCCGATGGGGGTTTTACACAAATTAGTGCATTGTTTGCATATTTTAGACCCGCAAAATAAGCAATGGAAAGAACGCCAACTTGAGAAAGCGCACGCCATTGATGATGATAAAATTCGTGAGCAACTCATTAATGATATTGAAGAGGCTTTTAATAACAATGAATTAGATTATGGGCGTAAATTGTATTTGATTGAAAATGGCATTTATGGCATTGATATTCAATCAATTGCTATACAAATCAGTAAGTTACGATTTTTTATTTCGTTAATGGTTGATCAACAAATTGCTCAACATAAAGAGAATTTTGGGGTGCGTCCGTTGCCGAATTTAGAAACCAAATTTGTCGCGGCAAATACTTTAATTGGGATTGAGAAACCCAAAGCGCAATCTTCTTTATTATCAAATAAGGATATTGAGCAACTAGAACAAAAATTAAAAAATATTCGGCATCGGATATTTAGTGCAAAAACGCCCAAAACTAAACGAGAATTGCGAGAACAAGATAAAATTTTACGCGAACAAATCGGTGAATTATTAGAGAAACATGGATTAGAACATCAAACCGCCGTGCAATTAGCACAATGGAATCCTTACGATCAAAATATGTCTTCTTCGTTCTTTGATCCAGAATGGATGTTTGGGGTTTCAAATGGATTTGATATTGTGATTGGAAATCCGCCTTATGTTCAAATCCAAAAGTTTAGTGGTCAAGAAATCCAAAAACAATGGGAAAATCAAAAATATCAAACATTTGTTAAAACGGGAGATATTTATACTTTATTCATTGAAAAAGGGATTTCATTATTAAAACAAAATGGTTTATTAACTTTTATTACTTCAAATAAATGGATGCGGGCGGGTTATGGTAAAGCATTAAGAAAGTTTCTAGCTATTAAAACTAAGCCATTAAAATTAATTGATTTTGGCGATTCGCAATTATTTGAAAATGCCACGACTTATACGAATATTTTAATTACTCAAAATAACAATGAAAAAATAGCATTTAATGCCTGTGTTATACAAGATGATTTTACAATTGAAACACCATTAGCTAATTATTTTGATACTCATAAAAAAATCATGCCGTTATTATCAGAAGAATCTTGGGTTATTTCTTCAAGTATTGAACAACAAATTAAAGCAAAAATTGAAGCCAAAGGAATACCGTTAAAAGACTGGGATGCAAAAATATATCGAGGAATTACAACAAGCTTCAATGAGGCGTTTGTTATTGATACTCCGACGAAAGAACGTTTATGTTCAGAAGACCCAAAATCAACTGAAATTATTAAGCCAATTCTACGCGGACGAGATATTAAACGTTATAAAACAGAATGGGATGGATTATGGATTATTTTTGCTCACAGAAGTTATGAAATAGAAAAATATAAAGCAATATATGCGCGTCTTTTGGAATATAAACCTAATTTAGAAAAGCGTTTAAATGTTGTTAGAGATGGCGAGTTTTGGTGGCAAATTCCTTATGCTATTTCTTATTTACACGAATTTGAAAAAGACAAGATTGTTTGGTTAGAAATGTCACCTTTATCAAATTTTACTATTGATAGTGACAAATCTATTGTTTTAAATACAGCTTACATTTTAGCCAGTCCATTTATTAAATATATTGTCTCTGTTGTGAATTCAAAAGTAATTGATTTTTATTTTTTAACAATTGCGACAGAAGTTCGGGGAGCAACAAGAAGATATACAAAACAATATGTTGAACAAATGCCGATTCCAAAAATACCCCACGAACAACAGCAACCGTTTATAGAATTGGTGGAAAAGATTTTGTTGGATAAAAAAGCGGGACGCGACACCAAAGAATTAGAAGAAAAAATAGATCAACTGGTTTATAAGTTGTATGAATTGAGTGAGGAAGAAATCAACATAGTGGAAGGAAAATAAGATGCCAGAAATAGTCAGATTTTACGGGATTATTATTAAATTGTTTTTTAGTGATCATCCGCCGCCACATTTTCATGTAATTTACGGCGAATATAACGCGCTTTTTGATATGAATACTTTAGAAATGATAGAAGGCGATTTGCCAAGTCGAGCCAGAAAGCTAGTTATTGAATGGGGAACACGTTACCAAGCTGAGTTATTAGAAATGTGGACAACACAGCAATTTCGCAAACTCCCACCTTTGGAATAATTGTTATGAATATACCTAAAATACTATTTGTACGACCGCTTGAAAATTACAAATTGATGATTGAATTTTCTAATCATGAATGCCGCCAATATGATGTTAAACCTTTATTACAAAAAGAAATGTTTTCGCCATTAAAAAATCGCGCTTTTTTCAATAATGTGAAAATAGAGCAAGGCGGTTATGCAATTAATTGGAATGAGAACATTGATATAAGTGAATATGAATTGTGGATTAACGGAGAAGATGATGAAATGCGTAATTTGTAAAAGTGGTTATACTGAAATATGAAAATTGTGGAGAAACTTATTTGGGTTCAGAAATAAACCAAGTGTTATTTAAACAAGCTGAACACGAATTACGGCGCGGTATTTTCTTAGAAATGGTTAATTACAAAGTTGACGACTTATGCTTAATCTAAAAATGAAGAAATCAAGATAGTGGAGGGAAAATAAGATGAATCAAAATGTGTCGTTCCTCTCAATCGTGGGAACGAGAAAATAATGATCACCTGAGTGCAAAACCTTCAGGTATTGCTTTATAAAGCAATAGCTAAAGCTATTGCACTCCGATTTTACTATTTTTATAAGAACGCTACTAATAAGAAAGAGAAAACTGGTTTATAAGTTGTATGAATTGAGTGAGGAAGAAATCAAGAGAAAGGATTATTTTTATTAGAGAAACTTCTTGAGAAATTTGGTTATCTTCCTAAACGTAACATTATGAATAAACAAGAATTTTTAGCGTTCAAAGTATTAGTGGATTAAAACGTTATCGGATTTTATCTGAACGATTGAGAACACAATTTCTTGATTTTGATCGAGTTTTTAATCTAAAAGAAACGAGGAAATAAAGAAATGTTTGATTCAGGGATTCGAGATAATAATCAACCCAGATTATTTTCTTTAATTACAAAAAAAGCAACTCTTGTAATTTCTTTTCTTGCATTTATTCGGATGTAGTTAGAGCTTTTTCTCTCACTCTCCACACACTAATTAATGAAAGTACAGAACAACCTAACATTAAATAAAGTGCTGAACGATACGCAAATTCTGGATAAATGCGCATTTCATTCTGTAAAGTTCCTTGCCAATACCAATCTAAAACAACGCCAAATAAAGGTTGCATAATTGCTGCGCCGAGAAATATGCCCATATTAACTAAACTTAACGCCATTCCAGATAAAGCAGGTTCAACGGCTTCTTTTGCTAAAGGATAGGTTAAAACAAAGCAACCTGCGCCTAATCCAAATAATCCAAACATTACAAATAATGAAATCCCACTTTGCCATGTCATGAAATAAAAACTTAACCATGAAAGTGCATAAATTGAAATACCTATTACTAATAAAATTTTACGTTTTCCTAAGCGATCAGAAATCCCACCAATGACAAATGCGGTGATTGCAAAAATTAGTAATCCAAAAGAGGTATATTGTGAGGATTCGCTTCGAGCAATATCGCACGCATCGCGTAATAAAGGAACTGCCCATAATCCTATAAATGCAAAGAAACTTCCTGCTAATCCAAAATTTAACCAAAACAATCTCCATAAACTGCGAGTTTTTAAAACTGTTTTCAAACCTTCTAACAAATTAAATTTAGCATTTTCTTTTAATGTTGTTTGCAAAGAAGGAAAGCCCGCGTCTTCGGGTTTATTCTTTACAAAAATGATCGCTAGAAATGCCAATATTAAAGAAAAAATCCCAATCCCAACAAAGATCGTTCTCCACGAATAAAACTCTAATAACATTGCTAAGGGTTTTGCCGCGAGAATTGCGCCAACATTTCCTAATAAAACCGTTAATCCACTAATAATTCCATAATGTTTTCCACTAAACCATAAGGTATTGCTTTTCATTAAACCGACAAATATCACAGAAACCCCTAAACCCACTAAGAATCTTCCAATCATTGCGATTTCAAAATCAGCCGCTAATCCAAAGATAATTGAACCAATTCCCGCCACTAAATTTCCTACCGTCACAGAAACCTTTGCACCTAAAGTATCTGCTAAGATTCCAGCGGGCAGTTGCATTGCCGTATAAATGTAATAATACATTGCTGCTAATGAACCCAAAGCGGCGGCAGTTGTATTAAAAGATTGCATTAAATCTCCCGCCACAACTGCGGGTGCAATTCTTTGAAAAAACACCAACATAAAAGATAATGCTAATAAAATATAGATTGTCCAACGGATGCGTTCAAATCGCCATGAATCAAAGGTTGTCATTGAGTTGTTCACTATTTAAAATAAAAGTTTCTTATGTTTGGATGTGCAACCATTCATTAAGTTTCAAATACGCGGTTTCTAAACCTGTTTTATCGACCGAAGAAAAGAGTTGAATGGTAACATTTTGTTGTTTGAGAGAATGCTGGACTTTTTGTAATACACCCATCCCATTTCCTCGACTTAATTTGTCGGCTTTGGTTAATAAAATATGCACTGGCAATTCTTTCATTGCACCCCATTTCAACAAACGCACGTCAAATGGCATTAATGGGTGACGAATATCCATCATTAAAATCAAACCCTGCAAACTTTCTCGATTATGCAAATATTTGTCGAGGGTCATTTGCCAATGTTGTTGAATTGCAACGGGAACTTTCGCATAACCATAACCTGGTAAATCTACTAAACGGCGTTGTTCATCTAATTCAAAAAAATTTAATAATTGAGTTCTACCCGGGGTTTTGCTGGTGCGTGCAAGGCGATGATGATCGGTTATCGTGTTGATTGCACTGGATTTTCCAGCGTTCGAGCGACCCGCAAAAGCAACTTCCCAACCAATATCTGGCGGCGCTTGAGTGAAAGTATTTGCACTCGTTAAAAACCGTGCGCGTCGATAAAAATGCTGCATTTTTGAAATCCTTACATTATTAACGATGTTTTTTATTTATTAAGCAATAAAAGAGAGAAAAAAAGAGATGAATTATAGGTAGGAAATTAAAATTAGATGCAGGGTTTTGCATCTAATTTGAAATGTTGTTTTAATGATGTTCAGAAGCTAAATTGATGGTGTATTTGGGGATTTCAATAATTAAATCTTCCTCACCCACAATGCTCTGGCAAGAAAGCCGAGATTCCATTTCTAAACCCCATGCTTTATCGAGCATATCCATTTCTAAATCGCTCGGTTCATTTAAAGAATCCAATCCTTCCCGAATAATGACATGGCAGGTTGTACAACTACAAGATTTCTCACACGCGTGCTCAATATCAATATCGTTTTCTAATGCAGCATCACAAATGCTAATTCCACTCTCGACATTGATTTCTAATCCATTTGGGCACAACGTTTCATGCGGTAGAAAAGTTAGTTTAGGCATATTTTAATCCAATTTAAAAATCTAATCCGATTAGTTGGGATTGATTATTTAAAAACAACCCTAAACTGTTTGATAGTAAAGGTTTTGTGGGTGATTGGCTTGAGCAAAGAAAAACCACCGTTCAAATAACAAACCAATGTATTGCACGACAAATGCCGCAATTAAAAGATTTTTCTCTCCATTTAAACCCATCAACAATAACACCGTCGGGATTAAGAAAGTTAAAATCAAAAATATCCATTTTATTGATTTGAAAAGAAACACCGTTGCATGATGAAAATATTCTCTTGTATTAAAAGAACCGCCCATAAAGCCCATTGCTTTTTGTTTAATATGGGTGTGACGAATACCAATTGCACTTTGGATATTTGAACTATATTTTAACCTTGCGTTTCGATATAGAGAAAATCCTCTGGTAATCAGAGCAACTATTGTAATAATCACCGTCCAACCCGCATAGAATAAAACTAAATCAGGTGCTTGAAATACTGCAAACAACGTTGCAAAACAAAATCCCGATGCACCTCCTAACAAAATGTAATTCACAACTGTAATGGGATTTGCCCATTCTTGAAGGAATTTAATTCCCGCATACACCATGCCCGTACAAATAAATAACGCAAAGGTTGCAATCGTAGTTAAAATGCCTAATAAAAGCGTTAATTGTCCTTTAAATTCAGGTAGTTGCAAAAAATTAACGTCTAAATTAAAGAAATGTGCAACCCCATATAAAAACACTAATCCCATCATTAATGGCAGTGCAATCACTTCACGAGAAAGCCATGAGGTTTTCCATTGAACAATTGCTCGCCATGCTCTTTCTGGATGTCCTAAATGAAATATTGAAGCGATTAATCCGCCAATTAAAAAAACTAAACTAATTGCACTGCCCAACGCATAGAAACTCACATGGTCTTGTTGAGGAATTAATTTTAAAGTGGCGTAACTTTCGACAGTAAATAATGCTAAGAAAAATCCTTGCCCAACGCCAATTAAAGTGGTGAGGAAAATTACAGAAAAAGCGGGATGCATAATTAAAAGAACTCCTATTACATTAACCAATCGTCGAGAGAAACTTCTTTGCTGGTTTCGTGACGAATATCTTCTTTTTTCAACGGATTATCCGCACGCACTAATTCATCTTCATGAATTCTCAAATGAGTTTTACGACGCGGCAAATAATGATTTGAAGGTTTTGTTCCCCATTCTGGCATCAGTTGATACCCTCCGCGTTCTCTAATTGCGAGAGAAACTTCTGAGGCTGGATCGTGAACATCACCAAATAATCTTGCACTGGTTGGACACGACATTACGCACGCAGGTTTTCTCTCATTGGGAGGAAGATTTTGATCATAAATTCTATCCACACAAAGCGTGCATTTCTTCATCACTTTTTGTTTCTCATCAAACTCTCTTGCTCCGTATGGACAAGCCCACGAACAATATTTACAACCAATACATTTGTTATAATCAACTAAAACAATTCCATCTTCAGTTCTTTTATAACTTGCTCCCGTCGGACAAACAGGAACACAAGGCGGTTCTTCACAATGCAAACAGGATTTTGGGAAATGCAACGTTTCTGTATTTGGAAATGTCCCAATTTCATAGGTTTGCACTCGATTAAAAAACGTCCCCGTAGGATTTTCATCATATGGACGATCATCAAACATCGGACCTGCTTGTCCCGAAGTATTCCATTCTTTACAAGAAGTTACGCACGCATGACAACCCACGCACACATTTAAATCAATTACCAAAGCTAATTGTGCCATAATATTATTCTTTAAAAAACATTGCCTGTTTAGCAGTTGAAATAAAATTGCTCAAAAAAATATAATGACGTTCTTTAAGCAATAAATGTAATAATTCGCTATCAATAGTCAAATAATCATGAACAAGCGCATTACGCATTCCAATAATTTTTCGCCATTGTCTTAAATCTTCTAATGAAATCTTTTGTAATTCGGCTAATTTACTAAAACAATCGTAAGCATCAAGAGGTTGATGTTTTTGCTCAGTTTTTAGCCAATATTTTGCAACACCAATACAAGATTCAATTAACACTTGTAATGCTCGTTCTGCGGCTCGCCGTTCTAAACGATTAAACAGTCTTATTTGTGCTATTTCACTGAGCAAATTCAAATCTTCTACACATTCAAAACAATGTTGCTCAACGGCTATAAGATATTCTTTGAACATAATCTAATTCCATGCGGCTATGTATTCTAAGTGTTTCTTGCCACAAACGCATTTCATTACGACAAAATAACACCCAATCCGTTTGAATAATGCTCCAAGCTAATGGAATAGGTGCTTGATTTATATCAACAATTGACAATTTAAAATCATGCAAACCTAACTCTTTTTGCCAATCAATTGCTAAACATTCTGGACGCAAGCGTTTCTCTATTGGATCGTTTTTAATGAATGAAACAAAAGCAACCGCCAAATCATAATCGCTTTTTATATGTTCCAAACCTTTTGCTCTCGAACCATACAACCAAACAATTGCAACATCCGAATTGCTTTGTGAAAGATTAACGATTTGCTCTAAAATATTCATGTTATTTCTTTAAAAACTTACCAGCAAAAAAGTTTTGCCAAGGGCGACGTTTATTCATGCCAGAAACGGGTTTTAAAGGTTTAAATTGTGGCGAAGTTGTTTCAGTTTCTTCAGGTTTTGCGGGGTAGATTTTTACTCGAACATCATACCAACCTGCTTGTCCTGTTACTGGATCAGAATTTGATAAGTGTTCATTTGAATTTGTAATCGGGAGTTCTTCACTAATCAAATGGTTTAAAAGAAACCCTTGTTGTGATTCATTTGCATACGGCGACAAATTCCATGCTCCCGCCGCTTTTCCTATCGCATTCCACGTCCAAACCGTATGCGGTTCTACTGCTTCAGAATAACGCGCCATGCAACGCACTTTTCCATGCATCGATTCTACCCACATCCAACCACCGTCCTCAATGCCAGCCGCTTTCGCCGTTTGAGCATTAATGTAAAGATAATTATAGGTATGAATTTGACGCAACCAAGCATTTTGTGAATCCCAAGAATGATACATCGCCATCGGACGTTGCGTAATAGCATTTAAAGGAAATTGATGCTTATTTGTTACACTTGCTTCCAAAGGTTCAAAATAAAACGGCAATGGATCAAAATAGGTTTCTACCCGTTTTTTCAAACGTTCGGGCGGGCGACGTGTTCCTCTCTTTCCTTGCGCCGCCAAACGAAACTTTTGTAATACTTCCGAATAGATATGAATATTAATCGGTTCAGCATAACGAGTCATCCCATTTGATTGCGCCCATTGCAAATAACCTTGATTCCAATTTCTCATATATTGATAAGATTTAGGCAATTCATGATGATAAACGCAATTGTTTTTCTCATACATTTGCCATTGATTGGGATTAGGTTCACCTTTAAGGTTTTTCTCACCGCCAGTTCCTCTCCAACCTGCTAAAAAACCAATCCCAGAATTAGGCGCAGTTTCAAATCTTAAAATGAAATCTGGATAATCTCGATATTTGCGTTCACCTTTCTCATTTACAAAGGCGGGAAGTTGTAATCGTGTTCCTAATTCAATTAACACTTCTTGAAAGGGTTTGCATTCTCCAGTTGGGGGAAGAACGGGGATACGAACTGAATCAACAGGTCCATCAAATTCAGAAATCGGTCGATCTAACATCGACATTACATCATGTCTTTCTAAATAAGTAGTGTCTGGCAATACTAAATCGGCAAACGCAACGGTTTCTGACATAAACGCATCTGCAACAATTAAGAAAGGAATTTTGTAATCTCCGTTCTCATCTTTATCATTGAGCATTTTACGAATTTGCTCGGTGTTCATGGAAGAATTCCACGCCATATTTGCCATAAATAACAATAAGGTATCTATTTTATACGGATCGCCCCGCCAAGCATTTGTAATCGCATTATGCATAAGTCCGTGAACTGATAACGGATACTCCCAAGAAAAGGCTTTATCTAATCGAACGGGTTCTCCCTTTTCATCCACAAACAAATCATTGGGATCAGCGGGCCAACCTAAAGGATTTCCATTCAAAGGCGTATTAGGTTGCACATCATTTGGACTATTGGGTGTTTTAGGACACGGAGGAATGGGGCGAGGAAAAGGTGCTTTATGGCGAAATCCACCAGGTCGATCAATTGTTCCTAACAATGACATCAAAATTCCTAACGCTCGAATGGTATGAAATCCATTTGAATGCGCCGCTAATCCTCTCATCGCGTGAAATGCAACAGGATTACCTTTAATGCTTTGATGTTCAGTGCCCCACGAATCCGTCCATGCAATGGGTAATTCAATGCGTTGATCTCGAGCAACAATTCCCATTTCATGCGCTAATCTTCTAATCGTTTCTACAGGAATTCCAGTAATGTCGGCAGCCCATTCTGGGGTATAATTTTCCACTCTTTCTTTTAGAAGTTGAAAAGCGGTTTTAACGGGTGTTCCGTCATCTAATTTGAAATCACCTAACAAAAACGGATCAGCGGTGCGATTTTGAGTAGAAACGGGTTTATTTAAAGTCCGATCCCACCAGTATTTATTTTGCGGATCAAAACAGCCTTCTTCTATTGGATCATTAGATCGAACAAATAATCCATAATTTGAACTATTTGGATCATCATTCACTAACTCGGCTGAATTAGAATATTGCACTAAAAATTCGCGGTCGTACAAACCTAATTTAATAATTTCGTGAATTAACGCTAATAATAACGCGCCGTCTGTTCCTGTTTTGATTGGAATCCATTCATCTGCAATCGCTGAATAACCCGTTCGAACGGGGTTAATTGAAATAAATCTTCCACCGTTTCTTTTAAATTTAGAAAGCTCGATTTTCATTGGATTTGAATGATGATCTTCTGCCGTTCCAATCATTACAAATAATTTAGAACGATCTAAATCTGGTCCTCCAAATTCCCAGAAAGAACCGCCAATCGTATAAATTAAACCTGCCGCCATATTTACCGAGCAAAATCCTCCATGCGCGGCGTAATTGGGTGTTCCAAATTGTTTTGCAAACAAACCTGTTAAGGCTTGCATTTGATCGCGTCCGGTAAATAAAGCAAACTTCTTTGGATCAGTTGCTCTAATTTTCTTTAAACGTTCTTCAACAATATTAAAGGCTTCTTCCCACGAAATGCTTTCAAATTCGCCGTCGCCACGATTTGAATTTTCTTTTCTTTTCAAAGGCTTAGTTAAGCGGGCGGGCGAATATTGTTTCATGATCCCCGACGCGCCTTTTGCGCACATGACCCCTTTATTTAGAGGGTGATCGGGATTGCCTTGGATGTAACGCACTTCGCCATCGCGCAACGTCACGCGAATCCCGCATCGACACGCGCACATATAACAAGTGGTTGTTTTTACTTCAATTCTTTCTTTATTATTGTCAGACATGAAACCGCGATCCTCTTTTTTAACTCATAAATTAAAGAATATTCTAATGTACTTATGAATAAAAAGCCAAAGTAATTTGGTAATGGTGCACAATGGCGTGAAATTCTGTTCTAACTTCTTGAAATATAAAGACCATCACTCAGCAAATGCACCACTACCATTTATTCGTAACGCAAGGCTTCGACGGGTTTCATGAGCGCGGCTTTGCGAGCGGGATAAAATCCAAAGAAAATCCCCGTTCCAGCGGAGAATAAAAAAGCTAACGCAATTGAAACGCCCGTCACGACCGTAATCATCCCCGTGAAATAACCCACTAACCACGCGCCGCCGATTCCGATTGCTAATCCCAACGCGCCGCCGAGCGTGCAAATCATGATCGCTTCGACCAAAAATTGCCACAAAATATCACGTTGACGCGCCCCAATCGCCATTCGAATCCCGATTTCTCGCGTGCGTTCGGTGACGGAAACTAACATGATATTCATGATTCCAATTCCGCCGACTAACAACGAAATCGATGCAATCGCGCCCAACATCATCGATAACACGCCCGCCGCCATTGCCGCCATTTGAGCCATTGCGGATAAGTTTTTGACGCTAAAGTCATTTTCTACGCCGTCGACAATCCGATGCCGCGTGCGAATGAGTTGGGTCATGTCGACTTCGGCTTCTTCGAGCATTTCAGCGGATTTTGCTTGCGCCATGATAAATCGCACCGTTCCAGGAAAAGGATTCCCAAACAATTTGCTTTGTGAAGTGCTCAATGGAATCAAGATCATATCGTCCTGATCGCGTCCGTCCAAACCTTGCCCTTTTTCATCTAAAACGCCGACAACCAAAAAAGGCATATTTTTTACGCGGATGGTTTTGCCAATCGGATCGTCGTTTCCAAAGAGGTTTTTGACGACCGTTTGCCCGATCAACGCGACTTTATTTGCGCCGCGCACATCGGTTTGGGAGAAAGGTTGCCCTTGCTCAACGCCCCATTCGCGCACCGTCAACCAATCGGGCGTGCTGCCGTAGACGGTGGTGTTCCAATTATTTGATCCAAAAGCCAATTGCGCGCTGCCCGTATAAATTGGCGCGACCGCTTTGAGTGACGGCAAACTCGCCAACGCCTCGGCATCTCGAATGGTCAAGGTGGGGGTTGTGCCGCCGCTAAACCGCATTCCGCCCGACGTTGCCGCGCCAGGTATCACGATCAATAAATTACTCCCCATCGACGCAATTGATTGATTTACCGTGTGTTGTGTGCCTTGACCGATTGCCAACATCAACACCACCGCGCCGACCCCGATCACCATCCCCAACATCGTCAAAACCGTCCGCAAACGATTCACCGTCAATGCCCGCCATGCTTCAACTGGTAAAACATACCATTTCATTTTATTTCTCCTTTCTTTCTAAATACTCTGCGTTCTCGATAAGGTAAAGGATAAAAGGTTAAATCTCCAGAAAAAATTACTGATCTTGTTTTTGAATTAAATTTCATCAAAGAAATGCTGCTGCGGTTGCACCACATCTTTCGGGTTGCGTTATCCAAAATTCATCCAAGAAAAAAATTTTAAGGTCTTGGATTGTAAAAAAACAGCAGATATTTTACCATGAGCATATGTTTTTTTCAGTCGCTGGGAAAACAGTTTGCCCTTTCTTTTTCTTTAAGGAATTTATTGTTATTATACCGAATATAAATGAAGAAGGAAAAAGAAAATGGAAAAGGAAATGTCGTTGAAAGAAGTAATGGATAAAAATGACAGCGTTAGATAATGATAAACGCATAGTAAGTAGTTTAGTTCATTTAAATAAAATGAGATAATAATTGAGGAACAATCTGTTAATTTATGGTCTTTAGAGTTATTGCAAAGATTAGAATGGAGAAGATTTGAAGGGGTTGTTGCTGCTTATTTTCGTGCAAGTGGTTATCAAACTAAATCTTGTAATTTAGGAGCGGATGGGGGAATTGATATTTATTTGTATAGAAATAATGAATTAGAAGCATTAGTACAATGTAAAGCATGGTCTAAAACATTAGTAGGTGTAAAGGAAACAAGAGAATTTTTTGGCGTATTAACTTTGCATAGAGTTAAGTTAGGTTTTTTGATTACTTCGGGTCGTTTTAGTCTTGATGCGATTAATTTAGCTAGACAAATTAGAAATCAAGGTAAATGTCGATTAGATTTGGTAACTGGTGAACGTTTTTTAGGATTCATTTCTCAATTGTCTGCCAATCAGCAAAATAAATTATTAGAATTTGCAACTGATGGCGATTACTCAACACCAACCTGTCCACATTGTGGAATTAAAATGGTTCGGCGTTCTTCTAAATCAAATGGTGGTGTGTTTTGGGGTTGTAGAAACTATCTGCGTTGTCATCAAATTTTGCATTAGATTTTTTTGCAAAATAATTTTCTAACAAATTGAAATCAAAGGGGATTTTCTAAGATTTTCCACTGGGTGGAATTTTGAGGATTTTTTATAAGTTATTGAAAGATTGGCTCCCCGAGACGGACTCGAACCATCGACCCAGTGATTAACAGTCACTTACAAAAAGAATAACATATTGAATTTAAAAGAGTTTATATGCTTTATATAAACTCTTTTTTAATGCAAATCTTTAATAAAATCAAATAATTATAAAATATTTGGAAAATTTTTTTAAAGAAAATTAACCAGAAGACAAAGGCTTATTTTGAGCTAATTTCTCTAAACGTTGATGTTCAAGTAATTCTAAGCGTTGTTGTTCGAGCATACGTTGTCTAACTTGTTCACGAACTTTAGCCTGTTCCTCTGGTGAAACAGGTTTAACTACTCGTTTAGGAATAGGTTCAGAAACGGGCTCAGAAATAGGTACAGACTTAACTGGTTTGGAATTAACCTGCTCGGTCTTAGATTCTGATTTTAATTGAGGTTCAGTTTTTTTAACAGGTTCAACTTTTAAAGGTTGAGAAAATAAAAATGCAACATTCTCAAGTAACTCAGTTTGTTTAACATTATGCTCAAGAATAAAGCCATAAATTATAAAAAATATACCCGTAGATAAAGAAAAATAGTAATCAATAGATAATATCGGATTATGTCTATAAATAAATAATGCAATAGTAGAATAAAAGAAAAGAATAAGACCTACCACAGTCAAAAAGCGAGGTAAAAAACGAGAAGAAAAAAAGCGTTCAAAAAAATTATCCATGACCAATATTCCTAAGCAATTTCTATCTTTGATAATGTATCTAACAAACCCCGCACAATAGTTTTATCACGAGCAGACAAACGCAAATAACCCTCTAATAATAAAAGAGAATCAGAAGGCAAACTATGTGCAACGTGCTGAGGTAAAGCCCATGATGGAAAGTTTGGATCAACATCTCTAGGATCAATCTTCAATAAATAAGAAAACTTTAAGATAGTTTCTATATTAAGTGCTAAACGACCATTCAAATATTGCCAAAAAGCACCTTGAGAAAACCCCAACAACTCACTCGCAGTCGCTTGTGTTAAACCCAATTCAGATTTTTTGGATTTCCAAATTTCTCTAAGACGAGCAGCTCGTTCAATATCAATATCAGAAATATTGCGATGAAGTTTAAAAGTCGCAAGAACTTCAGTTGGGTTAGACATATTCATAAAAAAAATCCATAAAAAACTCCTTTACATCATATCAAAAGCATTGCTATTAAAAAAGTAACGCATGCTAGTCAAAATAAAGATCATAGACTACACTAAATAGGTATGGCTAATAAAAAATAAATATCAATGATGCTTGACATAAAAAATAGCTTATGCTATTGTTAAATTCAACATCATAGCTATTAAATAATATCATGAGCACGAAAGTCACGAATTTTTATATTAAGGAACAGGACACCAAAGGCACACCCCGCCT
>DYRG01000055.1:0-9667 GCA_020718845.1 Thiomargarita sp.
CCAAAACCGTCTGCTGCGCCGTTTACAATAAGTGCGCCTGTGTTCCCTGATATATTTGCATCAATCTGTAATGAATTTTGCATATATAACCCACCGCTTTGCCCACCATATAGAGCCATGCAATAATCTTCCGTTCCGGCGTTTATGTTTAATCTGCCGTTTAATTGACTTACGCCGCTCGTCTTTACATATCCAGGCATTAAAACTTCACCCAAAAAGCTATATTGTTCACCTACATAAACGCCGGCAAAAGGTTCTGATCCTAACATAACATCCAAAACCGTCATGTGTAATGAATACCAATTAGAGCCTGCTGTATCTTGAACGGCGCTAATTGGTATAAAAAACCAACCATTAACCGCAGACCATTGCATTTCACCGATCCCGCACCTTGTACTGATATAGCCCCCTAAATTATTAACAAAGGAAGAGCTACTGCCTCCGCCGTCAGCAAGCCAATGACAATAAAATGTTTTTTCAATTTCTCCGGTTACATACCCCGTTGACGGTCGCCCGGTTAATTTCAATTTAATAACTGCAAACATATCCTGATTAGGAAAAATTAGATCCCTTGTCAGATTATCCCCATCAATTAGAAATTGAAATACCCGCTCTGTATAATATTCAGAAATTTGTACTTTTGCCATTAAGCCATTAAAATTAGCATAATTAAAGGCGTCCGCGCTTTTATTTTGAGGGTCGTATACGCTTTTATACATATCTCCGCCCCCGCTTGATGTTTGTCCTAAAACGTCAAGCCTCATAACCGCAGGGGAGCCCGAGGATGCTAACATGGTCAAACTAAACTGATTGTTTGAATTTGAAGTTACACGCGCCCCGAGTGATATTTGGTCGGTAGCGTTATAACCTTGTAAAAGTGGAACCGACCAGCTATAAATGGAATTATCTAAAGCCGGTATATTTTGAGCGATATCGCGATTGTACCAAACCCCATTTACATTTAATCCAAATTCAACAACGCCCGTCCTGTTTGTTGGATTAGATAATTGCATTTTAAAATACAGAGTACCCTTGCCCGCCTCAAAGCTTTGGGTTAACACAATATCTAAATTTAATAATATCCACGTGGTCGGGGCAACGGCAGCGTTCGCGGCCTTTATTACCACGTTGGCCGTATGGGTATCCTGTTGCGTGAAAGAAACAGGGATCGGGTTTGAATAACCTAATTGAGACTCGCCCAAACTATTAACCCCTGCCACAATAACGGGTGCCCCAATTTGCCCGCCTGGGAGACTCAATATAGGGTTTGAACTTTTCAAAACAAGGGTCGGCGCCTCTAAAATTAAACCATCCTCACAAAGTATTTGACCAATCGGCGCATTCGATGATCTCGGATCTGGGATCGCGTCAATGGTCAAAGTGGCATTTAGTTTAAACAAATTGATCGCCCCTGTAAAGGTTGCGCCGATCAATTGGGCAAATTTCGCTTTAAGAGTAGACCAATAGATATTAGCTGCGCCACTAACAGAGGGTCTGCCCGCTGCAATTCTAAGATCGTCTGGCGGGTTATCTGTTAATGTCTGGTTGAATAATTCTAAATTTGCCATTTAATTAAAAGTTTTTCGAATAGTTGTAATTTTAGGGCTAAACGGTTGTTTTAATGGTGCGCAATTCCAGAGCGGATATAAATCATTATTTTGATTTAAAAAGTCCTGCAATAGCTTAAAATCGGCAAACGCTACCGCCTGCGCATCGTTTCGGATTTGCTTCATATCGCCGGCGCTAATATTAACGGCCTCATTTCTGTTTTTTGAAACCATACCCGAAAATGTGTCCTCCACGTGTGAAACGCCCGCGTATTTTGAATAAATGAAATAGGCTAAAATATATCGGATACCTTGAAATTTTACAGGAGAGCCCGTGTTTGAATCTGTAAATTCTTTTCCATCTAAAATATCCACGTATTTAGCGGCTGTTTGGTTCTTGTCAATGTCATACACGAAAGCGGCGCCGAGCATATCCGTTAATTCCTTAGCGGTTGTTTCGGCTGCTAATATTTCGTATTTAGTCAGCCCCCCTGGTTCTTTTACACTCATTGCCCAATTTTCTGAAATTGGCTTTATAAGTCGCTGGTTATCAATCTTTATCAGCATATCAAATTAAATTAAGCGGTTTTATATTCCAATTTATATTATTACTCAATATAGGATTATCAAAATTTGAATAAATTTCTCTGAATGATTCAGATATATAAGCCCGGTCGTCCGCGGTTATTGCATTGTAAAACCTATTTGCCTGCATTATTGCCTCTCCGCTTGTATTGCCTAATTTACTGTTTTCGTAATCTATTAATATTGCAGGCATACCTTTAGCGGCTTTTCGAATAGAATTTGATAAACTACCTTCCCAGCTCTCAAAGAGTTTGTCCTCAATATTAGATTCTAATTGATCAAATTTATACGCGCTACTTTCGTTAAGTGTCCCATCGGCTTGAACATTGTCTTCAATTATCCAAAGGCCATCGCCGTCCGCCCCTAAACTTTGCCGTGCGCTTTCTGCTAAACTTTCGTTTTTTTCTTCATTGTCCTGCGGTTGCAGCCTCAAAATTGTTTTCTTAAAAAAGCCATTGCGCAATTGACGATTTTTAAATAATTGGATTTGGTTTTCGGTGTCAAGATCTAAGTAAACCTCATCATAATTGGAAAGCGGATAAAAATATTCAGTATCCAAAAAACTAAAATAAATTTGTCCCTTAAAATTTTCGATTGTGCCCACCTCATTGATCATACTTACAAAAGCCGTTTCGTTTATATTAAATACATTATATTCGATTACGTCTTTAGGTTTTGAGTAAATACTCTCAGCCCAAAACAAAGAGGCCAATAATTTGGCCGTATACCCTGTATCGTCCGGTTTTGAAAACCGTATAGTTTTAAAGTCTTTTAAATGAGTATTTACTATTTTAATATTGTTATTGAAGTTACAATGAATATAAAACCCATTGTTTTTTGAAACCGATTGACAAACGGCGCGCAACATCCCGATCATGGTAACATTTTTACCGCGCGGGTCTTTGCCAATAACAATTTTGTTAATTTCTTCATTTTCGAACCCGCCGCCGCTTAAAAATTTAGCGTAAATATTTGCCGTGCTTTTGCCTGTCGGGCTCCCATTTATTAAACGCTCCATTAATTGCGGATAATCATTCCGTGCGCCAAATGTCATTAAACCGTTGACGCCTTTATCAACTTTTTTCATGGTCCGATCCAAAGTTACAACCAACCGGGGATCAACTTCATTTTTTAATAGTCTCATTTTTTAGCTTTTTTAGCTTTCATTTCTGTTAATTGATCCGTTTCTTTATCGTTTTCAATTAGTGGGGCAGGTTCTTTTGTGTTTTTATTTACATACTCGTCTGGTAATATTTCAAAATCTGATTCTTTAAGCGCTCCAGAAATTAACAATTCGATCGCCTCATTATCACTTAGATATTTTGGATCTATATGCCTATGGATTATAACCATTTTACCGTCTTTCATTATCCCAGGAATAAACCGCAATCCAACAAAAGCCGCCTTAAATGTTTGTTTTAAATTTTTCATATTATCAAAATTATAGTTTGCCAACTTTAAGTAATAAGAACGGATCGACCGCTCACACATGCGAGGAGCCGATCCATTCAGATAGATAGTTGAATAAAGTTTTAAGAGCCTCATTAAAAGTACCTGATCTTTTAGTACAATTTCAATGTCAGTTTGGAAAATTTCTTTTATTTCAACTAATTCCATAAAACCCATTTTAAGGCGTCTCCAGACCCACTAACATTGATAACGTTGCGGCGTAAGTAGATGAAAGTAAAACATAATTACTTTGCATCTCCTCCTGCCCATCTAAAGACGTTAATTCAATATTGCGTGCGCCATTTATATCATTCGCCCTGCTTGTATCCGAACTTGGATATAAACCATTTTTTAGGCCGTAAATTCTAAACACGCCATCGCCGGATGCTGGTTTGTCTTTACTTTCAACAATAACGACTACATCTTCGAAATTGTCAAGATCTTGAACGCTTGCGGCGTCAAACTCAAAACCCTGAAAATTAAAATAGTGTGTAAACTTGTCAGGGCGATCAGCTGCTAAAACACGATCGAACCCTGAATTTAGTAATTTTTTAACCCCGGTTATTGTATACAAAACCGCTGTCCCAACCATAGTCAGAGCCGTGACTAAAACAGGGTTTGTCGGGCTGTAGGTTGGAACAATTTCCAACCTATTTCCGATCCATGCTTTTATTTCATTGCCACCAATACCCGATGTCGTGCAATCTGAAATAATACTTTTCGCAATTCCTTTTAAACAATCAGCCATATAATTGAATATTAGTAAGCTACAATAATTAAATACTCTTCTAAAACCTTTGAATCAAGGCTAAAACCATAAGCAAAATTGTTTGTACGATCTTTCTTTTCGTACCATTGTTCAATTTCGGTTAATTGATCTTTATTCAGCGTGCCGACCGGAATATTGGCGGGCATTGTTAAAACCGCGCGGTTTGGCAAATAATAGAGGTGATCTGTTGAATTTTTTTCAAAATCTTGTCGGGCGTCCAAATCCCAGATTGTATCCATATTTACTACCTCTTTACCATTATAATAAGGGGTTTGAATGCCTCCGGTCAATGGGTCCATACTTGTATACACCCCTTTTCCTTGTAATTCTTGGATATAATCCGCATAAATTTCACCGCTTAAATAAAATTTAGCCTCTTTTGAAGCCCTCAAACGGGGGTCGGCGGCTGCATACATTGGCGCGAGAACGTCATCGATCGCGCTTGTAACGCTCCAATCAATTTGAGCGGCTTTTGTAACCGCGCTCGCATTTTGGGCGATTGTAACCCTTTTAATCGTGGTAGCGGTCACGCCTGCAAAAATTTGTTTCCAAAGGCCATCAAAATAATCGTAAAATTTTACATTGGCCGCAGAAACTAACCCTGCAGCTGCAGCTCCTGATGCAGTGACCGCAGTGTCGCCAAACCAAACTGCTCGATTAATAGTATCTTTAATTGCAACCTCTGAAAGTTGAACTAACAATTCCGCCAATTCTGATCCCTCAATTTCGTATACTTCCCTGTATCTGGTAATTGAATTGAAGTAAGCTTTGAAAAGCGTTGTTAATTCCGCGTTGCAATGTACGAGGGTATCTTCAATCCCCGCCGGGTCCCAATATTTTTGGGTCAAAGTTGAAACCGCCCCGGATGCTTTGCGTGTACAAGTTCCATCGGCCTTTAAACCGCTCTTCCCAAATTGAGAAGCTAAAATTATCTGTTCTTTCATTAGAACGCCGGTTTGCACGCCGTGCATTCTCATTAATTCAGGGCTCTCAAAGACCTGTTCAACTATAAATTTGCTGATCGCTTCGACCTCTTTGGGGGCTAACGTCAATCCTGATTTGTCAAAAACACTTGCCATTTTGTAAAGTATTAAAGGTTAATTATTTTTTTTTCCTGTTAAATTTGAAATCAATTTCAGTATCCACGGGATCAACAGGCATGATCGGATCTGGTTGGTTGTTTGAAAATCTATTTTTGAAAGTATCAAATTGATCTTTCACGGCTTTTATTTCAACCTCAAAGGCCGCTTTTACGCTTTCAATTTCATTTTTCAACTTAAAATTTTCTGTTTGTAAATTGGTATTTTCTTCCAACAAAGCCGCGTTTTGATCGTTTTCGTTTAGTTTAATTTCGGTTAAAATACCATTTCCAAAAATGTATATAGTGCCATTTGGCAAAGTATATTCCCCATCCGCAGGGGAGCCGTTTACGGTCGCACTCAGGCCGAGCGTAATTTGATCCGCGGTTTCAATCTGATCGCCAAAATCGATCTCGGAGCCGTTTACGTCCTGGACAATTAAATTTGTTATCACATTAGTAAACTTTTTAAACAAGTTTTTTAAACCTGTTAAAATTCCATTGACCTCTTTTTTCTGATCATCAATATTAACGGGATCGGTGATTGTTTCTTTTATTGGTTTCATTTTTGTAAATTTTAAATTTAGTGCTTCAGTATAATTCAAAAACTTTTCATCCTTCATTAAGGAAAGTATAGTTTCAACAGGCTGCCCACTTACATTAGAATATAGGTTTGCAAGTTTTATTTTTTCGTCTTTTAAAATTTCGGCTGTTTTAAACATTGCCCCATCGTCACCGGCTTCAAAGGTGGATGGGTTATGTATTAAAAAACGGCTGTTTTCAGTTAATTCATTGTTTACAGTAGCCAAAAAGGGGAGGGTCGCGGCGCTCGCTACAGTCCCCAAACCAACGATCCGTGGTTCTTTACCGCTTAATTTTATAGCATCGTAAATTTTCCACCCCTCAAACAAATTTCCGCCTGGACTATCAATATAAATATCTTTGCCCGCTATAATTTCAGGGATCAGGTTTTCGGTCGTAATATCAAAACCAATCTCCCCTTTAAACATCATTCCATTATCACCAAACGGAGTCGGCGCTATTGGTTCAAAAAAGAAAAAAAAGTTTTTTATTTGGCGGTTTTGTAAAAATTTAGCGGCTTTCTCTTTATCGTATGTTTCTGAATTAAAGAAATAAGAACCGGGAATCCCGTTTTCATTTTCAAATTTTGCTATAAAATATTTTTTTTCCATAGTTCAAAGGTATTAAAAAAATTAAATAACTGCTGTTTTATTTTTAGTTGTTTGAAAATTTTGCGCCTGAGTAACCTCATCAATTATTAGCACGGGGCTAAAGCTTTGGTTATTTTGACTATTAACATAATTTTCACGACTAATTATGCCCTGATTTAAATCAGGGTTTACAGTTGTAGCCTTTACAGGAATTGGAATCGCCGGAGCGCCGCCGCCGCTTGACGCTCCTCCCCTGCCAGTGTCACCGGGGAGGCCGCTTTTAACGCCAATTATTTTCTTTACATTAGCGAGCCCCGCCGCGACCGCCGCGCCTGCTGCTGCCGCCCCTAAAACAGGACCTACCACGGGGATCCCCGCTAAACTTGCATAGGCAGCGGTCGCGGATCTATATGTGTTAATAGTTGTTTCAGCTATTGCCGCTGCTTTGCCAATAGCGGTGTTTTCGCCTGCTATTTGTGCAATATTGCCCGCAAAACCGGCAGCCAATTCTAAACGCGCATCAAATTCAGCCTGATCCAATTCACTTTGAGCGTCTCTATATTTTTCAGCGATTAGGGTAGTGGATGCTCCTATGCTTTCGGCAAATGCGATCTCCTGTTTTTCCTTTTCAATTAACATTTGCCTTTCAAGATCCAACTTTGCGAATAAGTGGGTTTTTGTTAACTCATATTCATTATCCAGATTTAAGAGCTTTGCCTCAACAGCGGTCGCCTCAATTTCTGCCTGATCATCTATAAAAGACGCGGTTGATTCTATTATCTCATTATTAGCATCCTCAAAGTCTTTTATTTCACGATCCCGCGCCTCATTTTGGGCTTTCTCAATTCTTGCTAACTGATCCAGCTTTAATTTTAAAGCTGCCTCCTCTTGTTTAATCCTTTCGTTATTGGCTGCAATTTGCGCTGCTCTTTGGGCTTTCCTTATTTCTGATAGCTTGGCCTCATTTTCTTTGGTTTTATTAAACCGCTCCTGCTGCTTATTGAAAACATCCGCTTCCAATTCTGCTAAATTCCTAAGATCCTCATTTGTCGTGCCTGAAAACGTACTTTCAATCCGTGCAATTCTTAGGCGCTCATCTGCTTGCCTTGCATTTTCCGCAGCCTGATCAGCCTCTAATTGACCGATCGCGTTTAGCATTGCGGTTCTTTGTTCATTTGTATATAAATCTTTTTTTGCGGCCTCATTTTTTAATTTCGCAATGGATAAACTACTTTGAGCGTTTTTAATAAGCGCCTTATTTTCTTCCTCCGCTAATTTTATTTTATCCTTTGTAAGCTCTCTATTTTTAAGAATTTCGACACTTGTTTCGATTAAAAAGGCGAGCGGGGTGCCCAACTTTTTGCCTCCCCCTTGCAAGTCTTTATCAAATATTGAGGCGATCGCCCTGCCAATTTCAGAAATTTTATCTTTTACATTGCCTAAAACAATTTGATAATCGCCCCAAAACTTTGCAGCGCTATCCTGCCCCTCTTTTGAATTGACAAAGAACGTCCCGACCGCCTTAGTCAAAGCTATAACCAACGCAATGACCGCCGTGATCGGGTTTGCAAGTAGAGCCGCGTTAAATGCTTTTACTGAATTGGTCGCTGTCCCGAGCGCAGGGTGCAAAGCCGAAACCCCACCGATCGCCTCCTGTATTGATTTAGTATAAAAACCAACATTGCGCCGGGCGTCCCCTGTTGCCTTTTCTTCTTTAATTAAGGCCTCAGAAAGCTTTAATTTTTGCGCGGACAATGATTTACCAACTTCACTATTTACACGCTCGTCCGCACTTAATTTTGCCCATTGCGCAGATACAACGCTTAATTGTTTTCTCATCTGGTCAATTGAACCATTAACCGCCGTTTGAGCGCTGATCACATCTTTTGTAATTTTTTCTTCACTCCTTAGTGCGGAGGTCGTGCTTTTTATTGCGGCTTCATATGCTAAATACTCATCCGATAACGCCCCTGATTGTTCTTTTGCTAACTTTGCGGCCTCTTTGAGCGCTGCTAATTCGATTTTTAGATCGCGCGTATTCTGCAAACTTTTGTTTGTGTCAATATCAATCTCTATTAATATTTGCTTGTCGTCCATGGTTATTGTTCTAAGTATTCATAAGTTATAAAATAATTGCCATATCCATCAACAAAGAGGTCGCCCAGGCCGTCAGACCAGTAGAACGTCAATTTGGGGGGTTTAATATCACCAACTTTTGTAGATAAATATATTAAATCAATTTCAACAGGCTGCAGGCTTTTTTCTGGGTTATAACCTGAAATTTTATTAATAAAATACGATCCGTTTAACTCCTTTATGAAATATTGCGCAAAAAATTTTAACTCCTTGATCTGCTTACTTGAAATCCATTTTTTAATTTTATAGCGCTTGGGGTATTGACAAATTTCATTATAAAAATTGTATTCTGAATTTAAACTATACAATTGCGCCACTTTTACAACGCCTCCGTACAAAAGAGAAAACATATTGCTGTGATATTGGTAGACCCCCCAATTGTTTACAGTTGTTTGTCCGTCAATTAAAAAAATGAAAGTTTCAAAAGCCTCTTTAATTGACAAATCCAATATAAAACCGTCTGCACCCGCATCAAAAACCCCTGGTATATATGAACCTATTGAAATTAATTCATCGTTTCGCGCTTCAATATTTTTGTTTTGGCAGGTGATCAGCTTGCTATTTGCTAAACCAGACCCCTCAGGAAATATATTTGTAAACTTAATTATATTGCTTTGTGCTATATTCTCAATAAACGGCGAGAAAACTGGATCACCGCTTAAACGCCCAGACCAATTTAATACAGGCGCCAAAGTTTTTAGATCATCAAAGCGGGCAAATAATATATGTTTTGTATTGTTAATATATATTTCATCTTTTATGATATTAAGGTGCTTAATGAAACTATCAACAAAATCAAAAGCGGTTTTTGCTGGTTTATCAAATTGATCCTTTAATGGAAGGTACGGATAAAACAAGCTACTCCCGATCACCTCATTATTTAATTTAAAATACGTTGGATAATTAGCGGTCGGGCTTGAATAAGTGATCG
>DYRG01000055.1:9767-11153 GCA_020718845.1 Thiomargarita sp.
ATCGGAATGTACAAAGCCGCGCCGATCTGATCGTTAAAAATATTGCCCGGTTGCGTTGTATCATTTACTAAAAAAGAAACGCCAAATTTAAATTCTAAAAACTCAAAAATTGTTTTGCAATATACAGACCAATGAGATCCACCCGTGTCTGTTGATTCAGTTAATGTTATTGTTCTTTGTTCTAAATTGTCAAGCGTATACTCCCGAGGAAAGGCGCCTTTATAATCCAAAAAATTGCCAAAGTATAAAGATAGTTTAACCCCTGTTAAAGCGTTCAAATATTTTGAAACGAAATCACCGCAATTGCCCCCCCATTTATTAGCCTCACTTTCAAGTCGACCAACGCTTTGCAACCAGATAACAAGATCCTGTGTTAAGTCAGAAAACATATAGGATTTAAGTTGATCCCATATCTCCCCCTTATTGTAAATTAACAGGTTGATCCGCTCGTCTATATATTCAATTTTTATTTTTGAGTCATTCAAAACAATTTCGTTATTAACATAATAACGGCAAAGGTTCAAATTATAAGCGTTTAACGATATACTTTGGGGGTTTGACGAAAAGCCAAAAATTGAAAGGTTATTAACAGTTTTCGGAATAGAGAAATTATTCGAAACATTGACAAACATCCGAGTGGGTTCCTTAATATCATAAGTTTGAAAATCAACTCCGATCACGGTCTGATCATCTATATCGGCCAAAATTCCGTTTACGCTTAAATACCTCATTTCCAGGGGTTTATGTTAAGTTAATTGTATTATATTCAGGTAATTCAATTATTATATTAATTTGCCCGGCGTTCCCTTTGGAGCGTTTTACAATGTTTTGGCCGCTTTCGATCCGAACTTCCAACCAATCTGCCGCCGTGTCTGAATTATTCGAACCTATGTATAAATATACGCGTGGGCTTGTATATATATCCGCGAAATATACCAATTGATCTTTATTAATTTCGATTGAACCGAACATGCGCCGCGTATTTTTATAACCGATATTTTGGCTGTCGGTTTTATCTGTTAAAATATCTGCTATTAACTTATTATAAGTGCCAATAATTTGTGGCTGATCGCTTATTGAATAGTGATTTTCAAAAGCTATAAATCTATATTGGCCATTGCGATCAATATACTTAACGCGCAAATTTTCAGGACAAACGGCAACAGGGACTATATTATGAGATCCGGACGGTATCCCGTTTTTTAAAAATGTTATTGTTTTTGCTACATTTGCAAGCGTTTTTACGCGATAAAAACCGATCTCACTCATAATTTATAATATAAAATGATTTACATTGCTATTTACAGCAACCTGTACGATCGCCGGGTTTATACTCAATATATTTGCCTCGCTTTCATTGTAGAAATAAACATAAACGAATGAATC
>DYRG01000055.1:11253-12369 GCA_020718845.1 Thiomargarita sp.
CGCGTATTAATTCCAACATCAGCGTAAGGAATACTTTTATAGGTGTCTAACAAAGTGCCGGCCTTATCGCTAATTTTTACGCTTAAATATTCCGGGGCGGTTCCACTCCATGCTGCCTCCGCCACGAAAGCGAGCTGACAATGGACCCCCAATAGATTAGAGGCGCCAATTATATTGTCCTGAATTATTGTGATCGTTGTTATTGCCATTGCAGAATATTTGATTTAAATTGCTTTACATAGAATATAATTAATTGATCGCTCAATTCCTTAATACTTTTTTCGTTTATTATGTCCGAAATAACCCCGCCGAGGTTGTATTTGTTTGGTACCGTGATACCCTTTTCATGAATTTTCCGCGCAATTAAAAAGGCTAAACTATCTTTTGTAATTCCGTCATCAGGGGTGATCCCTTTGTCGTCAATCCATTTGCGGATCACCTCTCTAAGAGTTGGATTCCCAGGGTTAAATTTGGCGGTCGGCTTGCGTCCTTTCTCCATAAAATACGAATGATAAGCGCCTTTAATGCCGAATCGTATCCCAGCTTGCGTTTCCACCAAATAGGACTCTAAAGATTGTTCGAAAGCACCGGAGGCCTTTAGTCCTAATCTTTTATAATTGGCAATTAAATCCGCCTTGATCGAGGCGAGCCAATCCTCAATTATTATTTTTTCATTGTTCGAAAGTAGCATTTTGGTAAACTACAAAATCAATATTTGAATCAAAAGTATTTATTAAATAATTCATTTGGCCGGGCGTTACTGCTAATTCATTCATACAACTAAAATCAGCCATGATCTCAGCGGACATTTGGCTTAATTCTTTTAACCGCCTTTGATATTTTTGTATCGCCTTTTCGTCTAAAGAGGCCGGGCGCCCGTCTGGATCAAATTTTAATCCTAACATAAACAAACCGGAATAAGTGATCCCCGCAATTTTGAACCCACTAAGAACAGGGGTCGGGCGCAAATCAATAACTAATATTTTTTGACCGTTTTCGTATTTTTGTGTCGCCTCAATGTTAGTATAAAATTCATTATATTGCCAAATAAAAGCAATCCCCCGCGCATCGCAATAGGCCTGAAGGGCTCCAATTATATTAAAATACTCCATTTTG
>DYRG01000055.1:12469-14721 GCA_020718845.1 Thiomargarita sp.
ATATTAAAAATTAAAAAACCGTTCTCAGTTGTCCGAATAATAAATTTTAATTGAGTATCTAAATTAAAAGACTGATCGGCGATTTTTATTTGAATATCGGATCGGGTGTCCGTCCGGTTGTTAGTTAGGGTAACTTTAAGGCGCTGATTTTCATTCATTGAAAGTTCATTCGTATAAACCAAAGAGGCCGCGCCGGTCGGGACGACCCTGTAAATATGTTTATCAATATCAATATTTTTGCCCTCAATTCTTATATTAAAGTCTATTGTATCAATTATAGCAACCTGATCAGGGGTGGTTATATAAACGTTTAAGGTAAGATCGTTGTATACAACTCTTGTGCAATTGATTAAAATTGTACCTAAAATGATTAAAAACAAATATTTATTCATACCTTTTTTTTTTCAAAGTTAATGTTTTTTTATACTTAATTTAGAATACCTATCAAAATATTCATTGCGATCTTTTTCTAACAGTAGTTTTGTAAAGCAAATTGAATAATTGAGCGCTTTTATTTGTTCGTACTTTGTTGGATCCCCGCCTGCTAAAGTATCAATTTGGAGAAAAGCCCCGTATTTTTGAAAGACTTCGACCCCGGCAGCGGCCTCCAGCGGCATTGAAACATGACCCAAATTCTCAGATTCTAACAGATTGATCCGGTCAATTTCATTTTTGATATAAAGCCGCGCCTCCTGCAACCTAAAAATAGAATATTCTGCTAATTTTTTCAAGTGGATACCAGTCAATTTGCTGATCATATTAAAAAAAGTGATCCAATCTAAACCAGCACCATTTAAAAACGCCTGAAAATCTTTGACCGTCCCAAAGCTTTGATCTTCAAATTGGCCGAGCCTGAATATATCCCGCCCCCCTTGTTTGCAATATTTTATATAATAGTCATATTTCTCCCTGCGCTCCTCATCGGCCTCGCTATACTCTTTAAAAGAAAGGTTTTCGATTATCATTTTCATAATTCAAAGGTATAAAAAAAAACCAAGATCAATTTTGAACCGTGTTGAAAGTTTATAAAGCTCTCATTTTTGTAGCTGCAAACGGTTTTAGTGTTGATTGTACGTAATATCTAATCGCATCTATCGTATGGTTATAAGCGTCTATCGGGACGCCGTTCTTTTTGTCGCTCCATACATAATTATTTAATTCAGACCCTATTTGCGGAGACCCGGGATCAACTATTATTTGAAAATCTTGTATCAATTTGATCCCCTCATTGACTGAGCCCGCCCATTTTTTTACAGGTACAACGTTGGCACAATCTCGAATATTAAGGTCTGAAATTAAACGGGGGTTTGAACTATCAGCGTAAACGATTTTTCTAATTGAATGCAACCGTACCAAAAAAGCAAGATCCTCCACGCCTTTAGAGTTTACAACAAAAGCGGCCTTAACATATATTTTTCTTAACTTTTTATCAATTGCAACCTGAATTAATGTGTCCGGGTCTGGAAAGTATCCAAAATCTAAACCGAAACCAAAAGGCAAAGAATTATCAAAAGTACTATATATCCAATTTTGGAATATAACCCCGCCTTTTTTGTCGAGCCAGTGCCCTAAAAATAAATGATTATACTTTTCTGGGTTTCGTTCTTTTAGTGCCTCAATTTCTTTTTTATAGTCGTTTGGGATACGATCATACACGTCTAAATATGTTGTATGAATATACGACACATTATCAACTATTTTATTTGATCCAGGTTCCACGCCTGTATCCTCAAAAAATCTTTTATAAATCCAATGGGTTTTAACAGATGGGTTTAAAGCTAATATAATCATATTTGTCCGGTCAGATGTCCTTATCGAATAGTTAATTTTATCGAAAGCCTCCTCATCATTCTCCTCCTCTGCTTCGTCTAAAACAAAAATACTAAAGTCTTTAAGGCCTTTTAGTTTTGCAGTTTGTGAACCTGAGCTTGTTTTCAGGCCTTTAAAAACGACTTTCCTTTTGCCCGCGCCAATAACCCGATCCCCTGTCGTTTTATAGTAATCTGAAAGTCCTAATAACTCTAACTTTTCGTTAAATTCAGGTATTATAGAATCTTTAGCACTTGTTAAAGTATACCGTGTATAAAGAGCAGCGGCGTTATCGTTATTAACGCGAAGACAAACCGCCGCGGATAAAGTAAAACTCTTTGAAGAAAAGCGCCCGCCTGTTAACAGATAGTAACGAACCCCGGCAACATGGTTAAAGATGTTTTTAAACTTTCTGTTAATCTCCATTTTTTGCTTTTGATATG
>DYRG01000095.1 GCA_020718845.1 Thiomargarita sp.
TTATTACTGTCTAATTACCAACCTGCAAAATTTTCAAATAGAACAACGCCAAAAGTTTGGCTTGATAATCTATCAAAAGCCGAACAAATTAGAATTGCCACAGGATATATTTCATCCGCTTCTTTGATTGAATTAAAGAAAATGGTTGAAGTAAATGAGAAACCTCGTGTCGAAATGCTAATTGGTATGCACTACTTTGACGGTTTTACCAAACAACAATATGACAGTGCATTGGCATTGAATGAAACTTTAAAAGAGCAAAATAGAGGTGTTGTTTACTTGTCAAACGCAATGCGTTTTCACGGAAAACTTTACTCGTTTAACGATGAAAGACAATGCTTCGGTGCAATGGTTGGTTCATCAAATTTGAGTAGTCTTTTTGCAACGTACAAAATTTATGAAGCTGATTGTTTCTTTGATGGAGACAATGCTAAAACAATAGATAAATCCATTCGAGATTTATTTGGTAAACTTGGCAAACCAATTACTGATTTTCAAATTGATAGTTTTATTCAAATCAACGATTTGTTAGAAAATCATTACGGAGTAAGTAAGGTTTCTCACGAAGAACTAACAAAAATTTTAACAACGAGAACAGATGTTACTTTTGATATTCCTATGAAAACGGAAGCTAAAAGTAACTTGAATTGTTTCTTTGGCAAAGGTAGAGTAAATCAAAGAGGATTTGAAATGCCAAGACCTTGGTATGAAGTAGAGATAATTGTTCCTGTATCAATTACAAGATTACCTAACTATCCTGCAAATAGAACTTTTGATGTTGTAACAAATGATGGTTGGCGGTTTAGTTGTGAAACCAACGGACAAAATAGCAAAAATCTACGTTCTCAAAATGACTTAACTATTTTGGGCAAATGGATTAAAGGGAAATTAGAGCAAAGCGGTTCACTTTCATTGGCAACTCCTGTAACCGAAAACGTTTTGTCGAAATATGGTGCAAACACAATGAAATTATCTGCAACCACAGACCCAAATTTATGGTTAATTGAATTTTAAAAAATGAGTGTTAGTAGTTTATCAGAATATATCAACAAAATAGATAATCAAGGGCTTGTAAAAACAATTACAGATACCTCAAATTCTGTTTATACAAACATTCAACAATACTTTGATTACACCAACCACATTAACGGACTTTTATTAGGCAATGTTCAAAGTGGGAAAACTGCCCAAACATTAGGCGTTATTGCAAAATTAGCAGATGAGGGTTTCTCTATTTTCTTGTTTCTCACAACCGACAACGTTTATTTACAGAAACAAACCTACGAAAGAGCAGTAAGTGGCTTGACAACATTTGATGTCTTTGGAGAATATGACGATGTGCCTTTTTTCAATTCACAAATGAAAAAGCCCATTCTTGTCGTACTCAAAAAGAATACAAATGTTCTCAAAAAATGGCGTAATCATTTATCGTCCTCAAATTATTGTTTGTCAAATCCTATTGTCATTGTAGATGACGAAGCAGACGCAGCAAGTCTAAATACATTGGTAAACAAAAGCCGAGTAAGCACAATCAATAATCATCTTGCCTCAATCAAAGATTTGGCAAGTAGCAGTATTTATTTTCAAGTTACAGCTACACCACAATCAATACTTTTGCAATCTGAAATTTCAGGGTGGAAACCTGCATTTGTAAATTATTTCAAACCGGGTGAAAATTATTTAGGTGGCGACTTTTTCTATGCAGAACCAACATCTTATTGTATTCGCTATACCGAAGAAACGGAGTTAGATAAAGTCAAACAGGAAAGCGAATTTATACCGCAAGGTTTACGAGATAGTTTAATGTCATTTCTTGTAGTTTGTGCATACAGCATTGAGAACAAACATGACACTTGTAATTTCCTAATTCACCCAAGCGTAAGGATAAATGACCATGATATTTTTGCAAATAAAATTGGGGAACATTTGAATTTCTTGCTTGAAGAATTAGAAACGGAAAGCACAACATTTGAAGATAATTTACGCAGGGCTTGGCTCGATTTACAAATGTCAAAACCAGACATCACAAATTTTGACGATATAAAACAACAAATAACTTCGTTATTATTCGAACAAAAAATCAAAACAGTTATACTCAATTCAACATCTTCAATAGAAATTGATTACAACAAAGGATATAACATTATCGTAGGCGGAAATAGTTTAGGCAGAGGTATAACAATATCTAAACTACAAACGATTTATTATTGCCGTAAATCAAAAACACCACAAGCAGACACATTTTGGCAACACTCCCGAATGTTCGGTTATGACAGAGATGCGGGTTTAATGAGAATTTATATTCCGCCAACTTTACATAGACTTTTCACAGAATTAAACAACTCTAACCGTGTTCTTATAAAGCAAATAGAAGAATTTGGCTTGGACGGAGTACAGTTAATTTACCCTAAAAACATTCGACCTACACGGAAAAATGTTATTGATAACGAGTTTTTGAATTTCATCGCAGGAGGTGTAAACTTCTTCCCTAACAAACCTATTCAAAACAATGCCGAACAAGTTGATGATTTGCTTTCAGCATATCAAGACGAAAAGGAAACTGAAATCACAACATTTGACACAGTTCAACAACTTCTAAAACACGTTGGAAGTACAGACATCGAAGATTGGGACAATGAGAAATTTAATGATTGCGTACAAGCATTAAGCGCAAAACGACCAAGTACAAAATGTTACTTAATAATTCGTAAGGATAGAGATATTTCAAGCGGAACAGGAACATTATTATCGCCAACCGACCGTAGAACAGGCGACAAACTTAACAAGGCATTAGTTTTGACTTTATATCGTGTAAACGGACAGACTTCAAAAGGTTGGAATGGAAAGCCATTTTGGATACCTAACATTAAATTTCCTGACGATGCTTGTTTTTATGACGTGAAAAGCTAAAACAGCCAACGCCTTTGGTAGCACATTTGCATTTTTCCAACCGCACAAAGCCAAACAAAAATGCTAAAGAGCTACCAAGTCAACGCACCATAATACTTAGGCTTCCTACGGTCGGGACGACCCAGCAAGGAAGCATTGGTTGAACCGTATTCCCGCTTGCAGAAGCTTCATGCTGGCGAGCGAGGAGAAGAAAATGTTTCATATAGGGAAAAGCGGCACTTTTTTACACTTTATCAGCGAAAGTGAGGTAAATTTGGTGAAAAACGAAAAATAAAATTGATATGCAAAAACTATTATTTATTAT
>DYRG01000056.1 GCA_020718845.1 Thiomargarita sp.
AGAGACCAGAGATTAAGTGATTTTAAAAAAGTTATTTAATCTCTGATTTCTGGAATGTTAAAAAAGAAAGAAATCAACCGTCTTGCTTGGTGGCAATAGCACATGGGAACCACCCGATACCATCCCGAACTCGGTAGTGAAACCATTCTGCGCCAATGATTGTGTGAGGTCTCCTCATGCTAAAGTAGGTCACCGCCAAGCATTTAAATACCCTAAACCCCGTCGTTTTCATTAAGAAAATAACGGGGTTTCTTTTCGAATAAAATAAATTGTACTTTTAGTATTTAAAATTAATTTAAACAATAAGTTACAAATCATAACTTTGAATTTTATGCAGGTACGAAATTGCCGATATTTTCTTCTTATTTCATATGCATGGATGAAATATCCCTTATCTCCTTAATTTCTTTCCTTTCCCAACGTCAGCACGTTATTCAAACATATTCGCAATTGCTAGGATTGAAATCTTTTGTTTAGAAATAAAATTGGATTTCTCAATTGCTGAATATGTTTGTATTTTATCATCTCACATTTCTAATCACAAAGCCGTCTTTTTGAGCACAACTTTTTGAGGAACGATGTAAAACTTCTGCACTGCAAGCGCGAGGTTTGCTGTTTTTATCATAACAAAAGAAAACTTCTTTTAAGAAACGTCCAGAACCAGAGCAATAAGGGGCAATTGAATCATTTGAAAAACCTGCATTTTTTGTAACAAAATCTGTTTTGAATTGTTCAATGCTAGTTCGAACGGTTGTTTCAGGTGATTTGAAATGATCGGGGATAACAACACTATTTTTTAATTGTGCAGAAAAATCTAAATAACCTGCCGCTCCTAAACCAGAACAAGTTCCGTGCTTTTTCCACTCATGGTGGCATAATCCAACGGTAGGAAAAACATCACATTTTTGTTTCATGTTATTAGGAATCTGTTCATTAGAACAACTTTCTGGATAACCTTTTTCGTGTTGGGGCCAAAGTCCATGTAAAACAAAGCCATATTTGCGTCCAATTTCACATTGAGTCGTATTTGCTGCTTTTGCATTCGTTGCACAAAAATCAGGCGACCACGATAACACCAACGCATAATAACTAAAATCTTTATTATCATTGCTAGGTGCTGCAACTGTGTATCCACTTTGTAAAGCGGTGCTCATTACAACTGCTGTACTCATCCATTTCAACAATTTCATTTTATTTCTCTCCATAATAAAAATTACAATTTTAAAGCAAGTTCAGCAACTCTCTTTCCTAATGCACGACATAAATGGGCTTCAGTTTCATCAACTGGATTATTGCTTTCAGAACCCGATAAATGCGACGCACCATACGGTGTTCCCCCCGTTTTTGTGGTGAGCAACTCGCTTTCACTATAAGGTAATCCAACAATGAGCATTCCGTGATGTAATAAGGGGAGCATCATTGATAATAAAGTGCTTTCTTGACCACCGTGCAAACTTCCCGTTGAAGTGAAGACGGCGGCGGGTTTTCCTATTAAAGAACCCGTGAGCCACAAAGGGGTGGTTTGCTCTAAAAAGTATTTCAACGGCGCAGCCATATTTCCAAAACGTCCCGCGCTGCCCATCACTAAACCGCTGCATTCTCGCAAATCGTCGACGGTCGCGTAAGGATCGCCGCTTGAGGGAATGCAATCTTCGATGGCTTCGCAAACCGTTGATATTGTTGGAACTGTTCGCAAACGCGCTTGGCAACCCGCGACGCTATCGATGCCTCGAGCGATTTGCCGTGCCATTTGTGCGGTATTTCCCGTGCGACTGTAGTATAACACTAAGATTTCCATAGACTTTTATCCTTTTGCCAAATTTAACAACATCTCTGCCATGCCATTTGCTGCGCCGATGTGAGGTTTAATCGTAATGGTAAGTTGCGGATATTCCTCACGTTTTGGGGCAAGGGCGTTGTCAATGTCTTCGCTCACATGACGACCCGCTGATAAAAAATAAGGTAAAACAATTACTTCCGTTGCGCCCTTTTTCACACAGAAATCAATACCCTCTGAAATCGACGGGTTTGCTAATTCCAAAAAAGCGGCTTGAATTGTAATATAATGCGTCGTTTTTGCGGCTAAAATCTCAACTAAATCAAGTATTTCCTGATTTGATGCGACTCGTCGACTTCCGTGCGCAATTACCAATAATGCTTGCATAAAGAATTCCTCTAATTTTAAAATCAACTTACTTTAAAGAACGCCATTGTATCTTGTAATTGTTCAGCGTGTTCACTCATTTCTTGAGAAGTATTTGCAAGTTCTTTTGCAGAAGACGCATTTTTTTGAGCACTTTGATCTAAACGATTCATATTGGCAGTGATTTCATGAACGGCATTTGCTTGTTGTTCTGAAGCATTTGAAATTTCTTGAACTAAATTGACAGTATTTGTAATATTTGGAACGATTTCTTGAAAGAGTTGCCCCGCGTGTTCAGCGATTTCAACGCTGGTTTCTGTGAGTTCTCCAATTTCTTGAGCAACTTGACGACTATTTTCAGCTAATTTTCTCACTTCTAAAGCAACCACTGCAAAGCCTTTTCCTTGTTCTCCGACCCGTGCTGCTTCAATGGCTGCATTTAAAGCTAATATATTGGTTTTATAGGCAATATTTTCAATCAACGCAACTTTACTTGCGATTTGGCGCATAGCAAGTATGGTATCAGCAACGGCTTCACCACCTGTTTGTATTTGTTGAGAAGTTTGGGTTGTAATTCGGTCAGTTTGACGAGCATTTTTAGCGTTTTGAATGGTAGAAGAACTGATTTCTTGAATTGAACTGCCCACTTCATTAACATTGGTTGCTTGAGCGTTAGCATCTTCTGCAATATTTTGAGAGGTAATGTTAATTTGTTGACTGCTGTTGCTTAAATGATCGGCGGTTTCTCGAACGTTTCTCACTACTTTAAATAACTGTGCCACCATCGTTTGCATCGTTTGAAATAAAAAACCGATTTCATCTTTGGTCTTAACATGGATTTGAATTGTTAAATCACCTTGACTAATAGTTTTCATAATTTGGGTTGCTTTGTCGAGAGAATAAGTAATGTTTCTTCCCACCATGTAACTCACTAATAATGCAATTAAAGTAAAGAAACCTACCACTGCAATATAGACAAAATAACTGTAATGATAATTGGTTTCTGCTTGAAGGTAGTTGTTTTCAGAGTTCTTCAATTCATTTGCAATCCACTGACCGAGAAACTCAGATAAAATTTCAAACTTTTCATTTTCAACATCAGTGGAATGAATTGCGGCTTCAGTTTGGTGGTTTTTTAAGAATTTATCGGCGGTAATTCGATTAACTATTTTATAATTCTCCCATGCCGCAAATAACTGATTTGAAAAGTCTTTTTGCAATGAATTTTCAAGTAGTGCTTTCCAATTTGGAATCACATTATCCAAATGTAACATAATGGACATTTGTTTTTCATTAAATTCCATTTGTTTTTCTTTAGTGGGAGAAACCACCATTGCTAATGATAAATGTCGAACATTACGCATTGGAATAATAACATCTCTAATAAAGCTACTGACATTTGTCGAAGTTGTATTAACTTCTTTTAACCAAGAAAAGGTTAATTGATTAGTATAAATCCCGTATCCGCCCACAAAAATCAACGCACTCACTAAAAAAAGCGAGCTTAATAATAATTTAGTAGAAATCCGAATTGTGTTCATAATGATTTTTTTATCGTTAGGTTGAAAGAACCGCCTAATTTTGGCAACCGCTTTGCTTGAAATTTGTTTATACTTAGCATAGCACGATTCATATTGTACTTTAAGAGGAACGATGTATGAAAATTTTTTGGTATTGTTGCGCATTATTATGGGCATTTCCCTTGTATGCTGCTGAATCTTATAAGAATCTTTATCAACAAGCCCGCGATGCTGAATTAGCGGGTCAAACCGCGCAGGCGTTGTCATTTTATCAACAAGCGATTGCAGAAAGCCGTCAAGTTTCTCCAAAAGATGCGGCAGCAATTCTTTATGCGCAAGCTAGTTTGCTCAAAGAACAACACCAATTCGCCAACGCAAAACAAGCCTTTGAAGAATCATTACAACTTCGTGAGCAATATTTAGGAAAAGATCACGGTTCTGTTGCCATTAGTTTAAATGGTTTAGCAAGCATTTATATGACAGTTGCGGATTACAAACAAGCAGAAGAACTTTATAAACGTGCTTTAAGCATCACCGAAAAACAACCTGATAATCAACGTAATTTAGCAATTGCAATTAATAACTTAGCAGAATTACATCGAACAACTGGACATTTCACCGAAGCCGAACCTTTGTTTAAAAAAGCCTTAGAATTGGATAAAACTTCTTTTGGAACAGAACATCCTCGGGTTGCAATTCGTTTCAATAATTTAGCTGAGCTTTATCGTCAAATGGGCGATTATTCAAAGGCAATTCAATTATTAGAAATGGCATTAGAAATTGAGAAAAAAGCGGAGAAAGAAACCTCACCTGAAAATATTGGCATTCGTTATAACAATTTAGGGCAAGTTTATCGAACAATCGGTGACTTTGATAAAGCTGAACAATATTATCAACAAGCCTTGCAAATTTTTGAGAAAAATGCGGGAAAAAATAGTCATTTGTATGCGATTGGTTTAAATAATATGGGCTGGATTCATCAAGCCTTAGGACAGTCTAAAGAAGCAGAGCAACATTTTAAGAAAGCGTTAAGCATTCAAGAGAAACTTTATGGTAAAGAACATCCTGATATTGCAATCAATTTAAATAATTTGGCGTTGCTTTTAACTACCCAAAAACAATTTAAAGAGGCTTTGCCATTATATCAACGGGCTTTAGAAATCTTTGAAAAGAAACTCGGTAAAGAACATCCGCAAGTTGCGGCGGTTTTGCATAATCAAGCAAAATTATTTCGTGCGCAAGGAAATTGTAAGAAAGCAGAAGAACTTTTGCAAGAGGCTTTATTAATAGTTCAAACCGCAATGCAACCCGAATTTCTTTGGGCAATTCAAGATAATTTAAGTCAAACTTTAGCTTGTCAAGGACAAATGGAAGCGGCGATTTTAACTGGCAAACAAGCGGTGAATACGTTGCAAAGTTTGCGCGTTAATTTAGCGCAATTAAATAAAGAATTACAACAACTCTTTCTTAATGATAAATCAATGGTTTACAAAGGTGTTGAATCGTTATTATTAGAGCAAGGACGTAATGCAGAAGCCCAGCAAATTGAAACTATGTTGAAAGAAGAAGAGTATTTCGATTATGTGCGCAGAGATTTCAATGATAATGAAAATAAATATCGAATTGTGAAAGCAAGTTTTAATAATTTTGAAAAACCTTTTATTGAGAAATCAACGCAGATTTTTTCTCAATTAAGTGCGATTGGAGAAAAACTCAAAAATCTTCGTTTAATCTCTGAAAATACTGAACAAAAAAATCAATTACGCCGTGAAATGCTTACACAAAAGAAACCTTTAGAAAATTTATTTCAAGAGATCAAAACAACTGCCGAAGATCAATCTGTTCAAAAAATCTTGAATAAAAATAATGATCAACAATTAGTTGAATTAGCAAAAGAGTTTCAAACTTTAAAGCAACGCACAAATCTAACACCCGTTGAAAATGAACGTAAAAATCATTTGAGAGAGTTAATTAATCAAGCGCGTAAAGAATTTAATGCGTGCATTGGTGAATATAAATCAAAAGAACTCTTTGAAGAATACAATTTAGATACTTTGCAATCCTTACAAAATACTTTGCAAACAATGGGACATGGATCGGTTTTAATTCATTATTTGATTTTACCCGATAAATTACGCATTATTTTAACGACTCCAACGGTTCAAATTTGTCGTGAAGCAAATGTGAGTGAAAAAAATTTAGAAAAACAGGTTGAATTGTTTAGAAAATTCTTTGATAATTCTCCTGATATTCGCCGAATAAAAATGGTCACACAAAACCTCCAAAAAGAAGCAAAAATGCTTTATGATTGGTTATTTCAACCGATTGCAAATGATTTAAAACAAGCGGAAGCAAAAACCTTAATGTTATCATTAGATGGTAAATTACGTTATTTACCGATTGCGGCGTTATTTGATGGAGAAAAATACTTAGCAGAACGTTTTAGTTTTGCAATGTATAATGAAGCCGCTCGAGATAAACTCAAAGATCAACCAAAAGGTGATTGGAAACTTGCGGGTTTAGGGGTAACAAAACAATTAAGAAATTTTAATGCATTACCCGCAGTTGAAAAAGAATTACATAGCATTATTAAAGAAAATTCAACTGAACAAGATGGGATTTTACCCGGGATTATTAAATTAGATGAACAATTTAATCAACAATCACTAATGTCTGCATTAGATCAAGGTTTCCCAGTCTTACATATTGCAAGCCATTTTGTATTTCAACCTCAAACCGATCAAGATGCGTATTTATTGTTAGGAAATTCAGATATTTTAACCTTAGCACAAATTCGTAATGAGTATAATTTTAACTCATTGGATTTGTTGACATTATCTGCGTGTCAAACCGCCATTGGAAATATTGGAAAAGGTAGAGAAGTTGAAGGATTTGGTGCTTTAGCGCAGAAACAAGGTGCAAAAAGTGTAATTGCAACATTATGGTCAGTGGATGATCAAAGCACGGGGTTGTTTATGAAGCATTTCTATCAAATAAAAACTCAAAGCAAATTGACTAAAGGTCAAGCATTACAACAAACCCAACAAGCCTTTATTCAAGCCGCAAATCAAAATTACCCAAAAGATTTCGCTCATCCTTATTATTGGGGAGCTTTTATTTTGATGGGCAATTGGCTCTAACTAAACATAACAACAGGAGTTTTATTATGAAAACACGTTTCTTAAAAACTGTGACCGCAATTACCTTAACAATTTTCTTAGCAAGTTGCGCACAAATGGGATTTGATGATCAAACCTCAACACAAATGGAAGGAACATTAGCGGGGGCGGGTTTGGGCGCAATATTAGGGGGGTTGATTGGTGGAAGAGATGGGGCTTTGTGGGGTGCTGGATTAGGGGCTGGAGCTGGGTTTCTCGTGGGAAATGAAGTGGCGAGTAGAAAACAAGCATACACAAGCCAAGAAGCCTTGATTGCTGGAGAAACTCAACGGGTTGCAACTTTAGTACAAGAAATTGAGAACACCAATGCGGTTTTAAGACAGGATATTGCGTCGTATAATGCTCAAATAAGTTCTTTAAAAGCACGAATGCAACGAGATAGCAGCGCGAGAGAGAAACTACGTCAGCAAAAAGCAACGGTCGACAAACGTCATCAGCAAGCTAAGAAAAGTTTGCAAGCAGTTGAAAATGAACTCAAAACTGCGGAAACTTTACACGCCGACTCTAAAAAACAGTCGGGCAAAAAAAATGCTAATGAATTAAAGGCTTGGGAAAATCGAATTAATAGTTTAAGAACCCAGAAAGTTAAACTAGAAAAAAATACCCATCAATTACAATCAATTAGCAACACCATTGCATTATAAAATAAGGAGAAACAAAATGAACAAACTAATTTTAATGGGAGGAATTTCTCTCTTTTTAACGGGTTGTGCGGTTTCAACGCTTGAATGTGATCCGTCGGGCGGGGGTTTCTTTGGGGGATTGCAAGGCATTAACTCAGGTTGTTATGATCAACGCCTTTCTGAACGTCAACAAAACTTAGAAAATATTCGCCAAGTTCAAACGTCGGCAGAATATGAACAATCGGGTTTGTCACAACAAAGAACGATTGCACAAAATGAATTGATTCAATTGAGCAATCAAGTGCAAATTCTCAATGATGAAATGACGAAATTATCCAGAGATTTGAATGCTAAACAAGCGTCGACGAAACAAGCCGAGCAACGCAAAAATAATTTGAAGAAAAAAGTGAAGAACTTGCAAGGAAAAACGCAGCAACTCAAGAAAGCAGTTGCTCAACAACCTGCGCCCCATCAATTAAAACAACTTCAAGCCGAAGAACAACGTTTAAAAACCGAACTTGAAACGTTAAAGAAAGACCTTTATCTTGATTTATAAACCCAATCAACTATCTTAATTACTGGATAGTATTTTTCAAGTTCCACGCTCGAGTATGAGATTTGAAAAATCAAAATGTTGCGTGGATACTTGCTAAGGTAAAAATAATAAGTTTTCTTAAACAACAATTCTACTATTATAGAATTTGACAGGTTTGCTCAAAACTTAAACGAGGGGATCGCGGATAAAGTTTCTCTGGATCACCATATCCCAAATTACAAAGAAAATTGATTTTAATATTACCCTCAGGAAAGAAAGTTTGCGCCACTTTTTCTTTATCGAATCCAGACATTGCTCCACAATCTAATCCCAACGCTCTTGCAGCCATAATCAAATAACCGCCTTGCAAACTACTATTTCTAAACGCGGTTTCTTCAATTAAAGCCTCATTTCCTTCAAACCATGCTTTTGCATCAGTGTGAGGAAATAAAAACGATAAATGCTCATAAAAATTCATATCGTAACCAATAATCACCGTCACGGGGGCTTGCATGGTTTTTTCTATGTTTCCTTCCATCAAAAAAGGTTTTAACTTTTCTTTAGATTCTTTTGAAGTTAGAAACAAAAAACGTGCAGGTGATGCGTTTGCAGAAGTGGGCGCAAATTTAATTAAATCATAGAGTTGTTTTAAAATTTCTTCACTCACTGATTTGTCTTGCCAACCGTTGTGTGTGCGAGCACTTAGAAATAACTGTTCTAATGCTTGTTGATTCAAAGATTCCATAAAAACTCCTGATTTATTTTGTTTGATTTTCTAATTGTTGCATTAAAGGAAAAAGGATTTTAGTAAAAACCTCTTTTGTAATGGGTCCAACGTGTTTGTAACGCACAATTCCTTCTTTATCTAAAACAAAGGTTTCAGGCGTACCTGTTACGCCATAATCAATCCCAGTTCTTCCAGTCGGATCAAAGGCACTTGCTTTATAGGGATCGCCGTGTTGTGCTAACCAACCTTTTGCCGCAGTTAATTCATCTTTCCAATTCAAACCGTACAAATGAATATTCTTTTGTTTAGAAAGCTGCATTAATAACGGATGTTCTTGACGACAAGAAACGCACCACGAAGCCCACACATTCACCAACGAAACCTTTCCCAACAAATCCTCTTTCTTTAAAACTTGCTTAGGATCATTAACTTGTGGCAAATTAAAAGTTGGCGCAGGGTTGTTTAAAAGAGTAGATTGCAATTCACGCGGATTCAAACCCAATCCTACATATAAAAATGCACTTAAAACTACAAATACTCCGAAAGGAATTAAATAACGCATTTTTTAGCTCCGTTCTATGCAGTTGCTGGCTGATTTGAAATAACGTTTTTATTAGAACGATAACGTTTATCTAATATCGATAACAAACCACCAATCATCATTAAAATTGATCCAAACCAAACCCAACGAATAAAGGGTTTGTAATAAATTCTTATACTCCACGCATTGTTTTCTAAAGGCTCGCCCAATGCAACATAAATGTCACGGAAGAAACCCCAATCAATTGCGGCTTCAGTCATTGGCATGGTTTGAACTCGATAAGTACGTTTCTCTGGTTGTAATCGAGCAATTTCTTTACCTGCTTTGCTCACCACAATTTCGCCCTGAGTTGCAGTGTAATTTGCACCTTCGATGTTGGTAATTTTCTCCATTAAGAAACCGTAGTCACCGATTTCTAGGGCTTGACCTTGTACAATCCGAATATCTTTCTCAATGCTATAAGTGTTAGAAATCACTACACCAATGATAAAAACCGCCACGCCCAAATGTGCAATCGTTGCGCCGTAGAAACTTCTCGACAAATCATTTAATTTAGCTTTATGACGAGTCTTTTCTATGATATTTTGAAATGCTGTAAAAATAATCCAGAAAGCACCTGCTAAAGCTGGAAAAACCACCAAACCTGATGTTCCTAGAAATAGAACAGGAATAAACCCAGCAATAACACTTAAAACAATTGTCCAACGGAGTTTTTTAATGAGATCATTGAGCGCGTGTTGTTTCCAACGAACTAATGTTCCAAATCCTAAGAAAAATACCAACGGAATCATTATAATATAAAACACCGTTCCAAAATAAGGAGGTCCTACTGAAATTTTACCAAGATTTAAAGCATCAAGAAACAAAGGATACAATGTTCCCAATAACACACTTCCTGTCGCCGTTGCTAATAATATATTATTGATTAATAACATAGATTCACGCGAAACCATCTCAAAACTTCCACCATTTCCAACGGTTGGTGCTCTCCATGCGTAAAGCAATAAAGATAAGCCAATTACCACCCCTAAAAATACTAAAATAAAAACCCCGCGTGTGGGATCAGTTGCAAAGGCATGAACCGACGTTAAAACCCCTGAACGAACCAAAAATGTTCCCAATAAACTTAAAGAAAATGCAATGATTGCTAAAAGAACTGTCCACGTTTTAAAAGTGCCACGTTTCTCTGTAACAGCTAAAGAGTGCATTAACGCAGTTCCTACCAACCAAGGCATAAAAGAAGCGTTTTCTACAGGGTCCCAGAACCACCAACCGCCCCAACCTAATTCGTAATACGCCCACCAACTTCCTAATGCAATACCCGCCGTGAGAAATATCCATGCAACGGTTGTCCAAGGACGTGACCAACGCGCCCATGCACTATCTAAATTACCGCCTAGCAATGCCGCAATTGCAAAGCCAAATGCTACCGAGAAACCCACATAACCCATATATAACATAGGAGGATGAAATATAAGACCGGGGTCTTGTAATAAAGGATTTAAATCACGACCTTCTAATGGGGCTGGAAATATCCGATCAAATGGGTTTGAAGTGAGAATCATAAATAACAAGAAACCCATGCTGACAAATCCCATCACAGAAAGAACTCTTACCACCATTTTCTCTGGAAGGCTTTTGCTAAAGAGAGCAACTGATACTGTCCAGAAAGCTAAAATAACCACCCATAATAATAAAGAACCTTCGTGTCCGCCCCACACCGCAGAAAGCCGATATTCTATGGGCAATGCCGTGTTAGAATGTTGAGCAACATACGCAACGGAGAAATCATTTTGAATAAAGGCATACGCTAAACAACCGAAAGCAATCGTCATAAAGAACCATTGACCTGTTGCAGCAGGTTTTGCAACCGCCATCCAATTAGAAATATTTTGATGCGCACCAATGAGGGGAAAAATAGTTTGAACTATTGCTAAACATAACGCTAAAATTAAAGAAAGATGACCAAATTCTGGAATCATGTGTTGAAATTACCTTTAAGGAGTACGAAAGTGAGAATTTTTAGTAGAAACATCTGGCAAAGAAATATTAAGTTCTAATATTTCATATTCACCATCTTTATCCATTGAGATTTTGATATGTTCATCTAAAATCGGGACATATTTTCTAACCACAGCTAAGAGTTCTTGTTGCAACATGGGTAAGTATTCTGGACCTTTTAACATTCCTCTCTCATGAGCAACAATAATTTGTAAGCGTTCTTTAGCAACCGCCGCGCTGCTTCGCCGAGAGATTTTGAAATAATCTAAGAAACCGCTCATTTATCCCCCGAACCAACGGCTAAAGAAATGTTTTTTGACGTTCAAGAAACGCATCGGACGGTTTTCTCCGAGAAATCTTGCAACCGCATCTTGATAAGCCTGTCCCGCTTCACTTTTTTCATCTAATGTAATGGGTACGCCAGAATTGGAAGCTCTTAAAATATCAGGAGATTCTGGAACAACACCCAATAAAGGAACGGCTAAAATTTCTTGAACATCTTCTGCGCTCATCATATCGCCATTTGAAACCCGAGTTGGCACATAACGAGTGACTAACAAATGTTCTTTAATCGGAGCATCTCCACGTTCAGCGCGTAAAGTTTTGCTCGCCAACATTCCAATGATTCGATCCGAATCACGAACCGAGGAAACTTCAGGATTTGTAACGATCAATGCTTCATCGGCAAAATACATCGCCATCATTGCACCGTGCTCGATACCCGCGGGAGAATCACAAACGATAAAATCGAAACGTTCTTTTAATTCACCAATAACGCTTGTTACACCTTCTAAAGTTAAAGCATCTTTATTTCTAGTTTGAGAAGCGGGCAGAATAAAAAGGTTTTCAACCCGTTTGTCTTTGATTAAGGCTTGATTAAGATTTCCTTCATGATTAATGACGTTGATCAAATCATAAACGACTCGACGTTCACAACCCATCACCAAATCAAGGTTTCTTAACCCTACATCAAAATCAATTACCACTGTTTTATAACCACGCAATGCTAATGCGGTACTAAACGCCGCTGCGGTGGTTGTTTTTCCCACGCCACCTTTCCCTGAGGTAACAACAATTATTTTCGCCATTGTAATCCTTTTTGAAATGGTTTTTCTTTCAACTTTAGAAAGGTTCAATACATAGTTGTTCTTCTTTTAAATAGATTTGTGCTGCTTTGCCTAATAGGTCGGGTTGCAAATCTTCGTTGATTTGATATTGACCCGCCACCGACACTAATTCAGCTTCTAATTTTTGACAGAAAATTCTAGCACTTACGTCGCCTTTGATGCCTGCTAATGCGCGTCCACGCAACGGTCCATAAACGTGAATGTGGCGATATGCGAGGATTTCTGCGCCAGGGCTGACCATCGATAAAATAATTAAATCACCTGCCGAGAAAATTTGTTGCCCTGATCGAACGGGATGATCGATGATTTTAACGGGTGCAAGTTGAGGTTCAGGGGGTAATTTTGCTAAAACGGGGCTTTCATCCTCAATGCCAAGCGATTGATTTTGTTGAGAAAACCGATCCAATTTCACGTCCGCCAACAAACTCAAACCCATCGCCAACGCCATGCTATTCAGTTTAGTATTTCCACCGCGCACGCCGATGGGAAGCATTCCATAACCTCTTAATATTTCTACTAAAAATGAAATATCTAAAGTTTGCGCATCATTACAAACCGCCCGCAAATCTAAAATAACGGGGGCTTGTTTGAAAACGCTGGGGGCTTGCGTAACTTTTTCTTTAAGTTCGGTAGCAATCGCAGCATTATCAGTGCGATAGAAATGCAAGACCAACGTGGTTAAACGGCTGCCCTTCAACTCAAGGGCGGGGGTTGAGGTGTGGGTGTGCGTCGCGTTCATGGGTTCAATTCTCCGTTGTTTCCCGTTTGCTAATTATCGGGGATCAAACCAGAATAATCAATTTTAGTGAAACTATAGAATCAGGATTAAGGAGTTCCAATCTCAGATTAATATATAAATCAAATAATTACAAAATTAATCTGCACTTGGTTATGTGGCTAAAACAAAGAATAGATTGGGGTTGACCCAACAAAAGCAGGATTTATAGTGCAACTACACTTTTTTCTAATTTTTTAAACATTTTTCTTCATTAACTCAATAATTTCTTTTAAATAAGCGATTTCTTTAGCTTGTTGTTCAACGATTAATTGAGATTTTTCTAATTCGTGTTCGAGGTTTTTATTTGAAGAATTAAAACAATTACTAAAAGAACATTCTTCTGACAAAATATTATTTAAAACATTTTTTCCTTCCGTATCCATTAAATCTTTTGGTTCAACCCCAAATAATTGAGCAAGTTGTTCAATTCTTGATTTTCGAGGATCGGTTTCTCCACGTTCAATATTTGCATAACCATGCAATGACATTTGTAACATTTCTGCGGCTTCCTCTTGCTTCCAACCTTTTTCTTTGCGCAATGAAGTGATTTTTTCATGGAATTGCATAACAATGTTCACTCCTAATGAATAAAATAGACAAAATGTTCAGTGGCACTCTGTGGACAAAAAACGCTTAAAGTTTTACAGTTCCACACGTCGTTGAAATGATAACACATCGTAAAAACTTTAACACGATATTTTCTCTGTGTTTTAAACATTTTGATTCAATTTTTTATTTTTTTCACTAAGGAGTTCTACTATGAAACGCTACTTAATTGCCGCCGCGGTGTTTATGTCCTCTCAAATCGCTTTTGCCGCCGATCCTATTGATTTGTTGGGATTAGATAAATTAGCCGTCGGTGCTAAACCTGCTTATGGCAAATATCTTGTCAAAAACAAAAATGGTTTTCTTTCAGGTGAATCTGGAGCTATTGATAATGGTTCTTTTGAACTTCCCGTTAGTTTTTCTGGTAATTTTGCCATCACCGCAGAATATAAATTTCAGGATAAAGAAGAAATTCGTTTAAATTCTGATGGTTACGAAATAAAACTTCTTAAGGACGGCACCCCGTTTTATGTATATATAAACGGGGTGAAAGCCCTAGATTCCAATAGAGAGGGTTATAACGCTGTGGCTGGAAGTTATAATTCTAGCGGGACGGGGGTGGGTAAGTTTAGATTAACTGTTATCAACAATGAACTAAAAACGTTTGATGCATTTAATCAACTTCAATCGACCGTTTCACTTAAACAAAACTTAACTTACACAAAATTAGCCGTTTCTGGTATTAGAGAAACAAGTGAACTTATAAGTTTAAGTGTGCTTGGAGATACCGCAACAGTTGGTGTGATTAGCGATCCAAAACCAGCAACAACTTGTCCAGTTGTAACATTAGACGCGAATTTGAACATGAAAATTCCGAATGCAACGTATCAACCC
>DYRG01000057.1 GCA_020718845.1 Thiomargarita sp.
GCCTATCTTGCCGCTCTTTAAATAGACCTTATCACCCTATTTTGCACCACTACCTGATTGTGTTGTGGTTATGAAAGATGATTTTTTAAATCAACACCCCGAAGCCGTTAAAGAATGGTTAAATAGTTTGATTCATGCAAGTCAATGGATAGAAAATGATCGAACAACTACGAAAGCAACTTCTATTGCAAACTTAGTGAGTGATAATATTTATTTTCCACATTCTAAGGATTTGATTATCAACGCACTATCAGAACCATTAGAAAAAATTAGTTTTACGAATTTGAAACCAGAACTGATTGATTTTGAAATAACGTTAAACATCAGCAAAGAAGCTGGCATTTTAAAAGATATGGATTTAACGCATTTTATTGACACACGTTTCTACCCTGCACCTTTACAGTAAATATTGAGGATTTCTATGTACATCCGTTCTAAATTTAATACCAATATTGCATTAACTTTATTTTGCTTAATTTTAAGTGGGGTAGCGAGTTATTTCTTTACTTATCACATTACAAATTTATCCATTAATTTAGTTGATCAAAATGCCACCCCAAGTTTTAAAATAAATCATATTGAAAAACTGACTTTAAATAAAATGATGCGCTTAGTTTCTCATGTGAGCATTTCTGATTTTAAAGTGATGGAAGAATTAGAAGCTGAAATTATTGATATTTCTGAACAACTTAACGTCGCATTTGATGATTTTGAAAGTTACACCCAATCTCATGGAAATAATGAAGAAAATGAAAAAAATGTACAATTATGGACGAATTTTAGAAAAAACTGGGCAACTTTTGAAGAATTATTCGATAAAATCATTGGGTTAAGTCATGAATTTGTAAAAGAAGATGCGCTAAATTTAATCGTTAATCAACAACAAGCGAATTACACCACAGCCTTAAATGAGTTAGGAAAATTAAGTAATGTTCATCAACAAAATATGGAATCTCTTAAAGAACAAGTCGAAGACTTACGCAATCTCGCAACACTCATTATTGTAGTTGGAACAATCATTACTATATTGCTTATGATGCTCTTTTTATCACGAATTGGTCGAAGTATTTCTGGTTCTTTAGATAATGCGGTTAAATATGCTGAGAAAGTTGCGGATGGTTATTTAGAAGTCAGCGTTAAAGATATGTATCGTGATGAGGTTGGAAGTATTTTAAAAGCAATGCAAATCATGAGTAAGAACTTGACCGATATTATCAATAAAGTTAAAAATCAAGCTGATCATTTGTTTTTGGTTTCTAAACAAGTCAATCAAACCGCTCAACGTATGAGCAAAAATGCTTCAATGCAAGCAGCGGGTGTTGAACAAACCAGTGCATCATTACAACAAATGTCCGCTTCAATTAGTCAAAACAATACTAATGCAAAATCAACCGAAGAAATCGCATTACAAACTGCTACACAAGCAAATGAAGGAGGGCAAGCTGTTCGTGAAACAATGTTAGCAATGCAAGACATTGCATCAAAAATAACAATTATTGAAGAAATTGCTTATAAAACCAATATCTTAGCACTAAATGCAGCAATCGAAGCCGCAAGAGCTGGAGAACATGGTTTGGGTTTTGCAGTGGTTGCATCAGAAGTGCAAAAATTAGCAGAAAGTAGTCAAAATGCTGCACAAGAAATTAAGAAACTAACGACAAATAGTGTTTATATTGCAGAGCACGCGGGACAATTATTAAATACCATTGTTCCTTCTATTCAAAGAACAGCAGAATTAGTTCAAGAAATTGCAGCCGCTTCCCAAGAACAAACCGCTGGCGTTGAACAAATCAATAGAGCGGTTAATCAACTTGATCAAATTTCTCAACAAAATGCGGCAGCTTCTGAAGAATTAGCAAGCGCCGCAGAACAATTAAATAGTCAATCTCAACATTTATTACAAATGATTAATTTTTTTGATTGCAAAATAGATGATTCTGCTTTAGAGGTTGTTTTAGAAGAAACATCGACTAAAGAAACTAAAAATGCTCCAAAAACTCCTCAAAATACACCCGAAAAAACTCCTCGAACACCACCAAAGAAAACGCAAGTCATTAAACCTCCTGTTTTACCAATGAGACCGATTTCAAAATTAAAACCCGCGTCTGAAAATGATTTTGAGAAATTTTAATCATGAGGGTCATTCAACCTATTTTACCAACTAAAGCAAGTATTCGTTTTCAATGGAGCAATTTATTCGGTTGTGGTGCGGGTTTAGTTTTAACCGAAACAGCATTACAACACGAGGGTTTAACGGTTTTAATTACCTCGGATAGTTTAAGTGCGCAACGATTAGCCGAAGACATTGCATTTTTCTCCAATCATCAATTAGATATTTTGCATTTTCCTGATTGGGAAACTTTGCCTTATGATACCTTTTCTCCGCATCAAGATATTATTTCTGAACGTTTAGCAACTTTATATCAATTATCGGATAAAAAACAAGCCGTTTTAATTTTACCGATCATTACATTATTACAACGTTTAGCGCCGCGAAATTATGTGCAAGGAAACAGTTTAATTTTAACGGCTGGACAAACCTTAGATCGTGAGAAATTTCGGGCGCGTTTAGAAACAAATGGTTATCGTTGCGTGCAACAAGTCATGGAACACGGCGAATTTGCAGTTCGAGGTTCGATTTTTGATATATTTCCAATGGGAAGCAAAGTTCCGTATCGTATTGATTTAATTGATGATTCAATTGATACATTACGATCTTTTGATCCAGAAACTCAAAGAACTAAAAACAAAACAACTCAAATCTATTTATTACCCGCGTATGAATTTCCTTTAACAAAAGAATCGATTGCATTATTTCGTGAGCAATGGTGCGCCACTTTCAAACCTGATCCTAAGATTTCTCCGGTATTTCGTGAAGTGACCAAAGGCAATGCGTCGGCGGGAATTGAATATTATTTGCCGTTGTTTTTTGAAAAGACTGAAGTATTATTTGATTATTTGCCAGAAAAAACCTTAGTTATTTTTAATGAAGATTTGAAACAAAATATAGAAATTTTTTGGCAAGATTTGAATTATCGTTATGAACAATTACGCCACGATATTGAACGACCGATTCTCGAACCATCGCGTTTGTATTTAAGAGTTGAAGAATTATTTCATGAGTTAAAGCAATATCCTCAAATTAGTATTGGAGAAAAAAATGACAAAAGTGTTAATTTTCCTTTGCAAGTTCCTCCAAATTTACCGATTGATAATCGAGCACCCGATCCGCTAAGTGAATTCAAAAACTTTGTAAATGCGTTTGATGGACAAGTGTTAATTGTTGCAGAAACAGCGGGGCGGCGTGAAAATTTGCTTGAATTGCTTAAAAAGCATTATTTTAATCCACAACTTGTTGATAATTGGCAAGATTTTCTAAATAAAAAAACAAAATTCGCCTTAACCGTTGCTCCGTTGACCGAAGGCTTAATTTTAAACACCCCAAACTTAGCAATTATCAGCGAAAATCAACTATTTGGCGAACGAGTTGCGCAACGTCGACGGCGTAAAAGTAGTGAAGCTCGTGACCCCGATGCGGTGATTAGAAATCTTACTGAATTGCACGTCGGAGCACCCGTTGTTCACGAAGAGCATGGTGTGGGTCGATATTTAGGGTTAGAAGTCTTAAAAATCAATGAGATACAAACTGAGTTTTTACAATTAGAGTACGCGGGCGATGCCAAATTATATGTGCCAGTGACGGCGTTGCATTTGATCAGTCGTTTTACGGGTGTCGATCCAGAACACGCGCCTTTACATAGACTTGGAAGCGGGCAGTGGCAAAAAGCGAAGCATAAAGCCGCAGAAAAAGTGCGCGATGTTGCCGCAGAATTGTTGGGGATTTATGCGCAGCGGGCGACTCGACAAGGTCATGTTTTCAAACAAAATATTGAAGAATATCAAGCATTTGCAGCGGGATTTCCCTTTGAAGAAACGCCCGATCAACAAAACGCCATCGATGCGGTGTTGGAGGACATGACTTCTTCAAAACCGATGGATCGCTTGATTTGTGGCGATGTGGGCTTTGGCAAAACCGAAGTGGCGATGCGGGCGGCGTTTGTTGCGGTGCAAGATGGGAAGCAAGTTGCAGTTTTAGTGCCCACAACTTTATTGGCACAACAACATTATCAGAATTTTTGTGATCGGTTTGCGGATTGGGCGGTGAAAGTCGAGCAATTGTCGAGATTTCGGTCGGCAAAACAACAAGTTAGCGCGTTGGCAGACATGGCGGACGGCAAAATCGATATTGTGATCGGCACGCATAAATTATTGCAAGATAATATAAAATTCAAACGCTTAGGATTGGTGATTATCGACGAAGAACATCGGTTCGGAGTTCGTCAAAAAGAGCGGTTTAAATCCCTACGTTCTGAAGTGGATATTTTAACCATGACCGCGACCCCGATTCCGAGATCATTGAATTTAGCCTTATCTGATTTGAGGGATTTGTCGATTATCGCCACGCCGCCCGCCAAACGTTTAGCCGTCAAAACTTTTGTTCAAGAATGGCGTAAGCCCGTGATTACTGAGGCAATTCATCGTGAATTACGTCGTGGCGGTCAAGTTTATTTCTTACATAATGATATTGATACCATAAAGAAAATTGCTAATGAATTAGAGGAACTTGTTCCCGAAGCCCGCATAAGAACTGCGCACGGACAAATGCCTGAACGTGAATTAGAACAAGTCATGCAAGATTTCTATCATCGACGTTTTAACGTGTTAGTTTGTACAACCATTATTGAAACAGGAATTGATATTCCAACTGCGAATACAATTATTATCAATCGAGCGGATAAATTTGGTTTGGCGCAATTATATCAATTGAGAGGAAGAGTCGGGCGTTCTCATCATCGTGCGTATGCGTATTTGATCACACCGCCGAAGAAATCAATTACTGAAGATGCAATCAAACGTTTAGATGCGTTAAGTGCGTTAGAAGAACTTGGGGTTGGATTTACCTTAGCAACCCACGATTTAGAAATACGCGGTGCGGGAGAATTATTAGGCGATGAACAAAGCGGTCACGTTCAAGAAATTGGTTTCTCACTTTACACAGAATTATTAGAACGGGCGGTGCAAGCTTTAAAAGACGGCAAGCATTTTGATTTAGACAAACCGAGTGAAAATAATTTAGAAATTGAATTAAGAGTGGCAGCATTATTACCAGAAGATTTTGTTCCTGATGTGCATTCACGATTGATTTGTTACAAACGCATCGCGGGTGCAAAAACGCATGAAGAATTAGACGAATTACAAATAGAACTCATTGATCGATTTGGACTTTTTCCAGAGCCAGCTAAAAATTTATTTGCCATCACTGCCTTAAAAATAACCGCCAAACCTTTTGGGATCAAAAAAATTGAATTACATGATATGGGAGGAAAAATTCAATTCTTTCCTGACGCAAACATCGACCCGACCAAATTAATTCAGTTAATCAGAGAACAACCGCGTTTGTATAAATTAGAACTTAAAGAACATTTATTGCGAATTAACACGGCATTTCCAGATTTCAAAACTAAACAAAAATTTTTAGATAACTTTTTTAATTTCTTGAAATGATCTAAAAATTAAAAACAAACGCCCGTTCCTTTCAATCCGCAATAACCATCAGGATTTTTTGCTAAATATTGCTGATGATATAATTCAGCATAATAAAAAGTGAAAGCAACTGCGATTTCTGTAGTAATCATTGGATAATTTGAAAGCGCGAGTTTCTTTTGATAAGCCTCACGGGTTTCTAGCGCGATTTGATGTTGCATTTCTGAATGGGTAAAAATCACCGACCGATATTGCGTCCCCACATCGTTGCCTTGTTTCATGCCTTGCGTTGGATTATGGGCTTCCCAAAATATTTTAATTAATTCTTTATAATCAATGAGTTGTGGATTAAAAACGATTTGAACGACTTCCGCGTGATTGGTTTCTCCGCTGCACACGTCTTGATAAGTGGGATTTTGAGTCGATCCGCCTGCATAACCCACCGCCGTGCAAAAAACGCCGTCAAGCCCCCAAAAACGCTTTTCTACGCCCCAAAAACACCCCATCCCAAACGTTGCAAGTGCCATTTCTTTGGGAAAAGGTGGCATAATACGCCGTCCATTCACGAAATGCGCGGTTTCTGAATCTGGAAATACTTGATTTATATAGCTTTTAAAAGTATTCATATCTCAAGCCAATCGTGTTAAAATAAGTTATCTTTTATTCTAAGTGATTTCAAAATACATTTCAATAGATTTCTGGAGCAGGTTTGTGGTAAAGATTTTAAAACTAATAAAAAGCTGGTTGTTTGCAACTAAAAATGGTTTAATTGAACCATTGCAATATTCTTATCAACATCGTCGTTTGATTTTAATGTTAGCGCGTCGAGATATTGTAGGAAGAACTTCTGGCACAATGTTAGGCGCGGGCTGGCTTTTATTACAACCCGCTTTACAATTAATTGGCTTTTGGTTTTTATTAGATGTCGTCATTAAAGTTCGTTTAACAGGCGGTTTGAGTTTCTTAGAATATTTCTTAATTGGAATGTTACATTGGTTCTTTATTGCCGAAGTATTACAACGTAGTTTAAGTGTTTATCATGAATACGCAAGTATTTATCAAAAAATGCCTTTTCCATTAGCAATTTTACCAATTATTACCGTGTTAATGTCTGCAATAATTTTCTCTATTATCAATGGGTTGGCTGCACTTATCTTTGTAGGAATTTCTGGCGTTCCGATTGCTATTCTTAATATTTTCATCTTAGCTTTTTGGTTAATTCCTCTGTGTTATTTGTTAGGAATTGTTGGAATTTTCTTAAAAGATGTTGCACAATTTTTTCCTTTTTTAATTAGTTTTGTGATGTATTTAGCTCCGATTATGTATCAACCTGAAATGCTTCCAGAATCAATGAAATGGGTGTTAGATTTCAATCCTTTTTCTGATTTGATTATTTTAATTCATGCGGGTTTGCAAGGTTTGAAATGGGAAGCAATTAACATTATTCGTCCTTTAATTGTTTGGCTATTATTATTAGGACCAGCTTGGGTATTATTTCGTCGTTCTGAACCGCATATTCGTGAAATGTTATAATTGAGAGAAATAGCAATGGAAAACCTCTTAGAAGTTGATGATTTTTCTGTCAGTTTTGGACGTAATGAACCTCGCAGCGAAGTGGTTCATCACATTAGTTTTGAAATCAAAGCGGGTGAGAAACTTGCTTTAGTTGGCGAATCAGGTTCAGGTAAATCAGTCACTGCGCTTTCTATTTTAAGATTGCATGAAAAAGGATTAGTGCATTATCCGAGTGGAGAAATTCGGTTTCAAAATAAAAATTTGCTCAATTGTAGTTCGAGAGAAATTCGTCAAATTCGGGGTAAAGAAATATCGATGATTTTTCAAGAACCGATGACATCATTAAATCCAGTTTACCCGATTGGACAGCAATTAGTAGAACCTTTGTTAATTCATGAAGGAATGAGTTATGAATTGGCGAAGAAAAAAATGTTAGAATTATTAGAAAGAACGGGCATTCCAGAACCTGATAAAAGATTTGGAGCATTTCCTCACATGTTATCGGGAGGACAACGCCAAAGAGTAATGATTGCAATGGCATTAGCTTGTCGCCCTAAGTTGCTCATTGCAGATGAACCCACCACCGCATTAGATGTGACCATTCAATTGCAAATATTAGAACTCTTAGAAGAAATGCAAAAAGAGTGTGGAATGGCAGTGTTATTAATTACCCATGATTTAAACATTGTTCGACGTTTTGCAGATCGAGTTTGTGTAATGCAAAAAGGTAAATTAGTTGAACAAAACAACACAGACCAACTCTTTGATAATCCTAAAAATTCTTATACTATTCATTTATTAAATAGCCAACCTGAACCTCGTCAAGATAATATTTCAATTGATTACCAAAATCAAATCCCTTTAATGGAAGGAAAGCAACTTAATTGTATATTTGAAACGAAATCAGGATTTTTATTTAATCGTAAAATAAGTAAATTAAAAGCTGTGGATGAAGCAAATTTAAAAATTTATGCAGGAGAAACCTTAGGTATTGTTGGAGAATCTGGATCGGGTAAAACAACACTAGGAATGTGTTTGTTACGATTGCAATCTTGTGAGGGTGAAATTTATTTCTCAAATCAACCTATTCATCATTTAAAAGAAAAGCAAGTTCGCCCGTTTAGAAAAGATTTCCAAGTAGTATTTCAAGACCCGTATTCTTCTTTATCTCCACGCATGACCATTGAACAAATTATTGGCGAAGGATTAGAAATCCATTTTCCTCATTTCAATAAAAAACAACGTTATGAAAGAATCCTTAAAATTTTAGATGAAGTAGGTTTAGAAGAAAATATGTTATCGCGTTATCCGCACGAGTTTTCTGGCGGACAACGTCAACGTATTGCAATTGCTCGTGTGGTGATATTAGAACCTAAGTTAATTTTATTAGATGAACCGACCAGTGCATTAGATGTTTCTGTTCAAAAGCAAGTCCTTGAATTACTTAAAAATTTACAACAAAAACATCAAATGAGTTATTTGTTTATTAGTCATGATTTGAAAGTCATTCGAGCAATGGCACATCGAGTTATCGTGATGAAAAACGGGCAATTTGTTGAGCAAGGCGATACAGAAACTTTGTTTTCTCGTCCTCAACAATCTTATACACAAACTTTATTACACGCGGCATTATTCAAATAACTTATGATGCAATTTAATCCAAACAATACGCTATTTCTAGTTGATGGTTCTTCTTATTTGTTTCGGGCATTTCACGCGATGCCGAATTTAACCACTTCAATTGGAGAACCAACGGGAGCAATTTATGGCGTAATTAATATGTTAAAACGCCTTTTAAATGAATATCAACCTAAATATTTAGCAGTGGTATTTGATGCAAAAGGAAAAACCTTTCGTGATGATTTGTATCCAGAATATAAAGCCAATCGCAAAGAAACACCAGATGATTTGTCAAAACAAGTGCCTGTTTTATTTGAAATAATTAAAGCAATGGGTTTGCCGCTCATTATAGAAAAAGGGGTTGAAGCCGATGATGTGATTGGCACATTAACTTTACAGGCACAGGTTAAAAAAATTCAAACAGTTATTTTTACGGGAGATAAAGATTTTGCCCAATTAGTAAATGAACAAGTTTTTTTAATTGATACAATGAAAGACTCTTTTTTAGATGAATCAAAAATAAAAGAAAAATTTGGTGTTCCTCCGAATTTGATTATTGATTATTTAACCTTAATGGGCGACGTAGTTGATAATGTTAAAGGGGTAGAAAAAGTCGGACCTAAAACGGCGGTAAAATGGTTACAACAATATGGTTCATTAGAGGAAATTACTAAAAATGCAAATCAAATAACGGGTAAAATAGGTGAGAATTTGCGGGCGGCTTTGGAATATTTGCCATTATCTAAAAATTTAGTCACAATTCGTTGTCAACTTCCTTTAAATTATGATATTAAAAATTTGATTTGTAATGAAATAAATATTCAAGCATTAATTGAATTTTATAAACGTTTAGAGTTTAAGCATTGGTTAAATGATTTAAAACCACAACAAACGGTTTCTCAAATCGCTCTTCACTATCAAATTATTACAGATCAAACTGAATTTGAGCGTTTTGTGGAAATATTAAAAAATACGCCTTTATTTGCGGTAGATACAGAAACGACGGGGTTAGATTATTTGAATGCAGATTTAGTGGGATTGTCGTTTGCAATTCCAGAGCAAATAGCGGTTTATATTCCTCTAGGACATGATTACATTGGTGTTTCTAAACAACTTGATAAAAAAATGGTTTTAGAAGCATTAAAACCTATTTTAGAAAATCCTCAACAATTAAAGATTGGACAACATATTAAATTTGATAGTCATATTTTGAGAAACTGTAATATAAATCTTCAAGGTATTCAATATGATACCATGTTAGAATCCTATGTTTTGGATAGTGTTGCAACACGTCATGATTTAGATAGTTTAGCATTGAAATATTTAGGGCATCAAAATATTACATTTCAAGACATTGCGGGTAAAGGAACAAAACAAATTAGTTTTAATCAAATTGATATAGAAACAGCGGGACAATATGCCGCAGAAGATGCTGATATTACTTTGAAATTGCATCAGCGTTTATTTCCTCTATTAAAAAAAGAACCAAAATTAAAAAATATTTTTGAAGAAATTGAAATACCATTAGTTCCCGTTTTAACAGCGATTGAACGACATGGAGTGTGCATTGATGCGCAACAACTTCATAAGCAAAGTCTTGAAATTGCTCAAAAATTACAAACCTTAGAAAACAAAACTTGGGAATTAGCGGGACAGCCTTTTAATTTAAGTTCGCCTAAGCAATTGCAAGAAATTTTATTTGAAAAACTACAATTGCCTGTGATTTCTAAAACACCCAAAGGTCAGCCCTCAACGGCAGAAGATGTATTGCAAGAACTGGCATTAGAACATGAATTACCGCGTTTGATTTTAGAACATCGAAGTTTGAGCAAATTAAAATCGACTTATACTGATAAATTACCAGAGCAAATTAATCCTAAAACGGGTAGAGTTCATACCTCTTATCATCAAGCAAATACTGCAACAGGACGTTTGTCGTCTTCTGATCCAAATCTGCAAAATATTCCGATTAGAACTGAGGAAGGAAGACGTATTAGACAGGCGTTTATTGCACCAAAAGATTATATGTTAATGGCGGCGGATTATTCTCAAATAGAATTGCGAATTATGGCGCATTTGTCGGGAGAGGAAAATTTATTGCACGCCTTTGCAATAAATCAAGACGTGCATAAAATAACAGCGGCGGAAGTTTTTAATGTTTCTATTGAGGAAATTACTTTAGAGCAACGACGCGCTGCAAAAGCGATTAATTTTGGTTTGATTTATGGAATGTCGGCATTTGGTTTAGCAAAGCAACTGGGTATTTCAAGACATCTTGCGCAGAATTATGTTGATCAATATTTCATTCGTTATCCAGCTGTGAAGAAGTATATGGAGCAAACTCGTCAAATAGCCTTTGAGCAAGGGTTTGTCGAAACAATTCTAGGGCGGCGTTTGTATGTGCCAGAAATTCGAGCGAGCAACGGGCAACGTCGTCAAGCAGCTGAACGTACAGCAATTAATGCACCGATGCAAGGAACAGCGGCGGATATTATTAAGAAAGCCATGATTTCAATTCATCAATGGATTTTTGAAAGCAACTTAGATATAAAAATGATAATGCAAGTCCATGATGAATTGGTATTTGAAGTTAAAGAAAACAGTATAGAAACTGCGCGAGAAAATATTCGCCAATTAATGGAAAGTGCTGTTACATTACAAGTCCCTTTATTAGTTGAAATAGGGATTGGAAAAAATTGGGACGCAGCGCATTAATTTTTCTTGTTGATAAATTGATGAATTAAACGCCGATCTTTTTTAGTGGGACGACCACTGCTCATGTGAGGTTCAAATTGTCGTTGTTCTTTAAGTTGTTCTCTTTTAGTAATGCTTTCAGGGGTTTCTTCATACAGTTGTGAGGCTTCACTAAAAGGTCGACGTTGGGTAGAAATACCGCGCACAATGATCGTTTTCTCAATCAAACCAATTTGAATGGTAATTTGTTGATTTAATTGCACTATTCTTGAAGGCTTAACGCGTTGATTTTCAACATGAACTTTACCTCCTTCAATGGCATCGGTTGCTAAAGAACGGGTTTTAAAGAAACGTGCCGCCCACAACCATTTGTCAAGGCGAACTTTATTATCATCATCGGGTTGCATGATTATTTCTCCATTATTTCAAAAAAGGGTAACAAATGAATTATTGTAGTCATTGTGGTTCTTCACAACTTCAGTGGATGATTCCAAAAGGAGATCATTTGCAACGATTGGTTTGTGAACAGTGCAAAACAATTCATTATCAGAACCCGCGTATTATTGCAGGATGCCTACCTGTTTGGCAAGATAAAGTGTTGTTATGCAAGCGAGCAATTGAACCGCGTTATGGTTTGTGGACAGTGCCCGCTGGTTTTATGGAAAATGGAGAATCGATTGAAGAAGCAGCAATCAGAGAAACTTGGGAAGAAGCATACGCAGAAATAGATTTGAAAAGTCTTTATATGATGTATAGCATTATGCGGGTTGATCAATTATATGTTTTGTTTCGTGCAGAATTAAAAAACTTAAACTTTCATGCGGGTGAAGAAAGTTTAGAAGTTAAATTGTTTGAAAAAAATGAAATTCCTTGGAAAGACTTAGCATTTCAAATTGTTGAAAAAACTTTAGAAAACTATTTCATTGATTATGAACAAAACTATTTTCCGACTCATGTAGGAAAGTTGTAAAATGTTTTTGTGGATTAAAACACAACATCTTGATATTTATGATAAAGCAAATACGTTAGCTAATAATTTACAAATCCCTTTAATTATCCAAGAAAAACAACCAGATATAAAAACTGACTTTTATTTAACATTGAATAATAATTATTTAATTTTGCATCCACAAGATAAAAATTTAGGTAAAGGTTTATTTGTGGATTTTGTGGAAGGAAAAATGGCACATCGCCGTAAATATGGTGGAGGAAAACAACAACCTTTAGCGAGAGCATTTGGATTGCATAAAGGTGAAATGCCAGATATTATTGATGCAACGGCTGGTTTAGGAAAAGATGCGTTTGTATTAGCTAATTTAGGTTGTCAAATACAACTCATTGAATATTCTAAAATTATTGCCGCATTATTAGAAAATGGATTACAACGGGCACAGCAAGATCAAGAGATTGGAAATTGGATTACAACTCGTTTATCATTGATTTGTGCCGATTCAAAAATTTTTTTGAGAAACCTTGAAAAAAAGCCCACCGCTATCTATCTTGATCCTATGTATCCAGCACGTCAAAAATCGGCGTTAGTTAAAAAGGAAATGCGGATTTTTAGACAGTTTCTTGCAGAAAACGATACGGGTGAGGAACTTTTAGATGTTGCTTTAAATGTTGCTCAAAAGCGAGTGGTGGTAAAACGTCCAATGAATACGCCGTTTTTAGCAAATAAAAAACCAAATGCACAAATTATGAGTGAAAATACCCGTTTTGATTTGTATTTTACCTTTAACCAATGAGAGGAACTACTATTATGAAACTTCGTTTAATGTTAGCTACACTTTTAAGTAGTACGTTGATTTCTTCTGCATTTGCAGCGTGGGAATTAGATAATGATAATTCCCGAATTAATTTTGTTTCAATTAAAAAAGGAAATGTGCCTGAATTGGGGCGTTTTACTTCTTTAGAAGGAACTATTTCTGATAATGGAGAAACTACCTTAAAAATTAATTTAGCAAGTGTTGATACTAAAATTCAAATTCGTGATGAAAGAATGCGCGATCTTTTATTTGAAACCTCTAAATTTGCTCAAGCGACGTTTTCTGCTCAGATTGATTTGTCGTTTCTCAATAGTTTGCCCATTAGTGGACGTGCGATTCAAATTATTGGAGGAAAATTTGATTTACATGGGATTTCAAAAGACATCAAAGCAGATGTGATGTTAACTCGTTTAAGTATGAATCAATTTGCGGTTTCTAGTTTTGCACCTGTGTTATTAAATACTGAAGATTTTCAAATGAATGCAGGCATTGAAAAACTCCGTGAATTAGCTGGTTTACCAAGTATTAGTTCTGCTGTCCCAGTTACCTTTCATTTAACCTTTAAAACTAAATAGGAAGAGTTTATGAAAGCGATCATGCTTATGGGAGCTGGTGGCGTTGAAAATTTGGTTTTATCTGATATTCCAAAACCTACCATTCAAAACTCAAAACAACTGTTAGTAAAATTACACGCAGCGGGTTTTAATCCAGTCGATTACAAATTGAGAGGAAGAGGTGGTTTTAAGCCAGAGAAACTTCCGATTATTTTAGGTTGCGATGGTGCTGGAATTGTTGAAGCAATTGGTGACGAAGTTTCTCGTTTTAAAGTGGGCGATGAGGTTTATTTTTGGCATGGTGGATTGGGATTAAATGATCAAGGAAATTATGCGGAATATACCGTTATCCATGAAGACTATGGTGCTGAAAAACCTCAACAATTTTCAATGCAAGAAGCCGCTGCGTTACCATTGGCATGGGTAACGGCTTGGGAATCTTTGGTTGATCGCGTGCATTTGAAAAGTGGAGAAACAGTCTTAATTCACGCAGCAGCAGGTGGGGTTGGACATTTGGCAGTGCAACTCGCAAAGAATCTTGGAGCAATCGTTATTGCAACGGTAAGCGGTGAAGAAAAAATAAGTTATGTAGAATCTTTAGGAGCGGATCATTGCATTGATTATAGAAAAGAGGATTTTGTAGAAGCCACTTTAAAACTAACTGATGGTAAAGGTGTTGATGTTGTATTTGATACGGTTGGTGGAGAAACTTTCTGTAAATCATTTGCTGCAACCAAGATTTATGGGAGAGTGGTTACTTTGTTAGAACATCCATGTAATGCAGATACAATTAAAGTTGCTAAACAACGTAATTTAAGTTTAGCATTTG
>DYRG01000058.1 GCA_020718845.1 Thiomargarita sp.
CGGATTGCAATCAAGTCACCGAAATCCCCGTTAGCGAATGTCAATCGTTATTAGAACTTTACAACAACACCGATGGTGCAAATTGGAGAAATAACAATGGCTGGAATGAAATAAATACTTGGAATAAAACTAATACACCGTGTAATTGGGTCGGGATTTATTGTGAAGCAGGTCATGTTGCTTACATGAGTGCTAGTTATTGGTATGGTGAAGACTATCTCCCTCTTGGTTTAAAAGGTCAGCTTCCAAATCTTAATTTACCCTATTTGAAAATGCTTAACCTTGGAAATAACCAATTGAGTGGAAATCTCCCAGATTTTAACTTACCAAACTTACAAATCCTTAAACTTTATGTTAATCAATTCAATGGAGATATTCCCAATTTCTCCAATTTATCTAATTTACAAGAACTGTATCTTTCTAAAAATCAATTAGGAAATATTCCTAATTTTAGTAATTTACCAAAGTTACAATACCTTGATCTTAGCGATAACCAATTAAGCGGAAACATTCCTAATTTCAATAAATTACCTAAATTGAGAACACTTGAACTAAGTAGAAATCAATTAGCAGGAAATATTCCTGATTTTAGTAATTTACTTAACTTAGATTCAATTCTTCTGGAGCATAATCAACTAAGCGGAAATATTCCTAATTTTGATTTGCCCAAATTACGAAGAATCGTAATTATTTATAATCAACTAAATGGAAGTATTCCTAACTTTAATTTGCCTAGCCTACAAATTCTTAGCCTTTATAGTAATCAGCTAAGTGGAGATATTCCTAATTTTAGCAATTTACCCATTTTAGAAGAGCTTGAACTTAATAATAATCTATTAAGTAATACCATTCCTAATTTTAGCAAATTACCCTCTTTAAAGACTATTTATCTTTCTAATAATCAATTAAGTGGTAATATTCCTAATTTTGATCTACCAAACTTAGAAAAACTTTATCTTTCAGGAAATAAGTTAAACGGAAATATTCCTGATTTTAAAAATATTCCTAGGTTACTTTTTTCTAATCTTAGCCAAAATCAATTAAGTGGAAATATTCCTAATTTTACTAATTTACCTAAATTATTTAGAATTGATCTTAGTCATAATCAATTAGTTGGAACTATCCCTAATTTTAGCAATTTACCTAAGTTATTAGCTATTGAAATTTCATCTAATCAATTAAGTGGAAATATTCCTCAGTTTAATAATTTACCTAGGTTAGAGTTACTTCGTTTAAGTCAAAATCAGTTGAGTGGAATTATTCCTAGTTTTAGCAGTTTTTCTCGATTATCCTCTGTAGAACTTCATTCAAACCAATTAAGTGGTATTATTCCTAATTTTCCACTTTGGTTCTTTACCTCTAATTTTAATAACAATTGCGGTTTAACTCCTTATGATGCTGCACAAGAAACATATTTAAATGAGAAATATCCAACTTGGAAAACGCAGAATAGTGATTGCTCTAAAGCGGCGATTTGTCCATTGGTGAGTGTTTCTCCAAATTTGGATATTCATCTTCCTCATTTGAATTATAACAACATGACTTTATCGGCAAATCTACGTTATGCACCACGCGATAATAAAGCCTTATTTGAAGTTGTAAATTATTCAGTCAATTCAGAGAGTTGCGCGTCCGCAAATTTATCCCCAGATTTAAAATTACATATCCCAACTGCTACCTTTGGAGATATAAAACTGTGGGCGGATTTTCAATTACATTCCGTTGAGAATGATAAAATCCTCTTTGAATTGGTGAAATACGGTAATACCTAACTATGAAATATAGTCGCGTTCCTGCATAAAATTCAAAATTATCATTTGTAACCTATTAGTGTTTAAATTAACGTTAAATACTAAAAATACAATCATTTTATAGGAGCGCGACTATAAAAAAATGAAGGAGATTTGTAATGGATAGCAATTATGATGAAGAGCATAAGTTGATTTTAGAAACCAAAGCGCAACAAACATTTGTAAATGAGGTGTTAAAAGTGTTGCGGTTGGTGATTCGACGAATGCAATCCGAATCCCGTAAAAGTTGGACAAGTAAGGATTTAATTGATTTAATTGATACCTTGATCGTAGAAATCACTACGGGTATCACCGACGAAGACCATCAACGACATTTGGTTTTGAAAGAAGGCGAAACCGCTTTTAATCAAAAACAATCCCGCGAAACCAATCCCTACGATTGGCGAAATCGAGCCAAAGAAAATAAATGGTGGGATATGGGTTGGCACGATGCGGAACGTAAAAAGCATTTGGCGACGCAACACGTCACGGATGTGAAAGAAAACGCGCCTAAAGTGGGACGTTATCGCGTGCAAGCGGTGCGGAATTCTGAAACCGTCGAATGGAATGAGGTATTATATATGTTTGTCAAAGAAGGGGCGGGCACATTGTACCCCGAACTCGTTGAAGCCCAAACGATGGCGCAACGCTTTAAAAGTAGTGGTGAATTATCCGTTCAAATCATTGATTCTCAAGAAATTTCATCTAAACCTTAACAACAACCTATTAGCGTGCGCAGCTCTATGCCTTTGTCTGAACAACACTTTACGGTCATTATCGCAATTATTCTTAATATTGCGGTGACGGCGGCTGTGACGCTGAGTCGAACTTATATCGATGCACTATTTTTATCAACCTATCCCACTGATTTACTTCCACTTTTATTATTAGCTCAAACCGTTGTTATTTTGGTGATTACCGTTGCGATGACTCCTCTGGCATCGAGGGGAAGCGCGAAAGTTAATGCGGGAATTTTTATTGGGGCGGCGCTGAGTTTGTTGGCGGGCAGTCAATTGCTCCAAATGCAACTCCCTCATTTTCCTTTTATTTTTACGATGTGGATGGCGACGCTGCCGGTGATGTCGGTGGTGATTTGCACGAACGCGATTGCCGATGCGTTTGACGTTCGAACTTTTAAAAAATGGATGACGTGGATTAATGTCGCGGGAAGTATGGGGGGATTGGTGGTGGGGTTGCTCGTGCCGACTTTAATCACCAAATACGGCGCAGATAGCTTATTGTATATATTGGCTTTTTTGATGATCATGGCGGCGATCACCTTTTTTTATTTAAAAACTGCGCCGTCGATTGGCAAACGTGGAAGTGAAGGTCAATCCGCTTTAAATTACCCGCTTTTTCGATATGTGGCGATTTGTACGTTTTTATTAATGGCGGTGGAAACCTTTGCAGATTATGCACTTAAAGCGGAATTGGGTAAAACTTTCAAAGACAAATCCGACATCGCCTCTTTTATGGGACCTTTTTACGGATTGTCGAATGTGTTAATGCTCACCGTTCAATTGTTGGGCGTGCAATCGATGCTCAAATGGGCGGGCGTGGCGGGGCTTTTAGCCGTAACGCCTTGGTTTTGCGGAATAAGTGGCGCGGTGCTTTTAGCATTACCCAATTTGTGGACTGCCGCTGGTTTGCGAATGGGCGAACACGTTTTAAGATTTAGTTTTTTCAATGTCGGGCGCGAAATCGCCATTAAGCCTTTACCGAATCGAATTCGTCGTTCGGGAAAATTCTTAATGATTTTAGCAGGTTATCTCGGCGCGGCGATGGGTGCGATCGTATTATGGGTCGGCACGAAATGGCTTTCTTTGGAATTAGTTGCGGTGGTTGTGTTGATTTTAGTAGGGATTTGGTTAGTTGTGACGAAAGAAATCGCACAATCGTATCAAGACACTTTGGAAGAAGCGATTCGGATCAAACGCTTTAATCCTTACGAAGACGCGGCGATTGAAACCAGTTCAAATCGTCATACGTTGCTGGATGTCGTTGAACGCGCCCTCAACGATAAAGACCCCGACATGGTGCGATTTGGGTTCAATATGCTTTCAAAAACTCAAACCGATAGCGTCCCTCAAGCAGCATTAACCCATTTAAATTCAAAGCATTACGATTTAAGAGTTGATTGCGTGCGCGCCACCTTTCAAATCAAAGATACGCAAGTCGTTCCTCTCCTATTACAACGGGTGTTGGTTGAAGATGATGGGATGGTTTTATGGTGGTTATTCAAGACCTTATCCACGCTTTCTCCCGACGATGCGATCAAATTAGCCCCTCATTATTTATATCATTATTTACCGTTGGCGAGATCGGGCGCGGTGGTGTCGATGTTCAGTTATGGGACGTTGGATAATTTAATTAGCGCCGCTACCCATTTGAAAACAATGATAAATTCTCCCGATCCCGCCTTGCGCAAAGCCGCTGCGTATGCGATTAGTGCATTGTGGATGGGGAATTTTGAAAATGAATTGCGGCATTTATTACAAGACCCTGACGAAAGCGTGAGTATTGCTGCGATGTGGGCAGTCGCTGATCAACATCACACGCGCTTAATTCCAACGTTGGTCGCTCGTTTGGGGCGCGGTCGAGCTTCTCATTTCGCAAGCCGCACACTTATTCAACTTGGCGAATCAGTTGTGCCTTACGTTACGCAGGTTTTACAATTGGATTCTCCGCCAGTCGTGCGTTTAGCGGTGCGGATTTTAGCGGCGATCCCGGGGACAATTGCCGATCAATCTTTAGCCCAAGCCATTCAAACGGGCAGCGTGATGACACGAACCTTTTTGGCAAAAGCGATTGCGATGCGCGTTAAAAATCGCCCAGCAAGCCCAGATTTATTGCAACACGCTCGTCAAGCCGTGATGGAAGAAATCGCAACGGTAAGTTTATTAAAAGCCGCGCAGTTTTCTGAAAGTTTGCCTGAATTTGTGCGTTTGGAAATTGCCCAACGTCGTCAAATGGCGGAAGAACGTTTGTTATATTGGTTAGATATTGCAAGCAAATCGGGAGAATTAACGGGCGTAATTCCCGCTTTAATGCACGCTCAAACTACGCCAGAAGACATTGCACGACGTGCAGCGGCGTTAGAATTTTTAGATAGTCGAATTAAAGATCGGCGTTTGAAAACTGCGATTGCCGTTTTAGAAGAAAAACCTACTTCTTTTCAAATCTCCGAATCGATAAATCGATTACATGAAATTAAAGATAATTGGTTACAAAAAGTCATTCAATCCTCCCTTGAGGCGAATATGAATATTAGTGAAAAAGTGATGTTATTGCGTAAAGTAAAACTCTTTGCAAGTTTGCCTGGTGAAGTGCTGTTAACCATTGCAGAAACTTGTGAAGAACGTGAACTAATTAAAGGTGAAAAAATTTTTTCAAAAGGAGATTCTCCCGACGGGATGTATATTGTTGCAGCGGGCGTGGTAGGAATTTACAAAGATGGGCAATTAGTTAATGAATCAACTGAGCACGAATTTTTTGGAGAATTAGGTTTATTTGACGATGCACCTCGCAAAGCCGATGCGGTCGCTCGAAGTGATGGTATGGTCTTGTTTTTACAGAAAGAAGTTTTCGACGGCATTACCGAAGATTTGCCTGAAGTCTTACGCGCTTTAATTAAAACGGTGATTAGTTATGTTAAATGATCCAGCAAAACAACTTGAAATTATTGCCGAGCATTTACGCAATGCAAAACGGATTTTATTTATTACTGGCGCGGGGATGTCGGCGGATTCTGGATTGCCTACTTATCGAGGCATTGGTGGTTTGTACAACGATCGTTTAACCAATGAATCAATGCCTATAGAAATGGCGTTATCCAGAACTATTATGGATATTCGTCCAGACATTACATGGCATCATTTGGCAGAAATTGAAAAGGCTTGTAGAAATGCTAAATATAATCGTGGTCATGAAATCATTGTTGAAATAGAGAAACTCAAACCCGAAACGTGGGTTTTAACTCAAAATATCGACGGATTTCATCGTGCAGCAGGTTCAAAGAATTTAATTGAAATTCACGGTTGTTTATATGATTTGTATTGCACTGAATGTAACTATAAAACAAAAGTTAAAGATTATTCGGAACTAAATGATATTCCAGCGATTTGTCCGCATTGCAATGGATTGGTAAGACCGCAAGTGGTTTTATTTGAAGAAATGTTACCAGAAATGGCAAGTTATAAATTATATAATCAAATGAGTGAAGGTTTTGAGATGGTGTTTAGTATTGGAACAACCAGCGTTTTTAATTATATTAAAAGACCTGTAATGAAAGCTAAAAGCTGGGGTGCTTTAACAGTTGAAATAAATCCGAGCATCACAGAGGTTTCTGATTTTGTTGATATTAAACTCAAAACAACTGCCGCTGCCACTTTAGAAGAAATCTGGAAATTATTATAAATTTATGTCATTTAGTTCTTATAAAAACTTGGGTAATGTTGTAAAAACTTTAGCTTTTTTATCTATCGACCTTTTCTTAAGAATGTTTCGTATTCCATTGACTGGTTTTCTTCTTCGGAGTGTTGCTCCACCCCCAACTTTTTCCTCCTTCGTGCAATAAATCATAATACGATTTTTTACTATTATATTCTACTCCATATGTATCCCAAATATATTTAATTAATTGCTCTAATTCTATACGTTCATGTTCTCTTATATAGTTAATTACTTCAAGTTTTTCCTCTACACTTAAATAACCTTCACTTCCTTTATATTTTAATAAAAGACCTGATGCACCTTCTGCTAAATAAATTCCTTTCCACTTTCTCACAAATTGCACCGATACTTCCAGCAAACTGGCTATCTCTTTCTCTAAATCTCCCCGCAACGACATTTTTACCGATGTTGCTCGTTTTATCTCTAACGGCTTCCCTGTATCCATCACTTGTTTCAACGACATTTTCTTTTCCATTTTTTTCTCCTTCTTCATTCATATTTGGTATAATAACACTATAGTATGTGAGAAGCAAGTGAAGCCTACTTTTTAGAAAAATCTCCTTTAATGCAATCATTTGTAAAAAATGATCATGTAGGCTTTGCAATTTATTATAATTATCGAGGCATCGTCCATAAGTTATTATCCAGATTTTATTATTCGTTTAACTAATGGTGAGTATTTAATTCTTGAAATAAAGGGTCAAGATAATCAACAACATCAAATTAAAAGAGCATTTTTAAAACAATGGATGACAGTTGTTAATAAATGTGGTAGTTTTGGAGAATGGCATGAAGTAAGTCATATAATCCATCAGATATACAAGAAAAACTTTTAAAAATAATTTAATATTCATAAGTTCTTAGAGAAGAGAGACCTATTTGATATGTGTGGAATTATTGGAATTGTAGCAAAGAGTCCCGTTAATCAAGCGTTATTTGACGGACTTACCGTTTTGCAACATCGCGGACAAGATGCCGCTGGTATTGTCACTTGTGAGCAAAATCGTTTGTATTTGCGTAAAGAAAATGGTTTGGTGCGCGATGTTTTTCATACGCGGCACATGATGCGTTTGAAAGGGAATATAGGCATTGGACACGTCCGTTATCCAACCGCTGGTTGTTCATCTTCTTCCGCAGAAGCCCAGCCTTTCTACGTTAATTCTCCGTATGGAATTGCATTAGCACATAATGGTAATTTAACTAATGTAGAAACGCTTAAATCAGAGCTTTTTAAAACCGATTTGCGTCATATCAATACTGATTCAGATTCTGAAGTTTTGCTCAATGTTTTAGCGCACGAATTGCAAAATGTAAGTCGTAAGAAACTTCAATTAGAAGTCAGTGATGTATTTCAAGCCGTTAAAACCGTTCATCAGCTTTGTGAAGGTGCGTATGCAGCGGTTGCATTAATTCCAAATCAAGGCATTTTAGCTTTTCGTGATCCGTGTGGAATTCGTCCTTTAATTTTTGGAAAACGTGAAACCGAAAATGGCGATGAATATATCATTGCATCAGAAAGCGTGGCGATTGATGTTTTAGATTTCAAAATCATTCGTGATGTTGCACCTGGTGAAGCGATTTTTATCGATATACATGGCGGATTTCATTCTCAACAATGTGCTCATAAAATAACCCATAATCCTTGCATTTTTGAATACGTTTATTTTGCTCGCCCCGATTCTATTATGGATGGCATTTCTGTTTATAAAGCAAGATTGAGAATGGGTAAGTTTCTAGCGCGTAAAATCCAAAAGTTACATCCCAAACACGATATTGATGTGGTGATTCCTATCCCTGATACCAGTCGAACAGCCGCATTAGAACTTGCGCATGAATTGGGTTTAAAGTTTAGAGAAGGTTTTGTAAAAAATCGTTATATTCCAAGAACTTTCATTATGCCTGGGCAAAATTTGCGTAAAAAATCTGTGCGTCAAAAACTTAATGCAATTGATTTAGAATTTAAGGGTAAGAACGTGCTTTTAATTGATGATTCAATTGTGAGAGGAACGACTTCAAAACAAATCATTCAAATGGCACGCGAAGCAGGAGCAAAAAAAGTCTATTTTGCATCCGCAGCACCACCAGTTCGTTTTCCAAATGTGTATGGAATTGATATGCCTTCCGCAAAAGAATTGCTCGCACATAATCGTAGCGACGAAGCTATTGCAGAAGCGATTGGTGCAGATTGGTTAGTGTATCAAGATTTGGAGGATTTATTTAAAGCAGCAAACAAAGGAAATGCTCAAATTAAGCAATTTGATGCGTCTTGTTTTAACGGTAAATATGTAACTGGAAATGTTACGCCTACCTATTTAGAAAATTTAGAGCAACAACGTGATGATAATATTAAAAATATCAAAAACAATGCGGCTCAAGATTCTATCGAATTGTATAATCCCACTTAATTTTAATTTATCGCCAAGTTTCTTTAAATTTGGCGATAGGAATACCTAAAATGTCCCTTGCAAATTTGGTTGGTAATACCTTAGGAACACTTTTAGATAGTCCAGTAATTAATTTTTTAGGAAATCTTACTGGAAAACCTATTCTTGATATTTTAAAAAGCCACTTTAGTTTTAGTACGATAGAAATCACTCTTGCTTATCAAAAAAGTTATGTGCAAGTATTAAATGCCATTCGTTTGGGATTGCGCTCTTCTGCATGGAGGAAATTGCTCAGTGATAATATTAAGAAAGAGTTTGCTAATCAAATTATAAAAAATTATTTCAAACCTTTTGCTAATTCACGGCAATTTTCTAATCAAGAATTAAATATTTTTGCGCTTAAATTAAGTCAGGTTTGTCAATCCCTTATAAGATATGAAAAGCAATTATTTCAATTACAAAAGAATGATTTAGAATTAGGTTTAATTGAAATCACTAATCCTCATCAATCATGGGAAATTACAGAGTTATTGATTAGTGAAATATCTAAAAATATTGAAATAGATCAGGATATTATAGCATTTTTTCGTTATAAAGAATTATTAGGAAATGGGTTGCTCTATTTTTTTCACGAACAACTGCGACGCGATGAACGATTACAAACTACCTTTCTCGCATTACAACAAGAGGGTTTGTGGATTGATATTCGTAATGTACAAAAATCTCAACAACAATTGATGCAAATCATTAATCAACAGCAATTACAAGTTAAACCACCTCAAATTCTTTTTCAAATGCAGCAACTTTGGGAACAACAGTTAGGAAATTTTCAAAGTTTTTCTTTACAATTTAAGGGATTTGTTGATGTTATTTCTAAACGTTTAGAATTAATTGCTCAAAATATTAATGATTTACATCTTAAAACGGATCGTATTTTAGAATTATTGCTTGAATTAAAACAAAAAGAAATTATTTCAGAACAGCAAGTTTTTCAACTCATTACATCAACCCATTTTTCTAATCAAATACCATTAAAATCTAAGCCCACAGTGATTGAAACACCTTTAAAACAAAAACTTAATTTACAAACATTTAATTTTAAAACAATTCATTTGGATCAAGCGGGACAAATTATTTCTACAACGCTTGGTGAAGCAAAACAATTTATTGAAGATTTAGGTAAAGGTGTTGCATTAGAAATGGTGTATATTCCGAGCGGCAAGTTTTTAATGGGAGCATCTCAAAATGAGTTCGGAGCAATGGCGGATGAATTTCCTCAACATTGGGTAGAAGTAAATGATTTCTTTATTTCAAAGTATCCCATTACAAAAATGCAATGGTTTGTATTAATGAAGGAAACGATTTCAAGTCAATTTTGCGATGCAAATTTTCCTTTAGAATCAATAAATTATATTAAAGCAGATTTATTTTGTCAAAAATTATTACAAAAAACGGGTAAAATGTATCGTCTACCTACCGAAGCAGAATGGGAATATGCGTGTCGTGCTGGAACAACTACGCCTTTTTATTTTGGAGAAACGATTACAACTGAAATAGCAAATTATGATGGAGGATATAATTACAATACTAATGAAAAATCTGCTTATCGTCAAATGCCAACGCCTGTAGGAAGTTTCTCTCCGAATGCGTTTGGATTGTTTGATATGCACGGAAATGTTTGGGAGTGGACTTGTTCTGAATATAGTGAAAATTATACTGAACAACTTGAAACAAAAATTCTCACCAATGTTGAGAATAAAAAAATAGTGCTAAGAGGGGGTTCTTGGTATAGTAGCGCGGTGAATTGTCGTAGTGCAAATCGTTATCGCCTTACCTCTGAAAATTGGGATAATGATGTTGGTTTTCGAATTGTATTAAATGCTGATTTCTAAAAGAGGTTTTTACAAATGAATTCAATTATTTTAGGTGTCATTTTAATTGTTGTTGCGGTTGTAATACTTGGAGTGGTAGTTTTTTTCTTTTTAACGACAACCGTTCCTCAAGGTTCAATTTATTTAGTGGAATGGTTTGGAGAACATCATCGCACATTAAAATCTGGTTTGCACGTTCTTATTCCTATTGCAGAGAAAGTTGCATACAAAATTGATGTTCGTGAGCAAACATTAGACGTTGCTTCACAAGAGGTCATTACTAAAGATAATGCAATGGTATTAGTGGATGGTGTTTTGTTTTTTAAGGTAGAAGATGCTGTTAAAGCCTCGTATGAAGTTTCTGATTATCGTGGCGCAATTTCGCATTTGGTCACTGCCAATATTCGGGGCGCAGTTGGATCAATTGATTTAGATGAATTGCTTTCAAAACGTGAAGAACTTAGTCATGATATTTTAAAGGAAGTCCACGATGCAACTCAGAAATGGGGCATTAATGTTTTGCGAGTTCAAATTCAAGATATTAAACCTCCCGAAGGATTAGTTGCAGCAATGACCAAACAATTAACGGCGGAGAGAGAAAAACGTGCAGCAACTATTTTTGCAGAAGGTGAGAAATCCGCTGCCATTCGTCGAGCAGAAGGTGAGAAAGAATCCTCTGTTTTATTAGCAAAAGGAGAAGCTGAAGCCGAGCATTTGAGAGCTGATGCAAAGAAATATTCAGATTATTGTGCAGCAGAAGCGCGTGAACGAGGCGCATTAGCAGAAGCGAGAGCAACTTCACAAATGTCTAAAGCCATTTCTGGGGGAGATATTCACGCCGTAAATTATTTTGTTGCAATTCAATATATCGAAGCATTAAAAGCGCTTGCAACTTCCGAGAATCAAAAGATTTTAATGATGCCTCTTGATACAGCGAACGTCGCGGGCAGTTTAAGTGGAATTGGTGAACTTTCTCGAGCAATTTATGCTGCCGAAGCTATTCATACTATAAATAAACCCGTTGAGCATTCTTAGAGTAAATACTATTTCTACAGTAGAGGAAAATAGAGGAAAATTCAGTTGTAAAATATGAAAGCCTTAACATTTAATTGCTAAGGCTTTTTTTTATTAGTGGCGAATGTTTGGAACGCTAAGAGGACTTCCTCGATTATATTGCGTTAAATAGAGTTCTAAATCACCATATTCTTTTGCATCGGGCGGTAATTCATTCGCACGGATTGCAACATTACACCATTGAAAACGTTTGCGAATATCCCAAATTTCGCCGCGACTTGTTCTATATAAAGGGAAATGATCAATCATGCTTTTCATATCTGCCAAATATTGTCCGCGAATCCATTTATTTGAAGCAATTTGATGACAATCGGTGCAAGAAAAGTTTAATTGTCCGACTTTAGTTTGAGCAAGTTTCTCACCTCTCATGAGAGCAGCTTGGGTTTCTGGATCAGAGGTATCGACTTGAATATTTTTACCGTTTGAAAGGAAACGGAGAAATATCGACAACGCCGTATTTTGAGGACTTTGCATTGGGAAATTCACATTATTTGCTGCCCGAGTGTGTCTCGTCACAAACTCTTCTATCCCAATGATTTTATTCATTTTTGTGCTAAATTTAGGCATCATCGTTGCCCAATTTTGAAAGGTCATCGGCGATTGATGACAACCGCTGCACAATTCCATGTACAAACGCTCGCCGTCTTCGGTGGCAAACATCGCGGGATTTTCCAACGGATCAAGGTTCGGACGATCTTCAACAGGAACAGGGCGTTTGTCGGGATCATCAAAAGATGTTTTATATCCGATTGATTTATTTAATGTTTTCAAATACGCCACCATATCTCGAATTTCTTGATCATTAAAAAGCCCGTGCGCTCCCCAAGGCGGCATCACAGTTAAGGGATTGATTATTCTAGGATCATAGATGCGATTATAAAGATATTCGTCGCTGCGATCCCATGTTGCAATTGTGGACAAATCGGGTCCAACATTCCCTGGCAAATTCGCATTTGGCATATTGTGGCACGCATAACAACCACCGCCGCGTGTTCGATCATCGACCAATTTTTTACCTTTTTCGGGATCGCCTTCAAGTTTCTCAACCTTTTGAATTGGCGCGATATTTTGAGGAAGAATATTTGCTAAGGTACTAAAATTGCCCCAATCATCTTGCGCCCAACCGTTGTAACGTTTCCAAGGTTCTGCAAACGCAGGCATTTGAATTTCTAATGGAACTTGCTCCGATAAATGCGCCGCCAATACGTTATTAGAAATCAATAAACTTATCGCTAAGCATTTCATTTTGTTATACTTCATAAGGATTCTCCTTTGGTTTATCACAATTTAACACAGGCTAAGCATAACATAATTATTTTTCTAATAAAAATTACTATATTCTTATATTTTTATATTTGAAATCTCTTTATAAAATTTGTCAATTACAATTCTAAAAAGCCTTTTATTTGAAATTAATTAAAATTTAAATAACTCCTTATATTTCAAGGAGTTATTCTTTAATGCACTAAACAGTGATCCCTTCGCGGGCGGCGACGGTGTGAATGTCTTTGTCGCCACGACCCGATAAATTCACCACAATCGTTTGATCGGGGCGCATCGTCGGCGCGAGTTTGCGGCAAAACGCCAGCGCGTGGCTGCTTTCGAGCGCGGGAATAATTCCTTCCATGCGGGTCAATTCATGAAACGATTCAAGGGCTTCCGTATCTGTCACCGAAACATATTCAGCTCGACCGCTGTCTTTCAACCAAGCGTGTTCAGGTCCAACACCCGGGTAATCTAACCCCGCAGAAATACTATGTGTTTCAATGATTTGTCCGTTATCGTCCATCATTAAATAAGTCCGATTTCCGTGTAAAACCCCAATTTTCCCCGCACTTAGCGGTGCAGCATGACGTTTAGTTTCAATGCCATCGCCCGCTGCTTCGACTCCATATAATTTAACCTCTTGATTTTCAAGAAATTCATAAAACAATCCCATCGCATTCGAACCACCGCCGACGCACGCAATTAACGCATCGGGTAATTTATCCCCCATTTGTTCGCGGGTTTCTTTGCCGATAATCGCTTGAAAATCCCTGACCATCGCGGGGTAAGGATGCGGTCCAGCAACCGTTCCGATGATGTAAAATGTTGAATCTACATTAGTTACCCAATCGCGCATCGCTTC
>DYRG01000009.1:0-42027 GCA_020718845.1 Thiomargarita sp.
ATTGAAAGAAAAGTTACGTTTATTATTCGAAAAGAAAGAGGAGCAACAATGCTAACTTTAACCATTAATGGAAAAGCCCACGAAGTCGACGTGCCGAATGACATGCCGTTGTTGTGGGTGTTGCGCGATGTGGTCGGTTTGACGGGCACAAAATACGGCTGCGGAAGCGCATTATGCGGCGCGTGCAGCGTTTTGATCGATAATCAACCCGCCAGAGCGTGCGTGTTGCCAGTGTCAGAAACTGTAGGAAAATCAATCACTACCATCGAAGGTTTGCACGGCGCAATCGCAGAAACCGTTCAACAAGCGTGGATCGCCGAACAAGTTCCTCAATGTGGCTATTGTCAATCGGGTCAAATCGTGAACACGGTGGCGTTATTGGCGACAAATAATTCCCCGACAGATCAAGACATTGACAACGCCTTAGCAGGAAATTTATGTCGTTGCGGAACGTATCAACGGGTTCGCGCAGCCGTGCATTCCGCCGCCGCTCAATTGAAGGGGAAACAATCATGAACCGTCGCCAATTCTTACAAATGAGTTTAACGGTGGGAGGAAGTTTGTTAATTGGCATCGACTTAGCCGCCAATGAAACCAAATCAGAAACCACTTCTTCTAATGTTTCAAATAAAAAATCCTTTAATCCAAACGCGTGGATTAAAATCGATCCCGATAACAAAATTACCTTTCAAATTGATCGCTCAGAAATGGGTCAAGGGGTAATGACTTCTTTAGCAATGTTGATTGCCGAAGAAATGGAAGTTGATTTAGACCAAATTACCACCGAATTTGCACCCGCCGGCGATCAATATCGTAACTCATTGATTGGATTGCAATTAACTGGTGGAAGCACGAGTATTCGTGAAGGTTGGGAAAAATTACGACGTGCGGGCGCGGTTGCAAAATATTTACTGCTCGAAGCCGCTGCTCAAACGTGGGATGTTCCCAAAGAAGAATGCCGCGCACTCAAAGGACACATTTCACATCAGGAAAACTCCTTTAGTTACGGGAAGTTAGTTGCACGCGCCGCCAAATTACCGTTAATTGATCCAAGCCATGTCGAATTAAAATCCCCCGCCGATTTCAAATTGATCGGTAAAAAAACACAACGCCTTGATTTATATGATAAAGTTCATGGAAAAGCGATGTTTGGGATCGATGTCAAATTGCCTAACTTATTGATTGCAAGCGTAATTCGTCCGCCGCTAATTGGAGGAAAATTAAAAGATTACGATGACAGCGAAGTCCGTAAAATCAATGGGATACGTCATGTTATTAAAACAACGGATGGAATTGCGGTAGTTGCGGATAATTTTTGGCTTGCAGAACAAGGGGTTAAAGCCCTCAAAGTTGAATGGAAAGGGGGCGACGACAAATTATCTTCTGAAAGCATTTTGGAAAGTTTGAAAGAAGCCGCCGCCCAAGATAAGTCTGTGATTGCAAAACAAAAAGGCTCGATCAAATCCGCAAAATCCGATGCCGCAAAAACACTCGACGTTGAATATATCGTTCCTTTTCAAGCACATGCGTGTATGGAGCCATTAAATTGCACCGCCGATGTCAAAAAAGACAGTTGCGAAGTGTGGGTCGGCACGCAAAATCAAACGGGAACGCTCCAAATTACTAAAGAAATCACTGGCTTAGATGAATCGGCGATTAAAATTCATACCACTTATTTAGGTGGGGGATTTGGACGGCGCGGCGAAAAAGATTTTGTGCGGGACGCGGTTGAAATCTCGAAAGCCATTGATTCTCCAGTAAAAGCAATTTGGACACGCGAACAAGATATGCAAAACGATGTATATCGTCCAAATGGATACAATAAATTAAGCGCATTTATCAATAAAAACAATGAGTTAATTGGTTGGCAACAACGGATTGTAAGCCCATCGATTTTTGCGCGGGCAATGCCAGATCAACTTAAAAATGGTTTGGATCACAGTTCGGTCGAGGGTTCGGGTGCGGACTTGCCTTACGATGTTAAAAACCTTGTTGTCGATTATGTGCTTAAAAATCAAGGGAATGTGCCCGTCGGATTTTGGCGAGCGGTCGGACATTCGCAAAATGCGTTTATCACTGAATCGTTCATCGACGAAATCGCTCATGCGTGCGGCAAAGACCCTTTTGAATTTCGGAAAACCTTGCTCAAAGATCAACCCCGTCATTTAGGCGTTTTAGAATTAGCCGCAGAAAAAGCTAATTGGAATCAAAAACTTACGAGAGGCGAAGGTCGAGGCATTGCGGTTCATCATTGTTTTGGGAGTTATTGTGCGCAAGTCGCTGAAATTGTTATAGATAAAAGCGGAAACGTGCGCGTCAAAAAAGTCGTGTGCGTGATCGATTGCGGGCAAATTGTGAATCCCGACACCATCGAAGCCCAAATGCAAAGCGCGATTGTGTATGGTTTGACGGCGGCGTTGCACAGTTCGATCACGATTAAAAACGGCAAAATTCAACAAACGAATTTCGATAATTTTCCCCTTTTAAAAATGGGAGATATGCCGCAAGTTGAAGTGCATATTGTTGATAGTAAAGAAAAACCAGGTGGGGTTGGCGAACCAGGATTACCGCCGATTGCTCCTGCCGTTGCAAATGCGATTTTCGCCGCGACGGGCAAACGCATTCGCCAATTGCCCATCAAACCCGCTGATTTAGCTTGATTTTTTAAATAAAAAGGAGGAATAGCTTTATTCCTTTCTTTTTCACATTCACTGCCCAAAAGAAAATTTGAAATGCGATGGATTAAAGTCAGTATTAAAGAACAAAAATTATGGATGTTTGAAGAACAAACAGAAATTTTCTCTGCCGTTGTTTCAACTGCTAGAAATGGTGCAGGTGAAATCAAAAATAGTTATTGTACGCCTCGAGGATGGTTAGAAATTAAAGAAAAATTCGGAGAAAACTGTCCCGAAGATGCAATATTTGTCGAGCGTAAATGGATGGGCGAAATTTACCATGATCATTTGAGCAAAAAAGATTGGATTTTAACCCGCGTGTTATGGTTAAATGGATTAGAAGAAGGTAAAAATTTCGGAGGAAACGTTGATACTTTTGAAAGATTTATTTATATTCATGGCACACCAAGTTGTAATCCGATGGGCATCCCATTATCAAAAGGTTGTATTCGAATGCGCAACCCTGATTTGTTAAAGCTATTTGATTTAGCTGATATTGGAACAAAAATCTTTATAGAAGAATAAAGAATGACATTGAAAAATGAAACCGCTAATACATTGATTGTACTTTCAATTTTTATATTCATTTTTTCTTTTGTAGTAATTTCTCCCACTGCCCAATTTTTTGGGTTCATTTTCGCAGGATTTTGGATGCTTTTTCCTTTGTTGTTTGGAGAGAAAAAATATCAAATTATCGCTGGTTGCATTTTAACACTTTGCTCTTTATTAAGTTTTAATGCCTATCCCGCTTTCTATAAAGATTATCATGGCTATTTTGAGCGAACAAAATCAAAACAAAAGTAAGGAACTTTAAATGACTGCACCATTACAAGCAATGGAAAAAATGTTAGAGCAAGGTAAAGATAATGCCATGTTACGTTGTGGTTTGGGAATGGGTTATTTAAAAGAAAAGAATTTTGAGAAAGCAATTGAGCATTTTGCATTTGCGTTGTTATATGATCAAAGCTATTCGGCAGCGTGGAAAGGTTATGCAAAAGCCTTGACCGAAAATAACCAGTTTGAAATGGCAATTGATACCTATCAAAAAGGGATTACAATTGCTCAAAAGAAGGGTGATTTGCAAGCCGTTAAAGAAATGCAGATTTTTCTCAAAAGATTACAAACAAAATTAACCTCTTAATATGCCTTTGCCTGCACATTTATCTCGTTTTTATGGAAGTGGATTAACTTCTCAAGCTGCGCGTGATCGATTGGTTGAAAGATTGCGTGATCAAGGTATTTCAAATGAAAGCGTTTTAGAAATCATTCGACAAACCCCTCGCCATCATTTCATCGATGAAGCATTAGAAAACCATGCCTATAATAATACTGCATTACCAATTGGATTTGGACAAACCATTTCTCAGCCGTATATTGTGGCGAAAATGACCGAAGCATTAATTGAGAATGGGCGATTAGAAAAAGTATTAGAAATCGGGACGGGTTGTGGGTATCAAACGGCGATATTAGCGCATTTCTCAAACCAAGTGTATAGTATTGAAAGAATTGGTTCTTTTTTGATTTCAGCACAAAAACGCCTTGAGCAATTAAAGATTAAAAATATTCAATTAATTCATGGGGATGGTTATTTAGGATTAAAAGAATATGCGCCTTTTCAAGGAATTTTAGTTGCTGCTGCGCCGCCAGAAATTCCTCGATCTTTATTAGAGCAACTTGCTTTAAATGGACGTTTGATTATTCCAGTCGGGGATGCTCAACATCAAACACTCTATCAAATCACGCGCACACGCAACAACTTTGAATCAAAAATTTTGGATAAAGTGTATTTTGTACCCTTAAAAGAAGGTTTATATACTTAAATGGCTTTTAATTAGAAATAAAACTAATTTGGGATGCGGTTTCCCGCATCTTAGTTTTAATGAGAGCAAATTTTGGTAGGATTACCGTAATAGGCTAAAGGTAGATGGCTAAATTTATTGCAAAATTGGCTTTTGAGAGAAGAAACTTTGAGGGGTGCGGGTTTGGGTTTCAAAACGCCTAATAATGAAGATAACAAACTATGACTTTTATCGGCGGTTTGAATTAATTGATAATCATCGGTTTGAATTTGCGCTAATTCGGCTAAACGTTTCACGCTTTCTCGATAGTTCAACGTGCCATTAATTAAACCAAATTTCTTTGCTGATTCATTATCAAAAATATGCGCGCCCATTTGCTCACGAATGACTTTTGAATCCATTTCACGGTTCTCTGCGACGTGTTTTACAAACAAATCGTATTCGTGATCAATATCGTCTTGCAAACGTTTGAGTTCTTCTTTGGTTGGACGACGAAATGGATTTCCCAAATCTTTACCTTTTCCAGCAAAAACAATGGTTTGTTCGATGCCGTCTTTGGTGGTGATGCCGCCGCCCAATAATCCCCCATCGATAGCGGTGGGTTTGTTGAAATAGGTCAAAGTGTCGCCGATCACGCCGATACTGCCCACTAAACTGCCGTGATCTGCGTAGATTTCGTTTGCGCCAATCATCGCCATCACCCCGCCCGATGCCGACATTCCCTGCACATACGCAACGACTGGATTTCCCGTTTTTTCGCGGTACATTTTGATGCCGTCAAAAATCGCCCGCGACCCAAAAATCGTTCCGCCGGGCGTTTGTAAATACAAAAGAATTCCTTTGATGGTAGAATCTTTGGAGGCTTCGATAAAAATATCTTGAATATCATAGCCATACGCGATTCCTTCTTCCGAAAACCACTGCAAATCATAACTCTGCGGCGAACTGCCTAAAATTACGCCTTCCACGTTGATTTTTAAGAGAAAATTGCTGCTCGACTCATCGCCAAGCACAAAATTATAAGGCGAAGGCTCGAGGGTTTCGGTGTCGAAGTTCGAGGCAATCCCAAATCCGATCCCAAACGCTAAAATTCCTAACACCATGATTAATAAGGCAAAACCCATTAAAAACGACAACATTTGCCCCAATAAATGCAAAAAACTTTTTAACATCTTGTTTTACCACATGAATAGTAAGAAAACACCCAACGCCAAACGATAAATCACAAACGGCATTAAACTCGCGTGACTTAGCCATTTAATCAAAAAAGCGATGCAAAAATAAGCGGTTATCGCAGAAACGACCATGCCCAATCCCATCGAACCCCAATCGACATTTGCGGGATTTTTGAGCATTTTTAAGCCGTCGTGCGCGCCCGCCAACGCAATGATCGGGACTGACAACAGAAACGAAAATCGTGCCGCCGCCGTTCGAGTCAATCCTAAAAACAATCCCACTGTCATGGTAATGCCTGATCTCGACGTGCCCGGAATCAACGCAAGTGCTTGACCACAACCGATTAAAACCATTTCTTTCCATGTCAAAGAGAATTCGCCGCGTTCGCGTTTGCCAAAAATGTCTGCCGCGCCCAATAACGCTCCATAAAATAGGGTTGTGCCCGCAACGACCAATGGAATCCGCAAGTTATGTTCGATAAAGTCCGAAAACGCTAATCCCACTAATCCAGCGGGAATTGTTCCGAGCAAAATTCCCCACGCCAAACGGCTTTCTTGAGAATGTTTTCTTTTAATAACGCTGTCAAACCAAGCCTTTGATATTAAAAGCAAATCTTTGCGAAAATAGATCAACACCGCGATCAAACTCCCCACATGAAGCGCAACGTCAAACTCTAAACCCTGATCCGCCCATTTTGTCAAATGCGGCACTAACACCAAATGCGCCGAACTCGATATCGGCAAAAACTCCGTCAATCCTTGAACAATCGCCAACGTGATAACTTGCACTATGCCCATCTTTAAACTCCAAAAAAGACTATTGTACCCTATTGCTTTAAAACTCTAACAGATTCAAATACGAAATACTGCATCACTATAGTGATATTATACGGGATATAAATGAACAAGGAGAGAGAAGGGGGAATTGAATTATTTGACGGAGGTGTTGCTCCACCCCTAAATTTTGTAGAATGGTTAAGAGAGAAACATCCGAAAGCAAGAAATGTTTTAATATGGGATTGTGCGAGCTACCATAAATATGGAGCATTTAGAGATTATTTGATTGAAAAAATAAAGGATTAATGGAAAAAAGTTGGCAATTAGTTGTGTAAATTTTTCTCCATATGCCATCCAAGAAAATCCTGTAGAAGATATTTGGTTAACACCCCAAAATTGAATCAGAAAAAATTATTACAAATATGAAACATTTGAGCAATTATAGTGTAATTTCTCTAAAATGATGAATAGGAATATTTTTATTGCATTGATTTTCAATAAATTTTCATAATTCATCTTCACACAAATCCACTCATCACACTATATAGTATAATACCTAAAAACAAATGAAGAATAGAGAAAGAGGAAAGAAAAGATGAGTTACGGATTAGAATTAAGAGAAAGGGTAATAGAGTTTGTATTGGAAGGAAAAACAATGCAAGAAGCGCATAAGACATTTAAAGTCCATTACAATACGATTTCAAAATGGTTGAATAGATATTTGGAAGAAGGATACCTCAATCCAAAAGAAGCCTATCGGCAAGCACCTGCGGGGGTATTGCTCTACCCCTAAAATAAATTGGGAAGAATTAAGAGATTATGTTAAAGAGAATCCCGATTTAACTCAAGAAAAATATGGAGAACATTTTGGGGTTTCCCGTGTGGAGCAACACACAGCTCAAATAGGTAGAATATTAAAAGCGTTGGATATTACTTATAAAAAAAAGTCTAACCTATTTAGAGCAAGACCCAGAAAAAGTTGAAGAATTCAAGAAATTATTAGAAGAAATACCTGCTGAAACACCGATAGTTTATTTAGATGAAAGTGGTATAAAACAAGAGGTTACGAGAGAACATGGTTATGCAGAACGAGGAAAAGAAGTGTTTGGGAAGGTTAGTGGAAAGAGAACAAAGAAACTTAATATTATTGCCGCGCTGTGTGATTCTGTATTTACAAATCATTTTATTACCTTTAATTAGCCTTTGGAACAGTTGTAATTTGATTTCACTTTAAAGAAAAAGCTCTCTTGTTAAAATAAAAGAGGGCTTTTTTTATTGGACATTTTGAGACAGGTTTTAAGTTTAGTTTTTATCATTTGTCAGTGCAATTACATTACACCTTACGGGTTAAGACTTTCTCTGATAACAATTCTTGATGATCATGCCACCAAATAAATGTATGGGTGTCTAAAATATATTTCATGGTTTATTTCTCGCCTAACCAGAAACTATCGGGCAAAGGTTCATCAAAATCTTCACTCATCCAAGTGCTTCCTTTTCCTAAACCTGCTTGTCGTTTTAAAGGTTTAGTATTTTGAATAGGGTTAGCTGCAATGGATTTGATAAATAAACTGAAATCTAAAATACTTTGTTGTTTGTCTAATGGCAAATCGTGCATATTGTCGAGCACTTCTTTTTCAATAACAGTTAATTGCATGAAATTCTCCTTTTATTCGGTTGGTTGCTTTTTTATTAAAGAAATGATTTCCTTGAGATGGGTGTTTTCTTCTTTTAAATAGCCAATTTCTTTCGCTTGTTGTTCGATAATTAAATGCGCTTTTTCTAATTCGTGAACGCATTGGGTTTCGCTTAAAACAATATTACATTTTATATTATTACTATGAGTGTAATTTTCAGCAAAATTAAAAACATTTTCTCCATTTAATTCTTTTAATAAAAGTTCTAATTTTTGCCAATCTATTCCTATCGTTTTAATAATTTCTTCTGCTTTCTCATCATCAATTTTGGTTTTGCCGCGTTCGACTTTTCCGTAACCGCTCACCGAATATCCTAATTTCTCAGCCATTTTGTCTTGTGACCAACTTTTTAATGTACGAACCGCTCTAAGTTTTTCATGAAAGTGCATAAAATCTACCCTAAAAGTGATGAAAATAATCCTTTTTGGCTCTGTTATCTTCCAACATTACAGAGCATTATAGTCAATCTTTGCAAATTTACTACTTTTCTTTGGAGGCAACATGATGATTAAACATTCAAGATTCTGGCTCGGCGCATTCGCAGGAGCCTTTTTAATAACCCAAGGCGCACAAGCCGATAAACTTTATGTCGCTAATCAAGGCGGTAGCACTGTTAGCATCATAGATACCGATGCTAATAATACAGTAAAATCAGTCACTACAAGTAGCGGTGCGGTTGGTGTTGCAGTAAATGCTGCTGGGACAAAAGTTTATGTAACAAATAGCGGTGGTGATACTGCAAGCGTTATAGACACCAGCACTGATAAAGTGTCAGCCACTATTAATTTAGGAAACTTTCCTAACGGTATAGCAATCCATCCAACTAATGGACGTGCTTATGCAAGTAATTGGTTTAGCAATAGTTTAAGCGTAATTGATACGAGCACAAATAGTGTAACTGCAACTATATCAATAGGAACAAATCCTGAAGGAGTTGCTATCAATCCAACTATGAATCGAGTTTATGTTGCTAATGTTTCTAGCAATACGGTTAGCGTAATAGATACTACTAATAATACAGTAGTAAAAACCATTTCTGTTGGAGAAAGTCCTCATAACATTGTCATTAATTCATCTGGTACTCGCGTTTATGTCACTAATCTTAAAAGTAATTCTATTAGTGTAATAGATGCTAGTAATAATAGTGTTGTAAGCACTTTAACGGTAGGAAACTTACCTAACAATATAGGAATTAATCCATCAGGAACGCATTTGTATGTACCTATCAATCCCGTGAATGGTAATGGTGCTGTTCAAGTAATAAATCTTAGTGACAATAGTATTACATCAACTATTTTAGTAGGTTTAAGTCCCTATGGAATAAAATTCAATTCAACGGGTTCACGAGCTTATGTTGTTAATGCAAAAAGTGGTAATGTCAGCATAATAGACACTAATAGCGATACAGTCATTTCAACTGTTACAGTAGGAAGCTGGCCAATGGGAATTGCTGTTGTTTCAACAAACGCTTGCCCAGCAGATAGTAATGGTTCAACACAAACAGGTATTGATTTAGTTAAAGCCACGCCAAGCAATTACAGTTTATTTACGCAAACTCAAATAGATGCAGCAAAACAAAGCGGCATTCAATCTTGTAAAGATAATCCAACAACTTGCGGTATTTCTATTTCTAGTGGTTTTACGCAAGCACAAATGGATGCGGCAATAAGTACAGCTAAACAAAGTTGTAAAACAAATCCCGCTTCTTGTGGAATTACGGTTAGTCAAAATACCGATGGTTCAACACAGGCTGGCATCGACCAATGCAAAGCTGATCCAAATTGTAAAGGAACTTCTTCTATTTCGGGGATTCACGCGACTTATGATGCTGCAAAAGGAGAATTGCACGTTCCTTTTGTTGATTTAATAACACTTGGTGTTGTTCAAACTTTCGACGTGTATTTGTTACAAAGAAACGGTTCTTTCACCTTTGATTTAGATTTGAGCAGAGTTGCTTTAGTCCAATAATTGAGCAAAATTAAACCTGACAGGTTTTTGAAACCTGTCAGGTTTTTTTATAGTGAAATATTTATAAAGACGTTCCACGTTCGAGTGTGGGAACAAGTTTGAAAAAGCTATACTAACAGAAGACCGTATTTGTGGAACAATAAAAAGCAAATTACGAGATTTGTTTAGCGGCATCATAAAGAAAAAAGGCTTAACGGTTAAGGAATTACTCAAAAAAGAATAAAAAACTCCCCTCTTAAAAAGAGGGGATTATGAGGGATGGTGTTTATCTCATACCAAAAATTAAAATTCATTTTTGCAGTTTTTCTACTTTTTCTAAATCTGCTTGTTTATCTTCGGATAAATCAACATGATAGAAATGTTCATTATTTGGGACAATCATCGAAAAATTTGAGATTTCATCGATTTCAAGTTGCGCATTATCAATTACAAAATCTAAAATATGTCCACCCGCTTGTTCGTTTGTGGTTAAATAATGCAAATGATAACCCGTAACATTTATCCCTTTGAAATAACTAGGAAAACGAAATCCTACAATTGTTCCTTCCGAATTCTCAAAATCAAAAATCGCTTGTTGATTTACAATGTCTTTTAAAAGACGATAGGGCTTTTCTTGCTTTGCAACACTTCTAGTTTTCATTTGCTTAAATTTTCCTTTAATTTTAATGGCGTAAAAAATATTAGTTGTTGGGAGTATTTTATCGATAAATTGTTCAAGTTGTTTGAAATCTAATGCTTGGTTTAAAAGAAGGGTTTTATCGGTTTTAAAAAAGGTAACAACGGCAGAAGGGGTACAGGTTTCTAAAGGGGGTTGAATTGTTTTACCATTTTGAGGAACTTGATAAATATTTCCATTTAGAACAACCATTTCTCCATTCAATGCATTGAATGTTCCTAAACCAAAATCTCCATATTGTTTTAATTTTCCAATCTGAAAATCGCTGTCATAAACCCCGCTTAATAACGCATCGATAGTCGATATTTGCATTACTTGATCGGTTTGTGCATAAACCATCACTTGCAATAAAAATGCAAAAGCAAAACTTATTAATTTTCTTATCACGTTTATATCCTCATTTAAAAGAAATCTCCCATTACTTTTAAAAATAATGGGAGAAAAACTAAAAAATTATTTCAAACAACCTTTATCCAACCAACGACAGAAAGGAGGAGTTTTAGCTGCTGGTTCTAAGCATTTGTTTTCTTTACAAACTACTGCACCTTGCGTCCAACTTACGTTTAGTTTTGGTGCATCAACGGGGATTTTAAAGGTTTCAAGATATTTCACTGGATAAATTGAACGATAACAGAATTTTTCTTCATCGCTTAATTTAGGGTCTTTTACACAATAGGTTTCAATATTAGCCGGATTGATATAATTAAATGCACCGGTTAGAAACCATTTATTAGAGTCCGCTTTGTCAATGGGTGGTTGTTCTTGAGAACCTAACTTTTCTCCCACAAAGTTATACGGATCACGCACACCTTTCTCTACGGTTAATTGGATTTGATTTGCACAATCTTGGGGTTTCCAATTAGCTTGTTTTGTTGCAGCACCGTTCACGCAACTTGTTGGTAGACCTAAACTTTTTGGTGCTTCATCTTGACCCAATCCTAAATAAGAATAACTATACATTTTCAACGCTTTACCATCTAATTGAATAGTTCTGGTGCTTGGTTGAGTATCTTCACATTTTGAACAAGGAAAAGTAATTTGTGCAGATGCACCGCCCATTTCTGCAATACCAAAGGATTCATTCTTTTGTTGTTCACGCACGGCTAACCACGCAAATAAACCTTCTTCAAATCCTGTTAAAGTTTTAGCATCAACATCGACTTTCTCACCTAATTTTGCTACTAATTTTTGTTTCAAATTAGTCCACAAAGTTAAGCTTCTTTCTTTGTTAGATTGCTCTGCTAGACGCATACCCGCCGTTGCATATACTGCCGCCGATTTGATTTGACATTGTTTTGACCAATCAAATGCTTTCCAAGCTGGTTTGTTATTTTTAACAGGACCATCTTGTTTAATAGAATCTAATGCGGCTACAACTTCATTTAAAACCGAATCCACATCTTGCCATTTCTTACCCCGAAATTCTCTCACGGGATCAGCTAATGCTGTTACTTTTGGACCTTCGTGTTCTACCCAATTTTTCCCTTGTTGTTCATATACATACAAACGAGTTCCACTACTCCCTGCATCATAAAGAATATGACAAACCGGCAAATCTGCCATTGCAACTGATGAGACAAACATCAGTCCACTAAAAAATGCTTTTTTCATCAACATAATTATCTCCAAATAAGTTCAAAAAGAGCGTTTAGTATAATGCATCTTTTTGTGCATATCAAATAAATTTACCCATACTAACCTGATGCTTTAGTTATGCGCCTTCATAACTCGTGATTTCTCACGTTGCCAATCACGATCTTTCTCTGTATCACGTTTATCATGTTCTTTCTTGCCAGTTGCCAATGCGATTTCAAGTTTTACCCGATTATTCTTCCAATACATTGCGACTGGAATTAACGCTTTTCCTTTACGCTCTACTGCACCGATGAATTTGTTCAGTTCCTCACGATTTAATAATAATTTGCAAGTGCGATTGTTTTCTGGAACATAATGCGTAGAAACCGTTCCTAACGGCGTAATTAATGCGCCTAGCAACCATGCTTCTGCATTTTTAATAATCACATACGCATCACGCAATTGCACTTTGCCAGCACGCAAATTTTTTACTTCCCAACCTTGCAAAACCATACCGGTTTCAAAACGTTGTTCTAAAAAATAATCAAATCAGGCTTTCTTATTCAAACAAATTGTACCTGAAGCAGCTTTTTTGTCAGCCATAATTCCTCTCTTTTCCTTTAAAATAAAAGAAACGGTTCTTTCACCTTTGATTTAGATTTGAGTAGAGTTGCTTTAGTCCAATAATTGAGCAAAATTAAACCTGACAGATTTCAAAAACCTGTCAGGTTTTTTTATAGTGAAATACTTATAAAGACGTTCCACGCTCGAGTGTGGGAACAAGTTTGAAAAAGCTATCTAAGGATTTTATTTCACTAAAACCTTTGCGAAATGGCGTTTGCCGACTTGATAAACTTGTTGAGAACCGACGTTAATTTGTAACTGTTTGTCAGTGATTTTCTCGCCGTTGATTTTAACTGCGCCTTGATCGATTTGACGCATTGCCTCAGAAGTGGTTGCAACTAAACCCGCTTCTTTGAGCAAATTCGCAATTTTGAGAAATCCTTGTGGCGCATTGACGGTGATTTCTGGTAAATCATCTGGCAATTGATTTTGACTAAAACGTTGAATGAAATCTTGATGCGCAGATTCGGCAGCATTTTGATCGTGGAAACGTGCAATTAATTCTTTGGCTAAATCGATTTTAATGTCACGAGGATTCTTACCTTCTAAAGCGGCTTTTTTCAAACTTTCAATTTCAGATAACGGTTTGAAACTCAACAATTCTAAATAACGCCACATTAATGTATCAGAAATCGACATAATTTTTCCAAACATTTCAATTGGTTGCTCACTAATACCAATGCTATTTCCTAACGATTTCGACATTTTATGAACGCCGTCCGTTCCTTCTAAAAGTGGCATCGTTAAAACGATTTGTGGTGCTTGTCCAAAATGTTTCTGCAATTCACGTCCGACCAATAAATTAAACTTTTGATCTGTTCCGCCTAATTCAACGTCTGATTTGAGAGCAACTGAATCGTAACCTTGCACTAATGGATAGAGAAACTCATGGATTGCAATCGGTTGATTATTTGCGTAACGTTTGCTGAAATCATCACGTTCTAACATTCGAGCAACCGTGTGAGTAGCCGCGAGTTGAATTAACTCAGAAGAACTTAATTTATCCATCCATTGAGAATTAAAGCAAATTTCAGTTTTATTCAAATCCAAAATTTTGCCGACTTGTTGCTGATAAGTTTGAGCATTTTCAAGGACTTGCTCTCGCGTTAAAGGTTTGCGAGTAATATTTTTACCCGTCGGATCGCCAATCATCCCCGTAAAATCCCCGATCAAAAACAACACTTGATGACCTAAGTCTTGGAATTGCTTGAGTTTATTCATTAAAACCGTATGACCCAAATGCAAATCAGGCGCGGTCGGATCAAAACCAGCTTTAATGCGTAAGGGTTTGTTTGTATTAAGTTTTTTAATCAATTCCTCTTCAATAAGGATTTCTTGTGCGCCGCGTTTGATTTCTGCTAAAGCATTGCTGATCATGCGTAATTCCCAAATTCAAAATGTTTCATTCTACAATAAAGTGAAAATGGAGACTAGAAAACAACCACTCTCCAATCCGAAGGTTTTGCATCCTAATGCTCACTATTTTCTAGGAACTTCACTATGAAATACATCAATAAATTTTTTGCAATTGCAATTTGTTCACTTCTTATTGAATTTTTTGAAACCAAAATCCGTGTAAGGATTCAAATAACGAAACATTTGAGTTTTCTCCCAACAATAACAAAAGGAAAATATAGCAGATTAAGTTAAAAAGATTTTATTTTTCAACTGGGAAAAATACAGGGGTGTTGCTCCACCCCAAAAATTGGATCAGATAAAATTATTATCAATATGAAACATTTGAGCAATTAATAGGATATTGTTATGATTTTTTCAAAACCCGTATTTTTAACTTTGAGAAAATTTGGCTGCGCCTTTTCTCTAATTAATCTATATATAATGTGATGAGTGGATTTGTGTGAAGATGAATTATGAAAATTTATTGAAAATCAATGCAATAAAAAAATATTCCTATTCATCATTTTAGAGAAATTACACTATATGATATTACTATATCATTCTCTTCTTTAACACTACCATTTTATTTTAGACACAATCATAACAAGCCAAAGTGCCAAAATCGAGAGCAAAGTGATCCAAGCCATGATGCTGTCAAAAATGTAACCGTATTTTTGTTTTGATGCTGTGTTCAACCAAAAATAAACCATCTTCATTAAAACAAAAACCGTCACGAAGAGAATAATAATTAAAAATACTCCTTTCGACGCAAACGGTAATCCCTCAAAAAATTGTAACATATAGTTAAGCTCCTAACAAAGTATTAACTAACCTGAGTTCGGGATAAGGAAGTAGATAACATATTGAATTTCCAGAAAAATTGTTGATAATGGCGTTTGCGACTTTACTACAACCACTTAATATGGAGATTCTCGGATATGATAAACTTTGTTGAATTATTTTGTCACGTCGATGATTTTTGCCGACGTTTTATGCTAGTGTATTAAAAAACGTTTTTTAGAACAATAGGTTAAACATCATAAAACCCGTGAGTGTTCTTTAAGTACTTCCGAAATTATAACCATCATTCTTTACTTTTATCATTTGGGGTGTTGCTCCACCCTTTAAAATGATGTATGAACTTGAGCATACTAAACATCGTTGCTTAACAGGTTTGATGATTCATTTGCTCGGGGTTTTAATTGCTTATTCTTGGCAATCTCTCAAACCCTCTTTACGCTTACGAAAATATTCTCCTTCTTCTCTTTCTTCTAACCTTTATTCATCTTAAAATATTATCCCGAACTCGGGTTATAAAAAATGACTTGCAATCCTTTGAAAGCTATGCGATTATCATGAGCAATGGGAATTGCAGTTTGTTTCACTTTGAAACAGTTTCTTGATAAACATAGTTGGTGTAGGCGGGACTATTTATCCGATATTTTATTGTTGGATAAGCATTAGTCGAAACTCGGTGATAGATCAAATAAATAGCAGGAGAAAAAGCAATGAGCAAAAATAAAATGACTGTCTCAATTGTGTTAACGATTAATTTACTTTTATTTTCTACAATCATCCAAGCCGAAGACTTTCTTAATATGCTCATTAAGGGCATAGCAGTTGAACTGGTTATTGAAGGCTTAAAGTCTGCGTATGCCTCTCGAAACTCAAGCCCTCAAAGCTACACGCCTCAAAATTTAAGAAGTATTTCTCCTAATGAAACAGTTAAAAGTCAGGTACAAGAAATAATTTTGAAATTGCTTGACTCAAATCAACCTCTTTCTCAAAAGATTAATCTTTATGCCGAAAGAGTGGATTTTTTTAAGGAGGGAGTTGTAAGTAAAAATTATATTCGTGATAATGCATTGAAATATATGAAAAAATTTCCAAGCCGTTCTTATAAGTTGAAAGACATTCAAGAAATAAAGCTAGACGAAGGTGGGAATATTGCTGCTGTTCGTTATACCTATGAATTTGAAGTGAACAACGAAAAAAAATCAATCAGTGGCAATGTCGAACAAGCAGTTTTAATTGGAAATTTAGGTTCACAACCAAAAATCTATGCAATTAAAGAGTGGGTCGCAAATAGAAATTATGATTACACAGTTAAGTAGTATGTACCGTTGTTTTACGTACCCAAATATTCTTAACACGTCCTATTGATACTTTCAGCACAATATTTCTAGGTTGGTTCAAGATTTTTTAATTTGTTACAACCTATCTCGAATGCAGGCGATTGAAATAAACTTAAAGAAAAAAACCTACTAGAAACTAAAAAATCTAGTAGGTTGTCTTTTTTTAGCGTTTGCGAAACTCCAGACATGACAAGAAAAAAACACTGAAACAGGCGAGGGCGGTATAATGGACGATTTTGCAGAGCGTGAATTGACGTGCAAACACAAAATAAACCCATTTTAATCATGGCGGGCGGGACGGGCGGTCACGTTTTTCCCGCGTTGGCGTGTGCGACTGCCCTTATAAAACAAGGATTTAAGGTCGAATGGCTCGGCACAGCGCACGGTTTAGAAGCCCAAATCGTTCCCAAAGTCGGGATTAATTTAAATATCTTAACAATCAAAGGGTTACGCGGAAAAGGTTTTTTATCATGGTTTGCCGCCCCTTTTAAAATTATCAAAGCAGTTTGGCAAGCTATTGAAATTATTGATAAATTAAAACCAAGCGTTGTGTTGGGAATGGGCGGATTTGCCAGCGGTCCTGGGGGAATTGCTGCAAAACTCCTTGGAATTCCGTTAGTTATCCACGAACAAAACGCCAAAGCAGGTTTAACCAATCGAGTTTTAGCCCGTTTTGCGAAACGAACTTTAGTGGCTTTTCCTGATGTTTTTCCTAATAAAATCAATCCCATACACACTGGCAATCCGTTGCGTTTTGATATTTTGAGCGAAAATCCACCCGAACCACGTCCGATTCATCAACCTTTGCATCTTTTGGTCGTGGGAGGAAGTTTGGGTGCGCAAGCGTTGAATAGCTTAGTCCCTGAATCGATTGAAAAAATGCAACATTCCGTGCGAATTTGGCATCAAACAGGCAAAAATAGCCACGTCACCGCGCGTCCCGATTCGCAAGATCGCGTCGAGCCATTCATTGAAAACATGGCAGAGGCGTATCGATGGGCGGATGTGGCGGTGTGTCGCGCAGGAGCCTTAACAATCAGTGAGTTAGCACAAATGGGTGTCCCCGCGATTTTAGTGCCTTTTCCCCATGCTGTCGACGATCATCAAACTGCAAATGCGCAATTTTTAGTGAAATCTGGCGCGGCGATTTTAATTCAGCAAAAAGATTTAAATTCAACGCAACTTGCTGAAATTCTTGATAATTTTATAGAAAACCCTGAGCAATTACAAAAAATGGCAACCGCCGCTCGTCAATGTGCAAAACCTGAAGCAACTCAACAAGTTATCCGTCATTGTTTGGAAGTCATGTAATGGAACAACGTACCATTCGCAGTTTTGTGCGTCGTAATGGACGCATTACCGATTCTCAACATCGAGCGATAGAAACTTTAAATCAATTTATTTTACCGATTGATAAGAAACTTGATTTGAATACCCTATTTCAACGCGATGCAGAAAAACATTTAGAAATCGGTTTTGGAATGGGTGATAGTTTGGCAGAAATGGCGGCAAAACATCCAGAGCATGATTATTTAGGTATTGAAGTTTATCAAGCGGGCGTTGGACATTTGTTATTGCAATTAGAAAAGCTATTTCTAAAAAATATAAGAATTTTGAGCACCGATGCGGTAAATGTTTTAAAAGAACAATTAGAACCACAGAGCATCGATGTGATTTATATTTTCTTTCCCGATCCTTGGCATAAAAAACGTCATCACAAAAGAAGATTGATTCAAACTGCATTTCTGGATTTATTAGCAACTGTCCTAAAAAAAGATGGCAAATTGTACATTGCAACGGATTGGGAAAATTACGCCGAGCATATTTTAGAAGTTGCAGATCAACATCCCGCTTTTATAAATCAATTTGGCAAAGGAAACTTTGCGCCTCGTAATGAAGAACGTCCTTTAACAAAATTTGAGAAACGTGGTCAACGTTTAGGGCATGGTGTGTGGGATTTTGCTTATCAGTGTGTACCTAATGAATGACTATTTTAAACTAGAAAAAAAATTAATTAAATTAATGCCTTACAGTCATTTATTAAAAGGCAATTTGCGCGGTTTAGAAAAAGAATGTTTGCGTATTTCTGATCAAGCAACCCTTTCACCCTTACCGCATAGCAAAAAATTAGGTTCAACTTTAACGCATCCTTATTTAACCACTGATTATGCTGAACCTCAATTAGAGTTTGTCACGCCGCCTTTTTCTTCTAATCAAGAGGTTTTAAATTTTTTAGATCAACTTCATCAATGGGTGTATCAAAACTCAGAAGAACTTCTTTGGTCTTCGAGTATGCCTTGTCGTTTGAATGGTGAGGAAAGTATTCCGATTGCTCAATATGGTTCTTCTAATCAAGGTTTGTTTAAAACCATTTATCGACGCGGTTTGGGTTATCGATATGGAAAAATGATGCAAGCAATTTCTGGTGTGCATTTTAATTTTTCTATTTCAAATGAATTATGGCAAGCATTACAAATCATCTATCAAAATAATGATAGTTTATCGTATTTCAAAAGTGAGCATTATTTTGGTTTAATCCGTAATATGCAACGTTTTGGTTGGTTAGTTCCGTATTTGTTTGGAGCATCGCCCGCCGTTGATAAATCTTTTTTAGAGGAAAAACGCCATAGAAAGTTGCAACATTTTGATGAAGATACTTATTTCTTACCTTATGCAACGTCTTTAAGATTAGGTGATATTGGTTACAATAATAAAAAGAATAACAAAAGTGGCGTAAAGTTAAATTATGATAGTGTAGAAACTTACGCAAAAGGTTTAAAAGAAGCGATTTCAAAATCCTGTCCATTCTATGAAAAGATTGGGGTTTTAATCAATGATGAATATCGGCAATTAAATACTTCTATTCTACAAATTGAAAATGAATATTATAGTACGATTCGTGCAAAACAAATTTTAGAAAAAGGTGAAAAACTTTATCAAGGATTACAAAGAGATGGCGTTGCCTATATTGAGTTACGTTCTTTAGATGTAAATCCTTATTATCCCGTTGGAATTAGTGAGGAACAGTTAGGCTTTTTAGAAATTTTAATGATGTTTTGTTTATTATTAGAAAGTTCTTTTTTAACACCTCAGGAACGAGAGGAAATTGATTGGAATCAAAACCAAACTGCACATCAAGGACGCGACCCTTCTTTATTGCTAAGACGTTGTGGAGAAACACAGTTATTGAGAACGTGGGCTTCGGAATTATGTAATGCAATGCGGGGCGTAGCAGAATGGATGGATCGCGTTGATTCTAAAAGATTTTATGCGAAAACATTAGAGAAACAATTAGAAATTATTCACAACGCCGAGCAAACTCCGTCGGCAAAAATATTGGAAGATATGCAACAACATCATGAAAGTTTTGCAGAATTTGCTTATCGTTTATCAAAACAACATCGTGAAACCTTACAAACCCAGCCAACAAATGATTTACAAATGCAGTATTTTAATCAACTTGCTCAACAATCTTTAATTGATCAAGAACAATTAGAAATGGATACTTTACCTTTTGATATGTATTTGAAAAATTATTTTAATACCCACGAGAAGAGTTAAAAAAATGAAAGTTTGTATTTTATCTGATAGTCATGATCATATTCCTTTGCTCTGTTCTTCTGTTAAGCAAGCAAAAGAAAAAGGGGCTGAAGCAATTTTACATTGTGGTGATATTGTTGCGCCAAGTACCTTAGGTAAATTGAAACCCTTTGAATTACCCATTTATGCAATTCATGGAAATAATAGCGGAGATATGTATTTCCTTTCCAAACTTGCTCATGATTCAAATGGGTTAATTCATTATTATGGTCAAGATGCAGCAATTAGTTTAGGCGGTCGCCATATTTTTTTAGTTCATTACCCGCATTATGCACGAGCAATGGCTGTGACGGGAGATTATGATTTGGTGTGCTGCGGACACACACACAAAGCAAAAATTGAGGAAATTCAAAATATTAAAGGTAAAAAAACTATTTTTTGTAATGCAGGTACAGTAGGAGGAATTGCCGCAGTTCCTACCTACGTGTTTGGTGATTTAGAAACCCTTGAGTTTAGCATTTGTAATGTCGATTGAAATCACGGCAATATTTCTTGATTAGTTTCACAATAATATGGCGAATCTGGACTAATTGAGAAATCCGTTGCATATAAAGTTAAATTTGGATTGTAATACGGATCATGATCAATAATATGCTGCCAACGTTGTTTCATTAAATTAGTTTCTTGTGTAAAACGGCGTTGTTTCTCTGGTGTATCATCTAAGCCGCGACTCTTTGATTCGTGGTGATACAATAAAATGTGTGGTAAAACAACGTGGCGATAATTTTTGCTCAACAATCTCAAACAAAAATCCACATCATTATAAGCCACTGCCAAGGTTTCATCAAAACCATTCACTTCTTCCCAAATGCTACGTCTAATCATAAAGCAAGCACCAGTTGTTGCACTATAATTAGAAACAATTGTCAAACGTGCATAATAACCAGGACTACTTACTGGCAAGTTCAAATGGCTATGGCTCGCAATTCCTCCCAATCCACAAATCACACCCGCGTGTTGAATTGTTTGATCATCATAAAGCAACTTGCAACCCACACAAGCAATCTCTTTACGTTGTGCATAACCCACCATTTCCTCTAACCAATTATTTGGTGAAATAACCTCGGTATCATTATTTAACATTAAAATCATCTCACCAGAAGATGCTTTCACACCATTATTCACTAATCTTGAGAAATTGAAAACATCGTCATCATGAATAACTTTAAATTTTTCTTTAAGTAATTGTTGGTATTCTTCAAATAGTTGAAATGTTTCTGGTTCTAACGATCCATTATCAACAATCACAATTTCAAAATTTGAATAAGAAGTGTTTTTAACTAAAGAAATTAAACAGGGTTTTAGTAATTCTGATTTATCTTTAGTTGGAATCACAATGCTTACTAATGGTTTGTTTTTAATAGGGTATTGAACTAATACACAGTTATTATCATTATTTAAGTGTGCAATTCCTCCCTCATTTTCGCGTTCTAACGCATCATTTACTGCTTTTAAACCAGCAATGACTGCATAGTTCTTTTGATTTGCGTGTTGCGCGGTAGAATTACTATGTTTTCTCCAATGGTATAATATTTTTTGAATATGGCAAATGCTTTGTGCTTTCTCTGTAACTCTTAATGCTAAATCCCAATCTTGGCTTCCTTCTAATCCTAATCTAAAACCACCCACTTCTTCTACTAAGTTTCTCCGATAAATTCCCAAATGACCAATATACATTTGACCTTTTAAATTTTCAGGCGACCAATCAGGTTTAAAAAAGGGTTCATCAAAACATTCTGCAACATCATTCCATTTATCTTCATCTGAATAAATCACATCGACTTGTTTCTCATGTTTTTGATTTAATAATTTAACCACTTCAAATAACGCATCTTCGGTTAATAAATCATCATGATCAAGCAATGCAACAAATTCACCTTCTGCCATTTCTAATGCTGCATTTGTAGTGGCAGAAATATGGCGATTTTCTTCACAGAAAATTAATTTTATTTGAGTTGGGAAGCGCTCACGATATTCTTCTAAAATTTTTTTAACTTGAAGTTCTTTTGAAGCATCATCTGCAATACATAATTCCCAGTTTTGATAGACTTGATTAATAACTGAATCTAAGCATTCTCGTAAGAATTTTTCATTAGTATTATAGGTAGGAATTAAAATACTAATCAGAGGACGATAGGTTAATTTTAAAAGCCCTTCTTCTAATAAAGTGCGATTTGGAAATTGATAAATATAACTACGAAAAGTTTGAGCACCTAATACTCGATGATTTGTAGTTAGCCAAACACCCAATAAATGTTGATTATTATCAGTATTTGGAGAAGAAAGTTCACATATATAACGTCCTGTAAATAAAGGCTTATTTAGAGGAAAAGCCATATATTCATTATCTTCTACATATTTCCCTTCAATATAGGATTCAATAATTTCTCCTTGCTTATCTTGAGGAATCATTGTTAATTTTAATTGGCAATGATTTACTCGGCAATATGTTCCTAGTTGTAATGCAATTGAATGTCCTTGGATTTCTTGCTGCCAACTTAATTCCCACTGAAATATTTTTCCTTTAGTAATTGGAGTTGCAAACTTAATATCTTGAAAGATAGGAATTGCGGAATAAACAGTAGAAGATTTTGCAGCAAAAATTTGCGCTGGAATTGTTAAGCCTAAAGCATTTAAATTAATAATTTCCTCTCGCCCATCAAATGCAATGTGTAACATTAAACGATTTAAAACTTGATGAAATCTAGTGAGCCATTGACGTTTATGATATTCATTTTGCCCATACAAATGATTAGCTTGATTTTGAAAATTATGCAATTGTTGTTCAGTTACTTTTAATTTATTTTCTACAGCAAATAGTTTAGATTCCATTTCTTCTGTTAACAGCTTAGACTCCATTTCTTGGGATAGTTTTAACTGATAATTACACCCATTTAATTCAGCTTGAATACGATCTATTTCACTTTGAAATGTGATATGTTGTTTATCTAATTCATTTCTACAGTAGACGTGTAATTCTTGTGATTTTTCATTAAGTACATTAATATTATTTACACTCACTTTAAAGAGGATTTTTGGAGAAAATAAAGCATGATGTTTTTCAAAGAATTTTTGGCGATAAATACTCTCTTGGTGATTATTTTGTCCAGTAATAAATCCTTCACCCCATACACGATAATTTGAAACGACTTGAGGAACATATTGAACGCGAGCATTCTGAGAAAGTCTAAAATAAAAATCCCAATCTTCTAAATATTCAAATTCACAATCAAAAGCACCCATCTTTAAAGCATTTTCTTTTTTACAAATATAAGCACAAATCGCAATTTGATTACACAACCATAAAGCATCTGATTTATATTCACCCATTGTTGCAAGCAATTTATTTTCTTCATTTGAAACAGACATTTGCCAAACATTGACTTGACCATAAATAATGTCTTTATCCCATTTAATATATTGAGCAAGTTGTTCTAAACCGTTGGGTTCAAAAATATCGTCATCATCGAGAAATGCAATCCATTCACCTTTGGCTGATTCAATACCAGTATTTGCAGCCGCAGAACGTCCTTCTTTTATGTTTTTTTCAATGAGTTGAAATCCACCACTTATTTCATTTTCAAATAGTTCTACAATATGTTTAACGGATTCTCCGCCATCATTAACCACAACTGCTTCGACAAATGGATAAGTTTGTTGAGCAATGCTCTGCAATGCTTCACGCAATAAATGAGGACGATTTTGAGTACGAATAATAACTGAAATTAAAGGTTGATCTATTTGATTCATGAGTGTAAATTTCCATAAAATTTATAAAAAAAGAGAGTGCAAAAATTACTTATTGCACTCTTTAATTTATTACATAAGCAAAAGGTTTAACGGTCGTCTGTTCCAGAACGAAGCTCGGTTTTCTTAAACATCATTAAAGGTTTTGATTCACCATTAATGACAGAACTATCTACTAAAACTTTTGCAACACCACCTAAAGACGGGATTTCATACATGGTATCTAACAAAGACATTTCCAATATAGAACGCAAACCCCGTGCACCCGTATTTCTTTCCAAGGCTTTCTTTGCAATTGCAATAATGGCATCATCACGAAATTCTAATTCTGTGCCTTCCATATCAAACAATTTGGTGTATTGTTTTGTTAAGGCATTTTTAGGCTCAGTTAAAATGCGAATTAATTGAGATTCATCTAATTCATGTAAAACTGCGTGAACAGGCAAACGACCAACAAATTCAGGGATCAAACCAAACCGAATTAAATCTTCTGGTTCGAGTTGTTTTAAATACGCATTTAAACCTTTTTTATCATCTTTGTTCTTCACTTCAGCAGAGAAACCAATGCCAGTTTTCTCTGTACGACCACGCACGACTTTTTCCAAACCTGCAAACGCGCCACCACAAATAAATAAAATATTTGAAGTATCAACGTGGAAAAACTCTTGTTGAGGGTGTTTTCTTCCACCTTGGGGAGGAACTGATGCAATCGTGCCTTCAATGAGTTTCAATAACGCTTGTTGAACGCCTTCACCAGATACATCGCGGGTAATCGATGGATTATCAGACTTACGAGAAATCTTATCAATTTCATCAATATAGACGATCCCTGTTTGGGCTTTTTCTACATCATAATCGCATTTTTGCAATAATTTTTGAATGATATTTTCTACGTCTTCACCCACATAACCTGCTTCGGTTAAAGTGGTTGCATCTGCAATGGTGAAAGGAACATTTAAAAGGCGTGCAAGAGTTTCTGCAAGAAGCGTTTTTCCTGAACCAGTTGGACCGATCAACAAAATGTTGCTTTTAGAAATTTCAACTTCTTCTTTGTCTTTTTTCAAACCACCCGTTTGAATGCGTTTGTAATGGTTATACACCGCGACAGAAAGCACTTTTTTTGCTTGATCTTGACCAATCACATAATCATCGAGTTTTTCTTTAATTTCCTGTGGGGTGGGCAATGCACGTTTATTTGAGTGAGAAGTATTTTCTTGAATTTCTTCACGAATAATATCATTACACAATTCTACGCATTCATCACAAATAAACACCGAAGGACCTGCGATAAGTTTACGCACTTCGTGTTGGCTTTTGCCGCAAAAAGAGCAATACAACACGCGATCATCGTCCCCAGATTTCCTTCTATCACTCATGTTTTGTTCCACCTTTTCAAATAAAAACTTACAGATCAGTTCGTTTGGTGAGGATTTGATCAATCAAACCGTAATCTTTTGCTTGTTCCGCATTCATGAAATTGTCACGGTCGGTATCTTTTTCAATCTGTTCTAACGATTGACCTGTGTGACCTGCTAATAAATTATTAAGCAAATCACGAGTTTTGAGGATTTCTTCGGCGTGGATTTTAATATCCGTTGCTTGCCCACGAAATCCACCTAAAGGTTGATGAATCATTACCCGAGAATGTGGTAAGCAGAAACGTTTTCCTTTCGCTCCACCAGTGAGCAAAAATGCTCCCATGCTCGCAGCTTGACCAATACATAAAGTGCTAATGTCAGGTTTAATGAATTGCATAGTATCGTAAATCGCCATACCAGCAGTGACAGAACCACCTGGAGAATTAATGTACAAATGAATATCTTTATCGGGATTCTCTGATTCGAGAAAGAGCAATTGTGCAACGATTAAGTTTGCAGAATAATCCTCAACTTCTCCGACCAAGAAAATCACCCGTTCTTTGAGCAAACGGGAGTAAATATCAAAAGCACGTTCTCCTCGAGCGGACTGCTCGATCACCATAGGAACTAAGCCACCTGCGGCTTTAATAATTGAATTATTCATGGTGATTATTTTTGTTTGTCCATAATGTCAGAGAAATTGACGGTTTTCTCGGTCACTTGAACGCGCTCTAAAATCCATTCAACGACTTGTTCTTCGATGACAGTGTTTTCAACGTCGCGCAAATTTTCTTGGTTTGAATAGAACCATTTGATGACTTCTTCTTGTTCTTCATAAGTAGCCGCGATGGCTTCAATAGCTTCACGGACTTTTTGAGAATCAGGGCGTAATCCATTTTTAGAAACGATTTCGCTTAATAAAATGCCTAATTTAACTCGTTTGAAAGCATTTTCTTTAAAATGATCAATAGGCAAATTCATTTGACCTTGATAACCCTGTCCTCTCATATTTTTTTCAAAGCTATCTCTCAAACGTTGTGCTTCTTCTTCCACTAAAGAATCTGGAATAGGGATTTCATTTGCCGCTAACAAACTATCCATAACCTGTTGTTTTAGTTTGCTTTTTAAGGTGTAACTTAATTCACGTTGCATATTATTGCGAACTTCTTTGCGTAAGTTTTCTAACGTGCCATCTTTTACACCAAATGCTTGGATGAATTGCTCGGTGATTTCAGGTAAAACAGGTTCGCTCACGCTGTTTGTGGTGACTTTGAAAGTGGCGTTTTTGCCAGCCATTGCTGCGTCGTAATCGTCGGGGAAAGTTACTTTTACGTCGCGGGTTTCTCCAACGTTAATGCCGACTAATGCAGATTCAAATCCGGGGATAAAGGAATTGCTTCCCAAAACTAAAGGATAATCTTTACTGCTGCCGCCGTTGAAAGGTTCGGATTCGCCTTCTAAAACGCCTTCAAAATCAATCGATAAGCGATCTTTGTCTTGGGCAGCGCGGTCGACGGTTTGCCAAGTTTTGCGTTGATCGCGTAACTTGTTGATCATATTATCAACGTCGATTTCGGTGACTTCTGAGCTGAGTTTTTCGACTTGAATGCTGTCGAGTTTAATTTCGCTGATTTCTGGATAGACTTCAAAATCGGCAATTAAAGCCATTTCTGCGCTGTCTGGCTCGTCTTTGAACTCAATGGAGGGATAACCAGCGGGGTGAAGTTTTTCTTGCGTGACGGCGGCTTGGAAGTTTTTGCGGGCAATTTCATCTAAGGCATCTTCGCGGACTTGTTGACCGTAGCGTTGTTGAATGACGCGCGCAGGAACTTTACCGGGACGAAATCCATCGAATTTTCTTGTCCGCGCTATCTCTTTGATTCTTTTTTCAATTTCTTGTTCAAGATGTTGCTTGGGAAAACCGATTGTCATACGACATTTCAATTCGTTACGTTCTACGGAGACCTGCATGATTAACCTCGTTGGCGCGCTGGATCGCTTAAATATTGAATAATAAAGGAATTCTGGTGCGAAAGAAGAGATTCGAACTCTCACGGAATTAACCACTGGAACCTAAATCCAGCGCGTCTACCAATTTCGCCACTTTCGCGTAAATTTTATAGTATAAAACGACATCCCCTTTCCGACAAGTCTTTTTACACTTTTTTATTAAAATCATCATCTTAGAATAATTTTTTCCTTAAGTTGGGGTGCGTGTTACCGCAGCATTTGTTTAATTTGGTTATTTCTTGCTACAATTGCATTACACTGTACAAATGTAATATGTACTAAAAATTGTATGATTAGAGCGAATTACAAATGATTACATTCAAATCAAAAAAAGCCATCCCAGAATGCAACCATTTGAAACGCAATTATAAACCTTTTAAATAACACAACAGGATAAAACAGTGAATAGTTTTATGTGGCAATATATTTTTCTCATCTTTGTGGGTTTAATGGCATTAGAAGTGAGTTTCTTCAAACCCATTATTGAAATATTTTGTGAATCGTGGCATTTTATTTTCAATTCTATATAAAGAATTTAAAGTTGTCGCAGCAGTTATTTAGCTTTAACAAATGGCGCAAACTTTTTTGATAATCCTTTGTAACAATTGTTGTTTAATGTGTAATTTTTTAATTTTAATAAATACAGATAAATCAAATAGTTAAGTTTATCTGTATTTGTTATATATAGCTAAAAAGATATAAATAATATAATATTGATCCATTAGACCTTTTTGCTTTTACTTGGATCATAATTATAAAGAAATGAATATTTTTGCTGATGAAAACATTCCATTGGTTTGTGAGGCTTTTGCTCACTTTGGAAATGTAACAACTTTTAATGGTCGCCAGCTTTCTGCGGATCATTTAAACGATGCGGATATTTTATTGGTTCGCTCGGTAACAACTGTGAATGAACAACTTCTAAAAAAAAGCAACATCAAATTCGTTGGATCAGCGACGATTGGTTTTGATCATATTGATTTGAATTATCTTCAAACTCAAAACATTGGATTTGCGCGTGCGCCTGCGAGCAATGCGATTTCTGCGGCAGAATATGTAATTGCGGCGTTGTTTTCTTTGTCGCAAACGCAATGTTTTGATTTAACTCAAAAAACTGTCGGAATTATTGGTTGTGGAAATGTTGGATCGCGGGTTTTAGCACGTTTGGAAGCATTGGGTGTGAAATGTTTAATTAATGATCCACCTTTAGAACAACTTTTAAATAAAAACTTCACTTTTTCTCCCTTAAAAGATATTTTAAATTGCGATATTATTTCTTTGCACGTTCCTTTAATTTTAGATGGAGAATATCCGACTTTTGAATTGGTTAATGACACATTTTTAAGTGAATTAAAAAACGGTACGGTTTTAATAAATACATCGAGAGGAAAAGTGGTCGATGAAACCGCTTTGTTAAAACACGCAAATCGTTTGAGTTTAGTGTTAGATGTATGGAGAAACGAGCCAAATATTAATCAAACTCTTTTAGAGAAAACTTGTTTAGCAACGCCTCATATTGCGGGTTATAGTTTTGATGGAAAAATTCGTGGAACAACTATGATTTATGAAGCGTGTTGTGAGTATTTCAATGTTGAAAAAAAGTGGCGAGCAAATTTACCCAAACCACCCATTGAAAAAATCGTATTTTCCGATCAAATTTCAAAAGAAAAAGCCTTACATTTAGCGATTTTAGCTTGTTATGATCTTCGAGCAGATGATGCTAAGTTAAGAAACATAAAAAACCAACCAGAATCGGATAAATATTTTGATCAACTGCGTAAAAATTATCCAATTCGTCGAGAATTTTCAACTTTAAAAGTTGAAATACAACGCTTTGATTTGATTGAATTATTATTAAAGTTGGGATTTCAAGTAGGAGGGTAGCAGATAAATATCGATAAAACAAAAAGTAACCCCAAAATAATCAATTTCTTTCTTAAAAAAATGAGTATTTTTCTTATTAACTAGAAGCTCATTATCTTATATAATTTTACTAAACTTTTCTACATAATTAGTTTCTCCCTTTTCTTTAAACAATGAAATGCTGGCATCTGCTTTGTAAATGCCAGATATTTGTTGGTAGACTTTGGATAAAAATCTGCCAATGATTTTTCTTAATAATGATGGCTTTTTCGAGCTGAGTGTTAAATTTTTCGAAGACGGGCGGGATGATGTAGACTGTCATTTTTTACCACAGATGTGGCATTAATGTGACAATGATTGTTGCATTTTTGTTGCAGTGTTGTTAAACTCCAAACCAATCAACGATTGACTGATCTGCGAACCCATTTGCGAGGTCAGTTTAATTTTCGCTCTTATAAAAAAATAGTCAGTTAAACCAACAAATTGGATGATGAAGGCAAGTAGTAACCTTAACAACAGCAGGAGTTATTTATGTTACACCGCAAATATCAACGATGGTTAGGCGCTGCGTTATGCGTTTGGCAAATGCAAGCAAGCGCCAATGTCGATGAACAACCCACGGTACTTTCCCCCACCCACGCATTAGATGAACCCATTCAGCAGCCCGTAATTAGTTTAGCCGAGCTCAAAAAATTAGCGGACAAAGCGGCAATTGAACATGGTGTGAATCCTTATTTGTTTCGTGCTTTAATTACCCATGAATCACATTGGAATGCGCGCGCAGTTTCTCCTCAAAATGCGATCGGGTTAGCTCAAATACAACCCGCAACGGCTGGAGAGATTTGTGGGCTTGAGGCAGAAGAGCTGTTCGATGCAGAGAAAAACCTCGATTGTGGCGCGCAATATTTCTCTGAACTTTTAGAGCAATTTGGCACAGCTGATTTAGCTTTATGCGCTTATAATGCTGGTCCTAATCGAGTGAAAAGAAATGGAGGAAAATGTCCCGCCGATTATAGAGTAACTCAAGAATACGTTCAAACCGTTACAGAAACATGGCGTGAAACCCTTTGGAGTAATGTATGGGTATTGGATAAATGGGGCTACCATTTAGAAGATATGTTTGACTTTTCTTAACATAGATTTTCAGAAAAACCTTGTCGTTTAGAAACGAGATTTTTCTACAAATCTATTCAAGCGCATGATTTAGGAAATTGTGCGCTTTATTTTTTGTTTAAAAGATTAAGAATACCCTCTTATACTAAATCCTGTTAAAATTGACTCAATTTTTTGATTTAAAGAGGATTCAAAATGCAAATGAAATTTTTAGGCATCTTGGCGTTAAGTGTGTTAAGCGCGTCGTGTGCACAACAGTATGTCCCTGAAAATACACCAGATTCACCCGCTTCATCGACATCAAACAAACCCAATGTGTTGATTTATGATCCGATCACTGGCACAACTCGACCTCAAGACCCCGCCGACACATCGATTGATCCAACTTCTTCCGAAACATCAGCAACTTACACGATCAAAAAAGGCGACACCGTGTATTCGATTGGGCGAGCGTATGGACTTGCGCCTGCGGATATTATCGCGTGGAATGGTTTAACGCCGCCGTACGCGCTGTCGGTGGGTCAAACCCTCACGTTGCAAGGCGTGCCGACCGACGCGCCCAAACCGCCCATTAGTCTAACGCCGCCTTCCAAAACGGGAATGTTGTCCCACACCGTTAAAAAAGGCGACACCTTGTATTCAATTGCGAAACGTCACGGGCGCACGCCGCAAGAAATCATGGCGTGGAATGGATTGAGTTCGCCAAATACCTTACAACATGGTCAAGAATTAAAAGTTGCACCCTCAAAAACTTCAATAAAATCAATCGCTAAAGCCCCAGCAAACACTTCCACACACGTTGTCGGGGCAAATGAAAATTTGTATCGAATTGCCCAGCGTTACGGACAAAATGTTGATGAATTAGCGAATTTGAATGGATTATCAAAGCCTTACACGTTGACGGTCGGTCAAACTTTGCAAGTCAAAGCACCCGCATCGAAAGCCAAAAAAGCCAAAACATCGACGAAAAAACTTTCGCCAAAACCTTCCGCCAAAATCGTCAAAACCGTCGAAAAAGAACCCGAAACGGTTTCTGATCCCAAACCCACTAAAACTAAAACTGCTGAAAAAACAACAACTAACACGGGTGGATTTGAAATTGTGCGTCATAAAGTGGCGACGGGCGATTCTTTAGAAACCATCGCGCAAAAACACGGACAAAAAGTCGAAGATATTGGTTTGTGGAACGGCATCGCCCCGCCTTATGCCGTCCAAGAAGGTCAAACTATCTTGATTTATAAATAATGAAACGCCTTGTTTTAATTGGATTTTTTTTAGGATTATCGGGTTGCTCGATGTTTCAAGAATCGCCGCCTGATAATTCAAAAATCTCCATTAAAACAACGGGTTATGAATCATTTTATCAAGTAAAACGGGGTGATACTTTATTCAACATTGCGCGGCGGCATGGCGTAAAAACGTCGGACATTGCGAGTTGGAATAGTTTGATCCCGCCTTATAAATTGCAAGTTGGACAAATGTTGCGCCTTTTAAATTCTTCAATAAAATCAACGGATTATATGGAATTTTCAAAATGCACACCGATTCAATGGCAATTTCCAACGGGCGGTCAAGTTGTGCGGAAAATCTCACGAAATGGTCGGGAAGCCCTTGAAATTACAGGAAATACTGCCCAAACGATCTTTGCAGCGGCGGACGGAACGGTTGCGTACAGTGGAAATGGTGTGCAAGGTTATGCAGGCGGGTTAATAATCCTAAATCATTCAATGGGTTGGCACAGTGTGTATGCGCACAATCAGCGGCGTTTGGTGGCAAAAGGCGCGTCGGTGAAACGTGGTCAACCGATTGCAACGTTGGGGGTCAATGCGCGTCGTCATCCTGTGTTGCATTTTGAAATACGTTGCGGGCGACAAACCCTCAATCCACTGCGTTATTTATCGGAGAAATAAACTGTGAGCAACGATGTTTTTGAACCATTAGAAACGGATTTACTTTTATTAGAAGAAACTGTTGAAGAAGAAAGCGAAAATTTAGAGGAAGTTTATAAAGCAAGTACAATTTATGCAGAACCCGATACGATGCGTTTATATTTACAAGAAATTGGTGCAACACCCTTATTAAAACCCGAAGAAGAACTTCATTTAGCACGCTTAGTTTGTCAAGGGGATAAGAAAGCGAATCAAAAAATGATTGAATCAAATCTGCGTTTAGTCGTGAAAATTGCTCGACGTTATTTGAATCGGGGAATGCCTTTATTAGATTTAATTGAAGAAGGAAATATTGGTTTAATTAAAGCCGTTCAAAAGTTTGATCCAGAACGCGGTTTTCGTTTCTCGACTTATGCAACTTGGTGGATTCGACAAACCATCGAACGCGCGATTATGAATCAAACTCGAATGATTCGTTTGCCCGTCCATATTATTGTAGAAATTAACAAATATTTGCGTGCCTCAAAATTATTACGTCATCAATTTCAACGTGAACCTTCAAATGAAGAAATTGCTCACTATTTAGAAAAGCCTTTACATTCCATTAACCGTATGGCATCTTTCTTAGAACCAATTGCCTCAATTGATATGCCTCGCACCGATGATATGGAGAAATCATTGCTCGACACCATTCCAGATGATTACAACCCTGAACCTAGTTTATGTATTGAAAGCACAGATATTGATCGTCAATTAAAGGTTTGGTTATCGCAACTCTCTGAAAAACAACAACAAGTTATTGCATTACGTTTTGGTTTTCAAAAATTTGGAGAAATCTTTACTTTAGAAGAAGTAGGCGCAAAATTAGGTATCACCCGTGAAAGTGCTCGACAAATCCAAATTGATGCACTTTCTAAACTTCGAAAATTATTAGAAAACGACGGTCTTTCTTCCTATGAATTACTTCACAAATAATCACTTATGAAACTACTTGCTTTAGATACTTCTTCCGATGCGTGTTCTTGCGCTTTACAAATCGATGATAAAATAATTTCCTTTGAGGAAATTGCTCCGCGTCGTCACGCTGATTTAATTTTAGAAATGATTGATCGTTTATTTATAGAAAGCGGCGTTTCTCCCTCTGAATTAGATGCCGTTGCTTTCGGTTGTGGACCTGGAAGTTTTACTGGAATTCGCATTGCAACAGGCGTGACCCAAGGCATTGCATTTGGATTACAACTTCCCGTGATTCCGATTTCAACTTTAGCCGTTTTAGCACAAGGAGCTTTTCATAACAATCCTCAATGTAATCGTGTTTTAGTGGCGATTGATGCGAGAATGAGCGAAGTTTATTGGGCAGAATATCAATTAAATCAACATATTATGCAATTAATTGGTGAGGAAATTGTTTGCAAACCCGATGCATTGCCTTTATATAAAAATCAACAATATTATGGGGTTGGATGCGGTTGGAAAACTTATCATGACATTTTAAAAAACCGCTTTGAAAATGTTTTATTAGAAATAATAGAAGAACCTTATCCTTTTGCTAAAAATATGTTACCCTTAGCAAAGAAAGCCTTTGAAGAACAACATTATGTAAATGCAGAACAAGCATTACCCATTTATTTAAGAAACCAAGTGACTTTTAGCTAAAAAATATGCCTCATTTATTGATTTCTGCTGCTCACAAATCCTCAGGAAAAACCACCTTGAGCATTGGTTTGTGCGCGGCGTTGAAAAATCGTGGTTTAATCGTGCAACCTTTTAAGAAAGGACCTGATTACATTGATCCGCTTTGGTTAACTGAAGCAGCGGGAAGGGCTTGTTATAATTTAGATTTTTACACCATGTCACATGAGGAAATCATTAAATTAATGGTTTGTCGATCGAGAGAAACTGACATTTCAATTATTGAAGCAAATAAAGGTTTGTACGATGGTTTAGATTTGGATGGAAGTAATAGTAATGCAGCCTTAGCAAAATTAGTGAATGCACCGGTAATTTTAGTATTAAGTACCAAAGGAATGACGCGAGGAATTGCGCCGTTAATTTTAGGGTATCAACAATTTGATAAAGATATTCATATTGCGGGCGTAATTTTAAATCAAGTCGGAGGTTCTCGACACGAATCAAAATTGAGAGCAATTATTGAACATTATACCAATGTAAAAATATTAGGCGCGGTGCAATTTAATCCCGAATTAAATATCGATGAACGACATTTGGGTTTAATTCCCAGTAATGAGGTAAAAATAGTACAAAATAAAATTCAAACCATTGCAAATATTGTTTCAAATTCAGTGGATTTAGATCAATTATTAAGTGTTGCAAATTTTACTGCACCAACGGTTTCAAGTTGTTCAAAGAAAACGAATAAAAAGCCTCATTTAAAATTAGGAATTTTGCGCGATCAAGCGTTTGGATTTTATTATCCTGAAGATTTAGAGAATTTTCAACAACTTGGCGCAAAATTGGTTTTTATCGACGCATTACAAGATCAAACCTTGCCAGAAATAGATGGTTTGTTTATCGGCGGTGGATTTCCAGAAATGTATGCCGAGCAACTTTCCTCAAATTTAAACTTAAAAAATGCGATTTTAAATGCGATAGAAAATAATTTGCCAGTTTATGCGGAATGTGGTGGTTTAATGTATTTGGCAAAGCATTTAATTATTAAAGAAAAATTATTTGAAATGGTTGGTGCTTTAGATTTAGATACACAAATATTTGAACGCCCACAAGGTCGAGGATATGTGCATTTGCAAGAAACGGGAAAAGGTTTGTGGAATTTGGAAGAAACTTTTGCCGCGCATGAGTTTCATTATTCCAAAGCAATTAACATTTCTCCAAACTTACAATTTGCTTATAAAGTGTTGAGAGGAATGGGCGTTGATGGTGAGCATGATGGAATTGTTTATAAAAACACTTTAGCTTCTTATACGCATTTGAGAACGGTTGAAAAAAATAGATGGACAGATCGTTTTATTCAATTTATTGAAAACACTAAACAAAGTAGATAATTATGGACAAAAAAATTGGTTTTATTTCTTTAGGCTGTCCTAAAGCAACTGTCGATTCAGAACGCATTTTAACTCAATTACGTTCTGAAGGTTATCAATTGGTTTCTGGTTATGAAGAATCTGATTTAATTATTGTGAATACCTGTGGTTTCATTAATGATGCTATTGATGAATCATTAGAAACCATTGGAGAAGCACTTGCAGAAAATGGTAAAGTAATTGTGACAGGTTGCTTAGGAAAACGTGCGGATTTAATTAAAGAAAACTATCCCGAAGTTTTAGCAATCACCGGACCCGATGCTTTAAATGATGTGATGAATGCTGTTCATTTGAATTTATCTGCACCACATGAACCTTTTAGTGATTTGATTCCGCCAGCGGGTTTGAAATTAACACCTCATCATTATGCGTATTTGAAAATTGCGGAAGGTTGTAATCAAAGTTGTAGTTTCTGCGTGATTCCAAGTTTGAGAGGAAAATTGGTGAGTCGACCAATTAATAAAATCTTAGATGAAGCAACGCATTTGGTGAATGCAGGTGTGAAAGAATTATTGATTGTTTCGCAAGATACTGCTTCTTATGGGGTTGATGTGAAATATCAAACGACTTTTTGGCAAGGTCGTCCTTTAAAAACTCGTATTTCTGAATTAGCAAAACAACTCGGTAATTTAGATGCGTGGATTCGATTGCATTATGTGTATCCTTATCCTCACGTTGATGAATTAGTGGAATTAATGGCGGAAGGTTTTATTTTGCCGTATTTGGATATTCCATTACAACACGCTTCTCCCAACATTTTAAAAGCAATGAAAAGACCCGCCAATGTTGAGAATATGTTGAAAAGAATTGAACATTGGAGAAGTATTTGTCCAGATTTAACCATTCGGAGCACTTTCATTGTTGGATTCCCGAATGAAACTGAGCAAGAATTTAATGAATTATTAGATTTCTTAGTTGAAGCGCAATTAGATCGAGTTGGTGCATTTGCTTATTCTAATGTTGAAGGTGCACCCGCAAATAGCTTTGAAAATCAAGTAGATGAAGAAACTAAAGCGGAACGTTTAGATCATTTTATGCGAGTACAAAGTGCGATTAGTGCCGATAAATTACAAAAGAAAATAGGTACAATTGTTCCTGTCATTATTGATGCAATTACTGACGAAGGAATTATTGCACGCAGCAGTGGTGAAGCGCCAGAGGTCGATGGTGTCATTTGGATTGATTTACCTGAGGAAGAATTTGATCTTGAATCGGGCGATTTCGTTGATGTAAAAATTCGAGCAGCAGATGAGCATGATTTGTATGCTAGTTTAGTCATGGATGTTGATTATGATAGTTAATGAAATGATGTTTCAAACTGCCGCTCAAAACATTTGTGAAGTCGGGCGGTTTCTTTATAGCAAAGGTTGGTGTCCAGCAACCAGTAGTAATTTCTCAGTGCGAATTGATCAAGATTATGCAGCGATTACTGCATCGGGTAAGCATAAAGGTGAATTAACAGAGGAAGATATTTTATTAATTGATTTGAATGGGAAAGCAATTCAAAGCAATTTAAAATCTTCCGCAGAAACCTTTTTGCATACGGGTTTGTATCAACGAGATAAAGCAATTAAAAGCGTTTTACATACCCATTCTGTGAATGCAACAGTGCTTTCTCGGTTGTATGAAAAACAAGGTTTTATTCGAGTTGAAGATTTTGAGGTATTGAAAGCATTACCCAATATAGAAACCCATGAAACTTTCTTAAATATTCCGATTTTTCTAAATACTCAAGATATTGCAACTTTATCAAAAGAAGTTGATCAATATTTAGATAATAATCCTCATACATTTGGTTATTGCATTGCGGGACATGGTTTCTATACATGGGGAAATAATTTAAATGCCGCCCGACGACATATTGAAGCATTTGAATTTTTATTTGAATGCGCTATTTTAGAAATGCAATTACAATGCAAATCAAACGCATCTTAGTGATTTCAACGCGGCAAATTGGTGATGTTTTATTGACCACGCCGCTCATTCATTCCTTAAAACAAGCAACGCAAGCAAAAATCGACGTTTTAGTATTTCAAGGAAAAGGTGCAATTTTAGAAGGTAATCCTGATCTAAATGAAATCATTGAAATCCCTGAACGTCCGCATTTCAAAGATCATTTCAAATTATTTCAAATTATTTATAGAAAATACGATTTAGCGATTTCTACACAAGCGGGAGATCGCCCTGCTATTTATGCGTTTCTGGCGGCGAAATATCGGATTGGAATATTGCCTAATCTTTCTTTAAAAAATATTTGGAAAAAATGGTTGTATCAGAAATCAATTATGTTTGATGATTGGGATACGCCAACGATTTTACAAAATTTGCAACTTGTTGATTTACTTGAAATTAACCGTTATTATCAAGTTATTTTGCCGCGTTCTAATTCTGAAATAAAACAACTTCCTCAAAGTTCTTATGCGGTTTTACATTTAACGCCGATGTGGAAATACAAACGCTGGACAAAAGAAGGTTGGGAGAAAGTTGCTCAGTGGATTGCAGATCAAAATTGGCAAGTTGTTTTAACGGGAAGTGCTAATCAAGAAGAACAACAATATCTTATTGAAATTACTCAAAATTTCCCCAAAAATACATTAAATTTAGCGGGAAAATTATCATTTGGACAAGTTGCACAACTTATTGAAAAATCTGAAATTTTTATTGGTGTCGATACAGCGGTGACACATTTAGCAGCAGCAACAGGCGTTCCAATGATTGCGTTATTTGGTCCGACAAATCCGATCAAATGGTCACCTTTTCCAAAAGATTACGCAGACAACAAACCACCTTTTGAACGAATAAAACCCTTTCAAAGAAATAAAAATATTGTTTTAATTCAAGGGATTGCAGAATGTGTGCCTTGTCATCAAGAAGGCTGCGAGAAACATCGACAAAGCCATAGTCGTTGTTTAGATGAAATATCCGCTGAAAGGGTGATCGAAGCGATAATTGCTTTAAAAAGGGCATAAAAAAAGCCACATTTAAGATAAATGTAGCTTTGAGATATTGAAACCAAAAATTAAGCTTTAATTTTAGCTTCTTGGGTTTCGGTTTCGCCTTTGTTATCTTTCCAAGTGACTTTAACGCTTTCTTCTGCTGCGCCGCCCTTGAATTTGAAAGATAAGTAAGGGTTTTTAGAAATACCACCACTCCAATCAGAATTTAAAACAACTTTCCCGTTATGTTCACAAGTAACTTCGGTAATGAAATGTGCGGGAATAACTTCATTAGTTTTTTGATCTTTACGACCACCAGTTTCCATAGGGTGATTCATTAAGATTTTAACTTCTGTTTCACCATTAGCAACTTTGGCTTGTACTCTCATACCTGACATAATTCAATGCTCCTTTTTGAAATGATTAACCGCCGCAACCACCAACGGTGACTTTAACTTCTTTCTTTACTGAGAAATATTTGCCGTCGGATTTCACGAGTGCAACCACATTAGAAGTGCCGCCCATTTTAATTCGGGTAGAAATATAACCCACGCCATTTTCCGCAAATTTGAAATTAGCAATTAAAGGAACGGGATTTTTTTCTACTAAAATTGCAATGGATTCAATTTTAGGTAATTCGGCGTTAATTTGGATAGGAACGACCGATCCATTTTCTGCAATATCGGGAACTTTAATTGCAATTGCGGGGCTTTCGGTGACTTCTGCGCCGCCAGAAACGGCTTTTAAAGCGTCGTCGTAAGTTTTTGCGTCAAAACCTGCGGGGGCTTTTGCGCCCTCAGCAAACACCAAACGCGGCATTAAACCAGCAGTCGCGGCAACCGCACCGCTTGCTAACGCACCTTTTAAAAAAGTTCTGCGTTTCATACTCATCATTGCTCCTGTTGTTTCAAAGCGTGTAAAAAGACATATAACAATAACCTAATATGATAGGCAATAAATTGATTGTTGACAAGCTATATTCGCATTACTCTTTGTTTTTACGACTATTTTTATCTTGATCTTTTTTACTTTCACGCAATTCAGTTTCCCATTGATTCAAACGAGATTCTAATCGTGATGCCAGATAAAAACTCAGGTTTTTCAAACGCAATGCTTGTTTCAATTGTTCTACTGCCAAACCAGTTTGTCCATTCAAATAATAAAATTCACCCATTACCAAATGAGATTCTCCAATTTGTTGCGCTTCTTGATAGGCTTGCGCTAATAAACGGTAAAAATCAGGGCGTTTTGAAGAAAGTTCTTTTAAAATATTCACTGCTTCTTCGGGTCTTTTTTCCTCTAAAAGTAATTGGGCATATTTGCTAGAAATCAACACGTCTTTTGGATAAATTTTTAAAGCACTTTCACATAATTCTAGGGCTTTTTTTCTATTATCTTGTAATGCCGCTAATTGAATTTCTGCATGACGATAAACAACCCGATCCATATCGCTTTCTTGTAACCATTTTAAATGCGAAGTGACTTTTTCAGGTTGTTTTAAAGATAAACCCGCTTGTACTAATCCATAATGCACTGCTCTTTCATCTCTAAATTTACCCGTTTCTAATGATTTTTCTAATTGTTTTATTAGCTCTTCTAAATCATCAGTAGTTTCTATCAATACCTTTGCCTTCATTAACGCATATTCATGACTATCTTTATGCCAAGTTTCTTGATGCGCAATTTTCTCTGCGCGATCCTTAGCTTCTGCAATCCGATCCGTTGTAACTGGATGCGTGCGGAGAAACTCTGGAATATTATTTTCATAAAAACGATTTTCTAATTGCAAACGTTCAAAGAAAGACGGCATACTTAAGGGATTAAAACCCGCCTTTGAAAGCGTTTCCATTCCAACCCGATCCGCTTCTCTTTCATGCGCACGGGTGAAATCAATTTGCATTTGAACATTTCCCGCCATAATTGCCGCTAAACCTGCGTGCCCTAAATCTGCATTTCTTGCACCCGCTAACACCGCTGCAATAATCGCTGCCACAGAAATCAACGATATTTTTCCTCCTTCTTCGACTTTTCTCGCAATATGACGCTGGGTAACGTGAGCAATTTCATGCGCTAAAACCGACGCTAATTCGCTTTCATCACGGGTTTGTAGAATTAAACCACTATGCACACCGACAAACCCTCCTGGGGCTGCGAAGGCGTTAATATCTGACGCTTTTATAACGAAAAAAGTAAAAGGTTGGACTGGATTTTCACTATTTGCCGCTAATTGATAACCAATGCTATTGAAATAATTTTCTACCTCTGGATCATCGATAATTTTTACTTGCTGACGTAATTGTCGCATAAACTGCTGACCGATTTCTTGTTCTTCTGCGGGAGAAAAGATTTGATCGGCAGATAAACCGATTTCTGGTAAATTCATCCCATACACATTTACAAATGCGCATAATGTAATAAAAGTAAAGATTTTCTTTAACATTTAAGTTCCCTCTGGTGTTATCACGCGAACGCTATGTTCATCAATCACTGCATTAAAAGTTTCTTTGAGTCCTTTTACAAATGGGTCTTGTTCTAATTGCGCAATTAGTTTTTGTTTGTGTGTGATGGCAATTTGCTTTTGACGAGCAGCGGGTGTTGTTTGTAATTGTTGCTCAGAAAATCTAACGGGTTTAAATTGCAAGTTAATCTTTTGATTGAAATGCTTTTCTAAGGCTGCTGTTAATTCATTTTGGGTTGCCACTCCTAAACGCTCAACGAATTGATGATTTAAAGAAAGAAAAACCGTGTTTTCTTCCCATTTTGTAATCAAACATTGAGCGGCTAATTCTCGACAACGTGGACTTAAATTTAACGATTGATTGATCAATTCAATCCATTTCTCAATCAATTCATTATTATCGTTATTTGTAATTTCAACAACCTTTTCAATAACGGGTGGTTTTATTTCTGGTTGTTTAGGTGGAGAAACTAATCGAGTGGGTTCAGTTTTTTTTTTGGATCGGACGCACTTAACGATGCCCGCAACGCAGAGAAACTATTTGCGGGCGACGGCGTGGAAGGCGGTATTTGTCGAGGTTGAGTTGTTTGAACAGATTGAGAAGAAGTTATTTGCGCCAATTCACTCGGACGAAACGCTAACATTCTTAACAAAATCATTTCAAATCCACCTCGAGTATCGGGCATAAACGCCAAATCCCGACGACCTAACAATGCAATTTGATAAAACAGTTGAACTTCCTCTGGCGACAAATGCTGACAAAGCAAATGAATATCGGCATTATCGGGATCATTTTCCTCTAAAGTCGCGGGAACAACTTGAGCAATTGCGATGTGTTGCAAAACCGCTAATAATTCAGCCAAAACTTGAGCATAATCTGGACTATATTCTGCTAAATGAGCAACTTGCGCCATTAAACCCGCGCCATCGCGTTGCGCCAAATATTTGAGCAATTCAACCACGCTACCTTGATCTAAAGTTCCTAACATATTGTGGACATCTTCCACGCCAACTTTTCCCGCACCGTATGCAATTGCTTGATCTAAAAGACTTAATGCGTCACGCATACTTCCGTCGGCGGCTTTTGCAATCAATTTTAAGGCGGGCGTTTCGTGAGGAAGTTGCTCTAAAGTTAAAACCTTGATCAAATACTCAGCGATCATTTCTACGGGCAAGCGTTTCAAATTAAATTGCAAACACCGAGAAAGCACCGTAATCGGTAATTTTTGAGGATCAGTGGTTGCAAATAAAAATTTAACGTGCGCTGGCGGTTCTTCTAAGGTTTTTAAAAGCGCGTTGAAACTACTATCAGAAAGCATATGTACTTCGTCGATCAAATATACTTTGAAACGCCCGCGAGTGGGTGAATATTGCACGTTTTCTAATAATTCACGGGTATCATCAACTTTAGTTCGAGAAGCAGCGTCGACTTCAATTAAATCGACAAACCGTCCCGCGTCAACTTCTTTACACGTCATGCAATGTCCGCATG
>DYRG01000009.1:42127-73613 GCA_020718845.1 Thiomargarita sp.
AAATCGACAAACCGTCCCGCGTCAACTTCTTTACACGTCATGCAATGTCCGCATGGTTGTGAACTAATCCCATTTGTTTCACAATTTAATGATTTCGCAAAAATTCGTGCAATAGTCGTTTTTCCTACCCCGCGTGTTCCCGTGAACAAATACGCATGATGTAAGCGTTGACTATCTAAAGCATTAATTAAGACTCGTTGCACATGAGTTTGTCCGACCATTTCTGCAAAAGTATGAGGTCGCCACTTTCGTGCAAGCACTTGATATTCCATAAATTTTTATCCGTTTAAATGTATCTTTTGTAATCGTGGATTTTGAACTGTGTGATGTGAAGTTAAAATCGCCATTCCGCCATTTTCAATATGATTTTCTAATAATTCTTCTACATATTGAATACCTGCTTTATCTAAAGAAGTGAAAGGTTCATCTAAAATCCACAACGCGGTTTTTGAAATCAATAATCTAGCTAAACTAACCCGTCGTTGTTGTCCCGCAGAAAGCGTTCTTGATAAAACATCTTCAAATCCTCTCAAACCCACTTTTTGTAATGCCAGTTCTAAATCAGTTTCTAAAGGAGTTGCACTCAATAATTGCGCAATTTTTAAGTTTTCTAATGGGGTTAATTCTGATTTCACCCCATGCGCGTGTCCAATATAAATCAAATCTGCATGATAATCATAACGAATGTCATCGATGTTTTGATTGTTCCAATGAATTTCGCCTTCGGCTGGCAATGCTAAACCACATAAGATTCTTAACAAACTTGTTTTACCACTGCCATTATGACCTTCGATTTGTAGCAATTGCCCTGATGTAATTGAAAAATTCAAATTTTCAAATAGCACTCGATCATCTCGAACGCACATCAAATCTTTTGCAGTTAAAATATGGGTCATGGGTTATTTCTTACGCCGATGAATTAAAGAACCAACCCCTTGATGTGTAAAAATTTCTAATAACACCGCGTGCTCCATTCTTCCATCGATGATATGCACCGAATTAACCCCAGAATTAACCGCATCTAATGCACAACCAATCTTAGGTAACATTCCGCCAGAAATCGTTCCATCTGCAATCAATTCATTTACTTTGTTTGCATCTAATCCAGTGAGAACATTTCCTTGTTTATCCAATACGCCGGTTGTATTGGTTAATAAAATGAGTTTCTCTGCTTTTAAAACCTGCGCTAATTTACCCGCCACCAAATCCGCGTTGATATTATAAGACATATTATCTTTTCCAACGCCAATCGGAGCAATGACAGGAATGAAATCACCATGAATTAAATTATCGATAATACCTATGTCAATGCTTTCAACTTCACCGACGTGACCAATGTCGATTATTTCTGGTTCATCAAATTCAGGCGAAGAACGTTGAAAGGTAAGTTTCTTTGCACGGATCATTTCTCCGTCTTTACCTGTCAAACCAACTGCACGACCGCCTTGATGATTAATTAAGCTCACGATTTGTTTATTCACCAAACCACCGAGCACCATTTCAACGACATCCATTGTTTCACTGTCGGTGACGCGCATTCCTTCAAAGAACTCGCTTTCTTTTCCTAAGCGTTTTAAAAGGTTTCCAATCTGAGGACCACCACCATGCACAACAACTGGATTCATTCCCACTAATTTCATTAAAACAACGTCGCGTGCAAAGCCGTTCTTTAAATTTTCGTCGACCATTGCATTACCGCCGTATTTAATCACAATGGTTTTGCCGACAAACTTTTGAATATAAGGTAAGGCTTCGGTTAAAACTTTAGCGACATTCATTGCCGCAGAAACATCTAAAGTCATTTCAGTTCCTTTGAATTTAGAAAGGCAGTTGCAAATGTGAATTAATCGCTAACATTTGCAGTCGAAATTGTTGTTGGATTTCTTTTAAGTTTGCTTCATTATCAGCTTCAAATCTTAATACTAAACAAGGGGTTGTATTAGAAGGTCTGACTAATCCCCAACCATTTTTAAAATCAACTCTCAAACCATCAATAGTGCTAATTTGCTCGGCTTGTTGAAAAGATGCTTGTTGAGCAAATTCCGTCATAAAACTAAAATTTTCACCTTCATTTGTGTACACTTGAATTTCTGGCGTGCTCACTGCATCGGGTAGTTGTTCAAATACTTCGGTTGGAGAAAGTGACATTTGTGATAAAATCTCTAATAAACGTGCTGCCGTATAAAGTGCATCATCAAATCCATACCAACGTTCTTTAAAGAAAATATGTCCGCTCATTTCTCCCGCTAATAACCCACTTTCTTTTAATCTTGTTTTCATAAAAGAATGACCTGTTTTCCACATAATGGGGATACCGTTTGATTCTTCAATGACTTTGCTCAAATGACGTGAGCATTTTACATCAAAAATAATTTCACTTTGAGGATGACGACTTAAAATATCTTTTGCATACAACATCATTTGACGATCTGCCCAAATGACTTTTCCAGAATTATCAACCACACCCAAACGATCACCATCACCATCAAAACCTAATCCTAAATCAGCATTGGTTTCTTTCACTTTTGAAATCAAATCTTGAAGGTTTTTTAATTGGGTTGGGTCTGGATGATGATTAGGAAAATTACCATCAATTTCACAAAATAATTCAATGACTTCACAACCTAACATTTTTAATAAACGCGGAGCTAATTCTCCCGCCACGCCATTTCCACAATCTACCACTATTTTAAACTGTTTCTCTAATTTCACGTCATTTACAATGCGATTTAAATAGATGTCTTTAATATCAAATTGTTCTCGACTTCCTTTACCAGAAATTAAATTGTTATTATCAATTCTCGTTTTCAAATTTGTAATACTTTCTGAAAACAAAGTTTCTCCACCGATCATCATTTTTAAACCATTATAATTAGCGGGATTATGACTGCCCGTCAACATTACACCGCTGCCAGTTTCTAAATAATAGGTTGCGAAATAAAGAACAGGCGTAGGAACTTGTCCTAAATCAATGACTTGTCGACCCGTTGACATTAACCCCTCGATTAAACTTTCAATTAAAACAGGTCCAGACAAACGCCCATCTCGCGCCACAACAATTTTAGGACAATGACGATCTGCGGCTTCACTTCCGATGGCTTGACCGATTTGATAAACGATTGATTCAGTTAAAGTTTCGCCGACAATTCCGCGAATATCGTATGCTCGAAAAATTGACATTTTTTATAATCCTCATAATTTTTACGCCGCCGCGGGCGCGAACCGTCCATTGTAATGGAATTTGGGTAAAAAGTATTATATTTGTTTATATAATTTATGGAAGAGAAGCGTAAAATATCGCCTAAAAAGCTACGCTGCGGTTGCTAACTTCCTTGACAAGAATATCGGTTTATGAAAGCATGAGGCACTCTTCTCAATGAGAAGGAGCGTTGGGAGTTAACAATGCTATACGAACGCTGAGCTTATTTAAGACTAATCCGTTTGTTCGGGGCAGCAGTGGGTGTTGAAGCGTTTAGATGAACATGGAATTCTTTTCTATGCAAATCATAACTATTTGAAATAAATTTTAGACTGTGATTTGATTTAAGGGGAGCCTCACGTGGCTAGCGAAACTGAAATTTTAACCGGCGCGGATATCGTTGTGCGGTGTTTGGAAGAAGAAGGCGTGGATTTCGTCTTTGGGTATCCTGGCGGGACGGTACTGCATATTTACGACGCGCTCTTTAAGCGTCAACACGAACCCAATATTCCGCACCGTTTGCAACATATCTTGGTGCGTCACGAACAAGCCGCCACCCACGCCGCCGACGGTTATGCGCGTTCGACAGGCAAACCTGGAGTTGTATTAGTGACTTCAGGTCCGGGCGTGACCAACACCGTCACGGGCATTGCGACCGCTTACATGGATTCGATCCCGATGGTGATCATCACGGGTCAAGTCGTGTCGAGTTTGATCGGCAACGATGCGTTTCAAGAAGTCGACACCGTTGGAATCACCCGTCCGTGCGTCAAACACAACTTTTTAGTGAATGATGTCAAGAGCTTAGCGATCACTTTGAAAAAAGCCTTTTATTTGGCAACGAGTGGTCGACCAGGTCCTGTTCTCGTTGATATTCCTAAAGATATTACCGCGCACAAAACCGCGTTTGAATATCCGAAAAAAATCGATTTGCGTTCTTACAAACCCGTCACAAACGGACACCCCGGGCAAATTCGCCGCGCCGCTGATTTATTGTTGAGCGCGAAACGCCCGATGATTTACACAGGTGGTGGGGTTATTTTAGGCGACGGAAGCGATGAACTCGTTGAATTAACTCGCCTTTTAGGATTCCCGATCACCCAAACGTTGATGGGCTTAGGCAGCTATCCCGCCACCGACAAACAATTTATCGGAATGTTGGGAATGCACGGCACTTACGAAGCCAACATGGCAATGCACGAATGTGACGTACTTTTAGCGGTGGGCGCACGTTTTGATGATCGGGTGACGGGCGATGTGAATAAATTCTGTCCCGACGCGAAAATCATTCATATCGACATCGATCCGTCGTCGATTTCGAAAAACGTTAAGGTCGACATTCCCATCGTGGGCGGCGTGAAAAACGTGTTGCGCGACATGATTAAATCTTTGAAAGAAACGGGTAAGAAACCTGACGACGCAGCATTACAACAATGGTGGAATCAAATCCATAATTGGCAAGAGAAAAACTGTTTGTGTTATGACAGACATTGTGATTTGATCAAACCTCAATTTGTAATTGAGAAACTCTATGAAATAACTAAGGGTGATGCTTACATTACGTCAGATGTCGGTCAACACCAAATGTTTGCTGCGCAGTTTTACAAATTTGATAAACCACGTCGTTGGATTAATTCGGGCGGATTGGGAACAATGGGATTTGGAATGCCTGCTGCAATGGGCGTTAAATTGGCATTTCCCAATGAAACCGTTGCGTGTATTACAGGCGATGCAAGTATTCAAATGTGCATTCAAGAATTATCGACCTGCAAACAATACGATTTACCCATTAAAATCATCAGCTTAAATAATCGCTATATGGGCATGGTTCGTCAATGGCAAGAAATGTTTTACGACAAACGTTATTCGCATTCGTATGTGGAAGCATTGCCAGACTTTGTGAAGTTAGCAGAAAGCTATGGTCACGTTGGAATGCGCATTGATAAACCAGAGGAAGTTGAAGGAGCATTAAGAGAAGCATTGGCAATGAAAGATCGGTTGGTATTTATGGATATTGTTACCGATCAAACTGAGAATGTTTTTCCAATGATTGCAGCGGGATGTGGTCAACATGAAATGGTTTTATCGCCTTTGTCGCCGCCTTCCTTACGCAAAGAAACCATTGAGGAGGACGAATAATGCGTCATATTATTTCTGTATTAGTAGAAAATGAAGCGGGTGCTTTGTCACGCATTGCAGGTTTGTTTTCTGCGCGGGGTTACAACATTGAATCGTTGACGGTTGCCCCGACCGAAGACCCTTCTTTGTCACGCATGACTATTGTCACTTACGGAACAGAGGAAGTAGTTGAACAAATCACTAAACAACTCAATAAGTTAGTTGATATTGTGAAATTGCAAGACCTCACCGAAGGCGCGCACATTGAAAGAGAATTGTTGTTAATCAAAATCAACGTTTCTTCACCAAGCGCAACCGCCGACGTGAAACGTTTGACGGACATTTTTCGTGGAAAGGTGATTGATGTCAGCGAAGGTTGCTACACCATTGAATTAACAGGCACTGGCGACAAAATTGACGCATTCATCAAAGCGGTCAACCCCAAAACGATCGTCGAAACTGTCCGTTCTGGCGCATCTGGAATCGCTCGCGGTGGTCGTGCTTTGCATCCTTTTAACATTTCCACCTAACTTTTCTCTCAAGTTTCTCTCATTTCTTATGCACCATTTAATACAATAGAAATGAGAGAAAAACGTTCATTTTACCTTTTAAATTCTCTGCATAAACTCTTAATTAAAATGTATTGCATCCCACATTTGAACGCGGGAATAAAAGCTAATTAACTAAGCCATTTTCTAGCATTGTGAAACATTTGCAGCCAAGGGCTTTCTTCATGTTTCCAGTGTTGAGGAAAATATGAGAAACGATTTGCTAAAAAAACTCTTTCTGGATGCGGCATCATAATCGTGAAACGTCCATCATTGGTCGTCAAACCCGTAATTCCATTTGGCGAACCGTTAGGATTGAAAGGATATTGCTCAGTTGGATTGCCGTAATTATCAATGAAACGTAACGCAATATTTGTTTGAGGAATTTCATTTGAAAAATAAGCGCGACCTTCACCATGAGAAACCACGACGGGTAATTGTGATCCCACCATGCCTTGCAGAAAAATAGAAGGAGAATCAAGCACTTCCACCATAACCAAACGCGCTTCGAATTGTTCTGAACGATTGCGCACAAAACGTGCCCAGTTTTCAGCATTTGGAATTAAATCATGGAGTTGCGCCATCATTTGGCAACCATTACAAACCCCTAACGCAAAAGTATCATTACGATGGAAAAAGGTATTAAATTCGTCGTAAGCTCTTGAATTAAAACGAATTGAATTTGCCCAACCACCACCTGCGCCCAACACGTCACCATACGAAAAACCACCGCACGCCACGAAACCTTTGAAATCTGCTAAGCTAATGTTTCCATTCAAAATATCGCTCATATGCACGTCCACACACGCAAAACCCGCTCGATCAAACGCCGCCGCCATTTCATTTTGACCGTTCACGCCTTGTTCTCTTAAAACTGCTAATTTGGGGCGATGATTTGAAATCATGGGAGCTTGCAATTCAAAGGTTTCTTTTAGAAATAACCCTTTGTTTTGATTATCTAAAATCGCATCAAACTCTTGTTGTGCACAATCGGGATTATCACGTAATTTTTGCATTTGATAGGAGGTTTCACTCCATTCTCGTTGTAATGCAATGCGGGTTTCTGAAATTAAAATAGTTCCACTATGTTTGATTTCAATTTGATCAGTAGAATTGATTTGACCAAGAATTTGAACGGGACAATTAAAACGTTGTTGAATTTCTTGAATGTCAGAGGTTTTAACTTGAACAACTGCGCCTAATTCTTCATTAAACAACGCGGCGATTGGATCAAAAGCATAAGACAAATCAATTTGTAATCCACAATGGGTTGCAAATGCCATTTCACACAAGGTCGCCCACAAACCCCCATCACTGCGATCATGATACGCGAGCAACTTGTTTTCTTTGTTTAATTCTTGAATGGTTAAAAAGAAATGCTTAAAGGTTTCTACGTCCTCTAAATCAGGCGGGGTTTCTCCCATTTCTCCAAACGTTTGTGCGAGAATCGAACCGCCCAAACGATCTCTTCCATATCCTAAATCAATCAATAAAAGCGTAGTATCTTGATTTCGTTGAAGTTCTGGCGTTAAGCATTTATTTATATTTGAAACTCGAGCAAACGCCGAAATGATTAAAGAAAGCGGGGAAGTGACTGATTTTGCTTGATTTTTATCGTTCCAAGCAGCTTTCATCGACAATGAATCTTTGCCGACTGGAATCGCAATTCCCAACGCGGGACAAATCTCCATTCCCACAGTTTTTACAGTGTCAAATAACGCCGCATCCTCGCCATCTTGACCGCACGCTGCCATCCAATTTGCAGATAAAACAATATCTTGCATTTCATCAATGGGTGCAGCTGCCAAATTGGTCAATGCCTCGCAAATTGCCATCCGACCCGACGCGGGTGCGTCTAAAAGTGCCAACGGGGTGCGTTCGCCGATTGCCATCGCCTCGCCCGTTTGTCTATAAAAACCCGTCGCCGTCACCGCGCAATCCGCCACAGGCACTTGCCATGCGCCAACCATTTGATCTCTAACGATTAATCCCGTCACGCTGCGGTCGCCAATCGTGATCAAAAACGATTTATTTGCGACCGTTGGAAAATTCAACACGTTTTGTACGGCTTGTTGCCAATTAAAATTTGAAAAATCTAAATCTGTGGTTTTTGGAGTTAAGTGTTTGACATTTCTTAACATTTTGGGTGGTTTGCCGAACAAGACCTGCAAAGGCATATCGACAACGTGAGTATCGCCATCTTTTACGATAAGCTGTTGATTTTCCATTGCTTTTCCAACCACCGCAAATAAACACCGTTCACGTTCACAAAGGCTTGAAAACATTACTAAATCTTCGGGTTTAATCCCTAAAACGTAACGTTCTTGGGCTTCGTTGCTCCAAATTTCCATCGGAGAAAGTGAGGGATCAGCACTTAAAATTTTGCGTAAGTCTATGATTCCACCGCGATTACTGTCGTGCAATAATTCGGGCAAGGCGTTTGATAACCCGCCCGCGCCCACGTCGTGAATCGCTAAAATCGGGTTTTCTGCGCCCAAACGGTGGCAAGCGTCGATGACTTCTTGGCAGCGGCGTTGCATTTCGGGGTTTCCGCGCTGAACTGAAGCAAAATCAAGGGTTTCCGCGCTTTGTCCCGCATTCACCGACGATGCCGCTCCGCCGCCCAATCCGATCAACATGGCGGGTCCGCCTAATACGATTAACAATCCACCAACGGGAAGTTGTTGTTTTTCAATGTTTTCTTGCGTAATCCACCCTAATCCCCCCGCTAACATGATGGGTTTATGATAACCGCGTCGTTTGCCGTCAAAATCGATTTCAAAATTGCGAAAATACCCACAAATATTAGGGCGACCAAATTCGTTATTGAACGCGCAGCCGCCAATTGGGGCATCGATCATGATGTCTAACGCGCTTGCCATGCGGGACGGCGTGCCGTAATTATCTTCCCAACTTTTTGAATATTCTGGAATTTTTAGATGTGACACCGAAAAACCCGTTAAACCCGCTTTGGCTCTCGAACCTCGCCCCGTTGCCCCTTCATCTCGAATTTCACCGCCCGAACCCGTTGCCGCTCCCGCAAACGGAGAAATCGCCGTCGGATGATTGTGGGTTTCAACTTTCATCAAAATATGTGTATTTTGATCGTGATAAGAATAATCGCCATTTTGAGGATAAAATACTTTATTTTCAAAGCCTTGCATTACCGCAGCATTATCTTTATACGCCGATAAAACCTTTCCAGCGTTCATTTGATGAGTATTTCTAATCATTGAAAAAAGTGAGATGTTTTGTTCTTTTCCATCAATGATCCAATCCGCATTAAAAATCTTATGTCGACAATGCTCTGAATTGGCTTGAGCAAACATCATTAATTCAGCATCGCTCGGATTGCGTTGAAGTTTCTTAAAATTTTCCTCTAAATAATCTATTTCATCAGGTGACAAAGCTAACCCTAATTTATTATTAGCAGTTTCTAAAGCAACTTTGCCTTCAGTTAAAACAGGAACTGTTTGTAACAATTTTGCTTCATGATGATCAAAAATTAAATGTTTTGCTTTATCAAATAATTGATTTATCTGGATAATTTGCGCGCTTGGTAAAGCAAACTCAGTCATTTTATCGTGTAAAAACGGTAAAATATCTGTTAAAGTTGGTGAGTCTTCAAAAAACCATAACAAACCGCGTTCAATACGATTAATCATTTCTAAACCACAATTTTGAGCAATATCAGTGGCTTTACTTGCCCAAGGAGAAATCGTTCCAGGGCGAGGAATCACTAAAAGAACTGTCATTGCAAATTGAGGAATGGCAACCATTTCTTCATTGATTTGATAATGGAGCAACTGATCTATTTTAGCTCGCTCATCCTCCGTTAAATCTCGATTGCTCTCAATAAAATGCACAAATTGCGCACTTAATGTTTTAATTTCTGGCTGTTTCTTTTGAATGCTTTGTAATAATTTTTGTTGCCGAAAAGGAGAAAGTGCCAAATCACCTAAATGTTTCATAGTTCTAATCCATTGCTTAAAATTTTCAAACGGCTAAATCCACCGCCACTCTTTACCACTTGCACTTGTGTTGTAATGCGTTCTTTTAAAGCATCAACGTGCGAAATAATCCCAATTAACTTACCGCCCATTTGCAATGTTTCTAATGCTGAAATTGCAATGTCTAACGTATTACTATCTAATGTCCCGAATCCTTCATCGATAAATAGCGATTCAATATAGGTATTTTTACCCGCTAATTCTGCCAAACCTAAAGCTAAAGCTAGACTAATCAAGAACTTCTCGCCACCAGAAAGGGTTTTAATTGAACGCCGATGATTAGCTTGATAAGTGTCCATAACTTCTAATTCAAGGGTATTTTGATTGGCGGTTTTTTGAATACAATAACGAGGATTAAGTTGTTTTAAATGGAGATTTGCTAAATAGGTTAATCTTTCTAAGGTAAAATTTTGCGCATAAATACGGAATTTATCACCTTCTTTTGAACCCACTAATTGATTTAATTCTGCCCATTGTTCCCAACGCTGTTTTTGAATTTGTAATCGCTCATGTAACGCTTTCCATTGTTCTCGTGATTGCTCATCACGTTGTAATTCATTTTTGATTTGACCAATATTTTGATGGTTTTGAGCAAGTTGTTGCTCAATTTGTTTTAATTTTATTTTAAATTCTTCTAAATCAACAATATCCACTTTGGTTTTATTTAATTGGGCTAATTCAAATTGAGTATCCGCGACTGCTTTTTGCAAATTATGTAAATTATTTTCTAACAAACGTTGTTGTTTTTCCAATGTATTTGCTTGATCTTCATTTAAAATTGCCGCTTGTGCATCTTCCAATGAATTAAAATTAAGCATTTGTAATTTTGTAAGCAAATCATCTTGTAATCTATTTGTTTCATTTGATTTGTGTTCTATTTCTAATGTTAGTTTTTGGTGTTGTTGCTCTAAGAAAATAATTTGTTGGGTAACTTTTTCAAGCTCAAGATTAATTTTTTGTAAGGTTTTTTGAGCATTATCTTCTGCATTAAATAAACGTTGTTTTTCTTCAAGAGGATTTTTATTTTTAAATCTATTTTGTCGAATTGTTTGTAATTGCAATAATTCTTGCGCTAAAACCTCTAAATTAGCTTTTAAGTCATTTGTTTTAATTTGTTTGTCAGATAAATGATGACTTTTTTCTTCCAACCGAATTGTTAATTCATGATGCTCTTTCTTTAATTGTTCCAATTGTTTAGAAAGCATTTCTTTTTCTTTGAGTTGTTCAAGAAGTTGTTGATCAATTTCATATTGCTTAGAAAAGTCTAATTTTATTTTAAGTTGATTAATTTCAGTTTCTAGCAAACGTAAATCTTGTAATGCGTGCATGATTTGTAAATGTAATAAACTTTGTTCTTGTTGATAAGCCCAACTTTTTTCTTTTATGATGATTTGATTTTTCTTTAAATTTTCTAAAGTTTGTTGATGCGATAAAATACGATCTCGGCGATTTCTCGCGGCTTCTAATAATAAACGGCAACGTTGGCGATCTTTTTCTAATGATTTTCTATCGGTAATTTTTATACCTAAAGATAATTTATCTCTTAATTGAAGAAACTGTGTTTGATGAATATCTTTACGAGTAATTTTATCACTCCAAATATTTGATAAATTAACTAATTTTTCTAACCAAATTAAGCGTTGATAATAGGTATCAATTTTGGTAATTAAGGTTTGTAATGTTTGATTTTGCAAAAGAGAAGTTAAAATAGTAGTTCTTTTTTCAATTTCAAGATCAAGTTTATATTTTTTACGCTGATATTGCGTCATTTTTTCTTGTAATTTCTCATCATGTTCTTCTGAAATACTTAACTGAATAATTTTGTGTTGTTGCTCAGTAAGTTTTAAAGTTAAGTTCTTTTCTAATTCAACTTGGTTTAGAAAACGCTTTTCTATATTATCATCTAATGGTAAGTTTTGTAATGTATTTTCATGAATAATAATATTTTTATTTAAATCAATAAGCTGTTGTTGATATTTAATAATATCTATTTGAAAAGATTCAATTTCTTGATTTAATCCTTGATAAGTTTTATCAAGTTCAAAAATGGCAGTATTTTTTTTATCAATATCATTGATTAATACGGTCATTTCCTCTAAATATAATAAACCTTGCTCACGATCATTTTTAGTATTTTCAACAATTTTTTCTTGAATCTGTTGTTGTTGAATTAAATCTGTTTTTGATTGATATAAAAGCGGTAATTGTTGATTAAATTCAATCAGTTGGTTTTTAATTAAAAACAAGTCTTTATTATATTGAACGAGTAATTTTAAATCCGCTTGTAAGGGTAAAATTTTTTTATGTAATTCAAGATGTTGCTGATGCGGTAAAAAAGCCGTTAGTTGTTGTTCGGCTAATTGCAAAGAATGATTTAATTTAATGGATTTTTCTAATAATTGTTTGAATAATTCAAGCTGCTGAATTTCTTTTAAAAGTTGTTCACGTTGTTGAGCAAAAGTCTGATTATCTTGCTCTGTGTTTAAAAGCGTTATTTTTAAATGTGAAATTTCAGTTTCATCAAGCAATTTTAAAACATTTAATTGATTTTCAAGTTCTTTTAATTCTTGACCTTTTTGATTTGTGATTTCAAATATTCGTTTTGATATATCTGAATAAATCGTATAACCTGTTATTTTCTCTAATAATTCTCCACGAACATTTTTATCATCTACATCTAAAAATGCCGCAAATTGTCCTTGTGGTAATAATACTGCGCGGATAAATTGCTCATAACTTAAACGAGTTAATTCTTCAATTTTCTTATCTAATTCACGAATTTTTTGTGTTTCAATAACAGATAATAAGGTTTGTGCGTCTAATAATTCTCTTTGCGTTTTAAAATCGGGATTCTTTCCTTTGGTTTTATATTGTCGCCAACTCGCACAATAGATTTTTCCATTCGTTTTAAATTCAACTTTTGCGAAACTTTCCTCTGTGCCATGTGTCGTAATATCTTTAATTTCACAACCCCGTGCAACTTTACCATATAAAGCAAGTGTAATTGCATCTAAAATCGTTGTTTTTCCTGAACCTGTTTCTCCAATAATTACAAACAAATTGCTTTCAGAAAAAGGTGAACGTGTGAAATCAAGTTCCTCATGCACACCTTTAAGTGAATTTAGATTTTTGAAAGCAATTTTACAAATACGCATTATTGATCACAATCACTCACACAGCGAGTTTCTTTAAGCACTTGTCCACCACAAATTTCAAAACACCGTTCAAAATTAGTTTGACAACCACAATCTTGACGACAATCGCTTTCACTTACATAAGTGCTTACATAAGGTTCTCTCAAATGTTGACAATCTTTGTCTTTTTCTTTCCCTTTGCAAAGATTTTTCTTTTCCAAATATTGATTTTTTTCTTCTAAATAACGATTTTGTTTAATTAAACGAGTTTCTCTCATACAAACATCATATTTATTATCACAACTTTGCTGACAAGTTGCTCGATCTTTCTCACATTTTGAAGCACAATTTTTTCCTTGTGCATCTGTAGGAATTACATAAGTTGTTTTAGTTTCATATACTGGACCGCAAGCTATTAATAAACTACTTAAAACTAAAATGAAAAAAGGTTTCATGATTTTACTCCAAATAAGTTAAGGGGAAGCGGTAATTGCGCTTGTTGTTGTAATAAACGCGCAAACATTTGAAATCCATTTTGATCTTGAGTTATTTTCTCGGCTTGACGCGTGAGTTCTTCAACGTGATAGAAATCTTGAAATAATTTTGGAACATAAGGATTTTTAGTGTGCCAAAACAACCAAGTATCCTTTTCGACACCTTCTGCAATAATAAAATTGGGTAATTTAATTAATAAAATAGTTTGTTTTAATTCATTCGTACTTTTATCAATAAACCACGCCGCATCGATGCTCTGTGTTTTTTGATAATGTTCCCAAAATTTTTGCAACATTGTTTCTTTAAAAAAGAATTGAGAAAGCGCATCACTTGCTAACCAACGAAAAAACAATTTAATCGCGGGTGCTTTTATTTCTTGCCATGCTTTTGGATAAATGCCAGGATGACCAATATTTTGTAATAAAAATTGCATAATTAAATGCTGCAATTCTAATGGCGGTGTTTGACGATGCCAAGGTAATAAAATGCTATGGATTAATTCACGTTGACAATTTGGATAACGTAATTTTTTTTCATCAATACTCCAAATGAATATTTTTTCTATTTTAGCATATTGATCATTTGGGAGATGTAACAATTGTTGCTCTAAATGATTTAGCGCGTAACGATAAGCTGTTTGTGCAAATCCACCATACATTAAATTCCCTTTTAAACCAGCAAGTTGTAAAATTTGAATGGGATCATTTTCTAAACATAAAAGCGCTATTTTCTCCATACCTTTTTCGGGTTGAAATAAATGAAATTGCTCTTCTATTTTCTTCCAATAAAATAATAACGAAGCCGACGTTGCTTTCAAAGTTTCTTGATGGAGAAACGCGGCGACAAATCGAATATTTGGGCGAGATTCAGAGAAATCTCTCAAATAAACATAAAGCAAGCGTTTAATAGCAGTTGGTTTGTTGTTTAATTGTTCAAATAGATGATTGAGAAATCCTGTTTGCACGGCTGGCATTAGAAGTTCTTTACCATACCATAAAATCCAAGGCGTGCGTCGCCATTCATACCAAGAGATTTCATGCCAAGCGTTAGTTGCAAAGGCATGATTCATTTTACGATATAAAGATTGCAATGCTTGTTCATCTAAACTAAAAGGTGCAATTTCGGGACAACAGAAATCTTTTAAAGTGTGAGATAAAACAGGCGTTGGCAAAGGATGCTTTGCAAAGGTGGAGAAATGATTTTTGCACTCTAGCAAGGCTCTTTTCAGTCTCATGACAAATAAGATTGTGCTCTAAATAATGCAATCACGGATTTGGCATCACGAATAGTATTATCTTGAATTAATTTTAAGGCTTGCTCAAAAGTCATCCAATGAATTTCAATATATTCATGGGTTTCTTGATTGGTTGCAACATGAGTTAAATCTTTTGCTAAGTATAAAAAAACTTCTTCAGAACAAAACCCGGGTGAACTATACATTGTACCCAAATCATGCCATGTTTTAGCTTGTAATCCGACTTCTTCTTCTAATTCTCTCACGGCGGTGATTTGAGGAGGTTCATTAGGTTCTAATTTGCCGGCGGGGATTTCCCAAATCCATCCTCCAACTGCATGACGATATTGGCGAATTAAGCAAACTTTGTTTTGATCATCTATTGCAACCACTGCCGCGCCACCCGAATGTCGAACGATTTCTAATTCAAACGGTGGTTTGTTTTCAAATTGAATGGTTTCTAATCCCACATCAATGACTCGACCACGAAATATTTCTTTACGTTCCATAATATTATACCAAGTTGCGTTGTTCTAAAATTCTTTCTAAGGTTTCGACAATGATTTGGGTTTGGGTATCAATTTCTACATTAATCCAATCGCCGACTTTAGAAAAACCAAAGGTTGTTAAGCGTAAAGTTTCGGGAATTAAAAAGACCTTGAAATGGTTTTTTTCAACCTCACCTAAAGTTAAACTTGCTCCATTTAATCCAATGTAACCTTTTGAGAAAAGATATTTCTGCCAATTTGAATCAATTTGCATGGTTATAATGCAATTATTAGGCGGGGTTTCTATGTTGATAATTTGCGCTTGGGTGTGAATGTGACCAGAAAGCAAATGTCCACCGATCTCATCACTAAATTTTGCAGCGCGTTCTATATTAACATGATCACCAATTTTCAAATGCGCGAGATTGGTAATTCGTAAAGTTTCAATCATTGCGTCAAATGTAACACTTTGATTTTCAAATGATTTTACCGTCAGACAAGTTCCATTAATCGCAATACTCGCGCCTAAAGAAATTCCTCCGCAAAGTGTTTCTGGAAGGGCTACACTAAAAGAGGCGAACTGATCGCGCTGCGTCCATGCCGTGATCGGCGCAAAACCCTGCACAATACCCGTGAACATAGTTAATTCCTGTTGAAATTGCCACTTATCACTTGATTTATGCCATTAAGCGTTATTTAGCAGATTTTTCAGTGATTTTGTGAAATGATTGAATTTTAGGCTTATTTTAAGCAATTTTTAGTTAGGATTCTATCGAATTTTACATATTTTTGTAATCGCGCTAACTAAAATTGATTTTTCCTGAGATTTTTTTATGCTAAAACGTATTTTTATTCAATTTATCAAGCACTTAAGTTTGGTCTTTTTACTAATTATCCAAACCAGTGCATTTTCATCAAACCCTCGATCACCCAATCGGTGGGTTGAGTGCGTGTCGAATGAAAATCCAACGATTATTTATAATGAAAACAGTATTTTACATTTAAAATCTCCCGAACAATCCTGCACAATGATAGTGGTTGGTAATCGCACGCACTTAATTATTCATTCCAATAACACGCATTTGTTATCTGTGCCGATAAATATAGAAAATGGTTGGTTGCATTTGGGCGGCAAAAAATCATTAAGTCTTTATTATTCAGGTATTTACAGTGTTGATGTAAAAGGAAAATTGCAAGAAGTTTTATTACAACTTCCTATCCCAAATAGCAAAGTAATTTATGAGAACGGGATAAATCGCAATTATCGACGATTACGCAGCGCAGAGCAATTGTTTGTGCCGTTGGAATTTCAAAGCCATACCGTGACGTTGCTTTCTAATGACGCTATTTAAGTGCCCGTGCGCACGCCCATACGCTAATTTTTGCGGCGGTTTGTGCACGAAATAAACGCGCAATTTCGTTCACGGTTGCCCCCGTTGTTACAACATCGTCAATAATAACAAGATGTTGCCAATCTTTTGAAATATTTTTTACTTCAAAAACGCCTTTCACATTTTGATGACGTTCTTTCGCCGACAAACCCGCTTGTGGACGCTTTTGTTTAATGCAATGACAAATATTTGTATTAACTGGAATATCTAAATCTTTGCGAATCCATTTTGCTAATTCAACGGATTGATTAAAACCTCTCTTTTTCAAATCATTCAAATACGATGGAACTGGTATTAAAACATCGGGTTTCTTTTCATGTTTGAAATGTTCAGCCATCCATTTTCCTAACTGTTTTAAAACACTAAAATTTTCTCCGTATTTTGCAGTGGTAATTAATCTATCTAACGGATATTGATAGGAAAAAACGGGCTTAATTTCATCAAAAGCGGGAGGAAATCTTAAACAATCTCCGCAAATTGCATGATGTTGAAATAAAGGTTTCGCGCAACGTCGACAAAGATGTTGTGGTCGCGGCAAAATTTGCTCACATTTTCTACACACCGCATCATTGCTTAATGCACCACATAATGCACATTTTTGTAACATGAATTTTGTAAAGTCTGTGTGATAGATTTGCTTTAAAAATGATTTAAAGTCCATTTTTCTTTTTAACAACCAATTGTTTTTAATGATAATTTAAAAAGAACATAATTTAAATGTTCTGAGAATGATCTTTGCTTTGGTATCCACCCCAAAAATAAGTTACAATTTTTGCATGTTGCACAACACAATCCGTTATAATCTCCACGCTTAGATAATGAAAGGAACACCATGAAACAGGCTTTTGAACCATTGTTAGATGATGTGATTACGTTGGCACACGCCGCAGGTAAAGCGATTTTGGATGTGTATCAGACTGATTTTAATGTATTTTCTAAAATAGATAAATCGCCTCTTACCCTCGCCGATCAAATGGCTGAAAAAATCATTTATGATGGCTTAAAAACCGCATCACATTATCCAATTTTATCTGAAGAATCTCCGTTGTCTAGTTTTGAAGAACGGAAGAACTGGGATTATTATTGGTTAGTTGATCCATTAGACGGCACTAAAGAATTTATTAAGAAAAATGGCGAATTTACCGTCAATATTGCTTTAATTGAAAATCATATCCCCGTCTTAGGGGTTGTCTATCAACCAACGACCCAAAAAACCTATTTCGCAGCGCATCGAATTGGTGCTTATAAACAAGAGAAAAACCTACCTTCAAAATCTATTTCTACACGCTTATTACAACCAGAAGAAATTTGTATTGTCGGCACACGTTCTCACATTACCGAAGATTTAGAAAAATTCATGGCGTGTTTAGGTAATGAAGTTGAAATGAAAAACATTGGCAGTTCTTTAAAAATTTGCTTAATTGCTGAAGGATTAGCGGATTTGTATCCCCGTTTAGGATTAACCTCCGAATGGGATACCGCCGCCGCCCAATGTATTTTAGAAGAAGCGGGTGGACATTTAACCGATTTACGTTTATCTGCGTTGCGTTATAATACCAAAGAATCTTTATTGAATCCTCACTTTCTTGCATTTAACCAACAACATCCTTCTTGGTTAGATTGTTTAGAACAATTTACACAAAGATAACGTTATGAGCACTCCACTAAAGAAAATATGTTACATCGATGATGCCGATGAATTACGCTTAATGGTTACAACTGTTTTAGAAAGAATTCATCATTATACCATTAAAACTTATCAAAATGGCGAGGAAGCCCTTGATAAAATTGGAGATTTTGATCCACAACTTATTTTATTGGATATGTGGATGCCGCCCAATATGAATGGTATTGAAACCTTTCAAGCATTTCAACAGAAACCACATTTACAAAACATTCCAGTTATTTTTCTTACGGGTCAAGCAGAGCAAGAAGAAGTTCAAAAATATACGTCTTTGGGAGCAATTGGGGTGATTGCAAAACCTTTCAATCCAATGCAATTAGGGACGGTTATCGATCAAATTTGGCAACAATTTCACGCAAAGGAACACGCTTAACATGGGCTTAACACATTGGATTACCGAACAAGCAACGGCTTTAATTAATTGGGGAGGATATGGCGGGGTTGCATTTCTTATGGCTTTAGAAAGCATGATTGCACCCGTTCCCAGTGAAGCAGTAATGCCTTTTGCGGGGTTTCTCATTTTTGAGCAAAAATTTACTTGGGAAGGTGTCATTTTCTTTAGCACTTTAGGAAGTTTAATTGGTTCGCTTTTATCTTATTATATGGGTTATTTTGGGGGAAGACCTTTAGTAGAAAGATGGGGTAAGTATTTATTATTAAATGTTCACCATTTAGAATTAACAGAACAATTCTTTTCTCGTTATGGTTGGATGACGATTTTCATTAGTCGTTTCATTCCAGTTGTTCGACATTTGATTTCAATTCCAGCGGGTGCGGGTAAAATGCCTTTGTTACCTTTTTGTATTTATACCGTGTTAGGTGCAATGGGTTGGAATGCGATTTTAACTTATGTCGGTTTTATTATGAGAGAAAACTGGCAACACATTATGAAATATCATACGTTAATTGATGGTGTGGTAGTTCTTTGTTTATTAACAGGTTTTGGCTACGTTTTTTACAAATTATATTCTGCACAAAAACGATCAAAATCAAATGGTTTATAGCGATTATACGTTATCAAAAATAGAGGAAAAATTTGGCATTTTTGCTCAAAGACAAAAACTTTTTCCTCAGCCTATTCAACCCATTCATGAAATCAGTGAATGGTTGAAATATAGTTTAAGTTTAGTTGAAGAACTTCCTATCAAAAGTGAAAAAGCAAAATCTGAATTGATTGTAATGCCAATTCTAATTGAATTACGCAATCAAAATGCTAAATATTTCACCATTTATTCGGGAGAAATGTTAAACGTTGATGAAGAATTAAAAGGTGAATGTGATTTCATTATTTCAAAAGATACGGGCAGTTTTGAAATCAATGCACCCATCATGCAATTAGTTGAAGCAAAAAGAAATGATGTAGAAATAGGAATTGCGCAATGTGCAGCTCAAATGATCGGTGCTCAGAAATATAATGAAAAAAGAAAATATGTTGCAAATGAAATTTACGGTTGTGTAACAACAGGTGATGATTGGTTATTTATGAGATTAAATAGTAAGTTAGAAATTGATACTAAAAAATATTATTTAGGTAATTTACCCGAACTCTTAGGTGTGTTTCAAATGATTTTTGATACATTTAAAAACAACGAAAAATGAGGCTTTTTTGTGAATCACGCACGACGTTCAAATCGCAACCGTAGAAATCAAGATAATAAAACAATTTTGCGCACGGGATTGCGTGAAATCGTAATGTTTTTCTTCTTTTTTGCAGCGTTGTATTTGTTTATTTCGCTCTTTACTTATTATCCACTTGATCCCGCATTTTCTCACCCAACCAATGCAACGCCAGAAACTATTCATAATAAAGGCGGTTTAGCGGGTGCTTATTTTGCGGATTTGTTCTTTTTTTGGTTTGGTTATTTTGCGTATTTATTTGTTTTTATGGTGGGTTATGCGGGTTGGTTGTTCTATCAAGGACGACATCATGATTTGCTCGCCGAACCTAAGCATTTGTTATTACCAACGGCGGGTTTTATTTTAACGATTGTGGCGGGTTGTGGATTAGCGATTGTTCATTTCGCCGCAGAAAGTGCGTTGTTACCCAGTCATGCGGGCGGTATTTTAGGAACATGGGTAGGAAATTCTTTAAAAAATATTATTAGTTCTTTAGGCGCAACTTTATTTCTAATGGTAATGTTTTTCTTAGGCATTACTTTATTGACTGGTTTGTCGTGGTTAAAATTAATGGATGTATTAGGTTTTCATACTTTGCGCATTTTACCTATTTTGGGCAATAAATTAACTAACCAATTGATTCCAAAAACAAAAAAACATTTAATTTCAAGTTGGCAATTAGGAAAAAAAAGCGCGGGACAAATGCGTTACTTATTACAAACGGGGCATGAACATTTGAAACGTATTCGTCAATCTAAAGTTCAACCGCCTGTTGTGGAAAATGTTATTGTAGAACCCTCAAAACCTATTATACAACCAGAACAAACACCAATTACACAGGTTGAAACCCCGCCTATTTCAGATAATGCTCAAATTTCACCCGAGAAACTTCGTGAGCAATTATTACAATTATTACAAATGTTTAATATCACTGCATTAATTAAAAACTTTCAAACAGGTCCAGTGATTACGCGCATTACATTGCAAGCGGCTGATCCAGAAAGTTTTCATACCTTGCTTGAAACACAACAACGTTTAGCAGAACGTTTAAATGCACCACAACTACATATCGCAAATATTTCTCTTGATACGTTGACATTAGAAATCCCCAACATTTCTCCAGAACCCATTTATTTAAGCCGTTTGCTCAATTTAAAACATTATGCAGAAATCCCTTCTCCTTTAAGCATTGTGTTAGGAAAAGATAGTGCGGGTCAAGCGGTGATTGTAGATATTTCAAAAATGCCGCACGTTTTACTAGTGGGAAGTAATGCCACAGAAATAGATAATGCTTTGCACGTTCTTTTGTTAAGTTTGTTATACAAAGCATCGCCCGCTGAAGCGCGTTTAATTTTGATTGATTCAGCCCATAAAATGTTGTCTGAATATAATCTATTACAAAACCTTTTAACGCCCGTTATTACCGATCATGCTCAAAGTATTCAAGCCTTAAAATGGTGTTTAGCAGAAATGGATCGGCGTTATCGTTTGATGGCGGATTTAGGGGTAAGAAATATCGATGGTTATAATCGTCGTGTGAAAGCAACTTCTTCTGATTCTCAAAACGGCATTCCAATGGAATTAGCGGCGATTCCTTATTTGGTGATTGTTATGCACGAAATAAGCGAGTTGTTACAAGGTGAAACAGAGGAATTAATCACTCGACTTTCTCAAAAAGCACGGGCTTCGGGTATTCATTTGGTGTTAGCAACTCACAACGCTAAAAACATTAGTGCATTAATGAAAGCAAATTTCCCCACTCGCATGACTTTTAAAGTGGAAGATAAAGCCGATTCTCGTAATTTAATTAATCAAACAGGCGCAGAGCATTTGCTTGGCAATGGAGATATGTTTTATTTAACGACGGGAAATGGTTCTGCGATTCGAGTGCATGGTGCGCAAATTAGTTTGTTAGAAATTCGCCAAGTCCTTGATGAACTTCGCAAACATAGTGGAAAACCTCAATATCAAGATTTAACAAATTTTCCCATTTAATATTTGAAAAATGATATAATTTTTAATACAAATATGGCATTTTTTGCTTTCCATATAATTATAAAAAAACAACATCTCTTTATAGTACAAATCGGTGGTAAATGTTAAAATGTCTTCCTCTTTTTTTGATGCTTAGAAAAATGCTTCATTGTGTTTTATATCAACCGGAAATTCCTCCAAATACAGGTAATATTATTCGCTTGTGTGCAAATAGCGGTGTGCAATTACATTTAATTCACCCATTAGGTTTTTCTATGGAAGACAAGCAGTTACGACGGGCGGGTTTGGATTATCATGAATTTGCAAACGTCCAGCAATACGCTTCTTTAGAGGAATTTCTTCAAAAATTTAATCCCAAACGTTTATTTGCTTGCTCGACTAAAGGGCAACGTTTCTATCATCAAGTTTCTTATCAACATAATGACGTATTTATTTTTGGACCAGAAACAAGAGGTTTGCCGATGAGTTTCTTAACTTCTTTACCGTCAGAAACCATTATTAAAATCCCAATGCGTGAAGGAAATCGTAGTTTAAATTTAGCTAATTCGGTCGGCATTATTCTTTATGAAGCATGGCGACAATTAGATTTCAAATAAAGGGTTTCAAATGTTTATTACATTAGAAGGCATTGAAGGCGCTGGAAAAAGCACAGCAGCACAATTTATTATTTCTTTTTTAGAGGAAAATAAAATAAGTTGTTTATTAACTCGTGAGCCTGGCGGAACATTGCTTGGAGAAACCTTGCGAGAACAACTTTTGAACTATCCAATGCACAGTGATGCTGAATTACTTCTAATGTTTGCAGCACGAGCAGAACATTGGCATCATAAAATAAAACCTGCTTTAAAAAATAAACAATGGGTGATTTGTGATCGTTATATTGATTCGAGTTATGCGTATCAAGGCGCAGGTCGAGGAATTGAAATAGAGAAAATTAACGCATTAGAAACCACTTTCTTTAAAGATGCACAACCCGATTTAACCTTTATATTTGATTTATCGCCAGAAATCGGTTTGCAACGTGCAGAGAAACGTGGAAAATTAAATCGTTTTGAACAAGAAACCTTAGATTTTCATCAACGCATTCGAGAAAGCTATTTAGTTCGTGCAATGAATAATCAAAAAAAATTTCAAATCATTGATGCAAGTTTATCTATTGAACAAATCCAATATACGTTGAAAGAACGGCTTGCGTTGCATTTGTAATTCGGTTTGACGGGTTTTCCCAAAACGTAACAACGGTTTTTTTTGTAATGTTTCACCAGAAATCAAATAAAACCCCTCCGCTGCTTTTATATGATTAGGTAAAGTATAGGTTCGATAAGTATTCAATGATTCAATAATATTAATATAATCATTGAGTTGCGTTTGACTAGAAAAACATTCCATCGCTTGATGTTTGCGATCTTTTAAATCGGTAATATCTAATAAAAAATTAGGATGTAATGGCACACCGATTTCATACATCATTAAGTTTGTTTGAGTTGCAATCACCGCATCAATTGCAATTTGTGCTAAATTGAAATGATCAGGATGGATTTCAAAAATCGACGGTGCATAAATTAAAGTTGCTTGGTTTTTTGAAATCGTTTCAATTGCAAGTTGTACAGTTGATTTATTATATTTTAATTCACGATCAGAAAAATGCCACATTTCCAAATTTTTATATCCCAAAATAATTGCAGCATTTTGGCTTTCTTGATAGCGATTTGAAATATAATTTTGTTTAGATTTTTCACTCTCATGAATAACCGCTGCATGACCATCAGTTGCAATGATCACAGAAACCTCATTTCCTTGCATAAGATGCCGCATAATTGCACCACCACAACCAAACACTTCATCATCTGGATGCGGTGCTAAAATTAAAACCTTTCCTTGAGGTGGATGGGTTTCTGCATGATAAGGAATGTAATCTTGTTCCATAACTTTATTTTTGAGTGACTATGAAAGAAACTTCTTCTTCCCATAAATGGGTTTTTGATGAGAAAGTTGCAGCGCGTTTCACTAATGAAGCTGAGCAACATATTCCTTTGTATTGGCAAACCATTGAATTAAGTGTTGAAACCATTAAAACGTCTTTTAATACCAATGCTAAAATATTAGAAATTGGTTGCGCAACGGGAAATACTTTAGCTTATCTTTTTTCTCAAGGTTTCTCTCATTTAATTGGTTGCGATTCTTCGCCCGCAATGCTCGATCAAGCATATCAAAAATTACAACACTTTCAAATCCCTTTAGTTGAAATAAATCATTTCCCAATTCAATATGCTCCCTTTGAAGTTGTAATGTGCAATTGGACAATGCACTTTATCAAAGAACGCGAGCAATATATTCAAGCTATTTTTGAGGGTTTGAAATCGGGCGGTTTATTTATTATGACTGACAAAACTATTCAAAGTGATGCAATGAAAATGCTTTATCATAATTTCAAATTAAAACAAGGACTTTCTTTAACACAAATTGAACAAAAAGAGCGAAATTTAGAAGGTGTACTTGTTCCCTATTCTTTAGAGCAAAATATAACCATGTTGAAACAAACTGGTTTTATCAATCTTGAAATATTAAGTGCCGCGTTTGGATTTGTAACTTTCTTAGCGTGGAAACCTTAATTTTCAAATCTTATTTTATTCTCTGCCAATAAACATAATGCTTGCGGATAAATTCGGTGTTCTTCCTCTAAAACTCTCGCACCTAAAATTTCTGGCGTATCAGTTTTTAAAACGGGGACTTTGGCTTGTAAAATGATTTGTCCTGCATCAACTTCCGTAATTACAAAATGCACCGTTGCTCCATGTTCCGAAACCCCCGCTTCAATCGCGCGTTGATGCGTATGTAATCCCGCAAAATTAGGCAATAATGAGGGATGAATATTAATTAAACGACCTTTAAAATATTCAACAAAATCATTGGTTAAGATACGCATAAAACCCGCTAATGCAATAATATCAGGTTGAAAGCCATCAATTAATTTTGCTAATTCCTGATCAAATGCTTCACGGCTTGAAAATTGTTTATGATTTAGAATTGCCGTTATAATATCATTATTTGCAGCAAACTCCAATCCTTCAGCGAGAGGATTATTACTAATAACTGCCACCACTTGATAAGGACAATTTTTATTTCTGGAATCATTAACAATGGCTTGCAAATTACTTCCACGTCCAGAAATCAAAATAATTACTCTTTTCTTTAACATTTTCATACCTTTATTTTTGTTGAAAAATTGCTAATAATTCGGGGCTTTTATTTCTATTTGCGCCGTCGCTAGAAATAAAACGTTGAACATCAAATGCACTTATTTTTGCAGAATGATAAATATTTCTAGTAAAATCAGTATCATGATTTGAAATAATCACGGGAATGCCTTTATTCATGAGTTTTATTGCAAGCTCGGCAAGTTGTTCTTGTTTTTTCAAATCAAAACCATCACCCGTATAATTAGTAAAATTAGCCGTTGTTGTTAAAGGAACATACGGTGGATCGCAATAAATTACATCGCCCAATTTTGCATTATTCATAGTCGTTGAAAAATCCGCAATTTCAAAGGTTGCCATTTGGCTTTTTTTGAGAAAAAAATGTAATTCTTGCTCTGGAAAATAAGGTTTTGTATAACGCCCAAAAGGAACATTAAAACCACCTTTTGAATTATAACGACACAAACCATTAAAACCATGTCGATTCAAATAAATAAATAAAATAGCTTTACGTTTTAAATCAGTCGTTTCATTAAATTCATTTCTTAATTCATAAAACACGGCGGCTTGATTGTTTTTTAATTCAAATATTTCTTTAACTTCATCAATAAAAATAACGCCACCATGTTGAACTTGTTGAAATACATTAATTAAATCTGGATTCGAATCACTTAAAAAATATTCAGGATAATCAACATTTAAGAACACCGATCCCGACCCCATAAATGGCTCGATCAAACGTTTTCCTTCGGGTAATAATGCTTTAATTTTATCGACTAAGCGGTATTTCCCACCCGCCCATTTTAGAAATGGTTTCATTGTTGATAGTGAAATCTAAAAAAAATAAAAATAACTTCGGTTTCTGTTACTTATTAACCTTGAAATGGTGATTGCTCTATTTCTAATCAATTCATAATGTGTTTTCCTTTTATGGGTTAATAGAATAAATCTTTTGTTGGTAGTGATCAAAAACAAGAGATAATTTTACATATTTTGTGTTTATTTTCAGTAAATTATAGATTTAACTAGCATCTCAATTTGATCACTACCCCTAATTTATTATCGCGGGCTTTTGCGCCAAAAGTTGCAATGCTTTTCTCAACATTTGCAAACGACATTTTGTCGGCATCGCGTAAAATAGGAACAACTAATCCTCTCGGTGAACTTACCGCAATTCCAATGTCGTAGAAACCATGATAAACAATATCATTTCCTTCGGTTGACGCATTGATAATTGGGAATTTTTGTAATCCCGCAATCGCCGCTTTTACAAAGAACGACATGAAACCTAATTTCGGGTCATTCCACTAAATTTTGTTTGATAAATACGAAGCGGAGGTTTCCTATACAAACATAGGGTACAGTTGCATTGCCCCTACGGGCTAATCCCGTATTTTTTGGGTTAACTCCTCTAATAAGGTAATTCTTCCCTCAAAGAAATCTATAAAATACCGTGCAATTCTTTGCTGTTTAAGTGGAAGTTGTTCAATAACTGGTTTTATATCGCTAAAATCCCAAGGTGACTCGGTATTTACTTTAAGTTCATAAATAACATCTAAAACTGGTTGTGGCGATTCGTTAGGATGTGCTAACCATAACAAAAAGGGTAAAATAGCAAATTCATGATCGTTAGGTTTTAATAATGGTAAAGCTACTTTTATACGTTGTAACATTCGTGAAGTGTCTTTTTGTACTAAAGCAAGTTCAATATCATTACTTAGAGAACGTAGATCATGAGGTTCTATTTCTAAAGCTCTTGCAAAACTTCCTTGTGCTTCTTTTAGTTTTCCTTGTTTGTATAAAGCTAAACCCCGATCAACCCAAACACCATAATAGTTAGGTTTAACGGAAAGGATTTTATCGTAATTAGCAACAGCTTCTTCATAACGCTTTAATCCTCTAAGAGCAATGCCGCGCTTATGCCAAACACGGTAATCGTCAGGTTTTATGGCGAGAACTTTATCGTAACTAGCGACAGCTTCCTCATAACGTTTTAATCTTGCAAAAGCAATGGCGCGATCATCCCAAACACTATAAGAATTAGGTTTAATGGCGAGAGCTTTATCGTAACTTACAATAGCTTCTTCATAACGCTTTTCTGTATATAACTTATTGTCTCCATCATTCTGCCAATAGGTAAAATCTTTAGACTTAATTTCTTCCTCCTCCTCCTCTTCTTCCTCAACTTCTTCTGTTTGAGGTTGGACTTTTTTCTTAACGGGGTTTTTCTTTTCAGGTTGGGGCTTTGGAATAACGGGTTTAGGTTTAGGTGCGGCTTTTGGCGCGCAATCGTCACTTTGCGAACTTCCTAATCCACAATCCTCTATTGCATTGATTTGTAAGCTAAAAAAGCTCATTAACAAACCGATTAACAAATATTTATTCATCACATTTTCTCCGAAGTTTTAATCTAAATCTCTAGCGACTCTGAAACCAATATCATTACCCCGACCGTCTGGTGATGCTTTGGTTCGATAAGAAGAACGACAACTCGTTGCAACGTTTTTCCACGACCCACCCCGTTGCACTTTTTTATTAAAAGTAGTTTGTTGCCAAGCACGACTATCTTTTGGGGCATTTTTATAGTTATTATGCCAACTATCTTGTACCCATTCCCACGCATTTCCATGCAAATGAAATAAACCCCAATTATTGGGTTTTAAATTTGTCACAGAAACCGTTTGTTGACTGGCAGTTCCTATCGGGCAATTCTTAAAAGGTTTCTCTGCATTAAAATTGGCTTGCTCACGGGTTAAACAATCTCCAAAACTAAAGGATTTCGTAGTTCCCGCTCTCGCCGCATATTCCCATTCTGCTTCAGTTGGCAAACGATATTTTTTAGCAGTTTCTTTAGCTAACCATTTAACATAAGCCATCGCATCATTCCAACTCACACATAATACAGGATGATCATTGGTTTGCTCAAAAGCAACGTTTCGCCAATTAAACTCCTTTTTGGTCTCCCATTTGTTTCCCGTCCACGCCTTACAACCGCCAGCTTTTTCTGCATCAGTTTGATAAGAAGTTTTTTCGACAAATTGAGCAAATTCTCCTTTGGTTATTTCATATTTTCCTAACGCAAAAGGTTTTATGTTAATTTTATGGACAGGTTGCTCAGATTTTTCTCCCAATCCACTCCCCATATTGGTGTTTCCTCCTTTCAAAATCACCATTTCCATTGCTTCATTTCCACTAAGTAATTTATCACGACAAACCTTTTGATGTTCTTTAGTCGCCCAACAATCAACAGGTGGTGGCGGTTGAATGGGCTGAGGAGTTGTTATCTTATCCTTTTCAAGGGTTTCCAATCTTTTCATTAAATCAATCAAAATCTGCGGATTAACTTGGTTTTTTTGAGCATCTGCGACCTGTTGCTTTAATTCAAAAATTATCTTATCACGCTCTTGAAGAATTTTCTCCTTTTCTTGTAATTCAACTTGTAATATTTTAGCTTTATCGACTTCCTCACATTGATCTAAACAAAGATCATTGCCAGAAACACTGGTGTGCAACCAAGAGGTTTGACTAGAAATTTTCTTATGGGCTTGTTTTAACATTTGCTCAACAGGCAAATGAGAATACTCTTGAATGGCTAATGCGATTTCTTTTGCATACCCACTGGCATCAAATGCTCTGGTACCCGGAGCAGTTGAGAAACCAATAATTGATCCCTGCGGTACATTATTCATTGAAGCAAGCGTATTAAAAGCACCGCGTAATGGACATTTCTCAAGCGGATTATCACGACAAGCATCCAATTGAATTATTTTCACGGCAATATTTTTTCCTTGCATTTCATTTAACACATCTTGAACTGCAACAGTTTTAAGTAGCTCACTATTTAACAAATCACAATTAATCTCAGTTCTTACGGGTATTAAATAGTTAATGCTCTCATGTTGCATGGCGTGACCCGCGTAATAAAACCAACCAATTGCGCCTTTAGGAAGTGCATTTTTGAAATCAATTAAGGCTTGTTTAAGTTCTTGAGTATTAAGGTTTTCACGATATAAAACCTCAAATTTTTTACCAACTAACGATTCTTTAATTAATAACGCATCTTTACACGCATTAGGTAAATTTCTACTTTTGTCATCTTCCAACGATTTAGTTGGATCGTAAAGACAATTACCAATCACTAAAGCAACCCGTTGCTCTGCATAAACCTCGGTTATAAGCAACAAAAAACATACTATAATTCTAAGCATTTTTTTCTCCAAAGTTAATTAAGCAGCGATTTGAGAAGGTCGACTTAATTTTCCTGCTTCTTGTAAGCGCAAATAAATCGACATGGGCGCAAGTTCTAATCCATTTTTCCAACATAACGCCCCATTTTCCAAAAAGAAATCCTTAAAATATTCTTTATTTTTTAATGGATTCGTTAAAACAATGTTCTTTTGTAGAATTGAATTGAGATCATAACAACCTACATTACCATCTGAAAATTCTAATTCTATAATATAATCACGCACATATTCTGCATTTAAAATATCAATCATAATCTGCTCTTTTTATGTTTTAACACAGATAAACGCAGATAAAAAATATGATGAACACTGATTTATCCGTGTTTATTTGTGTCATGAAATCCGTGTTCATCTATGTTTGGCATTTTTCCTCAATCTAAACGTCCGATTCTAATAAATTCAACGCGGCGGTTTTTTGCTTTTCCAGTTTCAGTATTATTATCAGCAATGGGTTTGCTTTTTCCAAAAGATTCAGTGCGGATTTGTTTATAATTAGCACCTTGCTTTAATAGAAAATTTTTAATTGAATTTGCTCTCTTTTGAGAAAGCACAATATTATAATTTTCTGAACCATCACTATCGGTATGACCTGCAATCACAAACACGCTTTCTTTTAGTTCATTTTGCAATGCAGAGGCAATCTCTTTTAAAAATTTTTCCGAGCCACTTTTAATTGTTGCTGAATTATAATCAAAATGAATCAACACATTCACGCTGAGGCGTTGATCTTGAACAATTCCCGCCACCCCCCGATCAGGTTGAAAACTCCGCGTTTTAGGCTTTTCTTGAAGAGCCTGCACAAATTCTTGGCGAGTGGTCGCAAAATTATCCGCCGCCCATGCCGCTTGTCCACATAAAATCAATAAAAACATGATATTTTTCATATAATTACCTTTTTTATCAAAAAATTGACTAATCTAACTAAAAATAGCATAATTTTTTTATTTTTGCATATTTTCATTATCAAAGGAGTTTTTATTATGTCTTTATTTAAACTGAGTTTCTCTATTTTGTTGCTCACTTTTTCTCAAATGACATTAGCAAATCCAGCATTAGCTTTTGCTTCGGGATTTGGTTTAGAAATCATGAAGGAATTAGGCGAACAAATTGCAAAAATACCTGAAGTTCAAAATATCTTGAAAGAAATCGATAATTCTATCAATAAAACAATGGGGCATACGCCTGAGGATAAGAAAACATTAGGCAAACTTCAAGAATGGAAAGATGAAGTTAAAAAACATGACACAAAAGAACTACCTTTAGATCAACGTCAAAAATTATTAAATGAAATTGCAAAGTTGCAACCACCCGTTGATTCAAAAAATTCAAATCTACAAATCAATTTTGCTTATCGTTCACAACACCAAGGCGCATTAAAACCTTTAATAAGTGAAACGATACTAAAAAATGGCGATAGTTACAAAATAACGGTTAATCCAAAACAAGATAGTTATTTGTACATTTTTCAAATAGATTCTAGTAATAAAATCTTTTCTCTTTTTCCCATGCAAGAATTTAATGGCGTTGTTGTCAATAACTTCAATCCAATTAAAGCAAATATAGCGCAAATTCTTCCTAAAGATAATCAGTCTTTTTCTTTAGATGATAAAACAGGCACAGAAAAGATTTATGTTTTTGTAAGTCAAACACCCGATGTGGAACTTCAAAAATTAGCTGATGCTCAAACTATTCAAATCGCTCAATTTGAGCAAGCGACTAAAAGTCGTGGTTTAGGAAATATTTTAGTTGATCCTAAAGAAATGCTTGAATTAAAAGGTGATAATTTTTCTCAATCTGATTCAACCTTACCTCTCACTCATTTGGAAGGATTATGCAATCAAAAAGCATCGGGTTGTGCTTATGTTCTTTCTTTTAAACATGAATAAAAGAAAAAGCCCTTCCAAGTTTGAATTGAAAGGGCTTTTTTTGTGGCGTTAAAATAGCTTATAAATCAAGGAGTAAGCGTTGTGGGTCTTCTAAATATTGCTTGATATTGAAAAGAAATTGAACCGCTTCACGACCGTCAATAATTCGATGATCATACGTTAATGCAACGTACATAATCGGGCGAATAACCACTTGACCATTTTCTGCAATCGGACGATCAACAATGTTGTGCATTCCTAAAA
>DYRG01000027.1 GCA_020718845.1 Thiomargarita sp.
TCGGCGTGAGTGAAAGAAACACTTATCGTTTGCTCAAAAAACACGCGCTAGTTTAATTTTGGATTTTTAAAATATGAAATGATAATTTTATTTCTGAGTTGTTTCATAATATTCGGGAAGAAGTTGAATGCTGTCGTTAAACCAAGCATCAATGGTTTTATTTAAAGATTCCCGCATTAGTTCTTCCCAAGCATCTTGCGTACTTTGAATAGCTTTTTCAGTGTCATGAATAAACTCAGATCGTTGCATCAATTCGATGCCTTTACTAATGAAAAAATCAAGACCAATTCCACCTGTAATTCCAATTACAGTGCCCAACGGTCCTCCAATAGTTCCAACAGCCCCCATACCTCCAATTGTAACGGCTTTTGTAACAAATGGACTTGCAAGTTTGCTCAATAAAGCAGTTTTTGCAGCCTTAGCAGCAGCAACAGCCCCCGCAGCTTTTACTCCTGTCGTTGTAATTAAAGCCATGCTTAATACTTCGATATGACTCCTTTGATAATCTACAAAGTTAATTTTATTCAAATGCCCATGCCAATCAAGTTTTAAAATTTCTTTCTTACAATTATCAGATGAATGGTTGGTATTATTTTTAACAAAAACTTGAAATCTATCCTGTACATAAACCAATATGTTTTTCCATTCATTTTCAATCACTTTGAGTTGTGATTTGTAGGCATTGACTAAATGGGAATTGTTGATTGCAGGTTGCAATATAATATTACTATAGTATTTTTGAATATATTCTTGTAAATCAGTTGCAACTAATTCAGAAACCTTTTTCTTTTCAAAAAAATCAACGCTATGTGTTGTAATAGAATAAAGTGCTTCAAATAATATTGCATAGGTTGTTGAATAAGCAAAATACCAGTCTGCAAAACGTGGAGATTGTTGCTTCATTTCTTGGAAAATAGGTGCTAATTCATCTGATAGACTTGCTCTAATCTTTAATTGTAATTCTTTACGATTTTTCTCAAAAAAATGAAATTGTTCCTGCACAAAAATAGAATATTTTTCTGCATCAAGTATAACACGATAAGTTTCTCCATTTCTTGTAATTTCTACAAATTCAATAGTTGGGGTAATTTGTTGTTTATACTGGCATAATATTTCCTCGCACACTTGATTATTAGGGCATGATGGAGGTGGATCAAAAATCGTAATCATTCGTGATAAATCAAGAACAACAACCATACCAATCATCCAAAGAAATATATGCCATTTACGTTTTCTTTTTTTAGTCATTTTTACAGGCAAATGCTCTCCTTCTTTTGAAAGAAGACCTTGATTTTCATCATGTTGCTGAGGTAGTTGTTCATTACTCATTTAAAGTTTTCTCCGAAAATTTTTTGAAGTTCCATTTCTTGTTCTAAACTGTGAAGCACTTCGGTAATGGTGGATTTGGTGTGAGTGATAGTCTTTATATTTCAAGGAGTTAGAGCAGTATTTTACCGCATAGTATATCATTATAGTCGCGTTCCTGCATAAAATTCAAAATTATAATTTGTAAGCTATTGTTTAAATTAATTTTAAACACTAAAAATACAATCATTTTATGCGTAGTTTTTATGTAAGTGCGCTATTGTCCAAGTTTTTTCGAATTATCTCTTGCATTCATTTTATAAATAGTCTAATTTACTTGGCTTATTTTAGTATCTACTAATTTGGTGAAATACCATGAGCGACATAAAACAATCCGATACGAAGGACGAAGCACCATCGTTGTATGCGAAACATCAGGTGATTCATCCGCGTTCAACCAGTGGTTTTTATACAAACTTGCGCCGATTGGCGGTGATTTCTTTGCTGGGGCTGTATTACATTGTGCCTTGGTTGATGTGGGACGGGCGACAGGCGATTCTGTTTGACCTCCCAGAACGCAAATTTTATATTTTTGGGCTGGTGTTTTGGCCTCAAGACGCGATTTATTTAACCTTTCTTTTAAGTCTTGCAGCGTTTGCTTTATTTTTCTTTACAACGCTGGCGGGGCGCTTGTGGTGCGGGTTTGCGTGCCCACAAACCGTGTGGACTGAAATCTTTATTTGGATGGAACGGTGGGTCGAAGGCGACCGTCCTCAACAAATTAAATTAGAGAAAATGCCCATGAATGCTTACAAATTGCGCATTAAAGCAACTAAGCATTTGTTATGGATTTCTTTCTCATTATGGACGGGTTATACCTTTGTAGGTTATTTCACGCCAATTCATTTATTGACCGAAGAATTAATTGCTTTTAATGCAAGCGGTTGGGAAACTTTCTGGGTGTTCTTTTATTCGTTTGCGACTTATGGAAATGCGGGTTGGTTGCGTGAGCAAATTTGCATTTATATGTGTCCTTATGCTCGGTTTCAGGGAGCAATGTTTGATCGCAATACGTTTTTAGTGGCGTATGATGAGAAACGTGGCGAACCGCGTGGCGCAAGAAAACGCAATGAAACCAAAGAATTAGGCGATTGCGTTGATTGTGGTCTGTGCGTCCAAGTGTGCCCGACTGGCATCGATATTCGAGATGGTCAACAATATCAATGTATTACCTGCACCGCCTGCATCGATGCGTGCGACGAAGTGATGGTAAAACTCAATCGTCCCAAAGGCTTAGTCGGTTATACCACCGAAAACAACCTCGAAGGCAAAAAAACGCAAATTTTACGTCCTAAGATATTGATTTATGGGGCTTTATTGGTGTTTTTTACATCGGCGATTGGCTATTTGTTGACCCAACGGATTCCTTTATCATTAGAAATCGTGCGAGATCGTAATTTGTTATTCCGTGAAACAAATGAGGGTTTTGTCGAAAACGTCTATATTGTCAAAATTCTCAATATGGATCAAAAAGATCATACTTATCAATTGGTTGCAGAAGGCATTGAAGGCTTGAAATTGGAATTGGGTCAAAAAGATTTGAAAGTACCCGCTGGTAAAGTGGTTGATATTCCTCTCAGTTTGCAAGTCGATCCGTCCAAATTAACGAAGAAAAGCATGAATGTGGTTATCACCGCGCAAGCCCTTGATAATCCAGACCTTAAAATTTCTCGTGATAGTCGTTTCGTCGGGAAAAACAAATAGTTTCTTCTAATTCTCGTTTCTACGAATTAAACCTTCTAGGTTTCTAAACTAGAAGGTTTTTTTATTTAAACCGATTGTACTTTAAAGAAACTAATTAATTGTTGTAAAGCATTTGCTTGGGTTGCCATTTCTTCACTAATCGAGGCAAGTTCCTCTGAAGATGCGGCATTTCTTTCGGTCATTTTTCCTAGTTCTGACATGGCATGATTGATTTCAAAAATGTTTTGTTTTTGTTGTTGACTAGCAGATGTAATTTCTTCAATTAAAGTCGCCGTCGAACGAATTGCAGGAAGCATTTCTGACAACAAAGCCCCCGCGTGTTCTGCCACTTCAATGCTATTTGCTGCGACACTTCTAATTTCTTGCGCTGCTGAACGGCTTCTTTCTGCGAGCTTTCGCACTTCGGTAGCAACCACTGCAAAACCTTTCCCTTGTTCTCCCGCTCGAGCAGCTTCAATGGCGGCATTTAATGCGAGCAAATTTGTTTGATAAGAAATGTCTTCAATAATATTTAATTTTCCTGCAATATCTCGCATTGCTTTGATAGTATTTTCAACAGCTTGCCCGCCTGTTGTCGACATATTAGCGGTTTTTTCGGCGATTTCATTGGTGTGAGCAGCGTTTTGAGCATTTTGAGCAATTCCAATGCTAATTTGCTCAATGGTGCTTGAAATTTCCTCTAAACCAGCGGCTTGTTCACTATTATTTGAAGACAATTGTTGAGAGGTTTGACTGACTTGTTGTGAAGCGAAAGAAAGTTGCGTTACAGCCGCAGAAATTTCACGAACAATCATCGATAATTTATTTGCCATTTTGTCCATTGATTGGAGCATTTGTCCGGTTTCATCATTGAAATTTGTAGCATTATAATTTATCAAATTACCGTCTGCTAATTGGTGAGAAATATAGGTTGCTTTGTGAACGGGTTCGATAATGCTTCGAGTGGTAAAAATTGCTAAGCCTAAACTCATAGCAAAAGAAATAATAATCAGAGCAAATGTTGAATAGAAAATATTATCTTTAACTATTTGTGCGTTCTCATAAAAGGCTTTGGCTTTTTCACGAGAAAAAATTCTTACTTTCGTAATTTCTTGATTAAAAAGCTGAAAATTTTTATCTTCTTCTAAACTGCTTTGTTGAAGCACAACCTCATGATTATTAGCCATTAATTTATCAAATAAATTTGTAGCTGTTGCTCTCCATTCTTGATATTCATTTGAGGTGCGTTCCAAGGTTTCTTTATCACCTAAAAAACGTTCTTGCGCTAAAGCAAAATTAGCCATAATTTCTTGATGATGCTTATCGATTTGCTCAAGCAGTTGTAATCTTTTTGTTTTATCTTTTGCTTCTCTAATTTCTCGAGCAATTAAACGAATTTTTGAAATCAAACTATCAATTTTTAACATCGCTTGAGTAACCATAAAAAGATGGTTATAAAGTTTTTGAGTTGCTTCAATTGGCGTTGTTGTAGTGTTATTTCCAATCATGCTCACAAAATCAGAGGCTTTATTTTGAGCAAATTGAATAATTTCTTGCATTACTTGAACAATATTGTTTCGTTTTTTAATCAGCTCTTCTTCCATCTCATTTATGGCTTTAAGATGGCTATCATCTTGTAATAATTCAATATATTTATCAAGACTTGCCGTCCATTGTTTAAATAATTCGATGGATTTATCAACCTGAGTTTTATCACCTAAATAACGTTCTTGAATGATTACAAGATCATCTAAAATTTGTTGTTGATATTGTTTAGCTTGATTAAAAAGAGATGTTTTCTGATCTGAATTGGGTAAAACAGCGGCTTGTTTAACAGTTTCTTCTAATCTTAAAACATTTGCATCAATGCGTAAAACCGCCGTATTAACTGTAAAAGGATGGCGATAAAGTTTCTCACTAATTGCAGAAAGCTCAAACATTTGCCAAATAGCGACTATTCCTACCAATACTAATCCACTAAATCCAAGCATTAAACGTTTGGAAATGCTTAGTTTTCTTAACACTTCAATTAACATAATGATTCCTTGTTCAGGATAATTAAACGCGACTTTTCTAAAAATAAAGTCCACTTATTTTTACACTTTACAGGGGGTATTGTAAAATAAATATTATTATTTGAACTAGAAATCATGCGTTTGTTTTTAAGAAACTTCTAGTTTCAATATAATATTTATTTAACCCCTTGAATATTATCAAGATATACGGAGAATTGTATGCTTTTAATTCGACCTTTTGCAGGTTTACGTCCTCAAAATACTTACATCGACGGCGTGATTGCCCCTCCTTATGATGTGCTTAATACCCAAGAAGCGATTGCCCGTTCTGAAGCTAAGCCTTGGAGTTTCTTACATATTTCGCGTCCCGAAATCGATTTGCCGCCCAACACCGATCCCTATTCTCCTCAAGTGTACGCGAAAGGCGTTGAAAATCTTCAAAAAATGCTCGATGCGGGCGTTTTAGCGCAAGATTCAGTAGAAAATTATTATTTATATCAATTGGTTATGGGCGATCATATTCAAACAGGTTTGGTCGCCACCGCGTCCGTCGAGGCTTACGATAAAGGGCAAATTCGTCGCCACGAATTAACCCGACCCGATAAAGAAGACGACCGCGTGCGCCAAATCGATGCGTTGAATGCACAAACGGGACCTGTTTTATTAGCTTATAAACAAGATGCTGATTTGCAAGCACTTATTGATGTTTTAATTCAGTCAAAACCCGATGCGGATGTGGTTGCGGATGATCAAATTCGACATCGTTTGTGGGTGGTTTCTGACAAAACAAATATTGATAAAATATCTCATTTAATCAATAAGATGGCGTGTTTATATATCGCGGACGGACATCATCGGTCGGCGGCGGCTTCTCGAGTTGCAAAACAACGTTGTGAGCAAAATCCTCAACATTCTGGCAATGAATCTTATAATTATTTTCTCTCCGTCATGTTCCCCGATGTTCAAATGAAAATCCTCTCGTATAATCGCGTTGTTAAAGATTTGAATGGATTAGATGAACAAACCTTTTTAGAAAAAGTGGGCGAGGTTTTCAAATTACAATCTTCAGAAACCGCTTTTCAACCCACTAAACGCACTGAAGTTGGAATGTTTTGTAATGGAAAATGGTATCAATTAGAAATCCCATTTTCTTTAATTCCAAACGATCCCGTGAAATCTTTAGATGTGAGCATTTTAAGCGATCAAATCCTCGATCCAATCTTAGGAATCAAAGACGTTCGACGCGATAAACGCATTGATTTTGTCGGAGGAATTCGGGGTTTGAATGAATTAGAAAAACGGGTCAATAGTGGAGAAATGGCGGTCGCTTTTGCAATATTTCCTACCAGTTTAGGTGAATTAATGAGCGTTGCAGATGCAAATCAAATTATGCCGCCTAAATCAACGTGGTTTGAACCAAAATTAGCCGATGGTTTGGTTTCTCATGTTTTATAATTTGAAATAATCTCGATAGGCTTTAAATAATGGGGCGAACAAATACCATCGTCCCGTTATTATTAAAGCAAATGATTTCAAAATAAAACGATTGATTAAAATAAACCAGAACGTTTTTGGATAAAAATTTCTTGAATATTTTAAAGTACTTAGGTTTTCATAATAATTCGCATTTTTGATTTTTTCTTTATTATTATCTCGAACATTTCCAACACTTGCACTTCCTTTATGAATTACTACACTTTCTTTACACCATGCAATATTAAAATGAGCTTTTTTCAAACGTTGAGAATAATCCAATTCTTCATAAAATAAAAAATATTCTTCATTTAATAATCCAATCTTTTCAATTATTTTTATTTCAATAAATAATGCTGCACCAGCAATGTAATCTAATTTAATTTTATCTTGATCAATTTCTTTTATCTCTTCTAAAGTTTTTCCCGCTAAAACAGGTTTAAAAATCGTTAAATACGGATGATAAACACAACCGCCAGCGCATTGAGTTTTTCCATCATTTTCTAATAAAGTACTTCCCCACATTCCAATTTTTTTATTTTTATTTTTATTTTTATTTTGATCCGCACAAATTAAGAGTTTCTCTAATGCGTCGGGATAAATTTGCACGTCATTATTTAATAACCAAATAAAATCTGGATTCAAATTTTCTAGCGCATATTTAATTCCGACATTCATTCCACCCGCAAATCCTTTATTTGATCCCGTTTGAATTAAAGCAATAAACAGATTATTTTCAAAGATTTTCAAATGTTCCCAAGAATCATCGTTTGAACAATTATCACAAATGATCAAATGGGTGTTTTCATTTAAAATCGGTAATAAAGAATCAATACAAAGTTGGGTTTCTGTCCAACCATTCCAATTGAGAACAACGATTGCAACTTTGTTCATAATTAAGTGAGTGCAGCGAGTTGTTGAGGTAAGTTATCTAAGGTGAGGAAATGACAAGAAGATGGATAAGAAGAATCTGTTGGTGGAGAAATGCCAACAATTAAAACATGAAAAGGTAAATTGAGGCTTTCTAACCATTTCACAAAAGCCTGTCGTTGTTCATCCCAATTTAATAAAACACAAACACATCCGCTCATCGAAGAAATATGTTGTTGAACAAGAGGATATAATTCTTTAAATTTATTTGTAGAGGGTTGAACACAAGCGAGGATTTCTAATAAAGTTGTGGCTTGTCCAACGCCATGTCCACTCGTTGTACAAAAGGCTTGTTCTCCGATGAGCATTAAATCTAATAAAGTATCTTGAGTTGTTAAGTTTCCCACTAAAGAAGCTGCTATAGAAACTGCGGTTTCAAATATTTCTAGTTGCTCTGGCTTTGCAAAGGTATCTAAAATTAAAGCATGGCGCACAAAAAACTCGTCGGTAAATTCTTTAATAACGGGTTTGCCGCGTTTTGCCCAACTTTTCCAATGAATGTAACGCGGTGAATCGCCCGCTCGATAATCGCGCAACGAAGAAAATTCGCCCGAATCGCCGACCGACATTGCCCAATTTACGCCTCCCGCTTGATATTTCCGTGAACCCGCCAAATTTAATAAAGAAACCTCGTATAACTTCGGTAAAATCAACACTCTAGCAGGCGCAGAAAATCGACAAATCGATCGAAATAACCCCAACGGATCAGGGCGTGCAATCATTACCCCACAAAGATCAATGTAACCACGTCGTAATGGATTGAAAGATAAAGTTATTTCAATATTTGAATGCGAAGAAATGGGCGGTAAATCTTGCCATTCATTGGATGCGCCGCGATTTTTATGCGCCAACATCACCCATCGAGGATAACCAATATAATGATCAAATCGGTTGTGAAGACGTTTTTGGAGCGAAAGGGCGTTAAATTCTAAAAATGTCGGTAGATGTTGTTGAAATTCATCACGAATTTGTAATCCAATTTCCAATTTATTGCTAGAATTGTGGATTTCGACCGAATAGAAAAATGGCTCGCCAACCGTCCCATAACGCGGAAGTTGCCGTGAAATTTGAAGGGAAATATTAAAGAAACGACTGCTCAAAAACGCAACCAATAATAACGCCAACGCTAACGTAAATATTTGATACGCATAGGTTCTTCGAGTATCCAATCCGAACACTGCGCCCGCCGTCATCGCCCCCATGATTAATAAACCCGCTGAAGTCAAATGTTGCCGCAACCATCCGCCCGACACATAAACCCAACGAAAATTATGAAATAAAATTCTTTTAATTATCATAAGGTTACATTTCTTCACAAAATTCAGGAACAAGAGATTTTAATAAAGGGCGAATGACTTGTTCATCATGTTGCTCTGTTGCTTCTTTTAATAAATTCAAATGTTCTATTAAATAGTTCCAATCCGCTGAACGTGAAGAAGCTAACATAATTTTGCTATGTCGAGTTCGACTCATTTGTTCTTCTTCTGCGTGAAAAAGTTCTTCATGAAGTTTCTCACCCGCTCTCAAACCCGTATAAACGATTTGAATATCTTGATCGGGAATTTTACCTGACAAACGAATTAATTGTTCTGCTAAATAACGGATTTTAATTGGCGATCCCATATCTAAAACAAATATTTCGCCGCCGTAACCCATTGCACCCGCTTGTAAAATTAGTTGACAGGCTTCTGGAATAGTCATGAAATAACGAGTAATTTCTGGATGCGTAACAGTAACAGGTCCTCCATTTGCAATTTGAGAACGAAACAGAGGAACTACACTGCCCGCTGAATCTAAAACATTACCAAATCTAACCGTGATAAAGCGCGTTTTTGAACGTTCATTTAATGCCTGACAAAACAATTCTGCAATGCGTTTGCTCGCTCCCATAATATTTGTCGGATTAACGGCTTTATCAGTAGAAATTAAAACAAAACTTTTAACTTGATATTGAATAGCTAATTGTGCAAAGGTTTGTGTGCCTAAAATATTATTTTTAACGGTTTCACGGATTTGATGTTGTAATAAAGGAACGTGTTTGTAAGCGGCGGCATGAAATATAACATCAGGTTGATGAATGCTCAAAATTTGCTTTACTCGAACTGCATCGCCGACATCGCCTAAATAAATATGCAAAGGGGTTTCTGGAGAAACTTTTTGTAAAGATTGTTCGATTTGATAAAGATTAAACTCACTGCGTTCTAAAATGATTAATTTTTCGGGTTTTAAAGAAGCAATTTGTCGGCATAATTCTGCGCCAATTGATCCGCCACCGCCACTAATTAAAACGCATTTGCCTTTCAAACGGTCTTCGATAATACCTAAATCTAATTTAACCTTTTCACGACCTAATAAATCATCTAAAGAAACTTTGTGTAATTCAGAAATAGAAGTTTTAGGTGATTCGCTTAATTTGGGAAGTGTTAAAAAAGGAACTTGAGTTTGTTCGCAATACTCGACTATACGCTGCATTTGGGCATCGCTTGCGGAAGGCATGGCGATAATTAAACGTTGAATATTTGATTTACGAACCAAAGCCGCCAAACGTTCAATTCCTCCGTGTAAAATGGGAACACCATGTATATTTGCACCATGTAATTTTGGGTTATCATCGACTAATCCAACTAATAAATATTCACCGTCGTGCAATATATCTCGAACTAACATTTCTCCTGCGCGTCCAGCTCCAATAATTAGTGTGCGTTTTGGAGAACGAGAATCTAATACATAACGCAAAGAATGTTCTTTCCATAAACGGTATAACAAACGGGGCGTTCCTAAAAGAAATCCGAGAAATAAAGGATAAAGAATAAGTGCGGTTCGAGGAATGAAATTCAGTCGATTAAATAAAAATAAAATAGCGGTAATTGCTAATGTACCAATAATAGAGGATTTTGCAATGTTTGTTAAATCTGGCAAGCTCGCAAATCGCCACATACTTCGATAAAGCCCGTAATACCAAAAAACAGGTGCTTGAGCGGCTAAAATCAAAGGAATAATTTGCCACGCATTAGCATCAAGGGATTCCATTTGAAATCCCACCCGCACCATTATCGCAAGCAACCACGCAAGCATAACCATGAACGTGTCATGAACAATAACCGCAATGCGGCGAAAATCAATTGTTATCATAATTAACTAGGAAACTTCCAGTGTTTCAAATCGGGTTTTTTCTTTTCAACTGAATTGATATTTAAAACCCTTGGTGTATTTCCACGATTATCAATTCCAGCAACAATACACCATTCGCCACTTTCAGAAGAAGAAAGTGGAATTTCAATCTATTGTTTAATATCTAGTTGCACTAAAATTTTGCCATCATAATGTGCAAAACTATCTTCTTTTTTGAAAAATGAAAAGAGATTGCCTATAATACCTTTTTCTTTAAAAATATTAACGGCAATTAAAATATAATCCATTTCAGAAATCGAGGTAATAATTAAGTTTTCTTCATTATCGCCACTAATATTTCCAATCCCAGAATCTTCATCTAATTTCATAAAAGGAAAGTTTCTCAAACTTCCTTTATTATCATAAAAGACTTCTCCTACTTTACCGTCTTTTGTGCGATAGAACGCATACAAATCTAAATCAACGGCTTGTGTCCAACTTAATGTTACTAAGATATAATTGAAATTGCTTGATATTTCTGAAGAATCTTCGCTTTGTTCTAATACCTTAATCAATTGAGTAAAATTCATAGATTTATTTTGATAATTTCTATGCGTTTCATCTATATTAAAAAATGCCAAAATATTATTTAATTTGTTTCCAAAATAGGTAATAGATGCACCAAAACTTCGAGATTGTTCACTGGTTACATCAATAAATTTCAAATCATTTAAATTAAAATTTGCGATTTCTATTTTCAAATCTAAATCATCGCTGATTTCAACATATTTTTGCAATAATAGTTGATATGCTTGTTTTTCTTTATCAAGATCAGGGGTTTGGTATTTTTGGAGAAATGCAAAGGAAGTTAAATTTTCATAATTTTCTCCGCGACGAATTATGACTGTTGGAGAACCAATTCGACAAATATAAAATGAGGCTTCTTGATCGGTAAAGTTAAACCATCTTTTTGCGTGCATTTTGTTACAAGCTGAACAAAATCCGCGATGGATTTTTCCTATTTCTATTTTGCCTAATAAAACTAATTGGTTAATGAATTGTTCTAAATCTTTTAGTTCTTCAAGATTTTCAGGCGGCAAATCGGGCTTTTTCTTTTCAACGGGTTCTCTAGTTATTTCTGATTCGTTTAAAAATTCAGGAAGTTTTTTTAATAAAGTATTTTTTCTCCCAACCGAATCCATGCCAATTTGTTGGCAAAACTCTTTAACTTGCACTTCATTCCAAGTATTTGCAATCTCATAAATTCGAATATCAGATTTAATAAGTACTTCAACTAATTGATCTTTTTTTGTCGACGATTCACATTCAAGACCAAAACATTTTGCAAGTTTTTTCAAATCTCGCACAGTTAAACTTTTAATCAAATTTGCTCTAATTTCAGCAGTATTATTCACTTTCTTTTCCTCCACTATTTGAATTAGTGCGATATTATATAAAACATTTCGTAGGCTAAACTTTAAATCCAACATTTTGTTGGAGTACCTACCTATAAATGGTGTAATAAAGCTATATAAGGTTAAAAACTAATTTTGATTCTATAACAAATTGGTTTATAAGAAAATATCATCAATAATATAATCAATAAAATCAATCTATTATAAATATAAAAAAGATTAGTAATCCTTAATGGGCTGCTGATCTTTACCCGTATTTTTAATTTTGAGAAAACTTGGCTGCGCCTTTTCTCTAATTAATCTATATGTGATGTAATACTGCTATAGTAAGATGCGGGGAGAACCGCATCATTTGTTTTTAGCCTAAAGTGGCGAGCACTTCTTCGGGAATGTCGGCATTAGAATAGACGTTTTGAACGTCGTCCGAATCTTCGAGCATATCTTGTAATTTGATCATTTTTGCAGCGATTTCTGGATCGGTTAAAGAAACCATTTCTGCGGGACGCATGGTGATTTCAGCTTGATCTGATTTTAAACCCGCTTTTTCTAATGCCGTTTTGACATTTAAAAAGGTTTCTGGCGAGGTAAGAACATCTAATGAATTATCATCATTAATGATCATATCATCTGCGCCGTTTTCTAAAGCGATTTCAAGGATTTGATTTTCATTTGATTTATCGGGAAAAGAAATCACGCCAAGTTTTTGAAATAAATAAGAAACTGAACCATCTGTGCCTAAATTTCCACCGCATTTTGAGAACGCATGGCGCACTTCCGCGACCGTTCGCACGCGATTGTCGGTCATGCAATCGACCATCACCGCCACGCCGCCCGCCGCATAGCCTTCGTAACGAATTTCTTCAAAATTATCAGAATCTTGCGAACCAGTACCGCGTTTAATTGCGCGTTCGATGGTATCTTTGGTCATGTTTGCGTCGATGGCTTTGTCAATCGCTAATCGCAAACGCGGGTTTGTATTGGGGTCGCCGCCGCTCATTTTCGCCGACACCGTGATTTCACGAATGAATTTGGTAAATAATTTACTGCGCTTTGCGTCTTGCACACCTTTACGATGTTGAATATTCGCCCATTTGCTGTGTCCAGCCATAATTTTTGCTCCGATTTTTTCTGCAAATTTGTTATGATAACTTAGGTTTTATTATAAAGAAAAAGGAACGATAAATGAAACAGTTAATTTTAATTCGTCACGCAAAAGCCGTCGATGGTTCATTGCATCTCCATGATTTTGATAGAGTTTTAAGCGATCGAGGACAGCAAGAATCCGCGATCATGGGAGAAAAACTTGTAAGTAAAAATCTTCCCATTGATGCAATCATTGCAAGCCCCGCCGCGAGAACAAAATCGACCGCCCAATTGATTGCAACACAGTTAAATTTTCATCTTCAAAACATTCAATTTCAACCTTTAATTTATGAAGCAAGCACCCGCACTTTATTTAAAATTGCTTGTGAATTAGAAAATGAATGGAACTCTGTCATTTTAGTCGGTCATAATCCAGCTTTTCATGATTTAGCAAATAGTCTGTTAGGAAAATATTTGATGGATTTTCCAACTTGCACGGTTTGTGGGATTTCTTTTAACATTGAAAACTGGGCTGATCTTCAAATCAATTCTGGAGAACTCATGTTCTTTGAAACACCCAAAGGATAAGTTGAATGTTTAGCTATATTTTAAAACGTTTATTGTTAATGATTCCAACTTTATTAGGAATCTTATTAGTTACTTTTGCGATCATTCAATTTGTGCCTGGTGGACCTGTTGAACAAATCATCAGTCAATTAGAAGGTAAAACTTTAGGAAGTGGAGAAATAAGTTCTTCTGGAAAATCAGGTATTTATCAAGGTGCAAAAGGGTTAGAACCTGCACAAATTGAACAATTAAAAGCCTTTTATGGATTTGATAAACCCGCTTCTGAACGTTTTTGGCAAATGATGCAAAAATATCTCGTTTTTGATTTGGGAGAAAGTTATTTTCAAAGTCGTTCTGTTTCCTCATTAATTGCTTCAAAATTACCCGTTTCAATTAGTTTAGGAATCTGGACATTTTTGTTCACTTATTTGATTTGTATCCCTTTAGGGATTAAGAAGGCAATTCAAGATGGTTCTTCTTTTGATGTGGTGACGAGCACTTTTATTTTAATTGGATATGCAATACCTGGTTTTATGTTAGCGATTTTTCTATTAGTTTTGTTAGGGGGAGGAAGTTTCTGGGATGTATTTCCATTGCGGGGTTTAACGTCGGATAATTGGGAGTCACTTTCGACATTTCAAAAAATAACCGATTACCTTTGGCATATTACGTTACCAATCATTACAATGGTGATAGGAAATTTTGCAGTCATGACCCTTTTAACTAAAAACAGTTTTTTAGAGGAAATTCGCAAACAATATGTTTATACGGCGAGAGCAAAAGGTTTAACGGAAAAAGCGGTTTTTTATAAACACGTTTTTCGTAACGCATTGATTCCATTGATAACAGGGTTTCCCGCCGCATTTATTGGGGCGTTCTTTACGGGAAGTTTATTAGTTGAAACCGTGTTTTCTTTAGATGGATTAGGGCTACTTTCTTATGAATCCATTATGAAACGCGATTATCCTGTTGTTCTCGGTAGTTTGTATATTTTTACTTTAATCGGTTTGTTTGGAAAATTGCTTTCTGATTTAAGCTATGTGTTAGTTGATCCACGCATTCAATTTGAAAGCCTTAAATAGGTTCTAAAGAATGTCGCCAGAAATGGGTTTCTTTCTCAAAAATGCGGCGACTTTCTTCTGCACCCCAACTTCCTGCTGGATAAGTTGCAATATAATCTCTTTCGGTCGCCCACACATTCAAAATCGGTTCAACAATCTTCCACGCATATTCCACTTCATCATAACGCAGAAATAAAGAACGATCGCCTTTAATCACATCTAATAATAAATCTTCATACGCATCATGAGTGATTTCATTTTCTTTACGCAAACCCGCATCTAAACTGATTTGTCGAACATTCATATCTAACCCTGGTTCTTTAGAAGTCATTTCAATGCGCAAACACTCTTCAGGTTGAATACCTAATAAAATCCAATTGGGTTGCATTTGTTGAAATTGATTGCTTTTAAAAAATTGTTGTGGCGGGGTTTTAAATGCAATTGAAATTAAAGAACGGTTCTCTGCTAATCTTTTACCCGTTCTCAAATAAAACGGCACGCCCGCCCATCGCCAATTATCAATAAAAACTTTCATTGCTGCATAGGTTTCTGTGACGCTATTTGAAGGCACTTTTTCTTCTTGCAAATAACCATTGACTTTTTCATTATCAATCATGCCAGCTTTGTATTGTGCACGAAACGCTTGCGCATGAACCGCATTGGGTGTGATTTTTCTGATAGATTTCAAGACTTTAACTTTCTCGTCACGCAAAGATTCGGCTTCCATAGAAACAGGGGCTTCCATTGCAACTAAGGTTAAAAGTTGGAGCAAATGGCTTTGAATCATATCGCGTAATGCACCCGCACCATCATAATAATCAGCTCGACTTCCTACCCCTTTTTTCTCAGAATGAGTAATTTGAACATACTCAATATAATTACGATTCCACAACGGCTCCATTAAAAGATTTGCAAACCGAAATACTAATAAATTTCTAACCGTACTTTTACCCAAATAATGATCGATACGATAAATTTGATCTTCACGCAAACATTTCATTAAACGGCTTTGTAATGCTCTCGCACTTTCTAAATCATAACCAAAGGGTTTTTCAATTACAATGCGTCGCCAACCTTGCGATTCATCAAATAAATTTGAATCACTTAAATGTTGAACCACAAAACTAAATTCGGCTGGACGAATCGACAAATAAAATGCAATGTTTTGAGAAAGATTTTTTTCTATAATGAAATTATGTAATTGTTGATACATCATTTCATTAGATAAATCGCCTTTAAAATAAAAACATTTTTCTTGAAAACGTTGATAAAGGCTCTCATCAATTGTTCCAAATTTATCAATGAGTATTTGACGAACTTCTTGATACCAGAAATCAGTATTCCACTCGCGTCGTCCAATCGCTAAAATACTGGTTTGCTCTGATAAACGATTATCCATTTCTAAACGAAATAACGCTGGAATTAATTTGGTTCTTGCAAGGTTTCCTGTCGCGCCAAAAATAATATAAGTGCATGGATTTAACATTTTGGTTTTCCTAATGTTTTTAACAAATACGAGGTAAAGGATCATCTTCTAATTCTTCTAAAAAGCGTTCTCCCCCTAAATGGGTTTGAATAATGACGTGTTTTTCTTTGTCGGAGATTTCTCCGATAATTGCTGCATCTTGACCTTGAGGATGGTTTCTCCAAATTTGTAAAGCGGTTTCTGCGTCTTCTGAAGAAAGGATTGCAACTACTCGACCTTCGCACGCTAAATACAGTGGATCATAACCGAGCATTTCACAAACCGATTGAACGGGAGAACGGATTGGAATATTGTTTTGAAATAAGCGAATGCCAAGATTTGTTGCACGAGCAATTTCGTGGGTTACAGTGGCTAATCCGCCGCGAGTGGGATCGCGCATAAATCTCAATCCTTTCAAAGAGATAATAGAATTTGTTAAAGGAAAAACATTGGCACAATCGGATTTCAAATCGCCTTTTAAACCAAATTGTTCTCGCGCTAACATTACTGCAATGCCATGATCGCCGACTGAACCGCTCACTAATATTTTATCGCCGCTTTTGATTTGAGAAAGTCCGAGAGAAATTCCAGTAATTTTTTCTCCCAATCCAGTGGTTGCTAAATATAAACCACCGCCTTCGCCGCGACGTAAAACTTTAGTATCACCCGCGACTATTTGAACTTTACATTCTTTTGCTGTTTCTGCGAGAGATAAAATGAAATGATCTAATTGAGCAATTTCTAAGCCTTCTTCGATAAAGGCATTTAAAGTCAAAAATCGAGGAATTGCACCAGAAACTGCTAAATCATTTACCGTTCCGTGAACAGCCAAAGTTCCAATATTTCCTCCATTAAATTCAAGCGGTTGCACGGTAAATCCATCAGTGGTAATTAACCAATCTTTGTTTTCTAAAATTAGAGGTGCGGCATCGGTTTGCACATCGTTTTTCAAATGTTTCGCAAAGATTTCATCGATGAGTTCTCGCATCCAACGTCCACCATTTCCATGCGCGAGAGCAATATGGGTTTCTTGCATTATGAATTATTCCTTTTGATGGTGATTTGTCGACCGTCGGGTTGTGCGTAATCTAATTGGATAACAAAATCGGGGGCGGGTAAAATGCCTTGACCGCGTTCAGCCCATTCAATTAAACATACGGTTTTCTCTTGTGTCAAATAATCCCAAATGCCGAGAAATTCTAATTCTTCTGGATCATTTAATCTATATAAATCAAAGTGATAGAGAAATTTGATCGGTGAATTTTTATCAAATATTTGATAGGGTTCGACTAAGGTGTAAGTGGGGCTTTTGACTGTGCCTTGATAGCCCAAACCGCGTAAAAAGCCGCGTGTGAAGGTTGTTTTACCCGCGCCTAAGTTGCCCACTAAAAAAATTAACGTCTTTGTTATACACTGTTTGGCGAATTGTGCGCCGAATTGTTCGGTCATTTCAGCATTTGGCAAATAATTCATTTATAATTTCCTTTCTCAATGCAACATTGTGAATCCGCCTATGTACCGTGAAGAAGAGATTTCTCATCTCCTGTCCCGACTCAAACAATTGAATTCTATCGGAATTGCGCTGTCATCCGAGAAAAATAGTGACCGCTTGCTCGAGTGTATTTTAGACGCTGCGCGCATTTTAACCAATGCTGACGGCGGTACGTTGTACATTAAAACCGACGCGGGTCTGAAATTTGAAATCATGATTTCAGAAAGTTTGAAAATTCGCAAGGGCGGCAGCAGTGGCGAACCCATTACTTTTCCTCCGCTTCCTCTATACGATAGCACTGGCAAACCTAATATGCACATGGTAGCGGTGTGCGCGGCGTTGAGCGAAAAAACTATCAATATTCCAGATGCTTACGAAGATACGCAATTTGAATTTTCAGGCACTCGACGCTTTGATGAGAAAATGAATTATCGTTCAAAATCATTTCTCACCGTTCCAATGAAAAATCATAAGAACGACATTATTGGCGTATTACAACTCATTAATGCCCGAGAGCAAAAAAATAATGAGATAATTGCTTTTAATGAATGGGATCAAGAGTTAGTTGAATCTTTGACCTCACAAGCGGCGATTTCCATTATGAATCAACGCTTTATTAAAGAACAAAAAGAACTTTTTGAAGCCTTTATTAAACTCATTGCCAACGCCATCGACGCGAAATCTCCTCATACCAGCAAACATTGCAGCCGTGTTCCTAAAATCACTTTAATGTTAGCAAATGCTGCCGCGAGAACAAAGCACGGTTCTCAAGAAATCCGCAATTTCCAAATGAATGAAGAACTTGCTTATGAATTATGGATCGCGGCAATGTTGCATGATTGCGGCAAAATTACAACGAAAGAATATGTCGTTGATAAAGGTAAAAAGTTAGAAACTATCATCGACCGAATTCATTTGATCGACACGCGATTTGAAGTTTTAAAACGTGATGCAGAAATTGCCCATTTGAAACAACAAGTCGAAATGCTTAAAAAAGGTGAACAACTAAACTTTGAAAAACTTGATCAACAATTTAAAGAACACATAAACACTTTAAACGAAGAAAGAGATTTCATTCGATATTGCAACGTCGGCACTGAAGCGATGGATGAAATTGATCAAGAACGTGTCAAACAAATTGCGCAACGAAAATGGATTTCTCCAAACGGTGAAGAAATGAATTTGTTGCTCGACGATCAAACCGTTGAAACCTTATTTTATCCATTAATTAAAAACGAAGTTCGCAAACCTAATGATTTGAGAAAATCAAACGGTGAAATTGAAAACCTTTGCATTAAAAAAGGCACATTGCGCGATAGTGAACGCAAACATATCAACGATCATATTGTCACTTCAATTAAGATGTTGAAATCATTACCTTATCCACAACACTTAAAAAACGTTCCAGAATTTGCGGGCGGGCATCACGAACGAATGGACGGCAAAGGTTATCCATATGGTTTAAAACGAGAAGATATGTCTTTGCCTGCGCGAGTGATGGGGATTGCAGACATCTTTGAAGCCTTGACTTCTTCAGAACGTCCTTACAAGAAAGCAATGCCGCTTTCTCAAGCCTTAACAATTTTAGGAAAAATGAAAGAGGAAAATCATATTGATCCCGATTTGTTTGATGTGTTCATTCACGAGAAAGTTTATTTAGAATACGCTGAAAAATACCTCAGCGAAGAACAAAGAGATCAAGTTAATATTTTGACTCTTCCTGGTTACAATCCACATTTCTTTTCGGAATAAAAATGACTAAACAAATCTTAGTGACGGGTGGCGCAGGTTTTATTGGTTCGCATTTAGTTGAAAAACTATTAGAACTCGGTTTTTTTGTAAAGATTTTAGATAATTTTTCAACGGGGAAATTAGAGAATCTTGCGCATTTGGATCAAAGCAAAATTCAAATCATCAAAGGCGATGTTTCTCATTTCGAAGAAATATTTGAAGCAGCTCAAAATGTCGAAGCCATTTATCATGAAGCCGCGCTGGTTTCTGTGCCGTTATCGATTCAAAATCCTCAATTGAGTTTTCAAATAAATAGTTTGGGTTCTTTTAATGTATTTGAAACCGCACGTCGTTTAAATATTTCAAAAGTAATTTATGCAAGTTCGGCGGCAGTGTATGGAACAAATCAAAACCTTCCTTTAAAAGAAACCGAACTTTGCGAACCTTTAAGTCCTTATGCGTTAGAAAAACATTATACAGAACAACTTGCGCATTTGTATTTTCATTTGTACGGCATTTCATCGGTGGGTTTGCGTTATTTCAATGTGTATGGAGAACGCCAAGACCCAACTTCACCTTATTCTGGCGTTATTTCAATATTTGTAGATAAATTATTAAAGAATCAACAAATAACTATTTTTGGCGATGGTGAACAAACCCGTGATTTTATTTATGTGAAAGATGTGATTTCTGCAAATATTTTAGCATTAGAATATTCAGAGAAAAACGCGCAAATTTTCAATGTTGGAACACAAACAAGTATAACTATAAATAAATTATTATTTGTATTGCAAACCCAACTCAAAACGTCGATAATACCTACTTATCAACCCAACCGATCTGGCGATATTAAAGATTCCTGTGCGAATAATTCAAAACTTAAAGAAACTTTACATTGGAATCCGCAATTTTCTATTGAGGAAGGTTTCGCATATTATTTAACTTGGCAGAAACAACAATTAGGTTAGAACAATGTTACAAATAAACAATTTATTGGCAAGAACCACTCGGTATCAAACCCAAATTCAAACGGCGGTTGATCGGGTGATTAGAAGTGGTTGGTTTGTGTTAGGACCTGAAGTGAAACGTTTTGAGCAATCTTTTGCAACTTTTCTCGGTGCAAATCATTGCATTAGTGTAGCAAATGGTACAGATGCCATTGAACTCGCTTTGAAAGCATTAGGTGTGCAAAAAGGTGACAAAGTTGCAACCGTTGCAAATGCTGGAATGTACACAACAACAGCGGTTTTAGCGATTGGTGCAACGCCTTATTTCATGGACGTTGATTTAGAAACCCAAGTTGTAACATTAGAAGAGGTTACAAAAGCAATTAATTCAGGTGTAAAAGCCGTCGTGGTAACGCATTTGTACGGGTTAGCAATTCCTCAAATTTCTGAAATTGCCAACATTTGTACAAAAAGAAATATTTCCTTACTCGAAGATTGTGCGCAAGCCCATTTGGCTAAAATAAAGGGGAAATACGTTGGAACATTTGGAAATGCAGGAACTTTTAGTTTCTATCCGACTAAAAATCTTGGTGCATTAGGTGATGGTGGCGCAATTATTTCTAATGATCCCGCGATTACAAAAAAAGTAGAATTATTACGTCAATACGGTTGGACAGCAAAATATCAAGTTGAAATCCCCAATGCTAAAAATAGTCGATTAGATGAAATACAAGCTGCTGTTTTATCTGAATTTTTACCATTTCTTGAACAAGATAATGATCGCCGTCGACAAATCGCAACTCACTATAGTTCTTTAATTAATCACCCAAATGTTATTACCCCACCAGTTAAAGAAAAAGATTATATTGCGCATTTGTATGTGATTAGAAGTGCTCAACGAAATCAATTGAGAGAACATTTGCGTCAATTAGATATTTCTTCTGATATTCATTACCCTATTCCAGATTATCAACAACCTGTATTTGGAAAACAATTTGCTCAGATTCATCTTCAAATAACTGAGCAACTTGCAAATGAAATTTTAACGTTACCTTGTTATCCAGAAATGTCTGATCAACAAGTTGAACAAGTTATTTCAGCAGTTAATAGTTGGTGTGTATGAAATACTCGGTAATTATTCCCGTTTATAAAAACGAAGCATCGATTTCTCGTTTATTGCAAACGCTTGAGGAAATTAATGCAAATTTAGAGAACCAACTTGAAGCAGTTTTTGTAGTTGATGGAAGCCCCGATCAAAGTTATGCGCTGTTAAAAAAAGGGATTTCTGAGTTAAGTTTTCCAGCACAATTATTAGCCCATTCGCGTAATTTTGGTTCATTTCCAGCGATTAGAAGTGGGTTAATGGCAGCGAGAGGAGATTTCTTTGGTGTGATGGCGGCTGATCTTCAAGAACCGCCTGAATTATTGGTAGAATTTTTCAAAGCACTTGCTGCTGATGAATGCGATGTCGCTATTGGAACACGCATTGGAAGAAATGATCCCTTTTTCTCTCGTTTTACTTCTGGATTATTTTGGGGAATTTATCGCCGTTTAGTTATGCCAGAAATGCCTGAAGGTGGAGTTGATGTCTTTGGTTGTAATCATCTTTTTAGAGAGCAATTGCTCAAATTAGAAGAATCCCGTTCTTCATTAATTGCTTTAATTTTTTGGTTAGGTTTTCGACGTAAAATTGTTGGATATGAACGCCAACTCCGTCAAGAAGGAAAATCCGCGTGGACATTTCGTAAGAAACTAGATTACATGATGGATAGCATTTTTGCTTTCACGGATTATCCCATTCGTTTGTTAATGCGTATAGGAAGTATTGGTTCAGTGTTGTTAATTTTGTTAGGAATAGTTGTTTTATTTGCTAAATTATCTGGCACAATTGACGTACCTGGTTATGCTGCAACAATGTTAGTTATTTTATTTCTAGGCGCACTCAATTTGTTTGGACTTGGATTAGTAGGAACATACGCTTGGCGGGCGTATGAAAACACCAAACAACGTCCTCTCGCCGTTGTTGCTATTAAGGTATCAAATGACAAATAAAACATCACTACTAAAATTGCCCAATATTTCCCGCTCAGCATTTAATATTGGGGTTGTACTATTGTTTTCATTAGGATTTGTTTTTTTTATCCAACAAATATTAGAATCTCCTCGTTTTGACGCGCTTAAATATTTAGAATTAGCACAACAAGTAAATTCTAATGGTATTGCCTCTATAAAAGAACCTATTAGAACTTTTGCTTATATTTGGATATTGTCTTTAGTATCAAAAATAAGTTATTTTCTTAATCTACCAATAAACTTGCTAATATTTTTAACGCAACTTTTTACTTATTATTTAGCTATTATAGTAGTTTCAAATGTAGTAAATTCACATAGTAGAATATTATCAAGTACAATATACGTTTTACTTTGTGCAAATATTTTTGTTATTCCTTATTCAGGTATAACACTTACAGATTTATTTTATACTTCAATTTGTCTCTTTTTATTTGGAGGAATGATGTGGATAGAATTTTTGCAAAAATCTGAGCAATTTATTTCTACAAAATGGATATTTTGGGGTGTTTTATTATTAAGTTTAGCTATTACAATACGTCCCGCAGCAGTTTGGCTTCTTATTCCCATTTCTTTTTGTTTAGTCAGATTATTATGGAATAAAAGTATTAATATTTTTGATGTTTTACTAGCGATTCTTTTAGGTGCAATTCCTCTTTATATTCAAATCGTACTAAATGTGATTAACTATAAAGTAATTAGCTTTTTACCTGTAACTGATTTAGGTTCTTTTCAAATAAAATGGGGTATAGAAAATATTAAATATGCAACTTGGTTAGGTGGAGGAAATCCTCAAAATTTCTATCCTTCAGCAGCATTAATAAACATTCCCACCCAAGATTTTACTTTATGGTGGTATTTTAATAATCTTATTGATGCGGTAAAATTGCTTATTGTTAAATTAATTGGAGCATTTGATTTTGACTATTTAATGCCTTACCCTTACTATCGTTCTAATCAATGGTTTTTATCGTTTTTTTCATTTACAATTTTTTGGCTTGGTTTATGTGGAATTGTTATACATTTATTCACTAATAAATTAAAATTACTTGGCTCTCGATATATGCCTTTAATCATTTTCATAGGATGGTGTTCTGTTTCTTTAATTTCTGCGTTAGAATTACGATTTACATTACCACTTATTAGTTATTTTATTATTGTTGCTAGTGTAGTAATGTATTTTGCGATTGTGGAAAGAAACAAAACAGTTTTATTATTTATAGGTGCGGGTTGGATTATCTGTATGCCCATTTTTTATCAAATATCACATTTCATTAGATTACAAAGTACCATTCAGGGATAAAGGAACTAAGTATGTTACATCAAACAGCAGACATTCAATCTTCTCAGATTGGAAAAGGAACAAAAGTATGGCAATTCGTCGTTGTATTGCCTAATGCAAAGATAGGAAATGATGTGAATATTTGCTCACATTGTTTTATAGAAAATGATGTAGTAATTGGTGATCGAGTAACGATTAAAAGCGGTGTTCAAATTTGGGATGGAATTAGCATTGAAGACGATGTGTTTATTGGACCGAATGTTTCTTTTACCAATGATCGTTTTCCCAGAAGTAAAATTTACCCAGAAAATTTTGCTCGCACGACTATTCAAAAAGGTGCATCAATTGGAGCAAATGCAACGATTTTACCTAATCTAACTATAGGAACAAATGCAATGATTGGGGCTGGATCAGTCGTGACGCGATCCGTTCCTCCAAATGCAATTGTGGTTGGTAATCCAGCTAAAATTATTGGTTATGTCGATACAAAGAACAATATAACAACTCATCATGAAAAATCTTATCCTCAAACGATAGGAAAAATGGAAACAACTGTTACGGGTGTAACATTTCATACCTTTCGTTCAGTGCCTGATATGCGCGGAGAATTATCGGTAGGTGAATTTGAGAAAGAAATCCCATTTAAACCATTACGCTATTTTCTTGTATTTAATGTTCCAACCACTGAAACCAGAGGAGAGCACGCGCATAGAAAATGTCATCAGTTTTTAATTGCGGTTAAAGGGACAGTTCATGTGGTTGCAGATGATGGTAAAAACAGAGAAGAATTTGTGTTAGAACGTAATAATCAAGGCTTATATCTTCCTCCAATGACTTGGGGTATTCAATATCATTATTCATCAGATGCAGTTCTTTTAGTTTTTGCTTCTGAATACTACGATGGAAGTGATTACATTCGTGATTATTCTGAATTTATGAAACTTATTTCAAAATGATTAATAATCTTAAAATAAAACAATGGATAAGATTTCTGGTAGGTGGTGGAATAAATACTGCTTTTACATATGGAATCTATCTCATTTTAATGTTGTTTATACATTATCAAATTGCTTATTTAATCGCTTATATTGTAGGCGTTGTTTTTGCGTATTGGTTTAATGCTGTTATTGTTTTCAAAGTTTCTTTATCATGGAAAGGTTTATTTTCTTATCCGATTATATACATTATTCAATATACAATCTCAGCATTTTTATTAAATATATTTGTAGAAACTTTACAAATAGATAAAACTTTTGCACCTTTAATGATTATTATCATAATGATCCCATTGACTTATGTACTAAATAAGTACGTTTTACTGATTTCTTCACCCACTAACAAAAGATAGAATTTATGCAAAACAAATGGCAAGAAAAATTGAGTTGGATATTTATTGCTTTTCCTCTTGTAGGATTAGCAATTAGTGCGTTATCGTGGCTTCGTTTTGGAATTGATTTACCTTATTTAGATGATTGGAGAGTCTATTTAGAAGGAAGAATGGGGTCTCTAGCTTTAAAATATCTTTTTATAAGTGCTAATGATACTCTGTATCCTATTGGTAAAATGCTTGATTCTCTTGCATATCGCTTCCTCAATGGAAATTCTATTGCATACCAATTCATTTCAATGATAGGAATTTTAGGATCATTGTTATTTTTGCAGTGGAAATTACTGTCGTTAGTTTTAAAAGAAAAGCTATTAATTGCATCAGCCTTTAGTCTTACGTTATTTATTATTCAACCAAGTACTTATTGGGGACTTCAAGATATAGCTTATCACCAAGCTATTCCTCTTGTCATGGTTCTTTCGTCAATATATCTAATATTGAAAGGAACTTGGCGTAATTGGTATATTCCAATAGTTGTAATGTTGGGTTTTATTTCAGGGCTTTCTTATATTAGTGGCGCGTTTGGTGTTTTAGCATTGAGTATTATTTTAATCATATTTAGCTTTTTTATAGAAACATCAGAACGAAAACCTGTTTTAATGGGTGGAATATCGCTGTTAATTCCTGCAATTATTACGACATTTGCTCAAGCATGGGTGATTGCAGTTGTTCAAAAAGGAACTCATCGACCTGATGCGCCTTTAGCGTTGCCGATTGAAAGCGATTTCTGGTTTTTTATGTTAGGAAAAATTGCCCGTTCTTTAATGCTACCTTTTAATCAACCAGTGTTATCTTTTATCGTAACTTGCTTTATTTTGGCATTGGTTTTAGTGTTAATATTTATCATATTAAAGAATACAATTAAAGATAAGAAACAATCTTTAGAATCTATTTCACCAACACTTATTTTTATCAGTATTTTTGGAATAATATTTGTGTATTTAATACTAATTTCTGCAGGTAGAACAAATTTGCGTCCAGAAGAGGTTACTTCACCTATCCAAATATTTTCATTTGGTTTTCATCGGTTTCATTTTTTTTGGGTAACAATTTTGTGGTCTTGGGTAATTGCAATATTGTTTATTGTATTAAAAAAATATTCAAATAATTTACAATACAAAATTGCTTTAATAATTCCTGTGCTAGTTATTCCATTTTTGCTTTATTTAGGTGTATTTGATCATGCTAAGTATTTCCAATATGAATCCAAAATTAGAATTGATGGCACTACTTGTTTGATTAAAGAATTGCAAAGAGGGACAGATATTAATTGCCCACAACTTTACCCAGCTTCTTTGAAAGCAGCCTTTTTTAAAGCAAAAGAAACGGGTGCTTCTTTTACCCGCATAATTCCAACTCTTGTTCCTTATATACCATTGATTTTTCGAATGTCAGAAGATTTAAATGGTAAAACAATTGAATTAAAAAATGTTGTGGTCAGTTCGCATAAAGATGGCATTGTAACATTGCAATCAGAAGATACTGATCCAATGATTATTTTTAATACTGGAAACGCGAAGAAAATGGCTGAATGCAAAACCTTAGAAATGGAGGTTTCTATGAAGGTATCTGAATCTTCACTTGCTCAACTTTTCTTTATGTCGCCTAATCAAACTGATTATCAAGAAAGTGCAGCGGCGACGCAAATGGTTCATGCGGATGGACATTTCAAAAATATTATTTTTACTGTTCACAGTCCAAATGGATTTGTTGATAAACTAAGGTTTGATCCCGTAACCATGCCGCAGCAATTTGATATTAAAGAACTTGAGGTTCGATGTCGGATGTAAATATGAACAAAAACTTATTAATTTTTATTTTCTTTACAGGGCTTGCACAAGCAGAAGAAAATAAAAACAGTTGTATTGAAATACCTGAGAGTAATTTGTGGTTTGATCAAACGCAAGCGTACATTTCTGAAAGTGTTTGTAGTTCAGCGATATGGTTTGATCATTTCTTTGCAAATGAACGCGATGAATCTGAAAACGTTAATCGTTATATTCGTTTAACAACGACGGCGGGTTATCGTAAGGTTGAAGGATTTGATTCAAATGTAAGATTGAGTGGACGAATTGAGTTTCCTAATGTTAAGAAAAAATTGCATTTGCTATTAGAAAGTGAACAAGATAAAGATGCAATGGATGTATTAAGTCAAGGAAATCAAGTAACCCATCTATTGAATAAAAATAATACTAATAAATCAAATTCTGTAGGTTTGCGTTGGGATGTTTCTCAACAGGCTAATTCTGCGTTTTCAATGAATGTAGGATTGCGTTTCAATAAAACGATTAATTTGCGTTTGCAAGGTCGTTATCGTTACACTTATCCTTTAGAGGAAGATTCATTAATACGTTTAACGCAAAGTGTGTTTTGGGAAGGGAATGAAGGCGTGGGAGAAAATACCCGCGTTGATGTAGAGAAACTTTTAGCTTCACAAACCCTTTTACGTTTTAGCCAAAATTTAGGCGTTTCTGAAGTCAGCAAAGGCAAAGAATGGCTTTCTGAAGTGGCATTATTTCATCATTTCACGAAAGAAAAAGCGGGCGCATTGACATTTTGGTTAAGTGGAGCAACTAAACCTACAGATAACATTAGTGGCTTAGAAGAAACGGGGTTTAGCCTGCGTTATCGACAAAGTTTCTATCGCCCTTGGTTGTTCTTTGAAATTGAACCGCATTATCGATGGGTAAGAAAAAAATTTACTCGTGATTATCAACCTTCACCCGGGATTATTGCTCGTGTAGAAATCCAATTTGGTTACAAACACGATCAATAAAAAAGGGAACTTTGCATTTGTGAAGTGCTTTTCTGTTTTGAACAAATAAAAAATTATGACTATCGAACCTTTTTATCAAATTTGTAATAACTATTGCAAACAAGTTCTTTCAATCCATTCTCAAATTAATGCAACGCCAGAATTATCCTATCGCACGGATTTAGATAATTTATTAAGAAAGGCAGCAGAATTAAACGGCATGGGAACAATTCCTTTATTAGAAGGAAAAAAACTTCTTATAGAACGCCCACATCCAGAAACGGGAAAGTCTGAGCAAATATCGGTAGGAAGACCCGATTTTATCTTTACAAATCAACAAAGTAGCGCACCATTAGGTTATTTAGAAGCAGAAGGCTTTGGAGTTAATTTAAACAAATTAACGGGTCATGCAAAACACCAAAATGATATTTTTAAAGATTGTTTGGATAATTTTATTATAACGAATCATATTGAGTTTCAACTGTATGTAAATCGCGTAAAACAAGACAGTGTAAATTTGTTTGATTTTCCACAAGAAACCGCTGTTAAACCAGAAAAAGCAACTGCGTTATTTAAGTTATTTGAAAATTTCTTTAAACGACAATCTTATGATGCTTTTACAACTCAAATTCATTCGCCGCATGATTTAGCAGAATTATTAGCCCGCCGCACTCGCCAAATGCGCAATGAATTATTAAATAGTTTGCTCTCCAAAAATCCTCAATTATCTGATTTGTATAATTCATTTAAAACCGCGTTATTACCCGATTTGAAACCAGAAGAATTTGCAGATATTTATGCGCAAACTATTACATATGGATTATTTACTGCGCGTTCTGCATTAGCGGGAGGACAAAAATTTACTCGCCATAGTGCAACTGCGCTTATTTCAGAAAGCAATCCATTTCTATTTGCACTCTTTGAGCATATTGCTGGCGATAAACTAGACCCCAATTTAATGTGGATTGCAGATGACATTGCAAACTTGTTATGTGGCGATTACATGGAAACGGTTTTAATGGCATTTGGAAAGCGCAAACATCAAGAAGATATAGTTGTTCATTTTTATGAAACCTTTTTAGCGAAATACGATAAAGAAAAACGTAAAGCAAGAGGTGTTTATTATACGCCAGAATCGGTGGTTTCTTATATTGTCAAATCGGTTGATCAAGTATTAAAGCAACATTTCGATAAAAAATTGGGTTTAGCCGATAAAGAAACTTTGATTTTAGACCCTGCCACTGGAACAGGAAGTTTTTTATTTAATGTGATTAATCATATCTATGATACCGTTAAAGAAAATCCCAAAGAATTAGGTAAATGGCAGCATTATGTTGAAAATACTCAATTATTACAACGTTTGTTTGGATTTGAAATATTGCTTGCGCCGTATGTTGTTGCGCATTTGAAATTAACTATGTTATTGAATGAAAAAGGATTTTTAGCATCAACGTCTAAACAACAACGATTTGAAATTTATTTAACCAATGCGTTAGAAGAACCTACGAATAAGAAATCTTCTTTGATTCCAAATTTCATTTCTCAAGAAGCCGATCAAGCCGCCGATATTAAAAATGAAAAACCGATTTTAGTGATCTTAGGAAATCCGCCTTATTCTAATTATGGAATGATGAACAAAAACAAATGGATTTTAGATTTATTAGATACTTACAAAATTCGAGATAAAGTGAAATTATCAAGTGAAGAAAAGAAGTTAAATTTGAATGATGATTTTATTAAATTTATTCGGTTTGGACAATGGCGAATTGATAAAACAGGTTCAGGGATTTTAGCGTTTATTTGTAATAATACCTTTATTGATGGTTTAACGCATCGTTTTATGCGTCAATCTTTATTAGAAAGTTTTGATGAAATTTATATTTTAGATTTGCACGGAAGTAGTAAGAAAAAAGAAACTTGTCCCGATGGTTCAAAAGATGAAAATGTCTTTGATATTCAACAAGGTGTGTGCATTGTTATTTTTATTAAAAAACCGCCTTCTCTTTTTGAAGAACAATCTCAAGCAACGGTATTTCATGCAGAAATGTTTGGATTGAGAGAAACAAAATATCAACAACTCGATGCAAATGATATTTCAACGACTCATTGGACAACCTTGAAACCACTCGCCCCCGATTTCTTTTTTGTTCCCAAAACAATTATTGCAGAAAATGATCCTTATCAGCATTTCTGGGGATTAAAAGATGTTTTTACAATTTCTGGTTCTGGTGTGAAAACAGATAGAGATGATTTGTTTTTTGATACAAATAAGGAAGTATTGAAAGAAAGGATTCAAACTTTACTTAATAATGAAGAATTAACAGCTCAATTTATTAGCACTTATCGTATAGAAAATTCGTCAAGTTATCCATTACTTTCAAGGATAAGAAACTCTCAATTTAATGAGCAAAATATCCATCATTGTCTTTATCGCCCTTTTGATGAAAAATGGTTATATTATTCAAATGGTTTGACCAGTCGCCCTGCATTTGATGTTATGCGATACATGATTAATAACAAAAATTTAGGTTTAATAACTGTTCGTCAAGTTGCAGAGAATAATTTTACACATATTTTTATTTCTGATTGTTTAGCAGATTTTAGAATGACTTTAAGTAATAGAGGAGGCTGTTATTTATTTCCCCTTTATCTTTATCAAACGGATAATTTAAAGGGAGAAACGTTAAAGATACCGAACTTCAAAAAAGAGTTTTTAGAAGGGTTTGCGAAGGCGTTGAACTTAAAGCAAGTTGAACCGTTTAATTTACCCGAAAATATAAGTGCAGAAATGATTTTACACTATATGTATGCGGTATTTCACGCGCCCAGCTATCGTGAAAAATATGCGGAACGTTTGAAAACCGATTTTCCCCGTTTGCCATTACCTCAAAATAGCCAACAATTTCAATCACTTATTAAGATTAGTGAACAATTAATTGGATTGCATTTATTAAACAATATTGCGATTGAAGATGAACAACAACGTCCCTTATTTCCATTTGCGAAAACGATTCCAGAATTGGTTGAAAATATGACCATTCAAAAACCCGATTACATTGAGAATCAACAACGAATTTATGTGAATAAAACGCATTATTTTGGAAAGGTTGAAAAAGGTTTGTGGGAATTTAGAATTGGAGGTTATCAAGTGTGTGAAAAATGGTTAAAAGATCGCAAAGATCGTATTTTAACCGCAGAGGAAATTACTCATTATCAACGTATTTTAGTCGCATTATCCAAAACCCAGCAACTCATGAAAGAAATAGATACCTATCTGGATAGAAATCCATAAGGTGCAATTACATTGCACTGAAATAAATGCCATTAAATTAAAGCATAAAAAAAGACTGGCAGTCCTTAAAGGAATACCAGTCTTAATTGTTTAGAATTAATTAGAAATTATGCGCTGGAAGTTTGAGGACGTAAGTTGTGCCTTTACCTGGTTCAACTTCAATATCAAAACGACCGTGCATCATTTGCCAGAAATGCGAACTAATTGCTAATCCTAAACGTACCGATTGTTCTCCGCCACTTGCATGAGGATCGGCTTTCGCAAGGGCTTTTAGCAACCATTCACGACGTTCTGTGGGCATTCCGCCGCTAGTATCTCGCACCGAGAAACGAATCCATTCTTTGCCCGCTTCTAATTCACGAGAAACATCCAACGTAATTTGACCGTTTTCAGTGGCTTCGGAAGCGTTGTTAATTAAATTGAACAACACTTGATGCAAGCGGGTTAAATCAGTTTGCATTGTGCCGATGTCAGATGGGCAATTGACCACCAACGTATTGCCATTTTGACGCGACAGAACGGTTGCAATGCTTTCGACTTCTTCGACCAAGTGCATGATTTTACAGGTTTCTGAATGGAGTTCGATTTTGCCCGTTTTGATCTTCGACAAATCTAAAATTCCATCACTCATTGAAAGCAAATATTTCGCAGAAATGTAAATTCTATCGACATCCGATGCAATCGCTAAATTTGGCGTGTCTTCGACTTCTTCACGCACCAATTCGCTGTAACCAATAATCGCATTTAACGGCGTGCGTAATTGGTGGCTCATGTTCGCTAAGAAACGAGATTGCGCTAAATTCGCGGATTCGGCAGCTTCCGCCATCAAATAGGCGTGACGCATCGAGTTGTGGAAATAAAGGGCTAATAACAGCGTGATAAATAAGCCAGAAATAAGAACTGTCGTTGCCTGCCAACGATACCCTGCCAATAAATGATAACCGGGTGCGGAACTACAAACGACCGTTAAAGTTCTTCCGCCAATAGTTAATTTGCGTTCGATTTTTAATTTAACGCTTTCAAAGTCTTGGTTGAGTTCTTTTTCGGAAAGACCATCTAAGATGCTTTCGTCGACTTGCCCGGGTAAGAAATGTAAAAAGCGCGCATCTTCTTCAATGTCTTCAGAATTATCGAAGACCCGAATATCAATCGGACGTGGTTCGAGGGTTTTCATCGCAATATCAAGCACATCGCCCACTAAATACACCGCCATCACAAAACCCGCAAAAGCGTCACGACGTTGTGCCATTGTTTGGATGGGCGCGTTGGGTTTGTAAATGGGCAAGAAAATCACCGAACCCGATTGATTTGCGGTATCTGGTACTAACGTGACGTGAGAAATTGCCACAGGTTCGCCGCTATCTCGAGAAGCCAACAGCAACGCCCGCCGATGTTTATCCGCAGAAATATCTAAACCAATAGAAACTTCATTTCCTTCAATGGGTTGCACATAAAACAACGGCAAATAACTATCGCGTTGGGCTGCGGGGATAATTTTACCGTCGATGTTTAACTCATTGAATTGAAAGTTCGGATAAATTTTCTGTGCATCTGCCAAAAATTCAGCACGTTTGTCAGCGCTGACAAACGGAATCCATTCAACCGCTTTGATCGAATTATCCTTACTAATCAAAGGCATGACGTAGTTTTTAAACATTTCAGGGCTAACACCCGTTCCGACCGCTTGGAAAAAAGCGCTCATGCTGGACGTGACTAAATCGATTTTATGTTTTAACGCCCGTTCAATAGCGATGGCGCGGTCTTCAGCAGCCACCTGAAAAGTGTTGCGTGTGCGTTCCTCTTCCCACATATGCACAAAAATATACAAGCCAATCGACACCAAAATCCCCACCGTCAAACTTAAAACAATGGGCAAATAGAGTCTGCCGCCGTCGGAAGAATTTACCCGCGAAGGGTTTGTTTGAGTAGTGTGTTTATCCACAATTCCTCTCCTTGAAATGTGACTTAAAGTAAAAAATTAACCGTACCATCTAAGCAGATGTTATGCCGTAATCCCCTCATTTTGCCTGTTAAGTACCCCTTATCGCAAGCTATTTTTCAAAAACCTCTTAACCTATTATTTTTAATGGCATATTTGACAGTTTAATTAACCTGTTCATTTTGTGCCAGATCGTCCTTTTCAGGATTAAACAAAGGAATATTTCTCAAAGGGAGAAAAAATGAATGAGTTGCGAGGTGTAAAGCAGCTCATTCGATATTAAAAAGATAATAAAATCAAGGGCGTAAATAGGCATAGCCTTGTTCTTGTAGTTCGACGATTCTCACTACACCAGCGGGAACAACTTTCACGCCTTCTTCTAATTTTGGAACAACGCCGTTATTTTGAGCAGCCACGCGGTCAAGGGTATTTTTACACATTGAAAAGCTGATGTTTTGCATCACTAAATTGGGGATGCGTTTAGATTCTGGACTCTCGCCCGCCATCAAACTTAACCCTTTGTTAAACGCAACAATTTCAATATCGACATCATCCATGCCCCATGCTTTTTGCATATTAAGTGCATTTCCTAACGCCATTTGATGTAATGCAGGATCGTCCGAATTAACTTGAATCACAACCCTATGTTTTTTCAAGTTATTTTGTTCCGCAACGACGATATTTTGCACTAACATCAACCCTAAAATTATTCCATACATCAAACGCATATCCTTTCTCCTTTGGTCAAAAAAGTGATCATAACATTAATTGTTTTGTTTGTTCAATTTGCAGCGTGTTTTCCTTAATATAGAAATATTATATCATATATAGATTAATTAGAGAAAAGGCATAGCCAAGTTTTCTCAAAGTGGTGGCGGTGCATTTGGTGAATGATAGTCTTTATATTTCAAGGAATTAAAACAGTATTTCACTCTATAGTGCACCACTACCAAAGCGTTTAAATAATCCTCAAAAAACTTGAGTTCGGGATAACTTAATTTTAATTTCTATTTAATTTAAAACTTAGGTTATTTTAATTTATAAAAAAAGAGCGGGAATATTTTCTCGCTCTTTTTTATTTTAAGTGCTTTGTGGATCAACGATTTATTTGAAAATTCTCGAGGGGTTGAACGCTCTCAAGGTTAAGATCAAAGGTAAATGCGGTAGGTTTTTGTTGTTTCAAGTCAACATTGTAATTGGAGGTGGTTTGTTCACCAGAGGAAGATACCACTCGAACGTTTAAACAAGGAATCTTTAAATCACCCGCTTCACCCGCCATTGTAACATAATTTGCAATACAGTGATTTGGGGCAGCATAAGTAATTGTTTTACTACTAGTGTCATCCAGTGAGCAATCATCTTTAACTATCAGTATTTTTCTAATTCCCACGAGAGCATTGGCGTATGCTTGATAACCTATCATTAAATCTACCCATTGAGATGTTTGTGTTGGGCATTTTTCTTTATATGAAAGGGTATCAAATACTAATACTTTTCCAGTTGCTGTTAGTTTGGCGTGATCAACTGTACCATAAACACATTTTTCTCCGTTGATTGCAACGTTTCCAAGTGCCGTAATCACTGCTGCGGGATAAAAGCACATTCCTTCAAAAGTATTATCTGGTTTTTGAGTAATGGCGACTTGAACGCCCGCCGATAAATTCCACATACCCGTTAAATCTAATGCCGCCGCTGGTTGAGCAACTGATGCACTAATCACTGCCGATAACAAGAGTTTTTTCATAAAATGTTTCCTAAAAAGTTGATTAAAAAAGATGGATAACAAACTAAAGACTTATCTCCATAAATGAATACAGAAATAAGTCTTTGTTTGTTATGGGATGCTACTTCTTATAGCTGCAGCAGGGGCGATAATATCGCACATATCACCAGCCACCCAAGTCACTATAGATACATAAGATACATAATCCTTAAGAGCCTGATTTGACTGACGATGGAAAGCCTCACACCGATTCCTGTCATATGTTCTGAGTGTGCAATTCGCTGGGTATTTGGAGTACCCTGCTGCATCTACATTTACATAGTTAATATTATCAAATGCCTCTGCCTTACATCTATTCAGAACTTCGGCAGGTCCATCCTTCAGAACTGGGTCGCCGTTAACACGTTTATATGCCTCATCCCAGTCTTTGGCGATTGTCATTTTTACAGTGCACTGCCGTTCTATGTATCCCAAGCCTTGTTTAGCGCACTCTTCCCGAGATTTGCCAAGCGCATTACGCTCGGCGACATTTATTATGTTCGACTCCGAAGCCGCACCTAAATTCGCAGTGTAGCTACTGTCTGTTTTAGCTTTAACTTTATCCTCTGGTCTTTTAGTTAAATCGGGGGGGTTTGTAAAGTCTATTATAGGAACACCTGTGGATGGCGACGGAAGCGCGGGGGTATTTTTTTTACAGTATCCTGAAAACAGCGTATAGCCGCTTTCACATTTTCCATATTGGGGAACATTACGAAAACAACGTTCCTCAGGGGGAAATAACATCCAGTCAGTTTCTTTTCTATACGGTGATGGCGACGGCTGGTTGCACAAGCTCATATCCACAGTTTCTGGCTTGCAGAGATGAGGAGGTGATCCCATATATCCAATAGGACATTTATCTGCGTTGTCGGGCATAGCAGGAGTAGTACCAGTAATAACAGGAATAGAATCGGTAATAACAGGGATAGAACCTGTACGGCGGGTCGATGTAGTGGTAGTCGCGCTATCGGTAGTGGGGGTGGTTGTATCAGGCGGCGTGAACGTGTGGGTCATCATAGACACGCGCCGCTCAAAACCGCCCAACATACCGCCTTCCTTCAAGCCAGCGTATTGGATAAACGGCATAGACTCGCCATCGGGAGCAACGTGCATTAGATAGCCTTCACCTGACTCATACGTCACTAGAGCATCACAATAGTCGGTCATGGTGTAAGTACCTTTGGTGTATTGCGTCTGACCAGAAAGGGCATCGGTATAAACATTCGTTACATTACCTTTTCCGTCATAGGATTCTAGCCCGCTCTCGATGTACTGGTTATATTCTCTCGTGCCTCTTGCGCCGTAAGCATAAGTGCCTTTGAGCGTGGCAACCGAACAACCAGTCTCTAACCCCTTGCTTTGTCGTTCCATCCATCCTGATAGGGGAGCAAGAACTCCTCCTCCTGGGGGAGCAGCCTGAGTGTAATAAAATTTATCCCCCATCGGCGGCGTGAAGAAATGGAAGTCGTTTCCACCATAGCTCATTTTGGCTCGGCAGTTGGAGGCAACGCTATAAGTCCCTGTTACCGTCTTGGTAAAATAATTTAGTGTGTCAGTGGAGACGTTATACACTGTGCTCTCGCCGTCGAAGTAATTTACTCCAATTTCATAATAGTTATACCATTTACCATCAATTTCCCGTGTTCCGCCAGTGCCGTAGCCGTAAATTCCGTACAGTGAGGCATTGGAACAATTAACAGGCATTTCTGCTTGATGAATTTGCTGTTGTAAGCGTTGGAAATAACTAGAAATACTGGGTTCGCCACTTATCGAAGAATACATCGTCGCATCTTCCATGGTAGAAATGCGCAACGTGCCTTTTTGTGGAACAAATTGCATAAGTAAGCGATAGGTTTTGTCACCGACTTGCACTTCTGGGACGTATGCCGTGCTCGACACGTTTAAAAAATTACTATTGCGAGCTTCGGGAGTTGCGTTGGGAATGAGAGTTTTAACCTCAAATTCATCACCCAACGTGAGCGGGGCGTTGAGAGTTGCCCGTTTAAGCGTCACCGCATAAAGGCTGTTTTCCCAATCAAGCATCACCGCTGGCAAGATCAACTCGCCTGTTTCAGCTTTGAAAGTGGCAGCCGCTTGAACGGCATGACCCGTCGCCAATCCCGCACACAACAGCACTGGCGTAAAACTACGTCTAAGTGCTTGATATAACTTATGATTCATAAAAAATTTCGGTAGTGGTGCAAAATAGGGTGATAAGGTCTATTTAAAGAGCGGCAAGATAGGCA
>DYRG01000096.1 GCA_020718845.1 Thiomargarita sp.
GATTTATAAACTCAATTTTTAATTGTACCGAGTTCGGTATAATTAAAATCAGGATTATTTTATTACCAACCAAGTAACCAATTCAAAATTATTTGTTTCGTTAATTCGTTTCGACTTTGGGATTAACAATGCACCTCTGTCGCTACCTGTTATTTTTTGGCTACTGCGTTTATTAAAAACCCTACTAATTTCGTCAATTGCCTTTGCCAAAAATTCTGAATACTTCTGCATATCTTCTCCTTGCATTGTTTCTATGTTAAACAAGTCGCACAATTCCTCAAAAGGTTGCGACTTTCCCGAACACATTAAGCGGTAAATTTCCAGAATATGTTTTGCATTGGTATAGTTAAATCTAACTTGACCATCATCACGAATGTAAACTAAAAAATAGGGTTGTAATGGGTTTACTTCTTCATTCCCTTCGGTATCGCCCTTTTGTTTTAAACAATAAACTACACCAGGTTTTATGATTTCTTTTTCAGCCGTTGAAAGTTTTTCGGTATCCAGTAAATTTGAATAGTTGCCCGATGGCGAAGGAACAACTGCATATAAACCAAATGGAGCATCTTCAAGTTTTGTCCTGTTATTTTCCAAGAAGTTTAATAGTTCAATTCTAAAATCATCTAATGTAAAATCGGTGAGCGATATACTCTCGTTCATATCTTCGAGGTCGAGTACTTCGTCTCTTAATTTTTTCAGTTGTTTATTGCGGTATTTCAAATCATCTTCAATCAATTCTTCTATTTGTTCCGAAGCCAAAACATTGTCGTCCGCAGTTGCAGTAACATCAACCAAGGCCATACGTGATTCAACACGTTCTTTCAAGTTTATGTAGTTGTCTAGGTCTTTGGTGGGCCAAAAGTTTACCAATTGAATTTTATCGTTTTTACTTCCCAAACGGTCAATTCGCCCGAAGCGTTGAATTATACGAACTGGATTCCAATGTATGTCGTAATTAACAAGGAAATCACAATCTTGTAAATTTTGTCCTTCGCTAATACAATCGGTAGCAATCAAAATGTCAATTGTGCCGTCTTGCGGCATTGAATTCATTTTGTTTCTGTTTTTTGCAATAGGAGAGAAATTTGTAAGAATATGAGAATATTCTGCTTTACCAAAACTTGTTTTGCTCTGCGAACCTGCCACTAAGGCAATGTTTAGCTTTAAATCATTTTGAACCCAATCTTTTAATTCGTCAAAAAGATAATTGGCGGTATCGGCAAATGCGGTAAAAACGATGACTTTCTTATTGCTTATGTTTAGTGGCTGGGCAATTTTATCTGTAATTAACTTTTTAAGGTCTTTAAGTTTTGCGTCTCTATCAGGTGTAACTGCAACTGCATTGTTGTATAAATCAATTAATGCTTCTTTGTCTTTTCCCAAATCGTTTAACCAATCTGTCAACTCCAAATCTGCCAAATCAAATTTCAATTTTTTACCTACTTGCCATTGTTCCAAATCATCTGCATTTTCTTCCAATTCATCGTCATCAGGCTCCAATGCTTCTAATACTTCTATCTGAGTTTTTTGTTTTGATTCTATAAACGCTTTGATTTTATTTTCAAGATTTTCGATTTTCTGAATTGTTCTGTCCATTGAAATTTCAAAAGATTCAATGGAGCTTTCTAAACGTTTCAGGAAATTTACCTTCATCATTCCAATCAAAAAATGCTCACGGTCACTTTGCTTAAAGCCCAATACACCAGTTGTTGCAGCCAAATCTTCATACTTCTTTTTCATATCGTCTTTGATATAAGCCGAAGGATTGAAAACTGATAATTTGTATTGAAGAATTCTTTTGTTAAGGGCATCGTAAGTAAAGAAACGGTCTTTCAAATCAATATTCGGATAGATTGAGATAGGTTTTAAACGTGTCGGAAATTTCCCGACTTCTTTTTCGGCATTGTAAAAATTTATAATGTGCTTTCTACTTCTTGCAATCGTAATTTCATCTAACAGTTTAAAAAATGAAGAATCTAATTTTTCGATTAATTGCTTAACCGTTCTGTTCGGATTCTTTTTGTTGTCAGCCCAATTTGTAAAGTTGGTTTGGGCATTTTTTAATGAAAGAGCAATATCTTTAATCCCAGTAGTTTCAAACAATGCATCATTTTTGCCTTCGGTAATTATTAAAATCTGATTTCTCAAATCACGAAGGTTGTTATTTACTGGTGTTGCTGAAAGCAACAGTACTTTTGTTTTTATACCGCTCTTTATAATTTTTTCCATCAAGTACTTGGCTCGGTTCATTTTTACCGCACCACTTTCCTTTACTTTGTCCATCGGATTGCCCCGAAAGTTGTGGCTTTCGTCAATCACAACCAAGCCGTAATTGCCCCACTTCACAGTTTCAAGATTGATGTCGCCAGAATATCCACCGTCTCGACCTAAATCAGTGTGGCAAAGAATATCGTATGCAAATCTATCTCCAAGTAAGATGTTGCGGTCATCATTCTGTTTGTAAATGCTCCAGTTTTCTTTTAATTTTTTCGGACACAAAACCAAACAACGTTCATTAAAAAGTTCAAAGTATTTAATAACAGCAAGTGCTTCAAAGGTTTTACCTAAACCCACACTATCGGCAATAATGCAACCGTTATGTTTTAGTATTTTGTTTATTGCACCTTTAACTCCATCTTTCTGAAATTCATAAAGCATTGCCCAAACTTCGCTTTCAAAGAAACCAGTTTGGTTAGACAGCAAACCGCCTTTCTGTTGTTCATTTAAAAAGTTTTCGAAAATATGAAAAAGGGTTTTAAAGTATATAAATTCGGGTTCGTTCTCAACATAGAGTTGCTCAAGATATTTTAGCACTTGTGCTTTTACATCTTCAACAAGTCCTGTATTGTCATCCCATAATTCTTGAAACCAAGCTTTTAAATCTGCTCTGTCACGGTCATTGTCAACCACCAAGTTTA
>DYRG01000028.1:0-9671 GCA_020718845.1 Thiomargarita sp.
AGTCGCGGCAATTCATGCGGGTTGGCGTGGATTAGTAAATGGCGTGATTGAAAATTGCTTTCGAAAAGCAGGATTTTTACCAGCAAAAACATTGGCTTATTTAGGTCCAGCGATTAGTCAACGCGCTTTTGAAGTCGGCGAAGATGTTCGAGAGGCTTTTTTGAAACATGATCCGATTGCAGAAAAAGCCTTTGTTCCTCACAATCAGAAATGGTTGGCGGATTTGTATTTATTAGCAACGCAACGTTTGAATGCGTTAGGCGTTTCTCAAATTTACGGCGGGCAATTTTGCACTTTTTCTCAGCCCGAATTGTTTTATTCTTATCGCCGCGACAAACACACGGGTCGAATGGCAAGTTTAATTTGGTTGACATAACATGACGGTCGTCGATAAAAATGCCTTAGTTCCTTACTCAGTTGAGCAAATGTTCAATTTAGTCAATGACATACAAAATTATCCTCAATTTCTTCCTTGGTGTAAAAAGATAGAAATACATCAACAAACGGATGAGGAAATTATTGCCTCTTTAACGTTGGCAGTGCATGGGCTAGAAAAGACTTTTACCACTAAAAATCCTATTGATCGAAAAAAATCGATTGAAATGCACTTAGTTGAAGGACCTTTTAGCCATTTATATGGGCGTTGGGAATTTCAAGCGTTGGGAGAAATCGGTTGTAAAATTACTTTAAAAATGGAATTTGATTTTTCGAGCTTTTTATTAAAAAAAACCTTAGGACCGATCTTTAGCAAAATTGTCAATACGTTAGTGGATGCATTTATTCAACGTGCGGGAGAATTGTATGGAAAATCTTGATTTAATTACAGTTGAAATTGCGTATGCAAAACGCTTAGAACAAGTTTTATTATCGATTCAAGTTTCTCCAGAAACCAATATAAAACAAGCACTTGAACAATCCACTGTTTTAGAACGTTTCCCAGAAATTAATTTAGATAAAGAAAATAAAGTTGGCATTTTTGGGAAAGTAGTTGCTTTAAATCAATCATTAAGAAACGGCGATCGCATTGAAATCTATCGTCCTCTAATTGCCGATCCCAAAGAAGTCCGCAAACAACGCGCCGCCGAAGGTAAGAAACTCAAAAAAGGCGATTAGTTTTAACTTTTTATTTGTGGTCGATTAAACGATCTAAACCAATTGATTTTTCTCATTTTATTACCCCAAATTGGAGTTATTTTAAATTCCAGTTTCCTAAATCGGCATTTATGCCTTCGCCGCCTTGTTGACCGTCTGCGCCGAGCGAGTAAATATCGATTTCTCCGCGCTGACCGGGCTGTAAAAACAAATAGTTACGTCCCCAAGGGTCTTGCGGCAAACGGTCTAAATAACCGCCTTGTTTCCATTGGCGCGGTTCGGGCGGAATAGTCGGTTTTGCAACAAGGGCTTCCAAACCTTGATCGGTGGTCGGATAAACGTAATTATCTAATTTATAAAGATTTAATGCCGCTTCAACCGTTCGAATATCTTGACGCGCTTTCGCCAAACGCGCATCGTCGGGACGGCTCATAATTTTAGGCACAACTAACGCCGCTAAAATCCCTAAAATAACCACGACCACCATCACTTCAATTAATGTAAATCCTTTCAGTTGTTTCATGTTTTTCTCCTGTTAAACGCTGACTAATTCAAAACAAACTTTACCTTTTTCATTATGGCTTATTTTTAAACGATAACCACTATGAATGGTTTGTTTTGCAACCTGATACAAACCCACCCCATAACCATCTCGTGACGGCACAGGTTGAGTTAATAATTGCTTAAATAATTCCTCTGGAATAACCGTTCCATTATCGCACACTGTCAAACGTACTTGTTTCTCAGTTGTTTCTAATGTGACTTGAATGTCTAAATTAGATTCGCGTTGACGCTTATTAAACGCATTTTCTAATAAATTTTCTACCACATTATCAAAGATTTCTTCGGGAATTTTGCTATTCCACATCATATTCGCAGAAAAGATAATTTCTCTTTTATGATAACGCGCTTGGAGATTTGTCCACCACTCTCTAATTAAAACATAGGTTTGTTGTGATTGTAAAGGCTGTTGAATTTTATCTAAAATTCGTTGCAAACGTTGCCCCAAATAAGGAAATTGTCCTTGTAAAACCTTTTGTGTATCTCCAAAATTTTCGGGTTGACTTGCACTCTCAATAATTGAAGTAATTCCTTTCAAAGATTGCAAAATATTCTTCATATCATGGGTTAATTTTGCGCCCGTTTCATAAATCGCTTGCAAATGCGCTTGTTGTGATAAAATTTCCTCACGTCGTTTCGCCTGATGGAAATGTTCTAAAAGCTGAATCAATAACTTTATATGTGATTGATAATTAACATTTATTTTGTAATTTGAATAAAATATTATTTCTAAAGATTGAATTTGGATTTCAAAGGTATGTTTTCCTTGTTCTCCCCAATTTTTATCCCCATATAATGAATGACTCGACAAACCACAAATGTTTGGCAAAATATGCTGTAAATTATCCAAACCTTCTTCTAAATATTCTTGCGGTGTGGTGGTTTTATAAATGCCTGGTTGAATTAGCATCGCAATCCATTGTTCAAAACTATGTTCGTGCGTGGAATTTTGATTTAAACTTAATTGATTAAAACTTTGAACATTTCCTAATATCAACCAAACCATTCCAAATAATAAAATAAAAACAATCACCATAAAACAACTTATTGCCAAAGCGAAAGGATAACTAATTTGTTGATTTAATGTTAAAAGCAATGTCATGGTAGAAATAAAAATTCCTACACTTGCAGTCATAATACCTGAAAAAAAGTCGATATTTTTATAATGTTGCTGAGTAGGTTGTAAAATAAGCAATGGAATAAAGAAACTCGTCAAGATTAATCGACTAAGTATTTCAAAAGTATGACTCATTTGATAAATATTAAAAATATGATTTAAATCAAATAGATATAATGTTAAAAACAAATTTAATAACGCTAATAAATCAAATAAACGGCTTAATTTTTGGTTTGCAATGTTACTCGCAATTAAAGCAATTAAAACGAACTTCCAACCCAATAATAAAATAGGTTCTGCAAATACAATATTAAAAGCAATAAAAACCAGCGTTAAAATCCCTTGCAGAGATAAAAGTTGAAATAAAGGATTTCTGTGTAAAATCCACGCTAGAAATGCGCTGAAATGCACTAATAAAAAAATTTGTACTATCCAACCACTCAAAGCGCTTGATAAACTCCATTCTAATCCTATCAATAATAGGGCAAATAGCCGATATTCGTGTTGCATAGGAATTTTCATTTAAAACTCTCATCTGCTGCAAAAAAGCAGTATTTTAACAAAATTTCAAACTAAAAAAGGTGTAATTATGACCACTGAAACCACAACTTCGCCCGCAACTACCATTGAAAATAATGAAGAACAAAACGCCACATTGGTGAATTTGAAAGATGTAATGCCAACCATTTTACACATTTTACCATTAGTGAATCGTCCTTTCTTTCCCGGGCAAGCAATTCCTTTAATTATGGACGCTAATTTATGGAAAGAAACTATCGATGAAGTTATTAATAGTGAACAAAAGATGTTGGGATTAGTTTTGTTGCGTTCTGAAAATCCTAATGAAGCAAAAGAAAAAGATTTCTATGAAATGGGTACAGCCTGTCGAATTCATCGGGTTTCTCAATCTGATGATAAATTGCAAATTATGGTAGAAGGTTTGCAACGTTTTCATGCGGATGAATGGGTTAAAAATAGTCGTCCTTTTTTAGTAAAACCACAGTATTTTCCAGAAACCCGTTATGATGAGAATCAAGATTTAAAAGCCTATGTTTTAGCGGTTGTAAATACGATTAAAGAACTCTTACCTTTAAATCCTTTATATGGTGAAGAATTAAAATATTTTTTAGAACGTTTTGGACCTGATAATCCTTCACATCTTGCTGATTTTGCTGCAAGTTTAACCACTTCTAAAAAAGAACAATTGCAAGAAGTGTTAGAAACTGTCCCGATTATGAATCGTTTAGAAAAAGTGTTGATTTTATTAAATGAAGAATTACAAACCGCTCAAACTCAAGCGCATATTCGCAAACAAGTCGAAGAACGCATGGAGAAACAACAACGCGAATTTTTCTTGCGTGAACAACTTAAAACCATTCAAAAAGAACTTGGCTTAGAAAAAGATGATCGAACTGCTGAATTAGAGAAATTTAAAAAACGTTTAAATGATTTAGTTTTATCAGAAGAAGTACAAAAGGTTATCGACGATGAATTTGAAAAATTTTCAGTTTTAGAAAGTGGGTCAGCAGAATATGGCGTAAGTCGTAATTATTTGGATTGGTTGACATTATTACCTTGGGGTAAGTTTTCAACTGATAAATTAGATATTAAAAAAGCGAGAAAAATCTTAGATCGAGACCACGAAGGTTTAAAAGAAGTCAAAGATCGAATCGTTGAATTTATTGGGATAGGAAAATTGAAAGGAAGTGTCGGAGGAACGATTTTATTATTAGTTGGACCACCAGGGGTTGGAAAAACTTCCATAGGAAAATCGATTGCAAATGCGTTAGGAAGACAATTTTTCCGTTTCTCAGTCGGAGGAATTCGAGATGAAGCAGAAATCAAAGGACACAGAAGAACTTATATTGGAGCAATGCCGGGTAAATTTGTGCAAGCATTGAAATCAGTTGGGACTGCAAATCCAGTCATTATGTTAGATGAAATTGATAAAGTTGGAGTGTCCTATCATGGTGATCCCGCTTCTTCATTATTGGAGGTTTTAGACCCAGAACAAAATGTTGATTTTTTAGATCATTATTTAGATGTTCGTTTTGATTTGTCGAAGGTGCTTTTTATTTGTACTGCAAACCAATTAGACACTATTCCCTCACCTTTATTAGATCGGATGGAATTAATTCAATTATCGGGTTATTTAACGAGTGAGAAACTTCAAATCGCTAAAAAACATTTAGTTCGTCGCCAATTGGATAAAAATGGCGTAAAGAAAACTGACTTAAAATTAAGTGATAATGTGATTTGTCATATTATTGAACAATATGCGCGAGAAGCGGGCGTGCGCAATTTAGAGAAACTAATCGGCACAATCATTCGTAAAGCCGCGATTAAAATGTTAGAAGATGAGCACAAAACACCGATTCAAATAACTTTAAAGAATTTAAATAGTTACTTAGGAAAACCCATTTTTGAAAATGAGCAACCATTGAGTGGAATTGGAGTTGTCACGGGTTTGGCGTGGACAGCAATGGGCGGTGCAACTTTAAGCATTGAATCGGCTTGCATTCATCGTAATGGTTGGGGTTTAAAATTAACCGGACAATTAGGCGATGTAATGAAAGAATCTGCGGAAATTGCTTATAATTATTTGGTTTCTCAAACTGAGCTTTTTAATATCGAAAAGGATTTCTTTACGCAAGCCTTTATTCATTTGCACGTCCCTGCTGGTGCAACCCCAAAAGATGGCCCAAGTGCGGGGATTACAATGGCTTCAGCGTTGCTTTCATTAGCGAGAAATAAAAGAATTGAAGAAGGCTTTGCAATGACGGGAGAATTAACTTTAACAGGTGAAGTTTTACCGATTGGTGGCGTGAGAGAAAAAATCATTGCTGCGAGGAGAATTAACATTAAGAAATTGATTCTACCTCATGCAAATCGACGTGATTTTGAAGAATTACCAGATTACATTAGACATGGTTTGACAGTTCATTTCGTAAAACATTACACCGAAGTCGAGCAAATTTTATTTTAAAAAAATTGAGGAAAATGTAGATTCTATATTATTAAGTGCTTTTGCATTTTATCTCACAAAATAACTGTCTTCAGATTTGTGTTGCAGGTTACAAACGCAATTCTTTGTCACGATTTCTGTGCGCGGCGTGATCATAAGAACCAATTTTATTGATATATAGCAACTCAGCAAATTAATATTTACTTCATAAAAACCTCTCTGCATTTGAAGAGAGATTTTTATGTTTGAAAAAATAGATTATTGTGGAAGAACACCCGCGCCGCTTAATGTCCAATAATTTCCTCCCGCATTGTATTTCAAATCTGCCCATACAGGAATTGATCCAGCAGGGGTGAAAAGTCCTCCACTTTGGGAATACAAACCGCGTGGAATTTTTATATCTAAATTTGAAGCAATTTGCGCTAAATCACCCGTATTGGTTGTTCCTGAAACTGGCGTTGTCGTCGTTGAACTTCCTGAACAAGATGCTGTTGTTATATCTCCTCTTATCTTTAACTCATAAATAGCTACGACGCTATACGAGTGAATATAACTTAGCTTAAGTTGGTTAAAAATTAAGTTAGTATTAACTAACCGCGCTTTCTGAGAAAATATATCATTAACATAAACTTTAACTTCATCACCAATTAAAGCTAATTTGATAGTATTATAGCCAGTTATCCAAGCACCACTTCGATCATTTGCACTGAGAGCTAGTGCATTGCCTGTTAAAGATGAAGTAATTGGGTGTATAGATAGCTCTATTTTATACTCATCTGCCAATAAAGATAGGTTTACAGCAGCATTATTAGTAAGTTTCACTTTTATGCGAACTTCAGAACCTGATGACATATTAATGGGCGCAACTACTTGACCCAGTTCGCCCTTATCGCCAGTAATATATTTTGCTGAAGTATCAATATCTTGTGAAATAATAACGTGATCACCTAAACTTGTATCGCCAACGCTGCGGCTGTCTAAATTAAGAAGATCAACTTCCGCAGCAACAACAAGTTGCGTGGTCAAAGCTAACGCGATGCAAGTTGATAATAAATTAAACTTTCTCATAAAATTCTCCGTGTTAAATAAAAAAACCATTGAGTTGAAATGCAAAGAAAGCTATACTTTAAAAGATTGAATGGTGATATTCCACACCGTAGAATTGAGATTTTCCTTGAATTTTGGGTTTTTTCCTTGAAATGGAGTGTGTTTATGGAAGTGTTTGAAAAGACTAAAGAAGTTCTTGAGAATATTAAACATTTACGTCAATGTCAAAACCTTACACAAGAGCAACTCGCAGAAGAACTTGAAATCGCTTCTAATACTTACGGAAGTGTTGAACGCGGAGAAACTGAATTAGGTCTTCCTCGTTTAATTAAAATCGCCAACATTCTTCACATTCCTCCCGAATCTTTATTTAATTCCAATCAAGAAAAACTTATTTTTAACTCTTTTAATATCGGAGATAATAGCAATAGTAAAAACTCTCAGCATTTGTACACCAGCGCATCAATAGAACAACTCAAATCAAAATATGAAATAGAAAAATCTCAATTAATTATTGAGCAACAGGCTAAAGAAATTGCCTATTTAAAACAAATTGTTGAATTAATGCAAAAAGGATAAATCATAGAATTTATTCACCCGCTGTTAAACGCATATATAATAAAGGAAGTTGTTTTGGAAGTTCAGCGGGATTACGAATGAAAACATAACCGTGATTTCCAAATAAATAACCTAAATAATCGCCCGCTTTTTCATCAATTGTTACACAAAAAACTTGTAATCCTTTTTTTCTCGCTTCGTGAATCGCTTGGCGCGTATCTTCCACCCCATAACGTCCTTCATAATGATCTAAATCATTAGGTTTCCCGTCGGTTAATAATAAAAGCAAACGTTGCGCATTGGGTTGTTTTGAAAGAATAGTTGTCGATTGACGAATCGCAGCACCCATTCGAGTATAGAAACCTGGCTTGATGGATTGAATATTTCCTCTAATGATCGACGTGTAATTTTGCTCAAAAGTTTTGAGAACATTGAAACGAATATGTTGACGTTGGCGAGAGGAAAATCCATATAACGCAAACTTATCTCCCGTTGAGGAAAGTGCTTCTGCAAATAAGAACAAACTATCCCGAATAACATCAATCACGCGAGAGAAATTATTCACCCACGCATCGGTCGACATCGACAAATCCGCCAACAACAAACACGCCAAATCCCTTGATCCGCCACGAAAATCTCGATACAAACCCTGTCCCGCATCGGCTTGACCACGCAAATTATCCGCCGCGTGCAATAAATAGGCTTCTAAATCAATATCATTGCCATCTACTTGATTTCTATGCCAAATTCGCGTCGGAGCAAGCGCGGCAAATTGTTGTCGCAAACGCTGTGCAGTTTTTCTTAAATTATGAGGTAATTCAATCGCTTGCATATTTGTATTAAAATACATTTGTAAATTACAAAAGTTTTCTCTCAATAATTGTTTCTTATAATCCCATTCGGGTAATAAAATCTCACCTTCTAATGGCGTTTCTTCTAAAACATTAGGCGGTAAATCTAAATCAAATTTTAAGGTAGTTGCAGATTTTTTGTTATCTTGTGTAATCGATAATTGCTCCATATCTTCTAAGGCATCTTGGGCTTTTGAAAGGTCTTCTTCATCGTCAGTTGTTCTATCGACTTTTACATATTCTGCTCGACTAAATAAACTCTCTAAACGAAATGCTAACAAACCCGTTTTTCCATCGGGAGATTCAGTGCGTTCTCCACTTCGACGACGTTGATCCTGTGCATTCTGACGCTTAGTTTCTCCTTCTGGCGGGTTTTCTGGTGCGGAAGGAGGTTTTACAGCGGCGGGACGAATCGGTGGCGACGGATGCAACCACAAATGCACAGGCTGCGGTGGTTTTTCACAAATAGGTAATTTATTAATAAAAAAAGGATTTTTTAAGGCTTGTTGAATTGCCAATTCTTGCGTGAGTTCTTCGGGTGTTAAACCTTTAGTTCTTCGCAATGGCAAATAATTTTCCACTAATTTTTGATAACGATTTTCTAAGCCTTGAAAACGTTGTAATGTTAATTGTGTTAAAAACAAATTTCTTTTAAACCAATCGGTTTCTGAATGCTCGGCAGTTGCTAAGGCTGCTAACCACAAAAAAGTATCACGATTTAATGATTTTTCAGGAAAAACAGCAAGTTGAGTGGGTAATCTTAACGTTTCTTGATCTCGCCATGCTAATTCAACGTGTTTAGCTGTCCCAGCAATTTTTTGTAACCAAGTTCTTCTCGCTTGATGAGCAGTTGCACTCACGGCTTCAATGCGTAATCCACCATCGCCACCCAACGCTCGAAATAATACGCCGACAGTTTTATGGATTTCCTCCAAAGAAACTGCTGCTTCGGGGAAAGTTTTTTCTGCGGCTTGGGTTATGAAACGATGCCAAAGTGAACCAACATATTCTTCCATTTTTAAACCCCTTTTTGATAAAAAAAAACATGACAATAAAATATCGTCATGTTTAGGAAACAACACTAGGAAAATTATTTGGCTTCGGGGTCTTTCCAACCTAATGTAATTAAAGCGGCTTTCATTTTTTTCATTCTTTCTGCTTGAACGCCTTTTGCTAAATCTTTTGCAACGTCCATTTTACCACTTAAAATCGCTGGAATGATTTCACCTTCACGAGTTTTCTTGAAATCTTCCCAATTAGTTTTAAATACTTTCAATTGCTCAATTTTATCAGCAGCCATTGCTTTGTCCGCTAATAAAGCAGTTAATGCGGTATCTAAGTTTTTAGAAGCCGTTTCAATTTTAGTTTTTAAACCTTCTTGAGCGGCTTTATCACTAGAATTGAGCATTTGTAATAAATTAGCGCGCGCGTCAGTTAAAGCATTTGCAACTTCATCAACAGTTGCACTATTTGCAAAAGA
>DYRG01000028.1:9771-36916 GCA_020718845.1 Thiomargarita sp.
GCGCGTCAGTTAAAGCATTTGCAACTTCATCAACAGTTGCACTATTTGCAAAAGAAGATGCAGCCATTAATACGCTCGATAAAATCACACCATAAACTTTCTTTAACATTGCAGTTCCTCTAAGTTTGTGAAATAAAAGTAAGTGTACACTCAATACTGTGCTATTATATTGATTCACGTCAAGAATTTAGGAACAATCAAATGGGAAATATTCTTAAAGCAGGAAAAACTTATACTTTTTCTGATTATTTCAATTTAAATCATCCTACTAAAGAAATTATTGCAGAGTTTGGTTATTTGTATTCATTTGCCGCGCTTGAATTACCTAAATCATCAAAACTGCTCAATTCATTGGATCGATTGCGTGATACTTATATTAAAAAATTACCTTTTATTTCATTAACTTCAGAAGCTGCAAAGAGAGAGTTTTATATTGCCCCGCTCTTATTAGAAATTCTCGATTATATTCAAATAGATATTAATGTCGAATATCCATTAGAAGCGGGAGAAAATTTGAATGGAACGTTAGATTATTTGCTTAAAAGTATGAATAGTTTTGTGATCATTGAAGCAAAGAAAGGTGATTTGGAAAAAGGCTTTAATCAATTAGCCATTGAATTAATTGCATTAGATAAAACTTTAAAAATTCCACAACAGCATTTGTATGGGGTTGTAACATTAGGAGATATTTGGCGATTTGGTGTATTGGAACGCAATGAAAAAAGATTACAAAAAGATATGAATGTGTATCGATTGCCGGCGGACTTAGAAGAGTTGTTTTTAGTGTTATTGGGGATTTTAGAAGAAACCACCTAAGGGCTTGTGATCAATAAAAAAGTCAGTTAAAATAGAGAGTTTTAGTTGTTGAGTAAATTTTGACCGCTCGGCAACCTGTTCAGAATTCTCAAATTTTTTAGTAAGGAAAGTTATGGTTACGATTCGTTTGTCTCGCGGCGGCGCAAAAAAACGCCCCTATTATGCTGTTGTTGTTACAGATTCACGCAGTCGCCGTGATGGTCGTTACATTGAGCGCATCGGCTTTTTTAATCCAGTCGCGTCTGGTCAAGCCAAAGAATTACACATCGATTTAGAACGCGCTGATTATTGGTTAAGTCAAGGCGTACAAACCAGCGATCGCGTTGCGCAACTCCTTAAAGTTGCTCGTAAATCTGCAACCGCGATCCCCGCCGCAGCTTAAGATGTCGATGGTGGTGATCGGCACAATCAGTGGTTTGTACGGCGTGAAAGGATGGGTGAAAATATATTCTTACACCGATCCGCGAGAAAATGTTTTACAGTACACGCCTTGGTTTATTAACGGGCAACCCATTGAATTAGAAGACGGAAAACCACAAGGCAAAGGCATTATTGCTAAATTAAAAGGCATTGATGATCGCAATCAAGCAATGGCGTTATTACAAACTGATATTTGTATTCCAAAATTGCCAGTTTTACCAAAAGATGAATTTTATTGGACGGATTTGATTGGATTGCGGGTCATTAATGAGGAAAACATTGATTTTGGTTGTATTTCACAACTGCTTGAAACTGGCGCAAATGACGTAATTGTTGTTAAAAATCAAGAGGTTGAACGATTAATCCCTTTTGTATGGAAAGAGGTTATCGAACACATTGATTTAGAGAAACGCGAAATGCGTGTGCGTTGGGATGCGGATTTCTAAAGCAATGGAAATCGGGGTGATTACCCTATTTCCAGAAATGTTGGCGGCATTGCAAGTCGGTGGCATTCCGTCTCGAGCGATTAAAAAAGGATTGTTAAAGCTAAGTCTTTGGAATCCAAGAGATTTTTCTCAAAATAAACATCGCCGCGTCGACGAACGACCTTTTGGGGGCGGACCTGGAATGGTCATGCAAGTGCCTCCGTTGCGAGAAGCGATTAAAACCGCTAAAACGGCATTACCAAACGCAAAAGTATGGTATTTGTCGCCGCAAGGAAAGCAATTAAATCAAGCACTTGTGCAAACGTTTGCCGCACAAGAAACTTTGATTTTAGTGTGCGGACGTTACGAAGGCATCGACGAACGTTTGATCGAACACGACATCGATGACGAAGTTTCGATTGGCGATTATGTGTTGAGCGGCGGCGAACCCGCAGCGATTGTGTTGATTGATGCGATTGCCCGTCAATTGCCCGATGCTTTAGGCGATGCACAATCAGCGTGCGAAGATTCGTTTTATGACGGTTTGCTAGATCATCCGCATTATACTCGACCAGAAATCTATGAAAATCAATGCGTTCCGAATGTTTTATTAAATGGCAATCACGCAGAAATTCGCCGTTGGCGTTTGAAACAAGCCTTAGGCAGAACGTGGTTGAAACGTCCCGATTTATTAGAACATCGAGATTTAACCAAAGAACAACGTATTTTATTAACCGAATTTATTGAGCAATTTCAACAAGGAACATTAACATGAACATCATTCAACAACTTGAATCTGAAATGATGAAGAAAGACATCCCAGACTTTCGTCCAGGCGACACAGTGGTTGTCCAAGTAAAAGTAAAAGAAGGAACGCGTGAGCGTTTGCAAGCATTTGAAGGCTTAGTGATTGCGAAAAGAAATCGTGGTTACAACTCTGCTTTCACCGTGCGTAAAATTTCAAATGGCGAAGGCGTAGAACGGGTATTTCAAGTTCACAGTCCAATGATTGATAGCATCGCAGTGAAACGTCGTGGTGCAGTTAGACGTGCGAAACTTTACTATATGCGTGATCGTCAAGGTAAAGCAGCGCGTATTCGTGAAAAAATCCCCGCAAAAAAATCTATTGCAACTGCTATCAGCGCATAAAGCAATACACTTGCAAAATAATCCCAACAGGTGGCTTTTTAGTCACCTGTTTTTTTATTAGAAAAAAGAGATTTCAATTTTCAAAATAACTCGAAGAATTTGTCGATGAACAATAAAATAAGAAAATTAAAGCCGATATTTTAGCAAGTCGATAATGAATTTATTACAAATAATATAAAATCATTCTAATTATTTCACAATAAAAATCTTCCATATTTATATAATCTTATGTCATTACTAACAGTTCACAATTTACAGATTGCTTTTGGGCACGTTGCTTTATTAGATGGGGTGTCGTTTGTTTTAGAACGCGGCGAACGCATTTGTTTAATCGGACGCAATGGCGAAGGCAAATCAACTTTAATGAAAATCCTCGCCGCACAAATGCGTGCCGATGATGGAAAAGTTGAATTACAAGACGGTTGTAAAATCGCTTATTTAGCTCAAGAACCGACCTTTGATCCAGAAATGACGGCATTTCATGCGGTCGCGGCAGGTTTGGGAGAAGTTGGGGTTTTAGTTGAAACCTATCATGATTTAATTCATCGTTTAAGTCATGAGAACAACGATGCACTTTTGAAACAATTAGAAGACGTGCAACATCAATTAGAAGCGCAAGATGGTTGGCGTTTAGAACAACGAGTTAATACGGTAATGTCGCGCTTAGAATTGCCAGAAGATCAAAAGGTTGGCGCATTATCGGGCGGTTGGAAACGGCGGGTTGCATTAGCACAAATATTAGTCACCGAACCCGATGTTTTATTATTAGATGAACCGACTAATCATCTCGATATTGAAGCGATTAATTGGTTAGAGGAACTTTTGAAAACATTAGGCGGAGGTTTGTTATTTGTTAGCCATGATCGAGCATTTATGCAAAAAGTGGCAACGCGAATTATGGAATTGGATCGAGGAAAATTGAGCAATTATCCTAATGATTACGATACTTATTTGCGGGTGAAACAAGCAACCTTAGAAGCAGAAGCAACTCAAGCGGCGAAATTTGATAAATTTCTCGCGCAAGAAGAGGTTTGGATTCGCCAAGGTATCAAAGCCCGCCGAACCCGAAATGAAGGCAGGGTGCGGCGTTTGGAGGCGTTACGCATGGAACGGGCGTTGCGTCGTGAACAAACGGGCAAAATCAAACTTAACATTTCTCAAGCAGAAATCTCTGGTAAATTGGTAATTGAAGTCGATAATTTGAGCAAAAGTTTTGATAATCGATCAATTGTGAAACAATTTTCTACGATGATTTTGCGAGGAGATCGCATTGGTTTGATTGGAAATAATGGGGCGGGTAAAACCACCTTATTGAAACTGTTGCTCGGCGAATTAGAACCCGATAGTGGCACAGTTAAACACGGTACGCAATTAAACATTTTGTATTTTGATCAATTACGCACTGAATTAGACCCTGAATTAACCTTATTTGAAACCATCGGACAAGGTCGAGATAGCATTACAATCAATGGTCAAACTAAGCACGTTATTTCATATTTAGGTGACTTTTTGTTCTCGGCTGCACGAGCACGTTCTCCCGTCAAATCTTTATCAGGTGGTGAGCGTAACCGTTTGTTATTAGCGAGATTATTTGCAAAACCTTCTAATATGTTAGTGATGGACGAACCTACTAATGATTTAGATGTAGAATCATTAGAATTATTAGAAGATGTTTTAGCGGATTATCAAGGCACTTTGTTATTAGTAAGCCATGATCGACAATTCCTCGATAATGTGGTGACTTCAACGTTTGCATTTGAAGGAAATGGGAAAGTTGTAGAATATGTGGGAGGGTATGCGGATTGGGTGCGTCAACGTCCGAAGAATTTTATTTCTCAAAGCGTGATTCCCACCAATAAAGTTGCTCAACCTGTTAAAACAACGCCAGCACCACAAGTTGCTCCACAAACTTCAACGATTTCAACTAAGCGTAAATTAAGCTACAAAGAACAACGTGAATTAGCCGATTTGCCTTTAAAAATCGATGCTTTAGAAACCGAATTGCATGATTTGCAAAACCAAGTTAATCAACCTGATTTTTATCGTCAATCTACAGAGCAAACCACTAAAATTCTCAATCAAATCAAAGAGATTGAAAATGATTTATCTAAGGGTTATCAACGTTGGCAAGCCTTAGAATCTTAACAAAATAATGGCGTTAAAAAGGTTTTGATGTTAGGATAATTGCCTATTAAACGGGCGTTTAGTATTTCCCGCTAAACGCCTACTTCTAAAAATAAGTCATTCAAAGGAGTTAGATTGTGTTTAGTTTGTTAGGTCTTTCATTTAATTTAGGTGGCGTGAGCATTGGTCATGATCCAAGTTTAGGAGATAAAATAAATGAGGTTTCAAATGGTATTGGAACATTACAAAATACAGTTAGTTCTTTAGGAGGAAAAGTAGATCATGTTCAAAGCAGTTTAGGTACATTACAAGACACAGTTCAATTTGGGTTTGAACAACAGGCTGGAATGCTTTCAACTATTCAAAGCTCAATTGGAGTATTAGGTTTAGTTTCTGTAGTTGGTTGTGCGCTTTCTGCGGTTAATGTTTATCAACTAGTTCAAGTACAAAAACGATTAAAAACTTTAGATAAGAAAATTGAGAATGGTTTTGAAGGATTACAATTTTTTATTTCTACAGGATTAAAGGATTTATTGACTAATTTAGAAATGAAACAACTTTCACTTGCATACAGTCAATATCGCAAAGGTATTGAGCAAATGAATACAGCATTATTAATTGAAGATAGTGGTATTCGTAATAATTCATTAGCTTTGTGTATTAATATTTTTACTAATGCGTTAGCTAAATATGAAGAACAATATGAGTCATCTGCCATTAATATTCCAGCAAAATTACGCTGTTTAGAATGTTGTTGGGTGATTCAAAGTTCGATAGCGGAAGCCTATCAATTACAAAAAGAATATGCGGCGAGTTTGCATACCTATAAAAAATTACACCAACAAATTTTACAACATACTGAAAAATTTAGTAAAAATATGACTATAGATAATCATCATTTTATAGCAGGTGATTTCAATTTAATTCATGAAAATGATGTACAAGTAATTAGTTTTAAAACCGAATTACTTGATAGTGTAATCACTAAAAAAATATTTCAATCTACAGAAATACAGATTAAAGAAACTGATAAAGAAAAACAAATACAATCTCTTGAAAAACTATCCTTAAAAGGTACTCAAGAATTAATGGATTGTTTTATTTCTCCTTCTAAAATTACGCATATAAAAAATTATCTTGAAAAACATCAATTATCTGTTTCTGAAAATATTTTAGATATGTATTCTAACTATTATTCAGATATTGGTATGCAATATTTTGAAGACGATATTTCAAATATTGTGAATAAAATTATTTCTGCTCAAAAGCCATTTTTAGTAGCTGTAAGAAGTTTGTATATTCATTCAATTCCTTCTGATAAATTAGAAGGTGCAAAAAGAGGTTATGCTTTAGCTGCTGGATTTGATGAAAAAAAAGAAACTCCTTTGTTTTTACTTGCTACAACATTGTTTGGAAGTGCAACTAAAGGCTTTCTTTTAACCAATCGTAAAATTTACAGTAATTTATACAATCTTTTTTGGGAAGATATTTATAATGTAAAAATAAGTAATAACTCTTTGTTTGTAAATGGAAAATGTTTTTGTGATGATTTGAGCTTATCATATAATTCACTTTTATCTGTTCGAGAAATATTTACTAACTTTATTGAAAAAATGACCTTAATTTATAAACAACGCGGATTTGCTTGTTTAAAATTAGAGAAACCTAAAGAAGCTATTGAGTGGTTTAATAAGGTAATAGAACGAGATCAAGAAGATATAGAAACGACAGAACAACTTGTTTTTTTAAATGCCGAAACAACCACGCTTTTTAGCCGTTATCGTCAATATTTATTGGACACTAAAGATTTTGAGAAACTTATTAAGTTAATACAGTTTAGACCTCAAGATCGGGTTACAAAATCAGATTATTTTAATTTGTTAAAAAATGAAAATGATTTAATTCATTTAGAACAGTTTGTTATTACAATTTGCCCAGAAGATATTGAATTTTCAAAATCTTATATGCAGCATCTAATTTCAATTAATGCAATAAATGAATTTGAAAATTTCGTTCAATTGAAAGTAAATAATAAATCCATTGTTGATATTTATTTAGATTATTTAGTTAATCAAAAAGATTTGTTGCATTTATCTAATTTATTGAAAATAAAACCAAATTATCTACCACTTAAAACAGGTTACGCATTTCTTTTGAGTGATGCAAATCAATTTGAAAATGCTTTAGCTTATTTTAATGAAGTTATTACAGCAATTCCTTCGCACGTTTCAAATAGTTTTGCATTAATTCAAGACAAAACATTGGAGAACGCTTACGAACAAAGAGGTATCATTTTAAGCAAGTTAAAGCGTCACGAAGAAGCCTTAAAAAATTTTGAGAAAGTACTTTCATTTAATCCTAATAATTATGACATTACTTGGAAGAAAATTTTTACTTTAATGTATTTAAAGCGTCATGAAGAAGTAGAGGTATTTTTGAATCATCTTTCAAAGAATAATGATTCACCCAGAGAATTACAACTTGCACATTTTTGCTTATTGCTTACAATGGGAGAAATAGGGAAAGCAGTTGTAATGAAAGAATCTCTCTTTGCAACAGAGCATGATTATTTTAAACGCTTCTTAAATGTTTTGCGTTCTTCTTCAAGGTAGCATTAAAATTATTTTAATGTTAGGATAATTCGTATGAAAAATCGTGAACTTAAAAAAGCGGGACTCAAAACGACGCAACCGCGTACCCGTATTTTGCAATTGCTAGAAAGCAACACTGACCGACATTTAAGCGCGGAAGATGTGTATCGTTGTTTATTGGAAAATGGTGAGGATGTGGGTTTGGCGACGGTGTATCGAGTGCTTACGCAATTTGAAGCGGCGGGATTAGTCACACGCCATTATTTTGAGGGAGGAAAATTAGCGGTTTTTGAACTAGATCAAGGGGTTCATCACGATCATTTGATGTGTTTGAAATGTGGAAAGATTTTTGAATTTTCCGATGATTTAATCGAAGAACGCCAGAAAGCAATTGCAGAGAAACTTGGGTTTGAAATTGCGGGTCACGCGCTTTATTTATACGGTAAATGCCGTAAAGAAAATTGTGAAAATTTTAAATAACTTTACTTATTCTGGAGAAATAACATGGAACTGAAACAAAAAGGTCAAGAAACCTTTATCCCATTAATACAATTAATGGCAACGATGAAATGGACAACCGCTGCGGATTTTGATTTGGCGGCATTGTATGAAACTACCGAAGGAAAAATCGGTTTAGTTTATTTTGGTGATCGCGGTGATAAAAACGCTTTTCCTTATATCAATTTGAATGAAGATAGCGGTGTGGGTGATAAAGGTGGCAATAATGAAGAAGTGTTATTTATTACCCGTTTAGATGGAATGAAATATGTGTGGATTTTCTGTTGGGATTATAATCGCACCCAAAAGGGAGAAACTGCGCGTTTTGCAGATAGCGATGTTCAAATCATTATTGAATCAAATAGTGGAACAAATGTTACGGTGAAACTTGATTCTGTTGAAAGCGGAAATATCACTTGTGTTGCTAGCATTGATAATAGTAGTGCAGAAGGTGCAAAATTAATCAATACTAGCAAAGTTGCAACCTTAAATGGGTTGAAAACTTTAGATCAATTAACCAGTATTGTCAGATAAATCTGCGAGTTACCGCATCTAACCATTTTGCAGATAATAAACGTCGTAAAGTTGCAAATAAATAGGTTGGAAAGGTAACGTAATATTGGGCTTTAGGTGAAGTGCTTTCTAAAGCGTGAATCACTTTAGGAAGCACTGCTTCAGAAGGTAAAGTAAAAGGCACGGCAGCTCCTTTGGTTAATAAGCGTTTCTCCATTGCCAAATAAGTGGTTTTATGAACGCTTTGATCGGGCTGAATATAATGTTGGTACATTTTATAGGAATTATCACGGAATTTGCTCAAAATAGGACCTGGTTCAATTAAAGAAACTTCAATGCCACTGCCTCGTAACTCCATGCGTAAAGTATGCGTTAAACCTTCTAAAGCAAATTTGCTTGCAATGTAAGCACCACGATAAGGCATTGCAACTAAGCCTAATAAAGAACTGTTTTGAATGATTCGCCCTTCGCGTTGTTTGCGCATGATGGGAATGAGCAAATTGGTGAGTTCAACAGTGCCGAATAAATTGGTTTCAAATTGCGCCCGTAAGGTGTCGCGGCTCAAATCTTCGACTGCGCCTGGTTGTCCGTAAGCACCGTTGTTAAAAAGCGCGTACAATGTACCGCCTGTGCGGTCGAGGACGGCGTGAACGGCGTGTTGAATGCTTGCAGAATCAGCGAGATCGAGTTGAAAACTCTCAAAACCTTCCGCGCTTAATGTTTCAACGTCTTCGGAACGGCGGGCGGTCGCAAAAACACGATAACCTCTTGATTTTAAACCTTTTGCAACCGCATAACCGATGCCGCTTGAACAACCTGTAATTAAAATCGTTTTTTGATCCATATATAAAAATCCTTGGAGAAACAATATGCTACGCAGCATGACGGCTTTTGCCCGCGCTACCGTTCGCTTGCCGCAGGGTGAAAGTTGTTGGGAAATTCGCTCGGTTAATCATCGTTATTTGGAAATTAACGTGCGTTTGCCAGACGAATGGCGATGGCTGGAAATTCCCGTGCGCGAAAGCATTGGACGGCGTTTGAATCGCGGTAAAATCGATTGTAACCTGAAAATTTCCAATACCAGTGCAGAAGGAAGTTTTAACCTAAATTTGGCGGTTGTTCAACAACTTTTGAATGCAGCGGCGCAAATAAATCATTTAACGGGTTATAGTCAACCGCTTTCTCCATTAGAAATTTTACGTTTGCCAAACGTTTTAGAAAACCCAACACCCGATGCAGAAACGACTAAAGAAAGTTTAATGCAAACCTTAGATATTGCTCTAAATGATATGGTAGCCTATCGCGAAAGGGAAGGTGAGCAAATTCTTCAAATGTTAGAGCAACGCTGTCAATTAATTTCAGAAGAAGTGGCAAAGGTTCGTGAGCAACTTCCGCTCGTTTTAGTCACACAACGTGAGAAACTTTTGAATCGGTTGGGTGAATTACAACAAAGTTTAAATCAAGAACGTTTAGAACAAGAAATGGTCTTTTTAGCGCAGAAAATTGACGTTTCAGAAGAACTCGATCGTTTAGATGCGCATCTCATTGAAATGAAAAAGAATTTAACCAGTTCACAACCCACAGGTCGGCGTTTGGATTTTTTAATGCAAGAGTTTCACCGTGAAGCTAATACCTTAGGTTCAAAATCAATTCACACCAGCACGACATTAGCATCGGTTAATTTGAAAGTGCTCATCGAGCAAATGCGCGAACAAATTCAAAACGTAGAATAAATTATGTTAGTAGAAAATTCAGAACGTCAGCCCTTAGCAACTTTTACCGAACAAGCCTATTTAGATTATGCAATGTACGTTATTTTAGATCGTGCATTGCCGCATTTGGCGGATGGTTTGAAACCTGTGCAACGTCGCATTGTATATGCAATGTCAGAATTGGGTTTGAAAGCGGGCGCAAAATATAAGAAATCTGCGAGAACCGTCGGCGATGTATTAGGTAAATATCATCCACATGGTGATAGTGCTTGTTATGAAGCAATGGTGTTAATGGCTCAACCATTTTCTTATCGTTATCCGTTATTAGATGGGCAAGGAAATTGGGGTTCTCCCGACGATCCAAAGTCTTTTGCAGCAATGCGTTACACCGAATCAAAATTAACGCCCTATGCAAATACTTTATTAGAGGAACTCGAGCAAGGAACGGTTAATTGGCAACCTAATTTTGATGGTTCATTGGAAGAACCGATAATTCTACCTGCGCGTTTGCCGAATTTATTACTTAATGGAAGCATGGGAATTGCGGTCGGGATGGCGACGGACATTCCGCCACATAATTTACGAGAAGTTGCGCAAGCCTGCGTTTATCTTCTTGATAATCCTCATGTTTCTATCACAGAATTATGCGAAAAGATTCCTGCGCCCGATTATCCGACCGATGCTGAAATCATTACGCCGCGTGAGGAATTATTAAAAATTTATCACACGGGAAATGGGACATTGCGAGCGAGAGCGGTTTTTGAGCTTGAAGACGGCGATATTGTGATTACTGCCCTTCCGTATCAAACTTCGGGGGCAAAAGTGCTCGAACAAATCGCTGCGCAGATGCAAGCGAAAAAACTGCCTTTAATTGAAGATTTGCGCGACGAGTCAGATCACGAAAACCCTGTTAGATTGGTGATTGTGCCGCGTGGAAAAAATCCCGATATTGAAACGCTAATGGCGCACTTGTTCGCAACGACGGACTTGGAACGGACTTATCGTGTTAATTTGAACGTTATTGGCTTAAATAACCGTCCACAGGTCAAAAACCTCAAACAACTTTTACAAGAATGGCTTAATTTTAGAATCGAAACCGTTCGTAAACGTTTGAATTTTCGATTAAATAACCTTAAACAACGCATTCATCTTCTCGAAGGGTATTTAATTGCTTTTGATCATGTCGATGAAATCCTAAAAATCCTTCGTGCGAAAGATGATCCCAAACCGTTATTAAAAGCCCGCTTTAATTTTTCAGATCAACAAGTTGAAGCGGTTTTAGAATTAAAATTGCGCCAACTCTTAAAACTCGAAGCACAAAAAATTCGCACGGAATTGGAAAATTCTCAAAAAGAACGCCAAACTATCGAGTTATCATTGAGTAATGATAAAGAACTCAAAGCGTTAGTGCGATCTGAAATTCAAAAAGATGGTGAAAAATACGGTAATCCGCGTCGATCACCCTTAGCCGTGCGTTCTCAAGCAAAAGCCTTTGTAGAACAAAATGTTATTGCTGCGGACAATGTAACGGTGATTTTATCGGCAAAAGGCTGGGTGCGAGCGGCAAAAGGGCATGAAGTCGATCCTAACTCGTTGAATTATCGAGCGGGCGATCAATTTCTGACCTGTGCATTTGGGCGAAGTAATCAATCGGCAATTTTCCTAGATAATTCAGGACGTTGCTATAGTTTGCCAGCACACAGTTTGCCATCAGCACGGTCGGCGGGCGAGCCTTTGACCAGTCAGCTTAACCCTCCATCGGGTGCGTATTTTATTGATGTATTGATGGGAGAAACCGATAGTTTGTGGTGCTTTATTTCTGATGCGGGCTATGGTTTTGTAACCCAATTGGATAATTTATACGCAAGAAACGCGGCGGGAAAAGCGATTTTAACTTTACAAGAAAATACGTTACCTTTGAAACCGCAACTCATTGAAAATATTGAACAATCTTCAATCGCTGTGTTGAGTAACGCAGGTTATTTGTTGGTATTTTCTGTGAATGAATTGCCGCAATTATCCAAAGGTAAAGGCGTGAAATTAATGAAGTTAGCAGAAAAAGAAAAGATTGTGGCATTTCAAATTATTTCACCAAACAGTGGATTAGAAATGCCAAATTTGCAACTTTCCTCAAAACAACTTGAAGGGTATCGTGGAGAACGCGCTCAAAAAGGAAAACGTGTGCGTAATCTCAATATGTTTTAATTTTTTATTTCAATTATGCGTTTAAGTCATATTCGTTTGAGTGGTTTCAAATCCTTTGTTGATCCCACGATAATTAGTTTCCCAAGTAATCTCGTTGGCGTTGTTGGACCAAATGGTTGCGGCAAATCTAACGTGATTGATGCTGTGCGTTGGGTAATGGGAGAAAGTTCCGCTAAAAATTTGCGTGGCGGTGCAATGACAGACGTGATTTTTAACGGCTCTCGGACTCGCCCTGTTTCAGAAAGCGCAGAGGTAGAATTAGTATTTGATCAAGCGCAATTATCTCAATATCCGAATGTAGAAGAAATCGCCATTAAACGACGTTTGACGCGAGATAATGATTCCCAATATTTTTTAAATGGCTTAAAGTGTAGAAAAAAAGATATTACAACTTTATTTCTAGGCACGGGTTTAGGACCGAGAAGTTATGCGATTATTGAACAAGGCATGATTTCGCGTTTTATTGAAGCAAAACCTGAAGATTTGCGTTTATTTTTAGAAGAAGCTGCGGGCATTTCAAAATATAAAGAAAAACGTCATGAAACTGAATTGCGTTTGCAACACACCAAAGAAAATTTAACTCGAATTGAAGATATTAAAAATGAATTAGAGAAAAACGTTGATAAATTGCAGCGTCAAGTTAAAGCAGCAGAGAAATATCGTGAATTAAAAGAAACCGCGCATCTTTTGAGAGGACAATTATTAGCATTGCGTTGGAGAGGTTTTGAGCAATCTTTAGATCAAGCCGAGCAAAATATCGTTTTATTTAATGAAGAACTAGAAAATAATCAGCAACGTTTAATGGGAGTTCAAGAAGATTTAACGCACAAACGTCAAGCGCAAAGTCAATGGTATATTGATTTTAATGAAATTCAAGCAAAATTCTATGCAAATCAAGCAGAAATTAATAAATTAGATCATCAAATTGGTCATATTCAACAACGTCAAGAAGAATTAGAATGGGATTTAGAACAAACTGAAAGTTCCTTATCAACTAATGAAAATACTTTAGAGAAAGATCGTGATCAATTAGAAAACATTGATTCGGAAATTTATTTAGCAGAAAATCAACTTGAAGAGTTAGCCATTCGATCAGAGCAAGCACAATTAGCTTTTGAGAAAACGCAACAAATTTTTCAAACGATGGAGGTTTCTTGGGAGGTTTTAAACCGTAAATTAGCTGAAACCGCTCGCCAAGTAGAAGTAGAGAAAACACACATTCAAAATTTAGATCGTCATTTGCAACAAAATAACAGCCGTTTGCAGCGTTTAGAAAATGAATCACAAGCGGTTGATATTGATGTATTAGAACAAGAACTCCAAGAATTAAATGAACGCTTATTTGAATTAGAAGATTTGCTTAATAATCAACAACATATTTTAGAATCTTCTCAACAAGAAATTATTCAACAACGTCAAGAAAATCAATCAATTACTAAAGAACTTCATGAAAAACAATCGCTTTTACAGCAAGCAAAAGGTAAATTAGCGTCTTTAGAAACTTTGCAAGAATCAACCTTAGGAAAAGATAATCCAGATATTTCTCAATGGTTGCAACAAATGAGGCTTTCTCAAAATACGCCGCGTTTAGTTGAAATGTTACAAGTTGAAAATGGTTGGGAAAAAGCCTTAGAAACCGTTTTAGAGCATTATTTACAAGCGTTGTGCATTAATGATTTTAATGAGTTTTTAAATAAAATCAAAGAATTACCGAATGGTAAATTGGCAATTTTAAGTAATCAAACACAAAACTCATCTCATTATCAAAATAAGCCTTGTTTGTTGGATAAAGTTAAAACAACGTTGAATTTAGTTCCTTTGTTGGGAAATATTTTAATTGCGGAAGATTTGAGCGGAGCAACTCTTTTAATTTCAGAATTAAAAAAAGAAGAAGAAAATAAATCGGTTATTACAAAACAAGGGTTGTGGTTAGGTAAAAATTGGTTAATTATCAATGAACAACAAGGTCGTCATGATGGTGTATTTGCTCGTGAGAATGAATTACAACAATTAAAATTAAACATTCAACATTTAGAAGAAGAAATTGATTCGTTACAAGATCGTCAGGAATTTATTCAAAAAGCCTTACAACAACATGAAGAAAAACGCAATGATTCACAAAGAACAATTCAAGAAACACAACGTAATTTAAGTCAATTGCAAGCGGGGCATAGTGGACAAAGTGTGCGTTTAGAACAAATTAACGTTCGAATTGAACAATTAGATGCGGAAAAACATGAATTAAAAGAACGAATTAAAATCGACCAACAATCATTACAAAAATCTCAAGCGCAATTAGAAGAAGCTGAAGAACGCTTCATGCAATATTCTGAGCAAGTTGAGCAATTAAAACAAGAACGTGCACAAAGCCGTGAATTAGTTGAAAGAAATCGCCAACAATGGCAATATAATAGAGATGTTGAACAACAAACAAAAGCGCGTTTGAACGCAATGCGAACTGATAAAACACGGTTGCAACAAGCCATTGAACGTTTAGAAACCCAAAGTGAAGATTTAACCGATAAGAAAAATGAATTATTAAATTCATTATCTAAAATTCAATTGCCTGATGAATTAGCAAATCAAAAGCAGTCTTTTGAAATCATTCAAGAAGAGTTAAATAGTAAATTACAAAATGCAAAACAACATTTAGAACAACTTGAACAAGAATTAGCTCAATTAGATGTAGAACAACGGGCATTAGAAGCTCAGGTTGGGAAAACTCGTTCTGCATTAGAACAAGCTAAATTAAATAATCAAAATTATCAAGTGCGTCGACAAACCCTTGAAGAACAATTAGCTGAAGAACAATATGATGTGCAAACGGTTTTATCACAATTACCTGACGAAGCAAATGAAACTGTTTGGCAAACTGAATTGGAAGAAATCGATAAAAAATTAGCAAGATTGGGTTCAGTTAATTTAGCAGCATTAGACGAATATCAAACCGAATATCAAAGAAAAGTTGAATTAGATACGCAATTTAATGATTTGAACGAAGGTGTTAAATTATTAACGCAAGCCATTGATTCTATTGATCAAGAAATTCGTGGATTATTACAAAAAACCTTAGATACCATTAATCAAGGGTTTCAAGGAATGTTTCCACGTTTATTTGGTGGTGGCGAAGCATCTTTGAAATTAATTACACAAGATATTTTAACATCTGGTATTACAGTGATGGCACGCCCACCGGGTAAAAAAAATAGCACGATTCATTTATTATCGGGTGGAGAAAAAGCGTTAACAGCGGTTGCATTAGTGTTTGCAATTTTTGAATTAAATCCAGCACCGTTTTGTTTATTGGATGAAGTGGATGCACCTTTAGATGATACAAATGTGGTGCGGTTTTGTAAATTAGTCAAAGAAATGTCAAGTCAGTTGCAATTTATTTTTATTTCACATAATAAAATTGCAATGGAAATCGCAGAACAATTAATTGGTGTTACAATGCAGGAAGCGGGGGTTTCTCGCCCTGTTTCTGTGGATATTGATTTAGCAGTGGAAATGGCGACTGTAACATGATGAATTTCCTCTATCATTTTTCACAAAAACATCCGATTTTAACCATAGTCGGATTGGTATTTTTTGTTATTTTTGCAATGGCTGTTTGGTGGTTTTTCAAGCGTTGGAAAGCGGATTATAATTCAACCGTTGTTGATAAAACTTTATATGAAAATCAATATTTTGATGAAACTCATCATAAACCAACCGAAGAACCTCAACCGCATGAAGTTGAAATAAAACCAGAAATAACCGAAGAAAACATAGAGGAAAAAATTAGAATTATTGAACCAATAGAAGAATTTTCAGAAGAAGATATTCCTGTTGAGAAAATTCAACAAGAAGAAATCGTTGAAACACCTAAAAAAACAAATTTAGTAATTGCTTTTTATATTAGATCATTTAATTCAAAAGGTTTTAATGGTGCAGATATTTTTGCAGCAATGGAACAAGTTGGGTTGAAATATGGAGAACAGCAAATTTTCCATTATTATGGATCAGAACAACTGTCGGTTTCTATGCCCATTTTTAGTGTTGCAAATTTATTAGAACCGGGTATTTTTAATGCTGAAAAAATTAAAGAATTTAATACGCCTGGATTGGCTTGTTTTATGTGTTTGCCAACGGCATTAAGTGGACGAGTTGCATTTGAATTAATGTTACATTGTGCAAAACGTTTAGCTGATTTATTAAAAGGTAAATTAGAAGAAGAACATCAACAAACTATTTCTGCTGAATATATTGATTTTATGCGTTACAACATTGAACGTTTTGAATATCAATCACAGCAAGAATAACTATTTTTTACAAATTTAACTGGTGAGCAAATATGTTTCAGGATGAGCTAAATAATACACGGATTTTATCTGAAAGAGTTTTAATTACACCCGATGCTTTAAAAAAGCAGTTTCCATTATCAGAAAAAGCGGTAGAAACTGTGCGCAAAGGTCGCCATGCTATCGAAGCAATTTTAGATAGAAAAGACCCGCGTTTGTTAATGGTCGTAGGTCCTTGTTCTATCCATGATTTACAAACCGCTAAAGATTACGCTTCGCGTTTGAAAAGATTGCATGATGCGTTTAATGATACGTTGTTTATTGTGATGCGGGTTTATTTTGAGAAACCGAGAACAACGATTGGTTGGAAAGGATTCGTAAATGATCCTTATATTGATGATTCTTTTAAAATAGAAGAAGGATTAGAGAAATCTCGTGAATTATTGTTATGGTTAGCGGAGTTAGGCTTACCAGCGGGAACAGAAGCATTAGACCCCATCACGCCGCAATACTTAGCAGATTTGTTTTCATGGGCGGCAATTGGAGCGAGAACAACTGAATCACAAACTCATCGAGAATTAGCGAGTGGATTATCTGTGCCAGTGGGTTTCAAAAATGGAACAGATGGTAATTTAGAAACGGCAATCAACGCATTACATTCTGCGGCGGCTTCTCACCATTTCTTAGGCATTAATCAAACGGGTGAAGTAACGGTTATTCAAACGGGTGGAAATAAGTATGGACATATTATTTTACGCGGCGGTAAGAAAGCTAACTATGATTCGGTAAATATTGCTCTATGTGAACAGGCATTACATAAAGCGGGAATGCCAGCAAATGTTGTGATTGATTGTAGTCATGGAAATTCAAATAAAAATCCTGAATTACAACCTTTAGTAGCAGAAAACGTGGTTCATCAAATTTTAGATGGTAATAAATCTATTATTGGACTAATGTTAGAAAGCCATTTGAATGAAGGAAATCAACCAATTCCTAAAAACCTCGCAGATTTGAAATATGGGGTTTCAATCACTGATGCGTGCATTAATTGGGCAACCACAGAAGAACTGTTGCGTTCTATGCATGATAAATTAAAAGATCAATTGGTAAAGCGTCTTCCACTATGATTCATTTCACCGAAGTGAGCAAACGTTATCCGAATGGATATGAAGCATTAAAGCAACTGAGCTTTCATATTGAACGTGGAGAAATGGTATTTCTAACTGGGCATTCTGGCGCAGGAAAAAGCACCTTATTGCGTTTGCTGGCTTTGATTGAAAAGTCGACAACTGGACAAATCATCATTAATGGTCAAAATCTTGCTCGTCTTAATGAATCACAAATGCCGTTCTTTAGGAGAAACTTTGGTTTAATCTTTCAAGATCATCGATTGCTTTTTGATAGAACGGTGTTTGATAATGTAGCATTGCCTTTAGTGATTGGTGGGTTTCGTCCACAAGATATTCGTCGACGGGTTCGTGCAGCATTAGATAAAGTGGGTTTGTTGGACAAAGAACGTTCTTATCCGATTACGCTTTCTAGCGGGCAGCAACAACGGGTAGGAATTGCGAGAGCAGTGGTGAACAAACCGCCCTTGCTTTTAGCAGATGAACCGACGGGTAATCTCGATCCAGAATTAGCTAATGAAATTATGCAATTATTTATTGAATTTAATCAAGTTGGCGTGACAGTTTTAATTGCTTCTCACGCTTTAGGTTTAATTAAACGTTTGAACCGTCGTACTTTAGTTTTGCAAGCGGGTCAATTAATTGCTGATTTAGTGCCAGACTCTATTTGAAGGTTTCTCAAAGTTAATTACTAAAAATCTTTGCCCGAACAACGTAAATTATGCCATTTTTTAGTAATCGCCACATAATAGAATCTATGTTCTCCTTTGATTAAAATTTTCTCTAAAGTTATTTTTTTATCTTTCTCATCAAATTTAAAATGTAAAAAAATAGGATGTTCCTTACCTTTCATTCGTAATGTTTTCGCATCATTTCTTTCTATTTTAAGCAAACCCCTTGAACAAAATTGATATTTCTCTTTAACCGTATCATTATTCCAATGTACTGTTATGGGGAATTCATATGTTTCAATATTATATTGATCTTCATGTAATTCTCCGACTGCAACCGCATAACGAGGATCATTTAATTTAGTACATTCATTATGGCGTTCAATACTTTTTTTAATTCTTGTAACAAATTCTCCTTCTGTTTCAAAAGAATCTCTTTGTGGATAGAGAATCTCCTTAAAATTAGCATTTTGTGGACAAGGCGGAGGAATATCTTTTAACTCAAATTCATCTTTAGTTATTCCCTTAGTTGAAATTAAGATTTCTTTAGTAATAGTTTGTTTTCCTTCCTTTTCAACCCGTACTAAATGCTTACCTTCAGGTAATCTAACTGTATAAGGTGTTTTCTCGGCGTGTAATTTATCATCAATATAAACTTTTACATCGTTAGGAATTGATTTGATCAAATACCCACCTTCTTCCGCAAAACTCTGAGCAAAAGTCATCAAACTCATTAAAAAAATAAAGATGTTAAATTTCATAAAATTCTCCTTTAAAAATCTTTTGCAACACAAAGATTACCACTTAATGTTTCACCCCAAGACTTATTCACCGCCACATTATAAAATTTATTTTGTTTTTCCCCCTTTAAAAAAATTAAATTTATATGTATATTTGCTGTCTGATCATTAAATGAAAAATAAAGAAAAATAGGACGTTCTTTATTTTTTTCATATAAAGTTTTTGCTTCATCGCGGTTTGCTTTGAATACTCCATTATTACAAAATCCTACTCGCTTTTTAATAACATCATTATGCCAGTTGATTGTAATTTGAAATTGTTGGGTGTCAATATTATAGTTTTTATCCTCTAAAACAGCAGAACCTACAATATAACGAGGATCAGTTAATCTAGCACATTCATTATGTCTTCTAACGCTTACTTGAAGGCGAGTTAAGTATTCATCTTGTTTTTCAAAAGAGCCTCTTTGTGGAGATAAAAGTTCTTCAAAATTAGCAGGTTGTGAACATGGGAGTGGCATATCTAATAACTTTATATCATCTTTAATAATACCATTTCCAGAAATCAAAATTTCTTTTGTAAAAGTTTGCTTTCCTTCTTTTTCAATCCGTACTAAATGCTTACCCTCAGGTAATTTAACTGTATAAGGTGTTTGTTCTGCGTGTAATTTGTCATCAATATAAACTTTTACATCGGTAGGAATTGATTTAATCAAATATCCGCCTTCTTCCGCAAAACTATTCATAGAAACCAAAAAAATCGCCGTTAATAAAATAAATTGGGTTTTCATCAAAGTTCTCCTTTTTTCTCAAAATTGTTTAAGCTGAAAAATAAACTAATGCAATAGGTAAGAATTTGCACACGATACGACTCACTACAACTGCTGGATTAGGGATAATCATAGGTATCTTTGTTAAAACACCACAAGTACCTTTTGTAATCGTTTTCCAATTTAAAGATGATGATGGTTTTGCTGTTGTAATATTTATTGGGGGAATGTAAGGAGTATTTGTTTTTGTTAAATTAGATATGCCCCACAAATTTGCACCAGCAGAAACTAATGTAGTTGCAATACTAGTTGCACCAATTATTAAACCTCCTGTTTCTAAACCATCTGAAATCTGTTGAAGTTGGGATTTCATTTGCTCATGATGTTGTTTGGTTAATTCAGAGAGTTCTTTAATTTCACCTTTTATCTCGCGTCCTTGTTCACGGATTGCTTCAATTAGGGCAATTTTTAACTCTTCTTGACCTTTTTTGATGTCATTTAAATCTTTTCTAATATCATCTAATTTAGATAATAAAGCCTGATGTTTATAAAGTTCGGTAAGAGCTTTAGTATTTCTAAAAGCCATCAACTCAGTTAAAGCAAAATAATGATAATCTGCCATTAGTTTTAAATCGGGGTTTTTATCAAAAGCTAATACATTATTAAGCAATCCTGTTGCATATATTTCAATCTCATCATTTGTTTTAAGCGTTGCTAATTTTTCCTCAACTTCTTTCTTAAAAGTTGCTTTTAATAAATCAGTTGCCTCTTTCGTTTGTGGGGATTGAGGAAAAGCGGTGAGGAATTTTTGATAACTTGCAATGGTATTTTTTTGCTTTGCGTCTTCAAAGGCGAGGATTTGTAGCTGCAATAACGCCTCAATGGCTTCGACGGTGTTGGGAAATTTGTCGATAAAATCCAAATAGGCTTGTGGGGTGTTTTGTTTTTTCACTAATTCAAAAATCGCATGAACTGCTAACAAATTTGCTTGCAGTGTGGGGCGAATCAAAATAAAATCTTCATAGGCTTCTTGAGTATTGATTTTACTGACAAAATGCCATGCTTTCCAATAAGATTGGTGATGATTTTTCTCTTCAAAAGGCAAATATTTATCTTTACTTGCAATGTAACGCCATAATTCGTAATTACTTGTTTTTAAAGCAGAATCATTTGCGTGTTGATAGGCTTGTTCCCATTCTTCCAAACCTTCTAAACCCAACACAAATTCATAATCGGTGAAGGCTTGAATATTTATCGAATATAAACAAAAACTCATTAAAAAATAAAAAACTTTCATTGTTTTCTCCTAAGGTTTGTTTGATAATTTTCACATAAATTTAAACATTTGTGAATTCATTTAAACAAATAAACCTTGTAAAATTTTATATTGTTCAATTACAAAACAAAAACTTGAGTTTAGACACGATTTGAGTTAAAAACGTATTTTTTTTTAATAACAAAATGAAGGAGTCTGAAGTATGAGTAAAGAAGTCGTGGTTTTAAGTGGCGTGCGCACCGCAATCGGGGGTTATGGCGGCAGTTTGAAGGATTTTGCGCCCACCCAATTGGCTGCAATGGTCGTTAAAGAAGCCGTCTGCCGCGCCAAAATCGATCCAAGTCAAGTTGGTCATTGCGTGTTTGGCAACGTTATCCATACCGATAGAAAGGATATGTATTTGGGTCGCGTCGCGGCGGTGAATGGCGGTTTATCGATTGAAACACCCGGGTTGACTTTGAATCGTTTGTGCGGAAGTGGTTTGCAAGCGATTGTTTCTGCTGCACAATTAATCCAACTCGGCGATACCACCTCCGCAGTCGCGGGCGGCGCAGAATGTATGAGTCGCGGTCAATATTGGATGCCGAGCCTGCGTTGGGGTCAACGGATGAGCGATGCACAAGTGGTCGACGCAATGGTCGGCGCATTAACCGACCCGTTTGACGATTGCCACATGGGCGTAACTGCGGAAAATATCGCGCAAAGATGGAACATTTCACGCGCCGATCAAGATGCTTTATCTGCCGAAAGCCATCGTCGCGCCGCACAAGCCACTCAAGAAGGTCGTTTCAAATCGCAAATTCTTCCCATCGAAATTAAAGAACGCAAAGCAACTCGTTTATTTGAAATCGATGAGCATTTCCGTGCAGAAACTACCGTTGAATCGTTAGGAAAATTGAAACCCATTTTCAATAAAGAAGGTTCAGTGACGGCGGGAAATGCGTCGGGAATTAACGATGCAGCGGCAGCAGTTGTGATGATGGAAGCAGAAACCGCTAAAAATCAAGGACTTACCCCGATGGCGCGCTTAGTCGATTATGCGTTCGCGGGCGTTGAACCCAAATATATGGGCATCGGTCCTGTGCCTGCGGTGAAAGCACTTTTAGCAAAAACTGGCTTAAAAATCAGTGACATCGACGTATTTGAAGTCAATGAAGCCTTTGCTGCACAAGCCCTTGCGGTTTGTCGTGATTTAGAATTGCCAATGGACAAAACCAACGTCAACGGAAGCGGCATTTCTTTAGGACATCCGATCGGTGCAACGGGTTGTATTGTAACGATAAAATGCCTTTACGAATTACAACGCACGGGCGGTCGTTATGGTTTAGTAACGATGTGTATCGGTGGCGGTCAAGGCATTGCTGCGTTATTTGAACGCATTTAATTTTTATTTTTAGATCATTGATTTTGCTATCTTTTTTACATGGATAGTGAAATCAATTTATTTCACAGAGGCATTTTTCATTTTAATTTTAGGAGAAAAGTGATGAAAGGTTTTACTTTAATTGAATTAATGATTGTGATTGCTGTAATGAGTATTTTAGCCGTACATACTTTGCCTTCTGTTCAAGAAACCATTGTTCGAGCACAAATTGCGGAAGCAATTAGTTTAAGTGATCATATCAAAAAAACTATTACAGAATACTATTACAACTATAAACAATTTCCTCAACACAATGAAATGGCTGGGCTTCCAAAAGCTGAGCATTTGGTAGGTAATTATGTCACGCAAATACAAATAGAAAATGGAGCAATTCATGTAACATTGGGAAATCGAATTAATGCGCTATTTAATGGTAAAATATTAACATTGCGTCCAGCATTTGTACCAGAGAATTTAAATAGTCCGATTTCATGGTTATGTGGTTATGCCGAACCCGTCAACAAAATGGTTGCACAAGGTGAAAACAAAACCAATGTTTCAGCGATTAATTTAAGCATTAATTGCCGCCCTTGGAAAAGCTAATTCATTTCTAAGTATTTTAACTCCATTTGACGTTTTGGAGAAACTTCCATTGCATTTAGCGTTTGAAATGCTATCATTAAACTTAATCCAACCCATTTCATTGTTTTTATAAACTCATGATTACACAAGAAGAATATCGTTTTAGACGGCAGCAATTTATGCAAGCCATTGGTAAAAAAACTATTGCTATTTTACGCAGTGCACCCGTTGCGATTGCACATCATGACGTGGAATATCCTTATCGTCAAGATAGTGATTTCTATTATTTGACAGGTTTTAATCAACCTAATGCAGTCGCGGTATTTCTACCGAGCCAAAAAAAGCATAAATTTATTTTATTTGTTGAACCACGAGATTTAGAGAAAGAACAGTGGATTGGGCGGCGAATTGGTATTGAAGGGGCGGAACAACTTTTTGGTGCAGATAAAGCATTTTCTATTGAAAAATTTGAGCAAATCTTACCTAAATATCTAACCACTGCAGAACATATTTTTTATCATTTTGGGCGTGATGAAAAATTTAATCAAACGATTTTAAATTTGTGGAATAAAACCATTTCAAAACGCCAAAGAATAGGGTTTGCACCTCAAAGTTTAATTGATTTGACAAATATATTGCATTCAATGCGTCAAATTAAAAGACCGTTAGAAATTGCAACGATGAGAAAAGCGATAGAAATCACTGCATTAGCGCATCAACAAGCCCGCAAATTTGCTAAAGAAAATTGTTTTGAATATCAAGTGCAAGCAGAAATAGAAAACGTCTTTCGCCAACAGGGTTCAGAAGGTTGGGCATATCCGAGCATTGTTGCGGCGGGAGAAAATGCGTGCATTTTGCATTACACCGATAACAACTATCAAATGAAAAATGGAGAATTATTGCTCATTGATGCGGGTTGTGCTTATCATTATTACAATGCTGATGTGACGCGCACTTTTCCCATTGGAGGAAAGTTTTCTCCAGAACAAAAACTTTTATATGAATTAGTATTACAAGTTCAATTAGAAGTCATTAAACAAATCAAACCACAAATAACTTATGATAGTTTGCAAAAAACCGCGATAAGAACCATTACAGAAGGTTTAAAAGAACTCGGTTTGTTAATTGGTAATGTGGATGATTTAATTGCACAAAAAGCCTACAAACCTTTTTATATGCACAATATTGGGCATTGGTTGGGAATTGATGTGCATGATGTGGGCGATTACAAAATCGGTAAAGAACATAAGAAACTAGAAGCTGGAAATGTTTTAACAGTTGAACCAGGCATTTATGTTTCTCCAACAATAAAACCCATTAAAAATCAACCAGATATTCCATTAAAATGGCGAGGCATTGGGATTAGAATTGAGGATAACATTTTGGTTACTCAGGAAGGACATGAAAATTTAACTATTTCTATTCCCAAAACAGTGGAAGAGTTAGAGCATCATGGTTAGTACAGTATTGCAAAATTCATTAGATTTAACAATGCGATTAGAGCGTTTGTGCCAAAACAAGTCAACTGAAGAATGTTTAATTTTAACAAAAACTTGTCATTGGTTGCGCCCGCGCGCAAATGAAACCGAATTAGAAAATGCGTGTCAACTCATTGATTTATTAGAAGAATTACAAGCCGATGTTCCAACTTTAGTCGCAGCAGTGGCTTATAAATGGTTTGATAACGCATTGTCTGAAAAGGAAATTTCTCAAGTTTGTGGTGAGCACGCGACACATTTAATGATTGCAATGCGAAAAATGGCAATTTTGCACGATTTACCTATATTGAAAGACAACAAAGTTTCTCCCGCTCAAAACCTCGAAAATGTGCGCAAAATGCTCTTATCGATGCTCGACGATCCTAGAACGATTTTAATTAAGTTAGCAGAACGTCTTATTGAAATGCGGCACATTCGAGAGTTTGAAATAGACTATCAACGCAATTTTGCTCAACAAACGTTAGAGATTTTCGCACCTTTAGCAAATCGCTTAGGGATTGGTCGTTTAAAATGGGAATTAGAAGACTTATCTTTGCGAACTTTAGAACCAGAAACCTATTCAACGATTGCAAAATCTTTAGAGAATCGACGGGTAGAACGTGAAACCTATTTAGAGAATATTATGCAGGTTTTATCAGAGAAACTCAAAACACATCATATTCAAGGAGAAATCAGCGGACGACCTAAACATATTTATAGCATTTGGCGAAAGATGCAGAAAAAAAAGCTAGATATTTCAATGATTTTTGATGCGTTAGCGGTTCGAGTGATGGTCAATAATTTAAGCGAATGTTATAGTGTTTTAGGATTAGTACATAGTTTGTGGGAGCCTTTGCCGAGTGAGTTTGATGATTACATTGCTGCACCAAAGCCAAATAGTTATCAATCCTTGCACACAGCAGTGATTGGTCATGAAGATAAGAAATTTGAAGTCCAAATTCGTACTTTTGAAATGCACAGATTAGCAGAATCAGGTGACGCTTCACATTGGCGTTATAAAGAAGGCGTGAAACAAGATAATGGATTAGAACAAAAGATTGCAACGTTGCGAGAGTTTCTCAATGGAGATCAATCCGCAGAATTACCTGATAAAACGGCAATTTATGTTTTAACACCGAAAGGAAAAGTATTACAACTTCCTCACGGTTCTACGCCTTTAGATTTTGCGTATCATATTCACACAGGTTTAGGACATCGTTGTCGAGGGGCAAAAATTAATCAACGCATTGTTCCTCTAAATACGCCATTAAAAAATGGGGATGAAATTGAAATCTTAACCGTTAAAGAAGAACGTCCAAGTCGAGATTGGTTAAATAGTCAGTTGCATTATGTTCAAACCACCAGCGCGAAACAAAAGATTCGTTTGTGGTTACAAAAGCAAGAATTAAATCAACATATTAGTGAAGGAAGAAATTTATTAGAACGGGAATTGCGCCGTTTGAATTTAAAGGAAGTGTCGTGGGAAGAACTTGCCATTCGTTTGCAATGTAAAAATGCAGAACATTTATGCGGAGAAATTGGCAAAGGAAATATTACGCCCGATAAAATTGCATCGGCGATTAAAGAGTGGTTATTTCCTCCATTGCCTGCGACCGTGAAACCGCGTCAAAGCCACCAAAATGCGGGTAAAGGCGGGATTTCTAGTTTGGGGGTGGAAGGGTTGCTGACGCACACTGCGCGTTGTTGTAGCCCCGTTCCTGGCGATTCTGTGGTGGGTTTTATCACGAAAGGAAAAGGTATTTCTGTACATCGTGAAGATTGTAATTATGTGAAACGTTGGAAAGATCAAGAACAACAGCGTTTGATTTCAGTAGAATGGCAAAACAATGAGAAAACGGTTTATCCGGTCGATATTGCTTTGTTGTGTGATGAAAGAAGTGATATTTTATCGCAAGCCGCGCAAGTGGTAACAGAATCCAAATTACGCATAACGGCGCATCGGAGCAATCGTGATAAACAACAAGCCTTAATTAAAATCATTTTGCGGGTTGAAGTCAATAATGCGGAACAATTAAGTGTTTTATTGCATCGTTTAGAAGAACTGCCCGATGTTATTGAAGCATCTCGTATGAAATCTGCTTAATTAAAAATAAGCTAATGATTTGAATCAAAATCATTTAATCAAACAAATAAACGCTTGAAATCAAGTATTTGTAGTATTTGTAGGGTGCAATGTAATTGCACCAGAGATTTTTGAGAAACGAAATAATAAAAATCTACAAAATTTTCAAGGTGTAGCTGGTTTTTAAGTTTAGTTAATAACATCATTTGTTGGTGCAATTGCATTGCACCCTACGGGCTACGGGCTGGTTATTTAGGAATAAAACGGAGGTAGTGGTGCAAAATAGGGTGATAAGGTCTATTTAAAGAGCGGCAAGATAGGC
>DYRG01000097.1 GCA_020718845.1 Thiomargarita sp.
AGTTAGATGTCGTTTAAGTATAGATCAAAATATTAGAAAAAACAAAAGCACTCATTTTTAAAAAATGTAAGCATTTGTTTTTATTGTTAAAAAATTATAAAAAACACTCAATAATGATAACGGGCTTGTAAAAAATCTATACGAGTTTTGCTCACAAGATACACAATACGATGCTCTTGTGTTAAACGACGTGACCAAATATCAGAACCCAAGTATTTCAAAGGTTCTGGCTTACCAATTCCATGAAAAGGATCGCGTAAAATTTCTTCTACTATTTTGAGTGCTCGTAAAGCTGTTTTTCTATCTGTTTCTACCCAAAAAGTTAAATCATCACGAAATTCAGGTTGAAATACTGCTTCTCGCATTATTCAATCCTTAATTCTTTACGAAATTGTTCAATAGTTTCTGGTTTTTCAATACCTGAACGAGCACGTTGTAATGCCGTTAATAAACGCTCAGCATTTTTTGAAGAACGTAATAAATGCGCAGTTTCTAATAAGCCATTTAATTCATCCAACGCAATTAGAGCAACATCTTGACCATTTGGTTGATGAATTAAAATAGTTTCTCGATCTTCAACTGCTTTCTCGCATAATTCACCCAGTCGAACATTGGCTTCCGCTAAGGCAATAGGAATCGCGTAATTCATTATGAAATCTCCTTTTATTTTTAGATAATTAAGTATAGTACAAAAATAAAAAGCACTCATCTTAAAAAAAGATAAGTGCTCATTTTAAAACAAAACTGAAAAAACTTATTTCATGATTTCTAAGAGTTTTTTACCTATGTCGGCGGGAGAACGGGTAATGGTTACGCCAGCGTTTTCTAATGCTGCGAATTTACCTGCTGCCGTGCCTTTTCCTCCAGAAACGATTGCGCCTGCGTGACCCATTCTGCGCCCAGGAGGTGCGGTGACTCCAGCGATGTATGCAACCACTGGTTTGGTGACGTTTTTCTTAATAAAATCAGCGGCTTCTTCTTCTGCTGTTCCGCCAATTTCACCAACCATCACGATGCCTTCGGTTTGTGGGTCTTTTTGGAAAAGTTCAAGACAATCAACGAAGTTCATGCCGTGAATCGGATCGCCACCAATTCCAATACAAGTCGATTGACCTAAACCGTTTTGCGTGGTTTGATAAACCGCTTCGTAAGTTAATGTTCCAGAACGAGAAACAATTCCAATTTTACCTTTTTTGTGAATCATGCCGGGCATAATGCCGATTTTGCATTCGTCGGGCGTGATGATGCCAGGGCAATTTGGTCCGATTAAGCGCACGTCGTCGTAATCTGCTAAAACGGCTTTGACTTTGAGCATATCGATGACGGGAATGCCTTCGGTGATGCAGACGATGACTTTAATGCCCGCGTCGGCGGCTTCTAAAATCGCGTCGGCGGCGAAAGGAGCTGGGACATAGATCACGCTTGCGTCCGCGCCCGTGTCGGCGACGGCATCGCGTACCGTGTTGAAAACTGGCAAGTTTAAATGTTTTTCACCTGCGCGACCTGGTGTGACTCCGCCGACCATTTTTGTGCCGTAAGCAATCGCGTGTTCAGAATGGAAAGTACCTTGTTTGCCAGTGAAACCTTGACAAATGACTTTTGTTGCAGCATTAATTAATACGCTCATGTTCTATTTTCCTCTCGCAGCAGCAACCGCTTGTTGAGCGGCATCGGTCAAATCATTTGCGGCAATTAATTTCAAACCGCTCTTTTGTAAAGTTTCTTTACCTTTGTCGACGTTAGTTCCTTCCAAACGAACCACGACTGGCAAATTCAATCCAGTTTCATTAACGGCTTGAATAATACCGTCGGCAATTAAATCACAACGCACAATTCCACCAAAGATATTCACTAAAATTGCTTTAACTTTGCTATCGGATTGAATGAGTTTAAATGCTTCGGTGACTCTTTCAGCCGTTGCACCGCCACCCACATCTAAAAAGTTAGCGGGATCGCCACCATGTAATTTAATCAAATCCATTGTCGCCATTGCTAAACCAGCACCATTTACCATGCAAGCAATATCGCCGTCTAATGCAATGTAGTTTAAATCGTGACGACGCGCAATGTCTTCTTTTCCATCCACTTGCGACGCATCATATAAAGATTCTAAATCTTTGTGACGATATAATGCATTATCATCTAAATTGATTTTACCGTCTAATGCTAATAATTTGCCTTCGCCAGTAACAACTAAGGGGTTAATTTCTAACAAACTCAAATCTTTTTCAACAAAGAGTTTATAGAGTTTATTTAAAATATCGGCAAATGATTTGCGTTGCTCTTTGTCGAAACCTAAAGCGAAACCAATTTCTTGAGATTGATTTGCTTGCACGCCAGTAATCGGATGAATAACACGAGTTAAGACTTTTTCAGGGGTTTCTTCGGCGACTTTTTCAATGTCCATTCCACCTGAAGCAGAAGCAATAATTGAAACTCTTTTATTAGCACGATCAATTAACATACTCAAATAGAGTTCGCGGTCGATAGAAGTAGGAGTTTCTACTAATACCGCAGAAATAGGTTGACCGTCGGCGTTGGTTTGATGGGTAACTAAGCGTTTGCCTAATAAATTATTAGCAATATCAACGACTTCTTGAGAAGATTGAGCGCGTTTAACGCCACCTGCTTTGCCGCGACCACCAGCGTGGACTTGGGCTTTGACCATCCAGCTTGAGCCACCGAGGGTTTGAGCGGCTTGACGGGCTTCTTCGGGACTGAACGCGGGCAATCCCGTCGGTACGGGAATCCCGTAATCGGCAAATAAACGTTTGGCTTGGTACTCGTGTATATTCATAGCAACCAGTAATGTCGGGTTAAAAATTACTTATGATACCCGTTATTTGCTTTAAGGTAAATTTAGGCTTGTTAATTATTTGTTTATCTAATCCTATA
>DYRG01000098.1 GCA_020718845.1 Thiomargarita sp.
AAAACTATTTCTAATAATTCCCAAAAAGCTAAACTTAAATCAGAACAACTTTCATGGATGAAAAATATTCGTAATAAATGTAAAAGTTATGAATGTCTTGCTGCTTCTTATGAGGAAAGAATTAACGCATTAACTTCTTCTAACCCGCTTAAAAAAGCCGATAAAAATATCGTTAATGGACGTTGTCACATGGATGTTTGTTGGTGGTGGAAAATTGAAAAAACAGAGCGTATTAAATCCAATGGAGAAAGCACTTTAACTAAATTACTAGTAAGAAGCAGTGAAGAAATATCTTTTCCTAATGGTAATTATCCTCCGAATGGTTTTATTCCAATAGAAATAGATAAAACTTGGAATAAAGTTGATGAAGTTTTTATTTTTTGTTCAAGTAAGTTACCTACTTATATTTCGATTAATGAAGAAAAGAAAAAATTTATAGGAATAGTCCCATTTTCTGAAGATGGTACGGCACTTGGAGTGCATGAAGGAATTGGCAATCTTTACTTACATATTTGTCACGCTGGAGAAGAACAAAATATTCAACTTGATTCATCAATTGCTTTAAAAGAAATGACGTTAAATAATCCTACAGATATTTTTCGTTATTAACCTTTGAAATTGGAAATGAACAATTGAATATCTTTGCCTAAAAAAATAACTTAAATTGAGGATAGAAAATGACTTTTTATATCATATTATTGACGATGATTTCTTTAAATGTTCATGCAGCAAGTTTCAACTGTGCTAAAGCAACAACGTCGATAGAAAAAATGATTTGTTCTAATACCCAACTATCTGATTTAGATGAGTTATTGGTTGTTTCTTACAAAAAAGCAATGACGAGAACACAAGATAAGCAATCATTTAAATCAGAGCAGCAACAATGGCTAAAATTTACCCGTAATATATGCCAAGATGTAGAATGTTTGAAAGATGCTTATACCATTCGGATTTCTGAACTTAATGAAAAAGTTGCGACACATCAACAAACATTTTCTATTTCTGGAACATATCAACGTTATTATCGTGATAAGCCAGATGTACACAAGACAATGATTTCTGTTAAAGCATTACAAAATGGTCAAATTCAAATACAAGGACAATCTATTTGGGTGGGTAGTAGTAGCACTAATGTAAATACGGGAGAAGTAGAAGGAATTGCTCTATTAGAAAATAATCAAGCCTATGTAAAAGATGAGAGTTGTGAGTTGGCCCTTTTCTTTTCTGCAAAGACCTTAATTGTAGAAAATGAAACGGGTTGTGGCGGATTGAATGTGACGTTTAATGGAGAATATCGGAAAATTAAGTAATTTTAGTTTCGATCAGATGTTTGAATTTTTGTTTGCCTCTTTTGGGAGCAATTTGTTTTCAAAGTCAATGCGTAAAAGTAACGTTATTATCCATAAACTTGCTAACAAACTTGAACCCCCGTAGCTCATTAAAGGCAAGGTTAATCCTTTAGTTGGAAGTAATCCCATATTTACCCCTAAATTGATTGCAACTTGCACTGCTAATGTTAAGCCTAAACCATAACTTAACCACGCAGCATAATTATGTTGTAATTGCACTGCAATTTGAGCAATTACAAATGATCGCCAAATGATAATTCCATAAAGAAAAATAATCGTTAAACTTCCGATTAAACCTAATTCTTCCGCTAAGATGGCAAAAATAAAATCTGTATGTGTTTCAGGAAGATAGTCTAATTTTTGAACGCTTGCACCTAATCCCACGCCAAACCATCCACCTCGACCAATTGCAATCAAAGATTGCGTGAGTTGAAATCCTGTATTGAAAGGATCAGACCAAGGATCAACAAAAGCAGTTAAACGTTGCAAACGATACGGTGCAATTAAAATCACTACAAATAAAACTGCGCCCACTAATGCTAACCATAAAATGAATTGTCGAGCAGGCACGCCTCCTAAAAATAACATTCCTAAAACCGTTCCAAATAAAACGACCGTTGCTCCATAATCGGGTTCTAATAATAATAAAACCGAAAGAATTACTAAAATCGACATCGGTTTAATGAAACCGCTTACCGATTCTTTAACTTCTGCATTTCTCCGAATTAAATAGCCCGCCATAAATAAAATGATAAAAATTTTCATAAATTCAGAGGGTTGTAATGAAAATTTCCCAAAATTTAACCATCGCACACTTCCTTTCACTTCATGACCAAAAAGAAGGGTTACAATTAATAGTAAAATTCCTATGAATAACAAAGAAACACTCCATTTCTCCCACGTTGCAATTGGGATTTGAAATAAAGCAACACAAGATACAACACCCATCAGAGCAAAAATGCTTTGTCGCCAGAAATAAAAGAAAGGATCACCCGTTTTAACTGCAAAAGGAATCGTGGTAGAAAAAACCATCACTAAACCTAATAGCAGTAAAACTAAAGCGGCGTTAAAAAGATAGGAATCTAAACGAAACATTAGACCGCAACAGGAGCTTTAATGGCGGGATGAAATTGGTAATTTTCAATCTCAAAGTCTTCAAATCGATAATCAAATATTGAATCGGGTTTTCTGGCAAATTTCAAATGCGGTAATTCAAAGGTTTCACGGCTCAATTGTAAATTCACTTGTTCTAAATGATTTGAATAGAGATGACAATCACCGCCCGTCCAAATAAATTCACCCATTTCAAAATCGCATTGCTGAGCAATCATTTCGGTGAGCAACGAGTATGAAACAATATTAAAAGGAACACCTAAAAACGCATCCGCACTTCTTTGATAAAGTTGGCAAGAAAGTTT
>DYRG01000099.1 GCA_020718845.1 Thiomargarita sp.
AATGAAAAAATGCCACAACCCGAACGCCTTCTTCGTTTGAATAAAATTGCAATTCAACAGATGAAGATTTTACACGATGTAGAAAATAGAAAACTATTGAAATGAGTAAAAAAGAATTTTTTCCGCCTCGCCCAAGCGTTAATCCTACCATTTACGCTTACGAGTTGCCAAACGACAGCAAACGCAAGGAGCAAATTAAAATCGGTTTCACCGACCGTGATGCACAAACACGCATCAAAGAACAAATTGGTGCAACCCGTGCCGCTTTTAAAATTGTTTTTGAAGAAAGTGCCATGCGACCAGACGGAAGCAGTTTTACCGACAAAACCGTTCACACTTTACTGAGAAAAGACAAAATAAAAAATCCCGAAGGAGAATGGTTTGTTTGCACACTTAACCAGTTACGCAAAGCCATTCACGAAATTAAAACAGGCGAACGTACCGAAGAAAATCGGGTGCTTGATTTTGGTATGCGTCCCGAGCAAAAAGAAGCTGTAATCAAAACCATTGCTTACTTCAAGAGTTTTAAAAAAGAAAACCCGAACAAAACACCGCACTTTCTTTGGAACGCAAAAATGCGTTTCGGGAAAACCTTTACCACTTATCAGCTTGCTAAAACAATGAAATGGAAAAAGGTATTGGTCTTAACTTTTAAACCTGCCGTAGAAGATGCGTGGCGTGAAGATTTAAACACTCATACCGATTTTAAAGGCTGGACATTCTTCTCAAAAAATGAAGCCGAAAATATTCCTAAGAAAACTGATTTATCAAAAACCAATTTAGTTTGCTTCGGTTCGTTTCAAGATTATTTAGGCACACAAAAAGACGGTAGTATAAAAGTAAAAAACGAGTGGGTTCATAATACCGAATGGGATTGCATTGTATTTGACGAATACCATTTTGGAGCTTGGCGTGATAATGCAAAAGATTTGTTTGGCAAAGACAGCGAAGCAGAAAAAGAAATTGAAGCTTTTAAGGAAATAGAACAAAAAGGTTTTTCCGATGAAGATAAAGTAGATGTATTGGAAGACATTTTGCCAATCAAAGCCAATCACTTTTTGTATTTATCGGGAACGCCATTCCGTGCAATCAATTCAGGAGAATTTATAGAGGAACAAATTTTTAATTGGACGTATTCAGACGAACAGCGTTCTAAAGAAAATTGGAATAAGAAAGACGGAGCAAATCCTTACGCCAGTTTGCCCAGAATGGTAATGCTCACTTATCAACTTCCCGAAACCATTACCAAAGTTGCGGAGCTAGGTGAATTTGACGGCTTTGATTTAAACATATTTTTTAAAGCCGAAGGCGAAGGAAGCAAAGCACATTTCAAATATGAAGATGATGTTCAAAAATGGTTGGATTTAATTCGTGGTTCATTCTCCGAACAAATTGTTGATACACTAAAATTAAAAACAGAAAAACCGCCTTTACCTTATTCCGATGCACGACTGAAAAGCGTTTTAAATCATACATTTTGGTTTTTGCCTTCGGTTGCTTCGTGCCACGCAACGGCAAACTTGTTGAAAAAACGCAACAACCAATTTTATCACGATTACAAAGTAATTATTGCAGCAGGCACAGAAGCAGGAATTGGAGTAAAAGCACTTGAACCCGTTTTAAGTGGAATGGATGAACCCTTACAATCAAAAACAATTACCCTTTCTTGTGGCAAACTAACGACCGGCGTTTCGGTAAAACCGTGGACAGGAATTTTTATGCTTAGAAATTCATCAAGTCCCGAAACTTATTTTCAAGCAGCATTTCGTGTGCAAACGCCTTGGGTAATTAAAAACCCCGACAGTAAATCGCCTAACAAAGAAGAGATACTAAAAGAAGAATGTTATGTGTTTGACTTTGCACCAAACCGAGCATTAAAGCAAATTGCCGAATACGCTTGCAACTTAAATATCAACGAAAGCAATCCCGAAAAGAATGTTGAAGAGTTTATAAACTTCTTGCCTGTATTAGCTTATGACGGCAGTTCAATGAAACAAATTGATGCCGCAGGTATTTTAGACATCGCAATGAGTGGAACAACGGCAACATTGCTTGCCAGACGTTGGGAAAGTGCTTTGCTTGTAAACGTGGACAACAACACATTGCAACGTTTGATGAACAACGAAGAAGCAATGAAAGCGTTGATGAACATTGAAGGTTTCCGTAACTTAAACCAAGACATTGAAACCATCATTAACAAGTCTGACAAAATCAAGAAAGCAAAAAAAGAAGGCACAGACAAACTGAGCGACAAAAAGAAAAAGGAACTTACCGAAGAAGAAAAGGAATACAAGAATTTGCGAAAACAAATTCAGGAAAAACTAATCAAGTTTGCGACACGAGTTCCGATTTTTATGTATCTGACAGATTACCGTGAACGCAGTTTGAAAGATGTAATTACAAAACTTGAACCTAAACTTTTCCGCAAAGTAACAGGACTTAATGTAAAGGACTTTGAATTATTGGTAAGTTTAGGTGTGTTTAATTCTGCCTTAATGAACGATGCAGTTTACAAATTTAAACGATACGAAGACGCAAGTTTGGAATACACTGGCATAAACAAACACGCAGACGAAGACGTTGGACTTTACGACACAACACTAACACGACAAGAATATTTGACATTTAAAAACGAAATAAAATAAACCAACGCATTTGGT
>DYRG01000029.1:0-15874 GCA_020718845.1 Thiomargarita sp.
AAAACTTTGAGCAACTGTGCAATGTCGTGGAAATGCAAACCAGTGGTCGGTTCATCTAAAATATATAACGTATTTCCTGTATCTCTTTTAGAAAGTTCTTTTGCCAATTTAACCCGTTGCGCTTCTCCACCCGACAACGTCACTGCATTTTGACCTAATGTAATATATGACAAACCCACTTCCATTAAAGTATCTAACTTTCTTTTAATCACAGGCACAGCAGAGAAAAAGTCCGCCGCTTCTTCTACGGTCATTTTTAAAACATCAGAAATGTTTTTTCCTTTAAATAAAATATCCAAAGTTTCTCTATTATAACGTTGACCTTTACAAACATCGCACGGCACATAAATATCGGGAAGAAAGTGCATTTCAACTTTAATTACGCCATCCCCTGCACAGGCTTCACAGCGTCCTCCCTTCACATTAAAGCTAAAACGCCCTGCTTGATACCCCCGAGAACGCGCTTCTTGGGTTGCTGCAAATAAATCACGAATCGGCGTGAACAACCCCGTATAAGTCGCTGGATTTGAACGCGGCGTTCTTCCAATCGGACTTTGATCAACATCAACTACTTTATCAAAGAGTTCTAATCCCGCAACTTTCTCAAAGGGTGCAATATCTAAACTCGCTTTATTTAAAACATTTGCTGCTAAAGGATATAACGTATCATTAATTAACGTCGACTTACCCGATCCAGAAACCCCCGTAATACACACAAATAAACCAATCGGGATTTCTAAATTCACGTTTTTTAAATTATTTCCACTCGCCCCAAATAAATAGAGCATTTTCTCTGGATTAAAGGGAGTTCTTTCTCTGGGAATGCTGATTTTTTGTTTTCCCGACAAATATTGACCCGTTAAAGAATTTTCTATCTTTTGAATTTCTTCGGGTGTTCCTTGTGCAACGACCGTTCCTCCATGCACACCCGCACCAATTCCAATATCAATCACTTGATCGGCATTTCTAATCGCTTCTTCATCATGTTCTACTACAATAACGGTATTTCCCAAATCACGCAAATGAAATAACGTATCTAATAAACGTTGATTATCTCTTTGATGCAATCCAATCGACGGTTCATCTAAAATATACATTACACCTACTAATCCTGCACCGATTTGACTTGCTAAACGAATTCTTTGCGCTTCTCCTCCCGACAAAGTTTCTGCACTTCTATTCAAAGTCAAATAATTCAAACCAACATTAACGAGAAATTGCAAGCGAGTCGTAATTTCTTTTGTTATTTTCGAAGCAATCTCTGCTTTTCTTCCTGTTAAATTTAATTCATCAATAAAACGTTTTGCTTCGGCAATTGGCATTGCAGAAATTTGAGGAAGTGTTACATTTTCAATAAACACGTTTCTTGCGGATTCATTTAAGCGAGTTCCTTCACAACTTTTACACGGATGAAAGCTAATATATTTACCCATTTCTTCTCGCACAGAAACCGATTCAGTTTCTCGATAACGGCGTTCTAAATTAGGAATAATTCCTTCAAAAGGTTTATGTTGAATAAACGCACTTCCTCGATCATTGTAATAATTTAAAGCGATTTCTACTTCACCACTGCCATATAAAACAATATTTTGAATTTTCTCAGATAATTTATTAAATGGTGTATTTAAATCAAATTTGAAATGTTGCGCGACGCTTTCTAACATTTGAAAATACCATGCGGTTTTTCTATCCCAACCTCTCACTGCACCTTCTGCTAAACTTAATTCTGAATTATGAACAACTTTATTAGAATCAAAGAATTGCTTAATTCCTAAACCATCGCATTCGGGACAAGCACCTGCGGGATTATTAAAAGAAAATAAACGCGGTTCTAATTCAGTTAAACTATAACCACATTCAGGACACGCAAAGTTTGCAGAAAACACTAAAGGTGCTTTTTCTGGTTCATTCATAAAAGCAACATTAACGATTCCTTGCCCTAATTTCAAAGCAGTTTCAAATGATTCTGCTAAACGTAATTTAATATCCTCACGCACTTTAAACCGATCAACAATAACTTCAATGGTATGTTTTTGGTGTAATTTAAGTTTTGGCGCTTCTTCTAATTCATATATTTCACCATTTATTCTCGCACGGACAAATCCCTGTGCTTTCAAAGTTTCTATTAATTGCAAATGCTCTCCTTTACGATCTTTCACAACGGGTGCTAAAATCATTAAAGAAGCATTTTCTTCTATGCTTAAAACCTGATCAACCATTTGACTAACGGTTTGTGCATTTAAAGGAAGTTGATGCGTTGGACAACGCGGTTCTCCTACCCTTGCAAATAACAATCTCAAATAATCATAAATCTCCGTCACAGTTCCCACCGTAGAACGTGGATTATGAGAAGTAGATTTTTGTTCAATTGAAATCGCGGGAGAAAGCCCTTCAATATGATCAACGTCGGGTTTTTCCATCATCGATAGAAACTGTCTTGCATACGCCGACAAAGACTCAACATAACGGCGTTGTCCTTCCGCATATAAAGTATCAAATGCTAAAGAAGATTTACCCGATCCAGAAAGCCCTGTAATGACAATTAATTTATCTCGCGGCAAATCTAAATCGATGTTTTTTAAATTATGCGTTCTTACTCCACGCAAAACGATTTTGTTCATTATTTCAAATCTCCAAATGAAATCCCCTCTCCAAATTTTTTCTTTAGAGAGGGGAAATAGGTTGTTTTCTACTGTGTAAAAGATTTTAGCGTTCTTTCAATAGCCCCGCCTGTTAAATTTTCTTTGGTTTCTCCTAACACATAGATTTCTACCCGACGATTTTGCTGACGACCTGCTTCATTTTCATTACTTGCTAAGGGTTTGTTCATCCCATGACCAACAACCACCGTCAAACGTTCTGGTTTTACACCCCGTTGCACTAACGCATAATACACGCTAGTTGCACGTTTCTCTGATAAAGTTTGATTATATTCTTTTTCACCCCAATTATCGGTGTGTCCTTCAATTGAAATGTTTTTATCAGTTCTCGTATTTAAAACTTCTGCGATTTTACTTAACATAGGTAAAACCTCTGGTTTTAAAACAGATTTATCTAAATCAAATAAAATACTATCTGATAAACGCATTAGCGCACCTTTCTCTGAATCTAACCACTCTAAATTAAAAGGATTATTTGCACATCCTCCTAACATAGAAACCACTAACAACAATAACAGTTTTTTTAACACAGCTCTTCTCCTTAAATGAAATAAAAAATCAGTTTTCCATGGCTAACAATTCATCATATACTTCCCAAGCTGATTGGGCTTCTTCTTCTGTCATTTTTTGAATGGCATAACCAACGTGCACCATTACAAAATCACCTACCTTAATTTCCTCATGTTGCAACATAAACAAACTCACTTCACGTTCAACACCTTTTGCTTCACAAGATGCTTTGAAATAGTTAATTTCTTTAATTTGCATTGGAATCCCTAAGCACATGATTTAACTCCTTTTATTTTGTAATGCTAAAAGAACACCATCCCAAAATAGAATGCGTGCTTGCAAGGCTTCTTTAGCAGTTTGCTGGGCTTCTTGATATTTAATCTGATCATTTCCACACAACGCATTTAATAAACGCAAAGAAAGTGGCGCGTGAAAATCCTCATCTAAATGAATATGGCGTTTCAAATAGAAATGAAAAATCGGGGCTTGTTGCTCTAAAATACCCATTTTACCGAGAAATGCCCGAAACATACTCGGAATGATATGTTCTCTTCCCAAAGCCAAAGCCGCCGCGACGCAATGCGGTTTGTTTGAAGAAATGAAACCAAAAGTAGTTTGCATAAATTGCCGAGAAGGTTGAGGAATTTCCTCACTTAAAAGTGCATGATTAATACCTTGTTGTTCTACTTGAGAAATAAAAGTTAATATATTGTTAGTATCTGCTCCAATTTCTCTCATTGCACCACAATATAATTCAAAGTGACTACTAAAAGAATCATTATGCGTTTGATCTGATTCTTCTTCTAAAACTAATTCATTAATAAAACGCCGAATTGAACCATCTCCTTTAGGAATCCAAGGATAAGTAGTTGGGGCAATTTGTTGTTGTAAATATTTGACTATAGACATAAAATCCCACACCGAATAAATATGGTGGGACATAAAACACTGCAAATCTTCTACATTAGTAATTGCACCATAAACAGGGTGCTGGTTTAAATGTTCTTGTAAGGGTTTGATTTCTTCAAAATTAAACATTAGAGTTTCTCGTTGAATTGTTGGACTTTGTTCAAATGCGCTAGAAATTGATCGGCAGGTTTAAATCCAATCAATCTAAATTGAGGAAGTTCTTCACCATTTTTATTGAAAAACAAAATCGCTGGAGGTCCATGTAATTTAAAATGCTTTAAAATAGCTTTATCTTTATCATTATTTGCAGTGACATCAATTTGTAATATTACCATTTCATTTAAAACCTCTTGCACTTGTGAATCAGAGAAAGTGTACACTTCTAATTCTTTACATGAAATGCACCAATCTGCGTAAAAATCTAACATCACAATATCACCCTTTGATTCATTTAAAGCCTCTCGTAATTCTTCAAGGCTTTCAATTTGCTCAAACTCAAATTCTTCTTCCGCTTGTTCTGAGCAAGGGAAAACACCTTTTAAGGGTTGTAAAACGCTATTTCCACCCGCTGTTGCTCCTATAATCAACAGTGCACCATAAAATACCATAATTAAAGAAAATCCTTTAATTAATTTACGCCATCCAGAAACGCCAGCGGGTAAATTTTGAAATGCGCCCATGTAAATTGCTGAAATAATTAATAATAGCGCATATAAAATCATGGTTGCTTGAACGGGTAAAATACGTTCTAACATCCAAGTTGCAACCCCTAATAAAATCACACCAAACACAGCTTTGATGCTTTCCATCCAAACGCCAGCTTTAGGGAGAAACTTACCCGCCGATGTTCCAATAATAATTAGAGGAATGCCCATTCCCATGCTTAAAGCAAATAACGCCGCGCCACCTAAGAAGGCATTGCCAGTTTGTCCAATGAAAATTAATGCGCCCGCTAAAGGTGCTGCAACACAAGGTCCTACAATTAAAGCTGAAAGAAATCCCATAATTGCAACGCCAATTAATGTGCCGCCTTCTTGGCGATTGCTCAAATGATTTAATTTATTTTGAATTGCGCTTGGCATTTGTAATTCATAGAAACCAAACATTGAAAAGGCTAAAGCAACAAACACCGCTGCAAATGCAATTAAAATCCATGGATTTTGGAACATCGCTTGTAAGTTTTCTCCAATCAAACCCATAATAATGCCCACAATCGTATAAGTGAGTGCCATTGCTAAAACATATACGGTCGATAAAACAAATGCTTTATAGGAAGTCATATCTTTTTGTCCAACAATAATGCCCGACAAAATGGGAATCATTGGAAATACACAAGGCGTTAAAGCAAGCAATAAACCAAATCCAAAGAAACTTAATAAAATCCAAGCCACATTATCGGTTGCAAGATTTTGAGCAATTTGATCGGTTTCAGAGAGGTTTTCTTCTATTTCTAAAGGAATAGGTTGTGTGTTAGGAATTGGTTGAATTGTAACAGGAGGAGCATTCAAACTTAAATTGAATGATTTGGTTTGTGGAGGATAACATAAAGTGCCTTCTGCACATCCTTGATAGGCTATTTCTAAAGACAATATTTTATCTGCTTGTTCAACAGGTAACTTAACGGTTAATTGTTGATAATAAACCTCTGTTTTTCCTGAAAATTCATCTTCATGAGGCTTTCCAACGGGTAATTCAACTGTGCCTAATTGACCGCCACTTTTAAGCGCGAATTTTAATTTATTTTTGTACAAATAATGGTTATTAGCGATTTGCCAATTAATGACCACTATTTTTGGATCAGACCAATCCGCCGCGACTTTAAAAGCCTCATCGGGATCAAGAATGTTTTGATTTTCAATAACAATCGGTTTATTGGTTTTGCCTAAAGATGCTAAAACATCTACCTTTGAACCAGAAAGCATTTTTTCTTTAATTTGAGGCGGATAACACAACCCTTTTTCTGCGCAACCTTGATAACTTATTTTTAGATTGGTTGGCGAGGAAATCGGTTGTTTTAATGGGATAAGAATCTCTAATTTTTGATAATAAACTTCGGTTATACCAAAATTAGGGTCTTGTTTCATTTGAGCGGGAGGAAATTGGATTTCTCCCATATTTGCTAACTCAACTTGAATTTTGTTTTTGTACAAATAATAACCATCTGCGATTTGCCATGTTAATTTAACGGTGGTTGGATTTTCTAAGGTTGCATCAAATAAAAACGCCATGTCTGGATCGAGGAAATCTTCAACTTTTTGAGCATTATTATTTTGAGGTAAAGTTAAAGAAATTTTTTGCAAATGAGGAGGGTAGCAAGTGTTTGTACTATAAAGACATCCATGCGAAAGAATATTTAAAGCAAATTCATTAGAAGTATTTGGTGCACGTTGAAAAGGAATGTCAAAACTTACCTCTTGACGATAAATATTAAAATCTCCAAAAAAATCATCATGTTCCTTTAAACCCGCAGGTAATTCAAAATGACCAATTTCAATCCCAGTTGTTTCTGAAGAAATACGGAATTGATCACGAAAAATAAAGAAATTATCTGCCATTTTCAAATGGAGTTTAATTTTATTATTTTCAATCACTTCTATGTTTGAAGAAAAAACTTGTTCTAAAGGCGGCAAAGCATCCTGTGCAAAAGCACTGTTCATCAAAAGAATAAAAAAAAGATAAAACATTTTCATGAATGATTCCTCGTATTTTTGTTTAGTTAAATAAGGTTACTACAACACCGCGTAATTTAATTGCTCTAACATTTGAATTAAACGAATTAAAGGCAATCCAATCAACGCATTTGGATCGTTTCCTTCCATACTTTCTACTAAAGCAATGCCTAAACTTTCGGATTTGAAACTTCCAGCGCAATTATAGGCAGGTTCTTTATGCAAATAACGCTCTATTTGTTCTTTTTTTAGATCACGAAATTTAACGGTAAATGAAATCAAATCGACTAAAGTTTCTTTGGTTTTTGAATTAAAAACACATAAACCCGTTTGAAAAACAACTTTCTTTCCACTTAAAAAGGTTAATTGTTCGACGGCTTTGTCGTGAGTTAAGGGTTTTCCTAAAATTTTATTTTCTACGACCGCAACTTGATCCGAGCCGATAATTAAAGCATCTGGATAAGAACTTTGCGCGGCTTGGGCTTTCAAAATTGCTAAACGTTGCACTAAATCTTCAGGTTTTTCATGGGGTTGCGATGATTCATCGATATTCGGATTAAAGGTTTCAAAAGGAAGCTGTAAGCGTTGCAATAACGCTTGACGAAAGGGAGAAGTGGAAGCCAACACCAACAACATCTGAAAATCCGTTTTGACAAAAAAAGATTTTATACTATATCATTATCGGCTTTTATTTAGTAGCTGCTCATTTCATGATGCTCTTGCCTGATTATTTGATTGATCCTTGGCAACTCGCCACGCAAGGGAGTGTTTTACAAGGACGTTTGCCGCTCACCAACATGACGCGCCTCCAATCGGCACTGTCGGCTCATGCGGAATGGGCGACGTTGGAGTGGCATTTTAGCATGATCAGCGGACAGCCTGTCATTCGCGGCACGGTGGCGGCGGAAATTACCGTCCAATGCCAACGTTGCTTGCAAAATATGACAATTCAAGCGGTTGGAGAAACTTGGCTGTGCGCGGTGCATGAACATTTTAACGAGGAGAAAATTCCTGAAGGATTTGAACCCGTTATCATTGAACATCAACACATTGCATTAAGTCAATTAGTGGAAGATGAGTTAATTTTGCTATTACCTTTTGCGCCGATGCACGAGGTGTGTCCAGAAAACCCTTATCACATAGAAACGGTTGAGGAAAGGGTCGAAGAAAAGGTCGAAAAACCGAATCCTTTCGCCGTTTTAGCCCAATTAAAGAAATAATTTCACTTTCCAAACAAATAACAAACCTTCTAAGTTTCTAAAACTTAGAAGGTTTTCTTTTAGATCATCAAAAGAAATTATTTTAATTCAATATCTGTTGAATAGCTTTCAACTTGTTTTGAAAAATGCAAGTCAATCGGGGCATTGACGGGTGGTGGCGATACCGATTCAACGGTAAAATTGTAAGTTGTTGCATCCGTTACTGCTACCGCACGATTTGTAGCTGCTGTATCGTATAATTTGGTGGTAGTGGGAATAACAATGTGGTATGTACCATTAGTAAGCGGCGCACCCAGAACTAGAGTGACTTGATTTGACGTTATCGAACCATTACCGCCATTGCTTCCATCCATTGAATATCCACCACTTGCAGTAAAGCTTTCAATAAGCGTATTGCTGCTGTCATAAAGCTCGACGATTGGTCCAGGATTTAAATTGTATGGAGCGACATCAAAAGTAAGCACAATATTAGCATTTGCGGCTACCCCTGTGGCATTATCGGCAGGAGTCGATGTAGAGGGTTGCAATATGGGTGAAGTAGCATTTGCTACCCCCATTGTCACGGCTAACATCGCCATACTACTAAAAACAAATTTAAAAATACCAATTGACAAACACGCAAAAGTTCTTACGCTATTTTTTGATGATTTGATGATTTGATGATTGCATGGGTATTTCTCCAAAAAGTAAAATGAAAGGCACAATTATAACGTAAATTGATCAAGTTAAAAAGATAAAATCAACAAGTTAAGCGGTAAAAAATTGCAAACGCACGGCTAATTGTGTTTTAATATCGCTCTTTTATTTTTGATTGTACTATTAAAAAGAGTGTATGTATTTGCGATTTTTTCCTGTATAATCATCTAGTTATATTTTTAGCTTAGGAGTACAACATGGCAGTTCAACAAAACCGTAAAACCCCTTGCAAACGTGGCATGCGTCGCGCTCATGATGCTTTAACAGGTCCCGCTTTATCGATCGAGCCACATTCTGGCGAAACGCATCGTCGTCATCATGTGAGCGCGGACGGTTATTATCGCGGTAAAAAAGTTAAATAGGATCAATAACTTGGCATTACGCATTGCATTAGATGCGATGGGCGGGGATTTTGGCGCGGAGGTTGTCGTTCCCGCAGCGTTGGAAGCGTTATCGCAACACGCTGATTTGCATCTAATTTTAGTGGGCGATGAAGCGATCTTAAAACCTCGCTGTTCTCATCCGCGCCTTTTTGTTCGCCATGCTTCTCAACAGGTTGAAATGAACGAATCGCCGTCAAAAGCCTTGCGTTTCAAAAAAGATTCGTCGATGCGAGTGGCGATTGATTTGGTGAAAAGCGGCGACGCGCAAGCCTGCGTGAGTGCGGGCAATACGGGCGCATTAATGGCGACGGCAAAATTTGTATTAAAAACATTGCCTTGCATTGATCGTCCCGCAATTTGTACGACGTTGCCCACCATGATCGGTCATACCCATGTCCTTGATTTAGGTGCAAATATTGATTCTTCCGCCGAGCATTTAATGCAATTTGCGGTGATGGGATCGGTGTTGAGCACTGCGGTCGATAATTTAGCCGCTCCAAAAGTGGGTTTGTTAAATATCGGTGAAGAAGAAATGAAGGGAAATGAACAGGTTAAAGAAGCTGCGCGTTTATTATCGCAAACGTCGGTGAATTACATCGGGTTTGTCGAAGGCGACGATATTTACAAAGGGAAAGCGGATGTGGTGGTTTGTGATGGTTTTGTCGGCAATGTCGCGTTGAAAACCAGCGAAGGCGTGGCGAAAATGATCACGCAATTTTTGAAAGAAGAATTTTCTAAAAATTGGTTGACCAAATTATCGGCGTTGATTGCGATGCCAGTCATGAAAAGTCTGCGCAAGCGCATCGATCCGCGTCGTTACAATGGCGCAAGTTTGCTGGGATTACAAGGCATTGTGATTAAAAGTCACGGTGGTGCGGATGTGCTGGCGTTTCGTCACGCTATCGAGGAAGCCATTGTTGAAGTTGAAAAAAATATCCCTACTCGCATTAGTGATCAATTAACTGCTATTTTAGGCGCACGCACGGAATCGCTTGCATGACAAATACTTACGCACGGATTGCTGGAACAGGCAGTTATTTGCCAGAAAAAATCGTCACCAACGCTGACCTCGAAAAAATAGTCGATACCAACGACGCATGGATCGTCGAACGCACGGGCATCAAACAACGCCACATCGCGGCAGACGGTCAATTAACTTGTGACATGGCTGAAATGGCAGCACGACGGGCGATTGAATCTGCGGGCATTGATCCGCAAGCTATTGATTTAATTATCATTGGCACAACCACGCCTGATAAATTTTTCCCCTCGACGGCAACGCTTTTACAAGAACGTTTAGGGATTTTTGGCTGTCCAGCGTTTGATATTCAAGCGGTATGTACTGGATTTATCTATGGTTTAAGCATTGCCGATAAATTCATTCGCACGGGCGCGGCTAAAAACGCTCTCGTCATTGGCGCGGATATTTTTTCTCGAATCATTGATTGGACAGATCGAAATACTTGTGTTTTATTTGGCGATGGCGCGGGCGCGGTTGTTTTATCCGCTGATGATAAAAAAGGCATTTTATCGACCCATTTATACGCGGACGGTCGACATCACGAACAACTGCACGTTCCCGGTTATGTGAAAGGCGGAAAAGTCCAAGCGGGCAATGCGTTTGCGTCGATGCAAGGCATGGAAGTGTTTAAATTTGCAGTAAATAATATGGCGCACGCCGCCGAAGAAGCCTTAAAAATCAATGGATTAAAAACGGATGATGTGGATTGGCTAATTCCTCATCAAGCGAACAAACGTATTTTAAGTGCGGTGGCGAAAAAATTAAAATTTCCTGAAGAAAAAGTGATAGTTACCGTTGATAAACATGGAAATACCTCGGCGGCTTCTGTGCCGTTAGCTCTCGACACGGCGGTTCGAGATGGACGCATTAAACGTGGGGATATGTTGCTTTTAGAAGCAATGGGTGGCGGTTTCACATGGGGTTCAGCATTAATAAAATACTGATATTTTTCAAAAACTTATTTTTATTTTAACAACTGTGCATTTGTCAATTCGTAACTTCTAAACTCATTCTAATTTTTCTCTAAAATAGGTGTTTTAATGTGCGAACAAAGTTCTTTTTAAAGTGATGAAACTAAATCGCATCCACACTGCAAAAATAACTAAATATAACAAAGGGTTAGGATAAGTTTGAGAAAAGAACTTTTTGTAATAACGAACCATCCCGCGATGTTTATATAGTTCGACTTTTAAAGGTTGCGAAGAACTGCACGCCCCTTTCAAATGGCTCACGCGAACGTGCGGTAAAAACCATAATTTCCAATCACTTAAGCGAAAGCGTTTAAACCAATCCAAATCCTCACAATGCAAAAAATACCCCTCATCTAATCCGCCTATTTCAATCAAGGCTTCGTGTCGAAGAAACATAAATGCGCCAGAAATCCCTTCAATTTCAATAGGTTGTGAAGGCAGCAGTGTTTGTGATAAATCGACGGCAAATTGTGGAAAAAAGCGTTTTAAACCAAAGGCTTGCACGAAGGCTTTTAAAGGAACGGGTTCGGCACGACGGCTGCTTTGTTGCGGCGTGCCATCGGGATCACACACCAAAACCCCACACATTCCAGCGGTGGAATTTTCGCGCATAAAATCCACACAATGTTGCAGGGTGTCATTTTCTATAAAGCAATCAGGGTTTAGAATAAGCACAAAATCGCCGTTTGTTTGCGCTAAACCTAAATTGACTGCTTTTGCAAATCCTTGATTTTGTTGATTTTTTATAATTTGCAAACGGGATTCGTTGTCAAAGGTCGATTCTAAAAATAAAATACTTGGATCGGTCGATGCATTATCAACGACTTTGATTTCAACGGGAAGATTTGAAAGCAATGCTTTTTCTACACATTGTTTTAATGCCGCGCCGCCGTTGTAATTGACTATAATAATAGAAACCATGATCTGATCTAAAAAAAAGGAGAAAGTTATGTCGAAAGAACTGTTGTATGAAACCACAAATGTTCAAATGTTCATCGATGAAAGTGTACCTTGTTTGGTGAATGTTTGGAATGGTTTTATTCCGAGCATAGAATTTAGGGATTCTATCTTCAAATTAGTGGAACTTTTAAAAGAATATCGCCCTAAATATCCTAAATTGCATTTATTAGCCGACACCCGAACTTTAAACGTTGTTTCTCGTAATGATATACAATGGGTGACTGACGAAATTAATCCTTTGTATTTGGAAGCTGGCGTGCAATTTGAGGCATTTGTGCTTTCAAAAGATGCGTTTGGGCAAGTTGCTGTCAATCGTTATGTCACGCAAACCCTCAAACAAGGTGCATTTTGTGTGCAAATGTTTGATAATATAAAAGACGCTAAACAATGGCTAAAATCTGTTTAATGATCAACTAATTAAGAAAAAACAAAATGGAGAAAGTTATGTCACAAAAAATATTGCATAAAACCGATAACGTTCAAATGTTTATCGATGAAAGTGTACCTTGTTTTGTGGGTGTGTGGGATGGTTTTATTCCGAGCAAAGAGTTTCGTATCAATATTTTAAAAAAAGTGGAACTTTTAAAAGAATATTGTCCAAAATATCCTAAATTACATTCATTAGTCGATGCTCGAACAATGGGGGTAGTTTCTCGAAATGATCTTCAATGGGTAACTGACGAAATTAATCCGTTGCATTTAGAAGCGGGTATAAAATATGAGGCATTTGTCATTTCAAAAGATGCGTTTGGACAAGTCGCCGTCAATCGTTATGTCACGCAAACTCTTAAACAAGGTTCATTTCATGTGCAAACTTTTGATGACATTGAAAAAGCAAAAGATTGGCTAAAATCACTTTAAATTCAATAACTTATTAAGGAGATAAAATCATGGCAGCAACCCCTTCAACCATGTTACCTTTAGGAACACTTGCTCCCAATTTTCATTTATTAGATGTGGTGAATGGAGAAATCAAATCGCTTGAACAACTGAAATCACCCGTTGGTACAATTGTAATGTTTATTTGCAATCATTGTCCATACGTTAAACACATTTTGCCTGTTGTAGTGGATTTAGTAAATGAATATCAAAAAAAGGGTATTTTAACTATTGCAATTAGTTCAAATGATGTAGAAAATTACCCTGAAGATTCGCCCGAAAAAATGAAACAATTGGCGATAGAATTAGGTAATCCTTTTGTTTATTTATATGATGAAACTCAAGAGGTTGCAAAATTATATCAAGCCGCTTGCACACCTGATTTCTATTTATTTGACGGCGATTTGAAATGTGTGTATCGAGGACGTTTTGATGGTTCAACACCCAAAAATAATCAACCTGTCACGGGATCAGATTTGAAGAAAGCCTTAGATGCGTTGCTTTTAAATAACGCAATAATCGAAGAACAACTTCCAAGCATTGGTTGCAATATTAAGTGGAAAAATGCTTAATTATAGGTGACAAACTTTCGTTTCTACAGTCGATCGTGGGAACGAGAGAATCGATAATAAAATGAATAAAATAAAAGGTTTGCTATGAGTGGTATGACATTACAAGAATGGTTGATTTCAACGCAGACAGGAAATACGATTCTTGAATTAGAAAAAAAATGGATAAATCAAATAGTTACAATGTGGTTTGGGAGTTATTTATTGCATATTGGAGAAATTGGAGCGGGGCAATTTTGGGAGAATAGTCGGATTTCTCGACATGCTTTAATTACTTCAAATATTATAAAACAAACTGATATTTGTGCAACATTTGATGAATTACCTTTTGCTTCGGAAAGCGTGGATTGTGTGATTTTACCGCACGTTTTAGAAACGGTTTCTGAGCCGTTGAATGTTTTAAAAGAAATTGAACGCATTTTAATTGCTGATGGGCATTTGATTGTGCTGGGTTTTAATCCCTACAGCGCAAGTGGTGTGTGGCGAATGGCGGGGGCTTGGCGTACAATGCAGTCCACGCCGCGTTTTTATTCGCAACGCCAACTTCAATTGTGGTTGCTCGATTTGGGATTTGAAATTGTCGGCAATTATCACGGGTTTTGTCGACCGCCCATTGATAATTCAACATGGTTTCAAAAATTACAGTGGATGGAAAAATTATCTTTTATTTCAAGTATTTACGGATTAGCGATTCAAAAACGCCGCCTAATTATTCCCACGCCTTTATTGCGTCGAGAACGCAAACCTCGCTGGGCAAATGTTCCCGAACCCACTGTTTTACGTCACGACAATGACCCAACCCGTTGAAATATATACAGATGGTGCGTGTCGAGGCAACCCAGGACCCGGCGGTTGGGGAATCGTGTTGAAATACGGCGTTCATCAAAAGTTTCTCTGCGGCGGCGAATTACAAACCACGAACAACCGAATGGAATTAATGGCTGCAATTGTTGCATTAGAAACCTTAACAAGACCTTGCAACGTGCGTTTAACAACCGATTCAGTTTATGTAAAGCAAGGCATTACAGAATGGTTAGAAAATTGGGTACAACGTGGTTGGAAAACTTCAAATAAACAGCCCGTCAAAAACCAGGATTTGTGGGAACGTTTAAATCAAGCAACCCAACGTCATCAAATCAGTTGGCATTGGGTGAAAGGACACAATGGTCATCCAGAAAACGAAAAAGCGGATGAATTGGCTAGAAAAGGCTTAGAACAAACTTTACAAAAAAATGAGCACGGATCATCAAATGAACATTGAAAAAGAGTCTCGCCAAATTGCTTTAGATACTGAAACAACTGGCTTAGTTCCTTCCGAAGGACATCGCATTATTGAAATCGGCTGCGTTGAAATCATTGATTTTCAATTAACAGGGCGGGTTTTTCATACTTATTTACATCCCGATATTGCAATTGAACCAAGCGCAATTGCAATTCATGGCATCACTAATGAAATGCTTCAAGATAAACCGCGTTTTGAAGACGTGGTCGACGAGTTTCTAGCGTTTATTAAAGATGCAAAATTAATCATTCATAATGCTGCCTTTGAAATGGTGTTTTTTAATCATGAATTATCCTTATTAAAACCACCTCGAGCTGGCATTGAAAATTTTTGCGAAATCTTTGATACTTTAACCTTAGCACGCACTAAACATCCGGGGAAAGATAATACCTTTGATGAGTTGTGCAAACGTTATAAAATAGCGTTTTCTGAAACTGAAAAACATACTGCATTACATGATGCAGAGAAACTAGCTAATCTTTATCTTTCGATGACGAGATAATCTTATGTCTTCTTATTCTCAAGAATTTTTGAAATTTGCGATTGAACAAAACGTTTTAAAATTTGGTCATTTTACTTTAAAATCAGGTCGTCAAAGTCCTTATTTTTTCAACGCAGGTTTGTTTAACAGTGGTAAATCCTTAGCATCCTTAGCAACCTTTTATGCACAAGCCATTCAAGCGAGTGGTTTAGAATATGATTTGCTCTTTGGACCTGCTTATAAAGGGATTTCTTTAGCAGCGACCACTTCAATGGCATTATTTCAACAATATCAACGAGATATTCCATTTTGCTTTAATCGTAAAGAAATCAAAGATCATGGCGAAGGTGGTGTTTTAGTGGGCGCGCCTTTAAAGGGAAAAGTTCTTTTAATCGACGACGTAATTACGGCTGGAACTGCGATTAGAGAAAGTATAGCCTTAATTAGAAAACATGGCGCAGAACCTGTCGGTGTAGTAGTTGCTTTAGATCGTCAAGAACGTGGTTTGAGAAACTTATCGGCGATTCAAGAATTAGAACAGCAAGAAAATATCAAAATTATTAGTATTTCAAATTTATCTGAAATGATGGAATATTTGAAAACACAAGGGGCATTTGAAACCTTGCAAGTGGTTAAAGATTATCGAGAACATTATGGGGTTTAA
>DYRG01000029.1:15974-16297 GCA_020718845.1 Thiomargarita sp.
TTATTTATATGTAAGTGGGTTTGGAATTATTTTAATTGCGATGACATTTTTATGACACCACTTGAAAAGTTTAAAGTAAATCCTTATTCTAATGAAATCCCTTTATTGGGAAAGTCCGTCGTTACATTTATCATTTTATGGAGTCTTTAACTATGAAAAAAACACAACTCTCTTTATTAATCGCCGCGCTTTTAACGGGTGCAAATTTATACGCCACCGAACCCGCTAAAGAAACCCCACAAGCAGATGCACCAAAAGTTGATGCACCAAAAGTTGATGCTCCAAAAGTTGATGCACCAAAAGTTGATGCACCAAAAGTTGAT
>DYRG01000029.1:16397-34725 GCA_020718845.1 Thiomargarita sp.
GCTCCAAAAGTCGATGCTCCAAAAGTCGATGCTCCAAAAGTCGATGCTCCAAAAGTCGATGCTCCAAAAGCCGATGCTCCAAAAGCCGATGCACCAAAAGTTGATGCGCCAAAAGTCGATGCAAAACCAGCCGTTGATTTAAGCGGTGCTTGGGCTTCCACACATGGTGGAGACATCATCACGGTTGAGCACAAAGGTGACAAATTTACCGCGACTTATGAATATGCTGAAGACAGCGTGATGTATGTTGGTAAAATCGAAGCCACCGTAAAAGACAAAGCCATCGAAGGTACATGGTCAGAACAACCCAAAGCAGGTCGCGGCGAATCTTCAAATGGCGACGTAAAATTCACAATTGTGGATGCCAAAACCTTACTTGGCAAATGGCGTTCCGAAGATTCAAGAGATTGGGACGATTGGAATTTAGAAAAAAAATAAGCTAACTTCTTAGCAATAAAAAGCTGGTAATGTCTATCTAATATTACTAGCTTTTTTATTTTAAAAATGATTTCTAGTTTCTATGTTTGAGTGTCACTGGAATTAGAAAAATTAAAACGAGAAAACTTTCTAGGTTATTCAAAATAATGATGGAATATTTGAAAACACAAGAGGCATTTGAAACCTTGCAAGTGGTTAAAGATTATCGAGAACATTATGGGGTTTAAATGTCCCCACCGCTTCGGATTTTAATGGCTTTTATTTTTGCGTGGTGGGTTATTTTATTTCAAAAGCCCACTGCTTTTATTTTAATTTTCCTCTTTTTGCTCATTTCACCCATTTCGATCAATCTTTTAATTTCTCGTTTATTTCAGCTCAATTTATTTTTAGTGCCATTGATGTTGTGGTTTCTTTTTATAAACCAACCGCAATGGGAAATATTTTGGAAAGCAAATGCTATTTTAAGTGGGATAACAATCTTGTTAGGAAATTTAGATGTTTTTCAATTTGTCAAAGCCTTACAATCTTTAAAATTACCTAGTAAATTAGTTCATTTATTATTTTTTACAATTCGTTATTTGGAAATATTAAAACAAACCTTTGAGAAAATTCAACGTGCGATGCAAGTTCGAGGTTTTAAATTGCAAGCGAATTTGCACACTTATCAAAGTATTGGAAATGCGTTAGGAATGTTATTCATTAAAAGCCTTTCAAAAGCCCAACGAATAGAGCAAGCCATGCGTTGTCGAGGATTTCAAAAACATTTCCCAGAAGCTAATTTAGCAGGTTTCAATATTAAAGATTATTTATATGTAAGTGGGTTTGGAATTATTTTAATTGCGATGACATTTTTATGATATTGCTTAAAAAAATTAAAATTAAATCATTATGTTAGCAGAATCATTTTTCAACGTTCTTTGTTGATAGCGGTATTTTTAGTGAGTATAAATTTATACCCCAAACCGATATTTCTAAAGCTATTGATAGTTTAGATCATTTTTTCTTTTAAACTCTTAGTTAAAATTAAAAGATTATGTCAGAAGAAAACGCATTAGAAGAAACGCTCAAAATATTACGAGCGGATTATGCTTCAAAATTACCTGCGGCATTGCAAGCGATTGAGGAAGTTTGGCAATGTCTTCAAAGCGGTTGGGCAATTCCAACTTTAGAAGATTTGCACGCTAAAGTGCATAGAATCGCGGGCGCGGCGGGAAGTTTTGGTTTCCCAGAATTAGGGCGCGCTGCCAAAGAATTAGAGGTTTTTCTTCAAGAATTACATCATTATCCACATTCAGCAACCGATGCAGAATTTAAAATAATTCATGATGCGTTAATTTCAATTCGTCAATTGGCGGAAATTCCAATAGAATCAAAACTTAACGTTTCTGAATCACCGCTAATTCTCTCTAATACACCACCCGCTAAACGCCCTAAAGGTAAATTAATTTATTTGTGCGATGATGATAAAGAACTTGCGGATTATTTAGCCGTGCATTTGCGTCATCATGGATATGAAGTGGTGATTTTTAATACCGTTGATAATTTGCCATTTGCTTCAAAACAACGTCCGCCCGATGCTCTATTAATGGACATTATGTTGACCGATGATGATTTGGCAGGACCGCGCATTATTTTAAATATTCAAAAACGTCGTCAAACGCCTTTGCCCGTTGTATTTATGTCGGCACGTTTAGATATTAAAGCAAGATTAGCAGCGGTGAGAGCAAATGGTGTCGCTTATTTTACCAAACCTGTTGATATTTCTGGATTATTAATGCGCTTGGATAAAATTACTCGGACAATTCCAAGTGCGCCTTATCGGGTTTTAATTTTTGATGATAAAACAACTTTAGGTGAGAAACTTGCAGAGAAACTTCGGGTAGGAGATTTTCAAACCAAAACATTTAATAAATCAATGCAATTTATGAATGTTTTAGATAAATTTTCTCCCCATTTAATTATGGTTCACACGCAATTATCTGCGATGACAGGTGCTGAATTAGTAGGAATGATTCAACAACAAAACAACTTTGAGGATATTCCGATTATTTTCTTTGCTTCACAATTTGATCAAATCTCGAAAAATGCAGAATCCAGTGAATTAGGTGGGAATTTTATTTATGTGGACATTAAAACTGAAAATTTACTTTCCCTTGTAAATCATTGTATTAGGAAATTTTTAGTCGAGCGACAAGAAAAAGAAGCATTTGTACCAATGGATTCGCCGCGCAGTCAAGATCGTTTTACAAATCTTTACAAACAGCGTTATTTATTAGATCAAGTTGAAATCGCTAGTAAAACACCCGAAGCACCTTTTCCTCCAATTTTGCTCTACATTAAAATCACTTTTGATACAGAAATCAAACCGAATTTATTTGAAGCATTTACAGTGGAAGCAATTCACTTTTTAGAGAAATTAGTGTATCGATTAGAGGCGGTTTCTTGTTTGAAACAAGGTGAATTTGCTTTATTAACCTTAGATCGTCCGTCAGAAAACGTGCAAGCATTAATTGAGTTTATTCGTTCTTCTTTAGAATTTCAATGCGTTGATCCAGAAGAAAATATTGAGGTTTGTCATTGTTATATTGGAACTTCGATGTGTGTACCTCATCAACTTCCTCAAGATGTTCTTCAAGCCGCAGAAACCGATTGTTATCATAAAATCAAATAAAAAAACCCAACCTCGATATTTCAAGATTGGGCGTTTTTGTTTGTGGCTTATTCGGTGGGTAAGCCAAATTCTTGAACAGTGCGGAAAATGTCGGTATCGCTAACTAAGCCAATTGGCGTTCCGTCTTTGCTTCCGATCACGATGCGGCGAATATTGTGTAAAGTCAATAACGTAACGCATTCGTGTAAAGAAGTTTCGGGTGAAATCAGATATTTAAGCGGACTTGCAATGTCACGCACCATCGTGGCAGAAGGCGACAAATTGGCGTGAATAACTTTGGTGACGATGTCTTTTTGGGTCATGATCGACCATGCGTGATTAGAAGTGGCGGGATGCAATAAAACACTACTTACACCATTTGTGCGCATGGTTTGCATCGCCATCGCGACGGTTGCATCGTGAGGCACGCCAATCAAATTACGTTTCATGATGTCGCCAGCGGTCATGGGTGTGCGACCCGTTTCGAGCATTTTTGCGGTCGGACGACTCACCCGTTCTTCTTCACGCGCTTTACGTTCGGCGGCTTCTTTTGCCTGTTGTTGGGTTCGAACCGCCTCGACATTGACCCCGCGATTGATTTCAGCGATCACCGCGTCTGCAAAACCGCTCGTTCCGACTTCGGTCGCGCCATCCATTTGCGCAAAGAAATCGCACGTCACGATTTTCTTGTTGATCACTTCGGTGTAAGAATGCGTAATAATATCAGCAACTTCCGACCAACCCAAATATTGGAACATCATCGCGCCGCTGAATAACAACGATCCGGGGTTTGCCATATCTAAGTTGGCGAGTTTGGGAGCAGTTCCGTGAGTCGCTTCGAATACGCCGATGAAATCGCTCATATTTGCACCTGGCGCGATCCCGATTCCGCCGACTTCCGCCGCAATCGAATCCGACAAATAATCGCCGTTTAAATTCGTGCTCACAAGTACATCAAATTCATTGGGTTGCAACAACATGAGTTGGAACATATTGTCGGCGATCCGATCTTTAATGAGGATTTTGCCAGCGGGTTGTTTGCCGCCGAAATCCCGATAAAGTTCTTCTTCGGTGATTGTGACATCGCCGAATTCCTCACGCGCCACTTCATAACACCAAGCTCGAAACGCGCCTTCGGTGAATTTCATGATATTGCCTTTGTGGACAATGGTCACGCTTTCCCGTTTGTTATCGATGGCGAACTGCATTGCTTTGCGCATCAATCGCTTAGAAGCAAACGGAGAAATCGGTTTAATGCCCAAACCCGAATCATCAAAGAACTTCGCGCCTAATTCTTCTTTGAGGAATTTCTCTAATTTACGCATTTCTGGCGAACCCGATGCGTATTCAATTCCCGCATACACGTCTTCAGTGTTTTCTCTAAAAATAACCACATCGACTAATTCTGGATTTTTTAGAGGAGAAGGCAACCCGTTGAAATATTGTACGGGACGAATACAAGCATATAAATCAAGGTCTTGGCGTAACGAAACATTCAAAGAACGAAAGCCTTTTCCAACGGGTGTCGTTAAAGGACCTTTGATAGAAACCAATAAGTCTTTTAAAGCCTCACGGGTTTCAGCGGGATAAATATTGCCGTCATAACGTTCAGCAGCGGCTTCACCCAAAAATAATTCCGTCCAATAAACTTTGCGTTTATCGCCGTATGCGTAAGCGATTGCCGCGTCCCACATCCGCAAACAAGCGTGCATCACGTCTGGACCAATTCCATCGCCTTTAATAAAACCAATAATGGGATTATCTGGTACAACTAACTGATTGTTTTGTACCGTAATTTTCGCCCCGCCGTCGGGGTATTTCAAACTTGTCATCCTTTCCTCCATGAGCTAGGATTTGCTAGAAACTGCGATTAGTTTAATCGACAAATATCTAAAATAAAAGTTCAATACTTACAAATCCTTGATTTAATTATTTTAATGTTAGATTATTAATGTATGCTAATTTTTTAATTTTATTTCTAGCGCTCATTTCAAAATTAAGAATTCTACTCTATTAAACCATTTCTATTATTCAAAGTAATTTGCCCATGTTGTTGAGCAGGTTTGCTTTTTAACCAACTATTCCAGCCTAAATAAGTCGGTTGATTTCCTTGAACAACACAATCTGGAATACATTTCTTATCTAAAATAAGTTGAACTTTAAAATCTAATTCAATTCCAACAAAAAAGCGTGTTAAATCATTTAAACGTCGTAATGCTTTTCCAATCGGTAGAAAATCCATAAAAGTTTTTAAATCTAAAGCACCTAATTTGATTAAAAACTCACCTTGTTGATCCCAAATTTTTTGTCCAATTGTGGCGGTTTGTCCCAATTTCTGACATTGCCCATTTAAACCTAATTTTGTCCATTCATCGGTTGGTAATTGTTGCCATTTTCCTTGAAAAGGAACGATTTCTACGGGTATTTGAAAATAATCCGCTAATAAATGTTCTAACGCTGCAAAAGAACGGGATTCATGAACAAATAAACCCGCATACATTAATAAAGCAGAATCAGGTACTTGCATTCTATTTTGTAATCCATCTGTTTCCATTCCAAACAGAGCAAATAACAAATGTGCAAAGTGAGTTTGACTTGGAGAAACTGCATTATCATAACCCAAACGATTAATACGCGAAGAACGGTAAAGCAATGAAATCAAGCGATGATTAAAAATATCAAAGAAATATTGAATTGCTTTATCACCGCGCAATGCACGTTCAATAATGAGTTCAGCATACACTAAAGGAAGTGGCGCATTTGCTCCCGCTAAATTCATAAAATGGGTATGTAATTCTGGGCGTTCTGAAGGAGAGGAACTTGGGTGCAAACTTTCTAATGCTGAAGCAGCAAAACCCGTTTTAACTTTTGCATGAAATTTAACGGGTTCTTTGTTAGGTTCGTTGCTTTCACCAACAGGTATTGCATCGGGAGCAAGTTGTTCGAGCAACTGTACCGCTTTGTAGAAATCAAAACGAAATGTTTCATCTAACAATAATTGAGCAACTGATTTCTTTTGCATATTTTAAGTCCCAGAAATGCGTTGATAATAACGCGCTCGATATAACAAACGAGGTTTCTCACCGTGATCTTCAAATCCACTTCGATCATGCAACACATTATTACAAATTAAACCCCATCCAGATTGCAAAGTTGCTCTAAAAATATACGGCGATTTCAAATCATCCAAAATGCTTTCTAAATATTTCACGGCTTCCAAAGTATTTTCTTTCCAAATGATCGAGCGTTTTCTTTTCGTATAACGCAAATGTAAATGTTTTTTCTCATCAATAGAAAACACCGCCCCACTTCGCGCTCCTCTGATTTGAGTATTTTCATCATCATTGGGAGGAATTGTCATTGCATCTGCTTGCATTAAAACTCGAATGAAATCTGGATTTTTATCTCGCAATAAAATATACGCAATTTCATGATCTAAAAGCGCATTTTCTCCGCCTTGAAACGACGGACGCACACAATGTAAAACCATTCCACGAATTTGTTTCTCTGGCTCGTTGTAATATCCATCGGTATGCCAATGAATGGGACGATTCGTATAAGGAATATAAGCCCCTTTATTTAGATTTACAGTGACTCGAATTGCACTAATTGCGTCTTCATCAGCGTGAGGATTATTATCTAAGTTTCTTAAACCAAATTGCTCACCCAACAAACGCGGAAGTTCTTTATCTTCAAGATTTTGCGAACTTGCATAAATCGCCATATTTGTTTTTTGGCAACGCTCTAAAATCGCTTGATGCTCAATTTTAGTTAGCGATTTTGGATCGTGAATTTCTACAATTAAATCTTCAACTTTTTGAGGATAATTTTTTAATTTTTTCTCACGCCAAATTAGATAAGATTGTTCATCGTTCAAATCAAAAGGATTGTTGTTCATAATTAAGGTTTCGTTACAAAGCCAGTTAAAAGGGTAAGCGGCGAATTGTTTTCTTTTAGAGAAACCGCGATTTCTAATTGTCTTAAATCGGGATCAACTGTTGGAGAAACATTTAAAGACCAATTCCATTCTCTGTCGCCCATTAATGATTTCCCGCGACTTTTTCCAATCGCTGGAAATGCTGCATTCAAACGCATTTCAGTTAATTTATTCATTGCAACCCAATGCGCTAAAGTTTTATCTCTCAAATAGGTCGAATGTTGAATATGCACATTTAAACTTTTACTAATTGCAGCCAAGGTAATTGCTAACACCGCTAAAGCAACCAGCACTTCCATTAAGGTGAAACCACGCACGCATTTAAACATAATTCACCATTCGGACGACCTTCAATTAAGAAATTTCTTTTATCATTATCATTTGAAAAACGGATTTGAAATGCGGACATTTCACCACTGCTCCAAAAAACTAAATGCGGTTTTTTAAAAATATCTTTAATTTCAATGAGTTGATTGTCTATTTGTAATTGCCATTGTCCGTTTATTGGCAACGTTCGATTATAAAATAATTGATTATTTTCAAAGGGTTGCCATTGTTGTGCTTGACGTTTCCAAAAGCGATAACTATTGTTTTCAAATGAAATCCCTAAACTGTGATGTTGTAATACGCTTTCTTCTTTTAATAATTGGAGCAATGCAAAGAGCTTTTTGCTTTCATTTTCTAATGGTGAGGTGGTATGAATGGATAACACCGCCCAACCCGCCACCAAACCCATTACAAATAATGCAACTAACATTTCTAGCAATGTGAAACCTAATTTTTTTCTCACGATTTAGAAATAATACTTTGTTGAACGCTGCGCAAATTTCTTACCCAAGGTTTTGAGGTTTGGCGTAAATTTGCGGGTAATTTGTCGAGCGCGGCTTGGGCTTCGGCACTGGTTTGATAAATTCCCAAGGTTAAAACATACCACGTTTTTTCACGGTAACGGCTTGAAAAGACAGCCATTTCTCCTTCTAAATGATATTTGCGCACAAAACTTTGCAAATTTTCTACGCTGTGTGAACCCATTAATTGTAAGGTATAAGATTCAGGGGGTTGTTTTGCTAACCAAGCCGCATTTTTAAAAGAAGTTGTTTCTGAAGTTAAAGATTTTTCAGTAGATTCAGAGACTTGCGGTAATGATAATTCTTGAGGAACATCAGGCGGCGGCGTATCACTCATTTCTGAGAAACGATTTTTGAACCAATAAGCGGTTGCTAAAAGTAGAGCAAAAATGCTCACAATGGCTAAAGTACGAAAGTTTTGTCGCCAGTTTTCTGGATGAGAAGAAAATATTTCTGAATGGATAGGAATATGTTGAGCAAGATGGAGAGCAAGTTTTTGATGCGCCAATTGTTTAAATTCACCTAAAATCCCCGTCGATTCTTCGTAAATTTTCTTTACTATTAAACTATTAAACGGATGTTCATGTTGGTGATTGGTTTCATTGAGCAAAAAGTCTAAATATTCTCGCGCTTGTTTTTCAGAAAGTCTAGGAATATCAATGGTATGCACTAAGTAATTGCGAATAAAAGCGAGTTCTGGAGCGGCAAATAAACTACTCATTTGCGGTTCACAAAATAAAACAACTCTCATGCGTGTTGGTGGATCACCTAAAACCCCTAATTCAATTAGCGTTCTTAATGTCGTAAAAGGTAACAAATGCGCGTCATCCATTAGAATAACAGGTAGTTGTTGATTGTAACGCGCTGCCGCCACATGAGAGCGAATATTTTCGATAAGAACTGCGTGCGTTTTTCCTTCTGGACGAATCCCAAATGCTTTCGCTAATTCAGTGAGCAAATGTTCTTCAGTGGTTTCTGGAGAACTCGTGGGAATAATCAATTTCCAATGCTCATCTATTTGTGCTGTTAGTTGTTTGAGAAAGGTGGTTTTTCCAAATCCCAAATCCGCCATCACAACTAACAATTGATCGCTGTGTTGAATTAAATGTTGTAATAATTTCAAACGCTGTGATAATTCGGGTGTTGCAAAAAAAGTCGTTGCACCACTAAAAGCAGCGTTGCTATGCCGAATGTTTTGCCCTTTCTTAGTAAAGACTGAACGCATTTTCATCACGAGATTTCATCCATTTCTACAACAAAGTTTTTTAGTTCAATTAATGCTGTAAAGTTTGCACTAATAATTCTGCGGGATAATCCGCCGTTAAAATCGCTTCACCAATTGATTTCAAAAGCACTAAACGCACACGTCCACTTCGCACTTTTTTATCGACTTTCATTAAATTTAATAACGTATCCGTAGAAATGTTTTTTGGAATATCAATAGGTAAGCGTGCTGCAATAAAAATTGCTTTAATTCTTTGCACTGCTTCTTCTGAAATCCAACCCAATTTATAAGATAAGTCTGCGGCTAAAATTGTTCCAATTGAAACCGCTTCTCCATGTAACCAAGTTCCATATCCACCACCCGTTTCAATTGCGTGACCAAACGTATGTCCTAAATTAAGCAATGCTCTCACGCCACCCTCATGTTCGTCCTCTGCAACGACTTCTGCTTTGTTTTGACAAGAACGCTCAATTGCAAACGCTAATGCTTCAGGATCACGATTGAGCAACTTTTGCATATTTTGCTCTAACCATTCAAAGAAACTTAAATCACGAATCAAACCATATTTAATGATTTCTGCCAAACCTGCGCTTAATTCTCGATCCGCTAAAGTATTTAAAGTATTGGTATCACAAACAACAACTTGTGGCTGATGAAATGCGCCGATCATGTTTTTGCCTAACGGATGATTAACGCCGGTTTTTCCTCCCACTGATGAATCAACTTGTGCTAATAAAGTGGTAGGAATTTGAATAAAATCAACACCGCGTTGATAACACGCCGCTGCAAATCCCGTCATATCACCAATTACACCACCGCCTAATGCAACTAATGTACATTGACGATCAAATCGTTGCTCTAAAAGTTGATCAAATATTTTATTTAATACTTCAAGCGTTTTGTAATGCTCACCATCGGGTAAAATCACGCTCGATGTTTTGAAATCGGTTAAACTTGCTAAAGTTTGCTCTAAATACAAAGGCGCAATGGTTTCATTTGTTACCACCATTACTTGCTGACCTTTAATATAAGGTGTTAAATGTTTTTTCTCACCTAATAAATGTTGTCCAATAAAGATTGGATAACTACGATTTCCTAAATCGACATTAACGGTTTTGATCATTTTTTTGCTCTCCCAAGTGTTCTCTAATACTTTGATATTGTTGAGATAATTTAAGCGAATCAAAAGGAGGTTGAAAAGTCGCTACCCATTCACCTTGTGGATTAATTAAATAAATCGTTGCACTATGATCAATTAAATAAGAATCCTTATGAGTTACTTTCAAATACACCACGCGCAACATTTTAATAAGTTGTTCAGCTTGTTGTTTTTCTCCCGATAATCCTAGAAATGCTGGATCAAAGAAATTTAAATAATTTTTCAACAGCTCAGGTGTATCTCGTTCTGTATCAAAAGAAACAAATATAAATTGAGTATCTTTTGCATATTTTTCATTAAGTTGTTTTTTCATTCCTTGCAACATACTTAACGTGGTTGGACAAATATCTGGGCAATGCGTGTAACCGAAATACAATAATTTCCACTGATTATTTTTTAAATGTTGCTCAGTAAATTGTTGCTTGTTATAATCAATTAGTTGAAAAGAAGGTAATGCTTTTGGAGAAATCATCCCAGCAATAACGGGTTTTGGTGAATTCAAATACAAAATTATTACTGCTAATAACGCAATCCCCATTAACATAGTTACAATAAAAAGAAATTTCTTCATACCTTTACTTCCTCATGTTGTTTTAAAATAAATTCCCAAAAAGCCTGCGCGACAGGTGACAAACATTTTCCAGCCCAATGCACAATAAACCAATGTCGAATAATTGGAAAGGATTTTACTGATAAAATGCTCAGTTTTTTCATTTCCAATTCCATTTGAATGGTATGACGCGATACAATCCCCAAACCTAAACCCGCTTGCACACCTTGTTTAATGGCTTCGTCGGTGCTCATTTCCATTCCTGTTGATAACTGTAATTCTCGCTCTTTAAAATGGCGTTCCATTGCACTCCGAGTACCCGATCCTCTCTCACGAACTAAAAAGATTTGATCTTGAAGTTCTTTTAACGGAATGTTCTTTCTTTTTGCTAATATATCCTTTGGCGATGCAATCATGACTAAAGGATTTTCCATAAATGATTTTGCATGAAGTTTATTACTAATTTCCTCTGGTGGTTGTCCCATGATCACCAAATCAACATCATTGTCTTCTAAATGTTGAATTAATCCTTTGCGATTAGTAACATGCAAACTCACTGAAATATCTGGATAATTTTTAATAAAGGTTGCTAACAAATGCGGTGCAAAATAGTTTGCGGTTGTCGCCACTGCAATGCTTAATTTACCAGCTTTCAAACCTTTCAAATGATCAAAATTTTCTTCTAATTCTTCTAAATCATGAATCATTTGTTTAGCAAATTCTAGCAAAATCCTTCCACCCGCAGTTAAATAGACTTTTTTTCCTAAGTGTTCAAATAAAGGCAAATTAACACAATTCTCTAATTGTTTTATTTGCATAGAAACCGCTGGCTGGGTTAAATTAAGGATTTCTGCTGCTCGCGTAAAATTTAAATGACGTGCAGCCGCTAGAAATACTTTTAATTGCCGAAACGTTATATGCACAAAAAATCGCCACGCCGTGATTTTCTCAAAAGGATAACGGGGATTTTACCGAAGATGGCGGCAACGCACAAATAAAAAAACTTTCCCAGCACGGCTGATTTTTCTATAAAATCTTGTATTCAAAGATTTTAACAAAGGAGTTTCACAATGGATAGCGTGGTCAATACCGACGCTTTGTTGTATGTGGTGGTTGCTAAGACCTTGATGGCAATCGTTTTTTTAATTATCGCCGCCGTTGCAATTAAATTTGGCGCACAACTTTTTCGTCGGGGTTTAGAGGTTTCTTCTAATGAAAAAATCGTTTCAGATCAGGATGTTAATGTAAAACGTTTGACCAAAGACACTTGGTTGCCGAAAGGAACGTTAATCAAAACTAAAGAAAAAAGTGATGATGATCGGTTTGTAAAATTAGAGAAAGATAATTGGATGCCAGCGGGCACGCTTGTTCTCACACCAGCTCGAGATTTAGAAACCCAGTTGAAATTACAAATAGCGGGTGCTACATTAATGCTTTCCTCTCTGTTTTGGGGTTGGATGAGTTATTTGACCAGTCCTTTAGATGTTCAATCGTTAAATACCGCTTTGGCTAGTTCTCAAGAACATAAAATTCGTAATCTTTTAGGGAACTTACAAGGAGAAATTGGCACTTTATTAACCAACATTCGAGATTTAAAACAAGCCTCAGATTCAAATGTAAAAACCGATACGTTGCAAACTGGTTTAAATCAAATCGGAAATGCACTGACAAATCAGCTTTCTGCATTACAACAAGAAATGGGTGCGGTTAAATCTGAAATCGCATCGGTGAAATCCCAACCTCAACAACTTCAACAAAGCATGACTCATTTGTCTGCTCAACTTCAACAATTAGCCACTGATCAAGCATCGGTAAAAACAGGGGTAGAAAATAATCAAATCATTGCATTACAACAAACCCAGCAAAGTATTGCAAATTTATCGACTCAACTTCAGCAATTAGTCACTGATCAAGTTGCAATCAACCAGCAAAATCTCAATGCGGTAAAAAGTGGGGTAGAAAACAACCAGATCATTGCCTTGCAACAAACCCAACAAAGTATTGCAACTTTGGCAAATCAAGTGCAAACCTCATTAGATCAAATAAAACAAAATCAAGTTGATCAAAACCTTCAAGCAACTTTGCAAACAATTCAACAAGATTTGGGTTCGTTAAAAACCATTGTTGTCGATAATAAAGATAATCAAGAGCTAAAAATATCTTTGAGAAAAACTCAAGAAGAAGTGGCTCATTTGCAATCTTTATTTCAAGAAATTCAATCACTTAAAATAATGCTTGGCGATTTGAATAAAAATCAAACTGAGCAATTAATGAACCTGCATAAAGAGTTAGAAAATAAATCACAACCTGTTCAAACACCCGATCCAATTGTTGAAGAAGTTAAGAATGCGGTTTTAAAAACGTTGATTGCACCAGAAAGCAAATATATCGACATTCCTTTAGTTTATAATGTGGGTAAATCAAAACCGTCTGATTTAAAACCTTTAGCAACCTTAGGTGAAGCATTGCAAAGCCCCCAATTAAAAGGTAAAGAAATTTTATTGCAAGGTTACACCGACGATAGAGGAAATGAAGATGCAAATCGTGCGATTTCTCAAAAACGGGCGGATTACATTAAAGGCTATTTGGTGAAAAATTACGGATTGGACGCGGCGAAAATTCAAACCGAAGGAAAAGGCGGCGATGATCCGATTGTGTCGAATAAAACTGTCGAAGGGCGTGCGCAAAATCGTCGGATTCGAGTGTCGGTTCGCTAAAAAGCTGTTATAATCAACATTCTCAATACGGGGGCGACTTGGCTTCGACGCGGGTGGCAAAGTTTGAGGCGCATGTCGAGCGGCAGAGTCTCGTAAATCCTTCGCAAAAACACAATTGCTAACGACGAATCGTTCGCTTTAGCTGCTTAGGCAGCTAACCTTCCGCCCAGCGTGCTTATGCGTTGGGAGTTTGGAGGGTCACAGCACATAAGATCGCCAGCGGTGTATGTTTAGGGCACAACTGGCTAAATCCACTAAACTCGTAAAGCGTGACACTTGTCAGTCGGTGTTACCTTTATCAAATCAAAGACTGACTAAACATGTAGTTTGCCAATAATGGAGAGCTTGCGGACGCGGGTTCAATTCCCGCCGCCTCCACCAAATTAAATAAAAAAAGTCAATCTAATCAACGGATTGACTTTTTTTATGTCTTTTATTTGAATAATGTGAAAATTTGAATTCTTGGTAGTGGTGCATTTGCTGAGTGTGATCGTCTTTATATTTCAATAAGTTAGAACAATTTTTCACTCTATAGTGCATCACTACCATTTCTCTATTGAGGCAAACCTTCGGGATACATGGGTTCAGCTTGCTCGAGTTGTTTCAAACGCATTAAAGGTAATTTAGTTTTATCGTCTTCTTCCTCTTGCGGAGAAATGCGGCGCGCTTCCAAAAATAATCCTGTTGCTCTATCTAAGTTGCTATGCGAAATGTTATATGCGATATAACTTTGAAGAAAGGCTTGTTCTGCTTCAGAAAGTTTCTTTTGTGCATCGAGCAATTGTTCTAAGAAACGGCTTTGATCCGCCGCTTGTAATCCAACACTTCTTCTCACTTCTAAGAAACCCAAATTTGTTTTAAATGCTAACATTGCTTGATATTGGCTTAACATTTCACGATAAGACGTATCTAATTCTCTCACCGCAACTTGGACTTCTAATAATACCGTTTCTATGGTCACTTTTAATTGATCGGTCATTTGACGCAATTCAATTTGACGACGGCGATGACGCGCTTCTGCAACCCGATTTCCTAAAGGAACATCTAACATTAATCCAACCGTATAATTAGGAAATATTGGTTTGAATTGATCGTCATAAGCCCCTTTCACATCATAGTTTCCTCTCAAACCATGCAATGAGGATTCTACCACAAAATTCAACACGGGCATTAATTCATTTTTGCTCATATTTGAACGAATTGCTCCCGCTTTAACTTGACGAAAAGCCTGTTGAATTTCGGGGCGACGATTTAAAGCAATTGATGCAGATTTTGTAATGTCGGTTGGCATTTTTAACATTTTAGGTGGATCAGCGGTGACTAATTCAAATTTCTCATGCGCAATTAAATCTGGATCATTAATCAATGAAATCAATTTTCCTTCAGCATTTCTTACCGCTTGTTCGGAACGAATGCTCGCCGCATAACGCGCAATTAATTCGGATTTTGCTAACGCAATTTGATGGGTCATTGCATCGACGGTTTTTCTCGCTTCTAATTCTGCAACAACTTTCTCTGCTTCAGAATAGAGTTTTTTCTTTTGTAACAAATGCGCACGTTCTAAATATAATGCCCAATAGGCTCTTTCTACTTCTAATAAATGCGCAGAAATTTGGCGGAGAAATTCATCCATTGAAATACTATGGTCGATTTTTGCAACCGCAATTTGGCTTTCATTATATTCAAACCCCACCCCATTTAATAACGGTTGTTTTAAACTTAATGTTAAATCTGCATACGCTTGATCATAAGGAGAAAAATATTTGGAGTTGCTATTACGTTTTCCTAAGGTTTGAGATAAAGAAATATCTGCCCCAGTTGCAAATTTTTTCCTCATACCTACATCAACTGTTGTTTGACGTTCTCTATATCGATCATTTGGCGTTCCCGTTTCTAAAGAAGTGCTGGTCGGTTTATCAATATCAAAATATTTTCCTTCCACAAACAAATGCGGATCAAATGCGCCATTTGCTTCATCGACAACGGTTTTACGAATTAATGGTAAATCACTAAACACTCTGATTTGATTAGAATATTTTAAGGCTCGCAATAAAACTTCTTCTATTTTTGAGAAAGTGCGTTGCTCTGATTTGGGATTCATTTTATCCGTTACTAAGCTCTGCCACCAAGGCGTATAATTATTTGGAATTGGGGTTAATTTCAATTCCTCTTCAGGATTTGTAATAGTTTGAATTGTGGGTTTGTCGACGCTTTCAGTTTGGGTTTGAACTTCTACTCGACGGTTCTTCGCTTTTCCTTCGGAAGTTGCATTACTTACAATGGGTTTATCTGCACCCTTTCCTTCGTATGAAATGTTCTTATCATTCAAACCCAAATATTCTTTCAAATAATCCGCAACATTCCTTGCCCGTGCAATCGATAGAATTTGGTTATTTTCAAACTTACTTCTTAATGCCCCACCAATCGGTGCACTGTCAGTATGTCCTACCACATTAATATGTTGAGAACTCAAATCAGATCGAGCTTTTAAGGGAGCAACTTTCTCACGAATCATCGCTTTTGCTTCATCGGTTAAATCGGCTTGACCATTAGGATAATAAGTGTGCAAAGTAATCACGCCTTTCTTATCGCCATCTTTAGGAAAAATCAAACGAAAATGAAACCGATATTGTGAAGGATCACTGGTTAATTTTGCTGCCTTTTCTTGATATTCTTGTAAAACGGGTTCGGCAATATCTTCGTAATGTTTTTGCCAACTTTGACCACACCCATTTACCAATAAACTAGAAACCACTACATAAAGCCATTTTCTTTTCATTATCAAATCCTTTTTCTTAGGCTGCTGATTGAGTTGTTGTGCTTGATTTTGCGACAAATTCATACGATTTGAAATTGTCCCATGTAATTGCAAGAGGATGATTGTACGCATGATGTAAGGCTTCCAAAATTTCATTGGGTGCAAATGCCAACATCGTCGCAATCGACAAATCATGACTAAAGAACAATTGACTACTAATTGCTGGCGTAAAGAATGTCCGCATATCAAATACGCTCATCGTGTTGTTGTTATATAACGCGGGTAATTGCTCAACACGAACCGAATGAGGGGTATCCCACAATACTAAATTCGGGAAGTTCATTAACCAGTTTCCTCCAGTATCCGCCATAACCGTATTGCTACCCAATTCAACCCCATTATCATCGTAAAGTTTCAATGTCACAGAAGTCCCTGGTGAAACCATTCCACTATAGATCGGTGCAATCGGTAACGGTGGTAATTTGAACTGAATATCACGCGGTTCAAATAGCCAAATATCTTTCTCTTTTTTCTTCGACAAATGTTCTTCATAGTAGAAATAAGTATATCCTTCATCTGGAATAAACGGATTTACAGGTTTCTCTCCATTTGGATTTGAAGGTTTTCCTTCATCTGGATTTACAGGTTTCTCTGGTTTTCCTATAATTTGCTCAAGATTATTCAAATCATTTGCAATATTATTGCTCGGCGTTGGATCATTAGCTGGATTGTTATCGTCAATGACCGTCACAACATTATTAAATGAATTGACTTTTGAAACGTCCAATTTCGGATTAACAATTGCCGTTACGGTAAAGGTTTTTGTTTCACCAATTCCTAATTGATTAACCGTCCAAATGATTTCATTATCGTTAATCACTGCACCATCAGATGCACTAATGTTGATTAAAACGTCAGAGGGTAAAACATCTTTAATAACAACCTGTTGCCCAATTGCCTCACCGATATTTTGCACTGTAATTGTATAAGTAATGGTTTGACCAACTTTCACGCTAGAAACGCCGTCATCAATGGTCACTTTGTAATCAGGAAGTTTCTCTATTTCATTAGGTTGGAAACCAAACAGCGCGTTTTGATAAAACTCACCGTTTTGCAATGCGTGTTCTAATGTTAAAGGTGTAGTCGGATGATAATTATTGGGCATTTCTGCAACGACTCGATAATTACCCGCTTGTAACCCTTTGATTTGATAGACCCCATTTTGATCGGTTTGGGTGCGCATGACCACGTCATCAGCCGTTCCAAATTTGCCGTCCAGCCCTGCCCACGTCAACGTAATCGGCACATTTGACAAGCCAACCTCGCCATTATTCGGCACACCGTCGCCATTCAAATCTTCCCACACCAAATTCCCCAACGCCGCCGAACCATCCAATCCAAAATACCCAAAGTCTTGTTTTAAGTTCGACCCATCCGATCCTAAGTTGATGATTCCACTCGTATTTGAGCCGATATTTTGCGCGCTTTGAACACTCGGACTTAACGTGACGGGAATGCCGTTTTTGATTTCAACTTGATATTGACCTGAAATCAGGTTATTAAACAAGTACTTACCAGAAGCATCAGTGGTTTGTGCGAATAAAATATCATCATCATTTCCAAGGACATTGTCGCCGCCCGCGTATCTTAATTGAACCGAAACGCCCGCAAGTCCGCTTTCGCCAACCTCTTGAATTCCATCATTATTTTGGTCATGCCAAACGTAATCCCCGATCGATCCTGTGCCTTTAAATCCAAAATCTCCTTTTAGATCAACCAAGCCGTCAGTCAACGTTGTGCTGTAAATTGTTGATGTAGTTGGGTTTGTTCCATTTGGCGCAGTCACTTTAATCTGATAAGCACTCGTGGGCAATCCCGTGAATAAATATTTTCCTTCAGAATCAGTGGTTTGCGTGACACTTATATCGTCGCCCGTTCCAAATAAACCATCACTACCCGGATGTGTTATCGTAACAACTTGATTTGAAAGACCTTTTTCGCCGTTGTTTTGGATGCCATCGCCATTTTGATCTAAAAAGACCGTGT
>DYRG01000010.1 GCA_020718845.1 Thiomargarita sp.
ATAATTAATTCATCGTTGATTTGTTCTAACGTTGCACCATTGTTTTTAGCAATAACTCTTTTTTAATTTCAACTCAAGTTATAAATATCACATCTCTATGATATTCTAAATATTCTTTCTTGATTTTATATTTAATTGGCTCTGTAACTTTTTTATTATCTATTCGATCAAGAACAGATTGTAGTTCTGGACTAAAGTTTTTTATTTTACTTGTTAATATTATTTTTAAATTATTATCAAGCGAAAAATATCCCAAATCAAAAAGTTTGTCATATGTTACGAACAAAGCTAATCCATTTGCAGGATCAAGTCTGTACTCTACCTTATTCGCCCATGGTACGATATGGCTTGCAACTATTAACGGAGTTTCATTTATTCCAGTTAAACAACAACTTTCTTTAAAATTTGATAATACCTTTTTTCTAAATACAGATTGTTTAACTCTTGCTTGAATTTCTATAGTTCTATTTTGAATAGCATAATCATTTTCCTCATCTTCATTCACTTTCTGAAAGTTCCCATTATTGTCTATTAAATTATTATTTCCAAAATATAATCCTATATCAAAATCAAATGGACAATTTCTAATTCTTAATATGTGATTACTAATATTGCCTACCCAGCGTTTATCTAATCTTTTATCCTTTGATAAATATTCTTCTATTAGAAAATTTTTAATTAAAAAATATGGCAAGATATAGAATTGATTAGCTTCTTCTCCATCATAAATAATAATATTAAAATTATCTCCATAATTTAATATTAATTTATCTAACTTGTTCTTATGTAAGCTAAACCAAAACTTATTTAATTTTGATGCTTTTCTAACGTAGTTTAATTGGGAAATTTTTTCATCAATAATCATAATTAACTCTGAATCACATTCTAAAACTGTTTTATAAAATGGTCATGCTGCTATTTACTACATCTCAACATTGTACTTAGACAAAAACTTTGCAAATGAGAATTTCTCTCACACTATCTTCTTTAAAATCGGGTGAATTTAATTGAGAAAAATCAAAATGATTTATGGTTTCTAGTTTAGCTAACATTGCATTGTTGTTCCGTAAAATTTAATAATGAGAAGAGATTATATCAATATGCAGCGCTACCAAATAAAAGGCTTATCGATTAAATCAATCAATGAGCCTTTTATTTTGAAATAAAAAATTAAAAATGAGGTTTTTGAGGAACGGATTGGTAACGGGTAATTGCGTCTAAGATTTCTTGTTGAGCAGCTTCTAAATCTTCCCACCCGTCGATTTTGACCCATTTATTGTTTTCTAAGTCTTTGTAATGATTGAAGAAATGGGCGATACGTTTGCGTAACATATCGGGCAAATCTGCCAACGATTTCACATGACGATAATCGGTGCAAACTTTATCAATTGGCACGGCTAACACTTTGGCATCGGGACCCGATTCGTCGGTCATCCGCAGCAATCCCAACGGGCGGCAACGAATCACCGCGCCACTAATCACGGGAATCGGCGTGGGCACTAACACATCAACGGGGTCGCCATCTTCGGACAACGTGTGCGGAACGTAGCCGTAATTGCAAGGATAGTGCATCGCCGCGTTCATGAAACGATCCACAAACATCGCCCCCGTTTCGTGATCCACTTCGTATTTAACGGGATCGCTGTGCGCAGGAATTTCAATAATTACGTTAATGTCGTTTGGAACATCCAAACCAGAAGTAACTCTATCTAAATTCATAACAAATTCTCTTCTCGTGTAATTTCAAAATCGGTTATTATACTCGGTTTTTGTTAGATTTATACGTTTTATTGCATCGCAACATCAATATCTCTGAGGAAATAACACCATGAATAATAACGATAATTTTGAAATGACTTTGCACAGCGGGATTTCTGCATTTGAAGGAAAACATTTCGCTCAAGCAATGCAACTGCTTTCTCCATTAGCCGATCAAGGACATTTGGAAGCTCAATATCGAATGGCAATTATGTTACAAAACGGGTTGGGAATGGTTAAAAATGAGGAAAAAGCATTTCATTATATGAAAGAATCTGCTGAACAAAATCATGCGTTAGCACAACACGGGTTGGGTTTCATGTATTTAATGGGCGATTGCATTTCTCAAAACAGTTTCGAAGCAATGAAATGGTTTCAAAAAGCCGCCGAACAAGGGTTATCTGGATCATTAGTGACTTTGGGAAGAATGTACGAAGAAGGTTTGGGTGTGGAAAAGAACCCCGACGAAGCACAACGGCTTTACAAACTCGCAGGATTTTAAAATGAAAAAAACATTTCTAGGTTTGAGTTTAATCACCACTTTTTCCTCTGTTCATGCCTTAGAATACAGCACTACCGAAATACAAGCCTTACACGGTTGGAAATATAAACTAGGACTTGAAGAACGTAGTTTAGCAACTTTAGAACATTCAAGTGGTTGGGATTATGGAATGAACTTCGGTTTTATCGATGCCACCGAGCCTTTCAAAAAGAAACCCGACCGCAATTATTATAGCGAATTGTACACTTGGTTAAGTTATAAGAAAACTACCCATCAAAAAGAAGCAAAATGGGGCGTATTTGACGATGTTTTATTTGGGATTGGTTGGCAAGGCGATGACGCGGGTTTTCGTGCACATTTGGCGGGACCTTCGATTACTTTAAATCTACCTAATTTTGAATATGCAATGTTTAATTTATTTGCCTATCAAGATCAAAAGAACTATGACGTAACTTATTCGCCTTCTTTTGCGTGGAGTTATCCTTTTAGTATTTCAAATGTGCCGTTGAAATTTAGAGGATTTTTTACTTTCACGGGCAAAAATGGCGATTACACTTGGAATATTTCAACACAACCGCAATTGCTCTGGGATATTGGCAAACAATTCTTTCATAAAGAAAATACTTTAATGACAGGTGTTGAATTACAAATGTACCGAAACAAATACGGTAACAAAGATGTACACGAATTTAACCCTCAATTAATGGTTACTTACGTTTTCTAACCAAAAATAACAAGGCGTTGTAATAAATTAATTGCAACCCATTTCTCGCTTTATAATCAAGATTAGAACGGAGATAGTGGTGCATTTACTGAATGATGGTTTCAAGAAGTTAGAACAGGATTTCACTCGATGGTGCATCACTATCATCTATTTTAATTGTATTTACGATTCACGAGTTGTAATAAATAAAGCCCAATATCTTGCAACGGTAAAATCTTATCAATCGTGGTTGCTTCGATAGCTGCTTTTGGCATTGCATCTGCTTCCGCAGTTTTAGGGTCTTGAACAATCGTAAAACCACCCGTTTCTTTAATTTTTTTCAAACCCAAACTTCCATCATGATTTGCACCTGTTAAAATAATGCCAATCAAATGCTGACGATACGCATACACCGCGCTTTCAAATAATACATCAATCGAAGGTCGAGAATAATTAACGGGGGATTCTAAAGAAAGAGAAAAAGTGAAATCTTCTTCAATCAGCAAATGATAATTAGGTGGGGCTAAATAAACCCAACCTTTTTTGATTAATTCTTTTTCATCAGCTTGCTTAATTTTCAAAGCGGATTTTGTTCCCAAAATATGTGGTAAATGATGCCCACTTTCAGGATGTAAATGTTGAACAATAACAATGGGTAAGGGAAAGTCAGCAGGTAATACAGAAAGCACTTTTGTTAGCGCATTAATTCCACCCGCAGATGAACCAATGACAATGGCTTTATAAGGAGATTTCCTTTGCATAAATTTTTTCGTCTTTATCTACATCTACAAATATATTTGAATGCTCAGAAAAGCGAATACTTTCTTTACTTCCTAAGCATAGAATACCGTGATTAATTAAACTATCATTAAACAAACCCAATGCTCTATTTTGTAAATCACGATTGAAATAAATTAAAACATTTCGACAAAAGATAACGTGCATTTCTCCAAATACGCCATCAGTGGCTAAATTATGATCAGAAAATAAAATATTTTCTTTTAAAGATTTATTCATCACCACATGATCATAATGCGCAATATAATAATCACTAAAACTTTCTTTTCCTCCCGCTTTTTGATAATTCTCGGTGTAAAGTTTCAAACGATTTATTAAATAAATTCCTTCTTTCGCTTGATTTAAAATTACTTGATTCATATCAGTTGCATAGATTTGAGATTTGTTATATAAACCTTCTTCTTTTAATAAAATCGCCATTGAATACACTTCCTCACCACTTGCACAACCCGCGTGCCAAATTTTGAGAAAGGGCTGTTTCTTTAAAAATGGCACAACATTTTGTCGAAAAGAACGGTAGAAATTAGGATCACGAAACATTTCTGTGACATTAACGCTTAAATCTAATAAAAGTCGATCAAAAAAATTGACTTCATATAAAATTTTATGCTGGGTTTCGGCAAAACTATTTAAATTTTCTTTTTTCATAAAATGCTCAACTCGTCGTCGAACCGAGGCTTTTGCATAATTACGAAAATCATAACCATATTTCAAATAAATCGCTTGTAATAATAATTGTAATTCAATGTTTTGATTATCAATATCATCCAGCATGGATTTTTCCTTGAATTAATTGGTAATGTTTATTACATTGTTGCGCTAATGTATTATCATGAGTGACTAATACTAAAGTTGTTCCTTTTTGCTCTCGTAGTTGAAATAAAATTTCAATAATTTTTTCTCCAGTTTTTTGATCTAAATTTCCCGTTGGTTCATCGGCAAATAAAATATGTGGATTGGTAACAAATGCTCTCGCAATTGCAACGCGCTGTTGTTCTCCACCTGATAATTGATTGGGCGTGTGATATAAACGCTCTTTTAAACCCACTGCGCTTAAACTTTCAATGGCGAGTTCTTTAGGTTTTTTCATGCCAATTAATTCTGCGGATAACATCACATTTTCTAACGCCGTTAAAGCAGGTAATAATTGAAAGGATTGAAATACAAAACCGATTTGTCCAGCGCGAAGTTGTGCACGTTGATCTTCATTTAAGTTTTGCAAAGATTGTTCAAATAAAGTGATTTCACCAGAAGAAGGCTGATCTAATCCCGCTAATAGACTTAATAAAGTCGATTTTCCAGAACCCGATGCACCAACAATTGCAACGGCTTCTCCTTTAAAGATTTTTAAGGAAATATTTTCTAAAATATGCAAATCACCGTCGACAGTAGAAACGGTTTTAGAAATAGAGTGAGTTGAAATGATAGGTTTTAACATGAGGCTAATTCGGCTAATAACCAACGAGGACGCGCTTGAAATTTTAAGTTATCTTGTTGATTTTGTTGAAGTCTTAACGCACCCGCATACGCGATCATTGCACCATTATCAGTGCAGAAAATTAAACGCGGATAATATATTTTGTAACCACTTTTTTCTAAACTTAAAAAGGCTTCTCGCAAACGATGATTGGCACTCACACCACCCGCAACAATTAAACGTTTCAAACCCGTTTGTTGTAAGGCTCTTTTGCATTTAATTAATAAGGTATCGACAACCGCTTCTTGAAAGGCGTGTGCAATATCCGCTTTTAATTGAGTTTCTTCACAAATGGGTTGGTTTTTTTGCCACGTTGTTAAAGCGCAGGTTTTTAATCCGCTGAAACTAAAATCTAATCCACTTTTTTGAGTCATCGGGCGAGGAAATTGAAATACATTTGCTCTACCGTTCTTTGCTAAATTAGCTAATGCAGCGCCACCCGGATAACCTAAACCTAATAATTTTGCAGTTTTATCAAAGGCTTCGCCCGCTGCGTCGTCGATGGATTCGCCCAATAATTCGTATTGTCCCACGCCTAACACCTTGAATAATTGGGTATGTCCGCCCGAAACTAATAGCGCAATGAAAGGAAAGGCGGGCGGGTTTTCTTCTAACATCGGGGCGAGCAAATGCCCTTCTAAATGGTGCACAGCTAATGAGGGAATGCGCCACGCCCACGCTAAACTGCGTCCGACCGCCGCGCCGACCAACAATGCGCCAATCAATCCGGGACCTGCGGTGTACGCGATCCCGTCAACGGTTTTTAAATGGACTTCGTGCATAACTTCTTGAATTAATGGGATTAATTTCCGCACATGATCCCGCGATGCCAATTCTGGAACAACCCCTCCGAATTGTGCGTGTAAATCAATTTGACTATAAAGTGTATGGGCTAATAACCCTTGTTCAGTGTCATAAATCGCCACGCCCGTTTCGTCGCACGACGTTTCAATGCCTAAGACTTTCATTTTTTGAACTCAAATAAAAGATTTATTCTACCAAAGAACTAGTTAATAGGCTTGATTATAAATATTTCTACCTTATAGTTTAGTTTTTTATTTCACTTATTTCATGATTTTAATATGAACTTAAATAGCATTGAAGAGATTATCCAAGACATTCGACAAGGCAAAATGGTCGTGTTGATGGATGACGAAGACCGCGAAAATGAAGGCGATTTGGTGATGGCTGCCGAGAAAGTTCGCCCTGAAGATGTCAATTTCATGGCGAAATACGGACGCGGCTTGATTTGTTTGACTTTGACCAGCGCACGTTGTCAGCAATTGCAATTAGGATTGATGGTCAACGACAACACCAGCGCGCACACGACGAATTTTACAGTGTCGATCGAGGCGGCTCGCGGCGTGACGACGGGGATTTCAGCGGCGGATCGAGCAACCACCATTCGAGCAGCCGTCGCTCCAAATGCAAAACCTTCCGATCTCGTTCAACCTGGGCACATTTTCCCATTAATGGCGCAAGCGGGCGGGGTTTTACGACGCGCTGGGCATACCGAAGCGGGTTGTGATTTGGCTCGATTGGCGGGTTTAGAACCTGCGGCGGCGATTGTCGAGATTCTCAACGAAGACGGCACGATGGCGCGTCGACCTGATTTGGAAGCCTTTGCGCAACAACACAATTTGAAAATCGGTACAATTGCGGATTTGATTCAATATCGAATTCATCACGAAAAAACCGTCGAACACGCGGCGCAATGTCGAATGCCAACGGATTTTGGTGAATTTAAATTGCATTTATATCAGGATACCATTGATAATTCTATACATTTAGCAATAGTGATGGGCGACATTTCTCCAAACGAACCCACTTTAGTGCGTGTTCACATTAGAAATAGTTTGTGCGATTTGACGGGAAGTTTGAGAGAAGCGTGCGGCTGGCCTTTGAGAAACGTCATAGAAAGAGTTGCAAAGGAAGGCAAAGGAATTGTGGTCATTTTACGGCAAGATGAACCGCCTGAGCAATTAATTCAACGTGTGAGAAACTGTGCGCGTCGAGATGCGGGTGAAGACTTACCTGTTCAAGGTCAAAGTGGTGATTTGAGAACTTTTGGATTGGGCGCGCAGATTCTCTCAGATTTAGGCGTTCGACAAATGCGTATATTAAGCGCACCTAAAAAATTCCACGCCATTTCTGGTTTTGGGTTAGAAATCGTCGAATATGTAGAGAATTGATTTCTTTTAACGAATCGTTCTCATAATTTTGTGGGAACGATAAAGAGGAAATGAAAAATGCAATTTAATTTAAGCCAACTTGAAATCCCCGCTGGCAATCAATTATTACTAAGAAACGTCGATTGGGAATCCTTTGAGCAACTTTTAGAAGAACTCGGCGATAATCGAGGAACTCGCCTTTCTTTTAGCGATAATACGGTGGAAATTATGGCTCCAATGGCTGTACATGAAGATGATAAAAGCATGATTAGCGATCTCATTAAAACAATGTTAGATGAAATGGGCATCGAATTTAGAGCATTAGCATCAACAACGTTCAAAAATAAACAAATGACTCAAGCTGTCGAACCCGATGAATGTTTTTACATTCAAAATGAAGAAAAAACTAGAGGAAAAGCAAAAATTGATTTAGAACAAGACCCGCCGCCTGATTTGGCGATTGAAATTGATTTAACATCGAGAACCCATTTCAATAATTATGAGAAACTTGGCGTTCCTGAATTATGGCGTTTTGATGGAAAATCTTTAAATATCAATATATTACAAAATAATGTTTATATTGAAAGTTCTCAAAGCCGTCAATTTCCTAACATTCCTTTGAAAGAAGCGATTCCTCGTTTTGTTGAAGAAAGTAAAACGCACGGTCGTTCAAAAATGATCAAATCTTTCAAACTTTGGTTAAAAGATTATTTGTAATATGTTAAAAATAACTTTCTATCGCTGGCTGCTTATTGCAATCCTGTTAGGAATGCAATACGTTGCTTTGCATCATGCGGTAGAACATTTATTTCACCAACCAGATATTAGTTGTTCAATTTTTGCTACCGTTGAACATCAAAGCAACGGGCTAATTCAAGATGTTTTTAATTTTCAATTTATTGTTAATAATCAAATAGTTATTCTTTTTAATTCTCTTCCTTTCATTTCTCTCATTTTTCAAGCCTTTCGAGCTCGCGCACCGCCATTATAACTTTGCTCAAAAATTTGGTTTTTTATTTCATTTTTAGCAAAGGAATTTTTTATGATGCGTAAAAGTATCTTAGCATTGGCATTGCTTTCTCAAAACATTATTGCCGCCGACGATGTTGAATTACGTCAGCAAATCGATCAACTCAAACAAGATTACAACTCACGTTTGCAACAATTAGAAGAAAAATTGCAAACTTCTTCTAAATCCTCTAATAACAAAAACACCTTTAATCCTGATATTAGCGTGATTTTAGAAGGGCGTTATGCTTATTTCAAAAATGATCCTGAAAATTACTCGTTGTCTGGATTTCAACTTGGAGAGAAAGTTCACCATTCTTTAGGAGAAAAAGGTTTTTCTTTGGGGCATAGTGAAATTGTAATGAGTTCAAATATTGATGATAAGTTTTATGGTCAATTAACCGCTGCATTGCACGCCCACGATGGAGAAACCAATATTGAATTAGAGGAAGCCTTTATTCAAACCTTAGGTTTGGGTCATGGTTTAACGGCAAAATTTGGGCGTTTCTTTTCAGAAATAGGCTATTTAAATCAACAACATCCGCACGCATGGGATTTTGCAGATGCACCTTTAATTTATCGAGGAATATTCGCCGATCAATATAATGATGATGGATTGCAACTCTCTTGGATTGCACCAACGCCTTTTTATTTGAATATTGGCGCAGAATTCTTGAAAGGAGGACATTACCCTTCCTCTGGAGAACAAAGCGGTGTTGGGGCTTATACTTTGTTTGCAAAAGCAGGCGATGATTTTAATAGAGAAAACAGTTGGCAAGTCGGTTTGTCATATTGGAAAGCCTCTAAAATAAAAGAACGTTCAATAATGGATATGATGTTTTTTGGAAAGAGCCAAATTATTGGAGCAAATGCGGTTTGGAAATACGCGCCGAATGGTAATTCAAAGTCACAAAACTTCAAATTACAAACGGAGTTTTTTGAACAACGCGATGATGGTAATTACGGTGAGGAAAGTATTGCACCAATTTATAAGAACCGTCATCGAGGTGGGTATGTTCAAGCAGTCTATCAATTCATACCACAATGGCGAATTGGATTGCGTTATGATCGGGTAGAAAGTTCTTATACCAATAATGGAACAACCCCGCAATGTTGTGAGTTTGGAAAACAAACCGCTCATCGATCAAGCATTATGTTGGATTGGTCAAATAGTGAATTCAGTCGTTTGAGATTGCAATTTAACCGTGATTATTCAAATAAAGAACCTGATAATCAACTATTTCTACAATATGTGCATAGCTTAGGTTCTCACGGCGCACATTCTTTTTAATTAATTTCTTAAAAGGTAGATTTTTCTACCTTTTGATTTGGAGATAAAATTATGCAAACAATTGCTTATACTGAAGCACAGCAACATTTTGAACAACTATTTACCAATGTTGTTGAACAACCTGAACCCATTTGCATTCACAAATCGTTAGATAATACAGGTGTTGTGATGATTTCTGAAGCAGATTATAACAGTTTATTAGAAACACTTTATTTATTGAGCAATCCATTTAATGCTAATAAATTATTAGACGCGCTAAACCGAACTGTAGAATCTGCGGTTAGTTGGGAACAACTTAAATCTAAGTTATCGGCATGAGGATTCAATGATGAAACAACTTATTTTATTTCTAGCTTTAATTTCTTCTTCATTTGTGAAGGCGGAATTAAATATTTTTGCGTGTGAACCTGAATGGGGGGCATTAGCAAAAGAACTGGTTGGAGAAAAAGCCGACATTTATATTGCAACAACTGCACAACAAGACCCCCATCATATTGAAGCACGACCGAGTTTATTAGCGAAAGCACGACAAGCTAATTTATTGATTTGTACGGGTGCAGAATTAGAAATCGGATGGTTGCCCATTTTATTGCAAAAAACGGGTAACAAATCCATTCAAAAAAGTGAGCAAGGATATTTCATGGCGGCGGATTTTGTGGAATTAATTGATAAGCCCACCAAATTAGATCGTAGCGAAGGCGATGTTCATGCGGCTGGAAATCCCCATATTCAAACTGATCCGCGTCATTTTTTGCAAATATCTCAGGCACTTACGCAACGTTTGCAAATTATCGATCCTCAAAATGCTGATTTTTATTCTCAACAAAACCAATTATTTGCAAAAAAATGGAATTTAGCATTACAACGTTGGGAAGAACTTGCAAAGAACTTGAAAGGAAAACGCATTATTACACACCATAAAAGTTGGGGGTATTTAATACGTTGGTTAGGATTAGAGGAAGTTGCAACGCTTGAACCCAAAGTTGGATTACCACCAACCAGTGGGCATTTAGCTAATGTTTTGGAGAAAGCAAAACAAAACAACGCTCAATTAATTGTGTATAGCAATTATGAGGATTCAAAAGCGGCAAATTGGTTAGCTGAAAAAACCCAAATTAAGCAAATCATGCTTCCAATTACAGTCGGAGGAACACCTCAAGCTGTTGATTTAGAAAGTTGGTTTAATGATTTACTTAACCGATTGTTATGAATAGTGAAATTTTATTACCAGCGTTTTTTGCTGGCATTTTAGTGTTAAGCATCCATGTTCCATTAGGTCAAGAAGTTTTGAAACGTGGGATAATTTTTATTGATTTAACACTTGCTCAAATTGCTGGGTTAGGATTAATCATTGCGCATAGCTTTGGTTGGGAAGCGCATGGATGGGAAGAACAACTCATTGCAACTCTTGCGGCATTAAGTGGAGCAACTTTATTAGCGTGGATGGAGAAACATTTTAAAGAACATCAAGAAGCATTGATTGGTTCTTTATTTGTAATCACTGCGAGTTTGGGGATTTTATTGTTAGCGCATAATCCACATGGAGGAGAGCATTTGAAAGATTTGTTGGTGGGACAAATCTTATGGGTAGAAACTCGACATTTGTGGACAACGATGATTTTATATGCTTTTTTGTTAGGAATATGGTTTTATTTTTCTCATTATCGTGACAAGATTTTTTATTTCTTATTTGCCTTAGCAATTACGGCTTCAGTGCAATTAGTGGGCGTGTATTTAGTGTTTGCAAGTTTGATTATGCCAGCATTAGCAACATCGCATTTAAAAATCGCTTATTTTATTGGAATTATGGGTTATGGAATGGGGTTGGTTTTATCAAATCATTTTGATTTGCCAGCGGGTGCAATGATTGTGTTAATGTTAGCAATAAATAGTATGATTGCCTTTCTATTAAGAAAGACAATAACTATTTGATTTATCTAAAAAATCTTAACGCTAAAAAACCGCCAATTGCAATTAAACCAACCGCAACAAATAACCACAACCAATTTAAAGACGAACCTGAAGATTGTTTGGGAATGAAAGGTGAGGAAATAGAGGTTGGAATAGGAGAAGGGGGTGTTTTTTTAATAGAAGGATGTTTCTCGGTACTTTGTTTGAGAATCATTGGAATATCATTTAAAGAAGATTCTTTTGCAAGCATTTGATTATAAGCGACTCTTGAGGCAGGATTAATTAAGGTTTGATAAGCCTCTTTTATGGCTGTAATTTTTCTTTGAGTAGCTTCTTTAATGTCGGCTAAAGAAGCGGCAGGCGAGATTTCTAAAATTGCGTAATCATAAGCCTCGCCAATTTCTTCACGCCCTACGCATTGTTGCAAACGTTCAAATGTTTCTTTAAATTCATTCATGCGGGTTTCTGCCGCGACGCGAATTACCTCTGGTTTCACCGTATCATGCGAAATTCCCAGCAATAAATAGTAATTTTGGGTCATTGTAATTCTCCATTTAACAAATATATTTGAAATTGATTACGCAAATAATATTCCAATTGTTTTTTAAAATCAAAAACCAACCGCAATGCCGTGAGGATAACGTAAATCAAAACTGACCGCATTGGGAGGAAGTTTGGGGTAGGATTTGACAAACTGTTTCAAACGAGAAAAATCTTTGCCTATTTTTATAATTAAGCCATTTTGTAAAATGATTTGCCCAGAACCCCACGCATTGATTTGTAAGGTATTTATTTTAAGTTGATGGGTTTCTAAAACCATACGAGCATCTTCAAATTTTTCTTTTAATTCGATGAGTTGTGAAAGATCGCCTTGCCAAAGGGGTAAAGTTTCTTTGGTTTCTCCTTTAAATAATTCGCCCGTCGAACTCACTAACCATATTTGATCAACAGTTGATTTCTGCCAACGTGCAATTGGTTTGAATTCGGTTATTTTTAGCTGTAATTCGTCGGGGAAAATTTTCTCTATTTTAACGGTTTCAACATTCGGTAAGTTTTTTAGAACAACTTCAATGCTATGTTGCTCTAAAAACAACCAGCCATTTTCTAAGAACGGCGTGAGAACCATTTTAATCGATGCACCAAAATGCGCGGGCGCATCGATTTTAACTTTTGAAATCTGCCATTGTTGGGGAGAAAATAACCACGCGCCGCCCGCATAAATTAAAAAACCTAACAAAATCAACCTTTTAATTTTCCAAAGTTCCGAAAAGACTAAAAATATAACCTCTTGAATAAATTGAAAAAAAATCGTTGAAAATGAAGGTTCGGGACGACGGGCTTGCGTGCGTTTTACGCGCATGAGGTGTCGAGAATGCGGCACACCAAGTCGTCAAAGTCAATGCCCGCCGCTTTCGCCGCCATTGGCACTAAACTGTGATCGGTCATGCCGGGTACGGTGTTGATTTCTAAGAGAAAAGCCTTGCTCGTTGCGCCGTCGACCATCATATCAACCCGACCCCAACCGCTCGCGCCGACGCTGTCGAAGGCTTGTAACGCAATGTTTTGTAAGGCTTTTTCTTCTTCCACACTTAAACCACACGGACAATGGTAAAGTGTTTGATTATCTTGATATTTTGCGGTGAAATCGTAAAATCTCCGCGACGGAATTTCCACTCGAACCAACGGCAATGCTTCGCCATTTAAAATCGACGCGCTGTATTCTTTGCCGCTAATATATTGTTCTGCAAGGATTTTTTGGTCGAATTGATGAGCGGTTTGCCATGCGGCGGGTAAATCTTCAGCGCGGTCGACTTTGCTCATTCCGACGCTCGATCCTTCGGACGCGGGTTTCACCATAATTGGTAAGCCTAATTGTTCGATGACGGCGTTCCAATCGGTGTCCGCGCTCAATAACACCGACGGCGGCGTGGGCAATCCGCAGCCTTCCCACAGCGTTTTGGTGCGCACTTTGTCCATTCCGAGCGCAGAACCGAGCACGTCACTGCCCGTGAACGGAATCCCCAACGTTTTCAATAACCCTTGCATTGATCCGTCTTCGCCGCCACGTCCGTGCAATACAATAAACGCCCGATCGGGTTTTAACGCTAAAAGTTGTTCTAAAACATGATGTTGCGTATCAATCGGGGTTGCATCGATACCTTGACGTTGTAAGGCTTGCAACACGGCTTGTCCGCTAATTAAAGAAATCTCACGTTCCGCAGAAATCCCGCCCATCAACACCGCTACTTTGCCATAATTGTGCATTTTGTGATCCTTTTTTATCCAATTCGTGATTTTTACACATTCAATTAAACTCTAAAAATTCTTATTTATTCATAATGGTACGTTTTAGAAAATCATCCAATTTCTCAAAAATGTTTTCTCATATCTTTTTCGGATTTTATCGAATAATTCACACACAATCTATTGATTTGTATCATAAAATTATAGGTATCTGTAAAATACAATGATTTTATTATACAGAAAAAGAGATTTTAAGTGAGCAATGGCGGTTTTTGGATGCTTAACTCCGCCTCGGAAAACGTGCAAAGTGGCGTTATAAACAGTTGAAAAAAAAAGAAATAGATGCTAAACTTCGCGGCTTAATTACGGCATTGAATGAGTGGTTGCCTATCCATGTAGTTGATGTTGTTATGGGTGAGATTTTTAGTTTAAGTAAAGATTTATCGAATAAAATCAATAGCTTAAATCAAAAATAAAGGCGTTTGATAAAAGATTATCAAACAATGTGTTTAACGTTTTTTCAACTTTTTTGAGTCAGATTCGTTGTACTTTATCGGTAGCGGGTCAGGGGTTTTGAATGGAAAGTTTTGCTGAGTTATTTGCTGAAAGTCAGTCTCAAGTGAATTTAACGCCTGGTGGCGTGTTGAAAGCAACCGTCGTGGCGGTGCGCGGTGATGTGGTTATTTTAAATGCGGGTTTGAAATCCGAAGGCGTTGTGCCTATCGAACAATTCAAAAATGAACAAGGTGAGATCGAAGTCGCAGTCGGCGATGTCGTCGATGTGGTGCTTGAATCTTTAGAAGACGGCATGGGCGAAACTCGTTTATCTCGTGAAAAAGCCAAACGCGCCGCTTCGTGGATTTTCCTCGAAAAAGCCTTTGAACAAGGTGAAACCCTGACTGGTTTAATTACCGATAAAGTGAAAGGTGGCTTTACCGTGAATGTCAATGAAATCCGTGCGTTCTTACCGGGTTCGTTGGTTGATGTGCGTCCAGTGCGTGATTCTGCGTTGTTAGAAGGCAAACCTTTAGAATTTAAAGTTATTAAATTAGATAAACGTCGTAATAATGTGGTGGTTTCTCGCCGCGCGGTCGTTGAACAAGAAAGCAACACCGAACGTCAATCTTTATTAGACACCATGCAAGAAGGCATGACCTATAAAGGCGTGGTTAAAAACTTAACTGATTACGGCGCGTTTGTGGATTTAGGTGGCGTTGATGGTTTATTACATATCACCGACATGGCGTGGAAACGTGTTAAACATCCGAATGAAGTGGTTCAAGTTGGCGACGAAGTGGAAGTTAAAATCCTCAAATTCGACCGCGATCGTACCCGTGTTTCTTTAGGCTTGAAACAAATGGGCGAAGACCCTTGGCAAGATATTGCACGTCGTTACCCCAATGGCTCTCGTTTGAGCGGCAAAGTCACCAATTTAACCGATTATGGTTGCTTTGTGGAAATTGAGGAAGGCGTGGAAGGTTTAGTTCACGTTTCTGAAATGGATTGGACAAACAAAAACGTGCATCCTTCCAAAGTTGTCCAAGTGGGCGATGAATGCGAAGTGATGATCTTAGACATCGACAGCGAACGCCGCCGTATTTCTTTAGGTATCAAACAATGCCACGTCAATCCTTGGGAAGAATTTAATAACACCCATAACAAAGGTGATCGCGTTAAAGGCAAGATTAAATCCATTACAGATTTCGGTATTTTCATTGGCTTAGATGGCAACATCGACGGCTTAGTGCATATGACTGATATTTCTTGGAATTTAACCCCAGAAGATGCGGTTCGCCAATACAAGAAAGGCGATGAAATCGAAGCAATGATTTTAGCTATCGATCCAGAGCGCGAAAGAATTTCTTTAAGTATCAAGCAATTAGACCTCGATCCATTTGGTCAATTTGTTGAATCAAACCCGAAAGGAAGCATGGTCAAAGGAACGGTCGCCGCCGTTGATGCCAAAGGTGCAACGATCACATTAGGTGAAAGCGTCGAAGGTTATCTTCGTTCCACCGAAATGGCGCGCGATGTGCCCATCAAAGAAGGCGAAACCATTGAAGCGAAATTTATCGGCGTTGATCGCAAAAAACGTATTATCTCGTTGTCTATGAAGGCAAAAGAAGAAGAAGATAGTCGCACCACCACCTTGGGCGATTTGATTCGTGAACAAATGGACAGTAGAGAGTAACGTCCTCCCCACCTCGGGCAGGGTTAAAACTCTGCCCAATTTTATGCAAGGATATTTCTCATGACCAAATCAGAACTGATTGAAGCATTAGCCACTAAACAAAACCAATTAACTCAAAAAGATATCGATGCTGCGGTTAAAACCTTGTTAGAACACATGTCGCAAGCATTAGCCGCTGGTGAGCGGATCGAAATTCGGGGTTTTGGTAGTTTTTCATTGCACCATCGTCCAGCGCGCACTGGTCGCAATCCTAAAACCGGCGAAACCGTTAATTTACCCGCAAAACACGTCCCTCATTTCAAACCCGGTAAAGAATTGCGTGATCGGGTAAATCTCGACGCTTAATTTTTTTAATCCTCAAAACTGTCAATATTTTTTAGAGTAAATTCATAATGTTACGATTTATCAGTTGGATATTTTTAGGCTTGATCTTTATAGTGAGCGTGATTTTCACTCTCTATAATCCGCAAACCGTCCAACTTCATTATGTTATCAACACCTTAGAAATACGCTTGGCAGTTTTGTTATTAATCATGTTTTTAGGCGGGATTACGTTAGGGATTTTGGTTAGCATTGCGTGGATTGCGAAATTACGCTATTTAAACCGTACCTTACGCAAAAATCATCAAGAAGCCGCTGAAGAAATTACCCGCCTCAACGCACGTTTATTTCACCGCGATTCTGCTCTGTAGGCATAAATACGACATTTTTTCATTGGCACACTAGCTTATAGTCACGTTCCTGCATAAAATTCAAAATTATAATTTGTAACCTATTGTTTAAATTAATTTTAAACACTTCAATCTTCCTTTAAATCACGGCGTTCAACTGTTGTTGGATCAACGGTGATCGGGCGATAGATTTCTACGCGACAATTTTCTTCAACTTTATGGATGGAATAGTGCAAACGCCGCATTAAATCGCGGGTTTCCGTCAATAGTGTTTTACCTGATTGGGTGGTTGACATAGTATAAAGGTAGTGATAGCATCCAAAAAAATATCTTGCTAAATATGCGCGATTACTTGCTCAATAGCAAGTTTATCAAGGCAAACTTGCCTAATTATATTTAATTGCTTTTTAGTTATTTCCAATGCAGGAGTATCAAATATGTTGCGTAAACTTTTAGTCGTTGTTTTGTTTTTGGTATCAAGTAACTCATATGCTTTGAATCTTAGAGAAGATTCATCTTACCTTACACCATTTCTTAACCAGAAATGGTCATTTAGTAGTTCGATGAAAAGTGAAACTATTACGTTTTCAAACTCTATAACAACCTCATCAGTAACTAATTATAAAACACTACTTGGAGTTGGTAAAAGTGATAACTCGGAATGGAAGCTCTCTTATGACCAAAACGGTTATGATTTATATCATTCATACATAGACAGTAATAATATAGGTAGAGAAGATCACTTTAAATTTCAATATAGCGGTACTACCTCAACAGAAGTCACTGGTACTTATTATTTGTTTTCCTTTAAATCTGTATTTGATACATCAAGAAGTGATAGTGTAATAATTACAGGGAAACTTTTAAATAGTGCAGAGCAATCTCAAACAACTCAACCGCAAGCTGGTTGCACAACTTTTTACCGTAGTTCCGATCAAACTGTTCACATTCCATGCTTGAAGTTAGAAGGTGACGACAATGTTAATTTCAGCGTGATAATGAAACTGATAAACCAGAACCCTCTTGACTTCAGAGTTATAGAATTAAAGTAATATTTAACTTGTCGCTCAATGCCGACCACTCGCCGTCGGTTTTTTTCGGTTTGATTTAAGCTCACTGGCGGCGGCGGTCGCCTGAGCTTATCCACTCTACGCGAACTTTCTTTAGAATTATCAAATCACAACTTCTCAATTTTTCTATCAATCTTCCTTTAAATCACGGCGTTCAACGGTAGTGGGATCAACGGTGATCGGACGATAGATTTCTACACGGCAGTTTTCTTCAACTTTCGCATCTAATTTGGCGATCTTTCCAAAAATCCCAACTTTTTGTTTGCTCAGATCGATTTCTGGAAATTGTTTTAATAAACCCGAATGCTCAATGACTTCTTTCACTGTGCATTCTTCTGGCACTTCTATTTTCAACCAAACTTGTTTCGTGGGTAACGCATACGCAATGCCGACTTTCATTTCATTTTTCCTCTCTTATTTTATTTCATCTCTTTCTAAACCTGCAAGGTTTTTGAAACCTTGTAGGTTTTTAGTTGAAATCCCTTTCTTTTCTCGTTCCCACGATCGATCGTGAACAAGAAATTATGCAGCAACAGTTTCAGAAGATATTGCAGCGGCTTTTTGTTTTGCTCGATTATCCAATAAGCGTTTGCCAACGATTAGAAATCCCATTGCAACAAATCCACCGGGAGGAAGTATCATTAAAAGCACGCCTTTGTAATGTGGAATAATGGTCATTTCTAAAAAAGCGAAGTTTTGACCTAACAAAAGTGAAGCACCAGAAAACAATGTTCCACTGCCAATAATTTCTCGAATTCCACCAAGCAAAACTAATCCTAAAGTAAAGCCAATTCCCATAAATAAACCATCAACCGCTGACGGGAAAACGGGGTTTTGTGAGGCAAAAGATTCGGCGCGTGCTAACACTGCACAATTCACCACAATTAATGGAATGAACAATCCTAAAACTTTATATAATTCATGGATATACGCATTCATACCCATATCAACTAAGGTAACAATCGTTGCAATTAAAACAATAAAAGCTGGAATGCGCACTTCACTTGGAATAAAAGAACGCACTAAAGAAATTGCAACATTGGATGCGATAAGAACGGCAGTCGTTGCTAACCCCATTCCTAAGCCGTTAGTGGCGGTACTTGTGACTGCTAATAAAGGGCATAATGCAATATTTTGGGCGAGAACAACATTATTTCCCCATAAACCTTCTGAAATGATTTGACGGTAATTCATGATTATTACTCTCCTAAAATAGTTGCTCGATGTGCTTGAAATACTTGTAATGCCTCTTTTATTCCCTTTACAACGGCTCGAGGAGTAATGGTTGCACCCGTGAATTGATCAAATATTCCGCCATCTTTTTTAACTCCCCATTTGTCGACCGGAGGATTTTCTAAAGAAAGCCCATTGAATTTTGTAATCCAATCCGAACGCTTAACTTCAATTTTATCACCTAATCCGGGGGTTTCATTGTGAGCAAGAACCCGCGCTCCTAAAACTTTGCCATCTCGATCTATCCCAAGAATTACTTTGATATTTCCAGCATAACCACCTTTGGCTGTCCATTCAAAAGCAACTGCATTGACTTTGTTTTGCAAACGTCCTTTGTAAATAGTGGTTTCTGCTTCGCCTTGTAATTTGAGAGAAACCGTGTCTTTTACCAAATCATTATCGTAATAGTCTTTTGGAACAACTTGCGTTAAAAAGGCTTTCAAATCTTCCAAACGACTTTGCTCAATTGCATCGTGCGTTAAATTGTTTGCAATCACTAATGCCGCGCTGGTTAATAAGGCAATCACGGCTAAAATCCCACCTTGATATTGAATGCTTTGCTGATTCATAAGAAACTCCTATTTCTCCGCGTCATTGGAATATTGCAACGGATCGCCTTTGCGCGAACGCCCATACACGCGAGGACGCAACCACCGATCTAATAACGGGGTCATCGCGTTCATCAATAACACCGCAAAACCAACGCCTTCGGGATAACCCGCCCAGCTTCGAATCACGAAAATCAACACCCCACAGCCGATTCCAAACACGATTTGACCCATTTTGCTGATCGGTGAGGTGACGGGATCAGTGGCAATAAAGAACGCCCCAAGCATTGCCGCGCCACCAAAAAGGTGATAAAAAACAAAAGGATATTTATTCGGATTGATACCGTATGCGATGCCTGCGCAGATCGTTAAAGAAACCAAAATCGCTACGGGAATGTGCCAAGTAATAATTCCCATAAAAATCATCACGATACCACCTAATAAAATCAAAAAGGCAGACGTTTCGCCCATACTTCCTGAAACTTTACCCCAAAATAACTCATTGATTGAAAAGGTATTTTTTAGGATTTCAGGCATCGCAATGCCGCGACTTAATTCAGTTTTGATATAACCTAAAGTGGTTGCACCTGTTGAAGCATCAGAGAAAGTTGCTCCTAAAAAAGTGATGTGTAGGCTTTCAAAAAAGCTCGGCGAACCCATTTCAAAAAGCGGATGCGGAGAAACCCACGTCGTCATTTCAACAGGAAAAGAAATCAACAGAGCAATTCGAGCAACCATCGCAGGATTAAACAGGTTTTGACCCAAACCGCCATACACTTGTTTTCCAATCATAATTGCAATGAAACTTCCAACCACGCCAATCCACCAAGGCGCGTACGGCGGCAACGTCAGCGCGATCAACCAACCCGTTAAAAGTGCTGATCCGTCATGTATATGAAATTGCACGGGTTTTTGCGACCATTTCAACGCCAACGCCTCGAAACCAACCGCCGATCCACAGGTGATTAAAAATAAAAAAATCGCTGGAAATCCAAACACATAGAAACCAAATAAGGTCGCGGGCGTTAAGGCTAACATCACCGTCCACATCACTTTTGAAACGCTCAAACCGCCGTGCGTGTGGGGACTGCTCATTAAAAGAGTGTTCATGGATTTGCCTCCGCTTGAGCCGCTTTCGCAGCCTTTTGTTTTGCAAGACGTTCTCGTTTTTCACGCGCCTCACGTTCCAAACGTTCCGCCCGTTGGACAATTAAACGTTTTGTTTCATCTTGTTGATATTGTTGACGTTGTCGATCAACCAATTCACCACGCGCATATTGAAAATATTGAACCAACGGAATATGTGATGGACAAACGTAAGCGCATGATCCGCAAAGAATACAATCTAATAACCCCGAATGCGTCGCGCCATCTAAATCGCCCACTTTCGTGAACGCCGCCATATCCAACGGCAACAATCCGCACGGGCACGCATTCACGCATCGCGCACACCGAATGCACGGCATCGCGGCGGTTGAATGGGTTTCGGCGTGCGTTAAGGCTAAAACGCCATTGCTACCTTTCACAATCGGGACTTTAGTGGTCGGGAGCATTTGACCCATCATTGGACCGCCCAGCAATAAACGGTCGGGTTCGATGTCAAAACCTCCACAATAATCAATCAGATACTGAACAGGCGTGCCGATGAGCACTCGAAGATTTTTTGCCTCACGCATTGCCCCGCCGCTGATCGTCACGATTCGAGAAACCAACGGTTTTCCTTCACGCAGCGCTTCATGCACCGCAAATGCCGTCGCCACGTTATGCACCACTACGCCAATATCCGCCGTCAAAGCGCGGGCGGGGGTTTCTAAACCCGTCAAAGTTTGCACTAAATGCTTTTCTGATCCCATGGGATAGCGTGTGGGCACGCCTATCACTTTGATATTATTATATTTTTCTGCTTCTAATTTCAAATATTGTTGGGCTTTGGGTTTGTTATTTTCGATGGCAATGACGATATTTTTCACGCCCAACGCATAACCCATAATTCTAATTCCATCAAGGACTTGCGCGGTGTATTCTTGCATTAAACGATCATCGCACGTCAAATAGGGTTCGCATTCAGCCCCATTAATCACGAGGGTTTCCAAGGTGTAGCGTTTGCGCAAATTCAACTTCACCGCCGAGGGAAACGTCGCGCCGCCCATTCCGACAATCCCTGCTGCGGCAACCCGTTTGCTAATCTCTTCAGGAGCTAAATCGAAAGGATTTTCAACGGGTTGCAGATCAATCCATTGATCTTCGCCATCGGGTTTGAGCGTGATCGTCAAAACGGGCAAACCCGACGGATGCGGCGCGTGATAATTACCGATTTTGGAAATTGTCCCCGACGTGGGCGCGTGAATTGGCGCGGAAATCATCCCTTGCCCGTGCGCAATTAATTGACCTTTCAGGACTTTTTCGCCAATGTGAATAGTTGGAATCGCTGGATTGCCGATGTGTTGTTGAACTGGAATTCGCAACGTTTCTGGGATTGGCACGCTTTCAATCGGTGAATGTGCGCTGCGATCTTTGCGTTCTTGCGGATGCACGCCGCCGCGAATATTAAAGAGTTTCATAGACTTATCCTCTAAGCGACCGCCATGTCGGGTTTATGCCAATACCATGTTTGCAACGTGGGTTTGATTTCCCTCAAACGGATACATTCGGTCGGACAGGTATCGACGCATTTCCCACAACCCGTGCACGCATCGGTGATAACGGTGTGCAATTGTTTGGGTCCGCCCATGATCGCGTCGGTCGGACAACGTTTAAAACAGCGTTGGCAACCAATACATAACGCCTCGTTTATAAAGGCAAATTTGGGAGTATTATCAGCGACGGACGACAAATCGATGGACACGCCTAATTTGGCGGCGAGTTTTTCCACGACCACTTTTCCGCCCGGCGGACATAAAGTGACGGGGGCTTTGCCGTTTAATAAGGCTTCGGCGGCGGGATTGCAGCCCGCAAATCCACACTGACCGCATTGAGAACCGGGTAAAATTTCAAGGATTTCAGCCTGTAACGGATTGCCTTCGACGGCAAAATAGCGGGCGGCGATCCCCAACAACGCGCCCAACATCAATCCCATCAAGGTCAAACTAATCACCGCAAACATAAATATATCCCTATCTTTGAGTGTTTTTTTTTAACTCAAAGCACAAAATATGCCGCGTCTTTTTTGGATGTAATACATTGATTTAATTGAATTTATTTTGTAATTTTTAAAAAACGACTTGTAAGTTTTCTCACAAGAGATTTATTGTTGTCTTGAAACCTACAATTGATTGATCAAAAAGAAAAAGAAAAGGAAAAGGAAAAGGAAAAGGAAAATTAAAGAAAAAATCAGAAGAAAAGAAACTTTTTAAAGATTTGGTAGACGCTAATAAAAACAGAGCAAAATCTCTAATTGAAATGCGGAAAAATTACAAACACTTTAATAAAAAAAACCTACTAGTTTTTTAAAATCTAGTAGGTTTTTAGATGTTAGAAATAATCTTTTAAATTCAAAAGATTACATCATATCCATACCACCCATTCCGCCGCCCATTCCGCCACCCATCATTGGTGAGGAATCTTTTTTGGGTAATTCTGCAACCATTGCTTCGGTGGTCAACATTAAACCCGCAATTGACGCTGCGTTTTGTAATGCGGTACGCGTGACTTTGGTCGGGTCTAAAATACCCATTTCAATCATATCACCAAATACGTCGGTTGCTGCGTTGTAACCAAAGTTACCGCTGCCTTCTCTCACTTTGTTTAAAATAACAGAAGGTTCTCCGCCGGCGTTTGCAACGATTTGACGTAAAGGTTCTTCCATTGCACGACGCGCTAAGTTGATACCCACGTTTTGATCGTGATTTGAACCTTCGAGTGTTTTAATTTTATCTAACACACGAACTAATGCAACACCACCACCAGGAACTACACCTTCCTCAACCGCTGCTCTGGTTGCGTGTAATGCGTCTTCAACGCGCGCTTTCTTTTCTTTCATTTCAACTTCGGTTGCTGCGCCGACTTTAATTACCGCAACGCCGCCTGCTAATTTAGCAACCCGTTCTTGTAATTTTTCACGATCATAATCAGAAGAAGTATCTTCGATTTGTTTGCGAACTTGCTCAACGCGCGCTTTAATGTCTTCTGGTTTACCAACGCCATCGATAATGGTGGTTTCTTCTTTGGTGATTTGGATTTTCTTTGCAGTTCCTAAATCATGCAAGCTGGCTTTTTCTAAGTTTAAACCGAGTTCTTCAGAAATCACAGTTGCGCCCGTTAAAACAGCAATATCTTGTAACATTGCTTTACGACGATCACCAAAACCAGGTGCTTTTACTGCTGCAACTTTTACAATACCACGAATGGTGTTCACTACTAATGTTGCTAAGGCTTCACCTTCTACGTCTTCTGCAATGATTAATAATGCACGACCAGATTTTGCAACGCCTTCTAATACAGGTAATAATTCACGGATGTTAGAAATCTTTTTGTCGTATAATAAAATTAAAGGATTTTCTAATTCGCAAATCATAGTTTGTTGATTATTAATGAAATAAGGTGACAAATAGCCACGATCAAATTGCATTCCTTCAACCACTTCTAAATCGTTATCTAAACCAGAACCTTCTTCAACGGTAATTACGCCGTCTTTGCCGACTTTTTCCATTGCACGCGCAATTAAGTTTCCAATGTCTTCATCGGAGTTGGCAGAAATCGTTCCAACTTGAGCAATTGCTTTGTTGTCGGTGCAAGGTTTAGAAAGTTCTTTCAAACCTTCAACCGCAGAAATCACTGCTTTGTCGATACCGCGTTTTAAATCCATTGGATTCATGCCCGCAGCAACCGCTTTAATGCCTTCATTTAATAATGATTGCGCTAATACAGTTGCAGTGGTTGTGCCGTCGCCCGCAACGTCAGAAGTTTTTGAAGCAACTTCTTTAACCATTTGCGCGCCCATATTTTCGAATTTGTTTTCTAATTCGATTTCTTTTGCAACGGACACGCCGTCTTTAGTAATGGTAGGTGCGCCAAATGATTTTTCTAAAACAACGTTACGACCTTTAGGACCTAATGTAACTTTAACTGCATTTGCTAATACATTAACGCCGCGTACTAATGCGTGACGAGCGTCTTCAGAGAAACGGACTTCTTTTGCTGCCATGATAATTTTTCCTTTGAAATCTTATAAAAAGAGAAATCGTTATTCTTCAATAACGCCCATTAAATCTTCTTCACGCATCACGACGAGTTCTTCACCGTCGACTTTCACTTCTGTGCCAGAATATTTGCCAAATAAAACTAAATCGCCTTCTTTGACTTGTAATGCGCGGACGCTACCGTTTTCCATGATTTTGCCTGTGCCGACGGCTAACACTTTGCCGCGCATGGGTTTTTCGGTGGCGGAATCTGGGAGCACGATGCCGCCAGCGGTTTTGCGTTCTTCTTCAACACGTTTGACAATCACCCGATCATGTAACGGACGGATTTTCATAGAGTTTTTCTCCTGAGAATAAAATGTGAGGTTAATTCGGGGATGGCGGATGATTATTAGCACTCGCCACCTGTGAGTGCTAATATAGCGCAAAAAGCCAAACTTTCAAGACTATTCGCGCAAAAAATTTTCCTGCCGTGTAAAATTCCTGAAACCTAAAAATGAGAATTCAGACGATGGAAGTGATTCGTAGCCTCAGCCAATTACGCGCCCACCACCAAGATTGCGTCGCAACAATCGGTAATTTCGACGGTGTCCATTTAGGGCATCAAGCCGTTTTTGCGCAACTTATTGAAAAATCTAAAAAATTGCAATTACCGTCGGTGGTGATTAGTTTTGAACCGCAACCGCAAGAATTTTTCGTTCCAGATCAAGCACCTGCGCGTTTAACACGTTTGCGGGAAAAAGTTTTAGCGTTGCGACAATTTCCTTTAGATCGACTGCTTTGTTTGCGTTTTAACCGTCAATTGGCGAGTTGGTCGCCCGAAGCCTTTATTTCTCAAGTTTTGGTTGATGGCTTATCGGTTAAGTATTTGATTGTAGGCGATGATTTTCGATTTGGATCGCAACGAAAAGGCGATTTTCATACTTTAGAAAACGCTGGCAAACAATATGGTTTTAAGGTGGTAAATACGCCGACTCGAATTTTAGAAAACGAACGCATTAGCAGCACTCGAGTCAGAAAAGCCTTACAAAACAATGATATGAATGAAGCCGCACGTTTATTGGGAAGACCCTATTCGTTATGTGGACGAGTTGCGCACGGCGCAAAATTAGGGCGACAATTAGGTTTTCCAACCGCTAATATCTCCTTGAATCGTCACGCAATTTCGATCAACGGCGTGTTTGCTGTAAGAGTTTTAGGCATTGATGAAAAACCGTATTTTGGCGTTGCGAATGTGGGAAATCGTCCGACCGTTGGCGGTGAATTAAAACCTTTATTAGAAGCGCATCTCTTTGATTTTAATCAAGATATTTACGGAAAATACTTAGAAATCGAATTATTGCATCATTTGCGCTCTGAACAAAGATTCTCTTCTTTAGACGCGCTCAAATCTCAAATCTTCCAAGATATTGAAAATGCTCATTTATTTTTTAAAATAAAAGGATAGATTCAAAGCACAACAGGCATCGAGAACACAAAAAACAGCACCAAGATAATTAGTTTCTTTTTTAGAAAAAATTAAGGTTTTTTCACTAACCTAGAAATCCATTATCTTAAAAAATTATTGAATTTTTCTAGATAATTAGTTTCTCAACTTTTTTATTATTATTCATTTCAAAGGGTGCACAATTACGTTGCACCCTACAAAGAACATTAGGAAAAACGCTAAAAAATCTAATTCGAAGGAGAACGCTTCCCACCACTTTTTTCAAGTTTCTCTAAATATTCTGCCCATAAAAGGTTTTTATTTGTTCCCAAATAATACAACCATTCCCATGAGAAAATACCCGTATCGTGATTATCATCAAAATAAAGTTGAACCGCGTAATTTCCTACCCCTTCAATGCGATCAATTTGTACATCTTGCTTACCTACTTGTAAAACCGCCGTATCATCAGAATGTCCTCTCACTTCTGCGGACGGAGAATTAACCCGTAGAAACTCCGCTGACATTTCAAATTGTTCACCATTTTCAAACTCAACAAATAAAACACGGGGAATACGACGATATTCAATATTAGTAGGAACAGGAACATGATGTGCCATAATTAAAACTCCTTAAAGAAAAATTGTCTTTTAGAAATGGTGTTTCTTATCTCAAAAATCAAGGGCTGGAATTTGCATCGTCACACAATGCAAGCTCCCATGTTGTTGAATTAATGGCGTGCAATCAATTCCAATGATTTTTCTTTCTGGAAAACACGCCGCCAAACGTTCCAATGCAAGTTGATCGGATTTATCCTGATAAGTTGGAACAAGCACCGCATTATTTAAAATCAAGAAATTCGCATACGTTGCGGGAAGCCTTTGATTTTCTTGATCATATTTTGGCTCTGGAAAAGGTAATGCAACCAAATAATAAGGCTCACCATTTAGTTGACGAAAAGCCTTGAGTTCCTCTTCCATTGCTTTGAATTCCTCAAAATGACTATCATTTGAATCTTCACAACTTTGATAGGCAATGGTTTTCTCATCACAAAAACGCGCTAAGGTATCAATATGGCTATCTGTATCGTCGCCTTCTAATGCCCCATATTTTAACCATAAAATCCGTTTTGCACCCAATTGTTCAAATAAATAATCTTCAATTTGCTCAGTATTAAAATGAGGATTTCTTTCGGGTGATTTTAAACAAAATTCAGTGGTTAAAATTGTTCCCAAACCATCACTTTCAATGCTTCCACCTTCTAAAACAAAATCCAATGAAATTAACGGACTATTTTGAAATGCACCTTGTTGATGTAAATTTGCGGTAATTTGATTATCTAAAGTTGCATCAAATTTATTTCCCCAACCATTAAAAGTAAAATCCAAAACTTTACGTTGGTTGTTTTCATAAATACAAATCGCTCCATGATCGCGTGCCCAAGTATCATTTGAAGGAACAATATATAATTTAAAATTATTTTTATCAATATCATTCTCAATCAAAAGTTGCTCGACATATTTCAAATGTTTCTCATCAAAACAAGAAACGATCAGTTGTTCAAATTCACAAACCGCTTTTGCAATATTAACAAAAACAGGTTCGACTTGATTTAAGATGGGTTTCCAATCGGTATTTTCGTGAGGAAAAGTGAGCAAAATAGCACTTTGTGGATGCCATTCTGGCGGTAATGTGCGTGAGGAAATAGTCATAAGTTTCTTCTAAATTTCGTTTTTGGCTAAACGTTGCATTTTACTATATAAAGTCGTGCGATTGATACCTAATAAACGCGCTGCTTGACTTAAATTTTGCTGGCTCATTTTGAGAGCAACTTCAATATAACGACGTTCCCATTCTAACATTGCATCGTCTAAAGAAAAATTACCTTTGAGTAATAAACTTTCAATATTATCACTTTGATCAAGTTCAGAAGGTGTTTTGATTGAAAAATCTTCTTCTAATTCGGCTTCTAATTGCTCTGTATTAACCGTTTGTCCCGCGTATTTGGTGCTCAAACGAATTACAATATTTCTCAGTTCACGAACATTACCAGGAAAATTATAAATACGCCATTTGTCTTGCGTGTAACTATCTAATTCAAAAGGCTTTTTATTCATGCTTGCGCTATAGAAAGTTTGAAAATGTTTGAGAAGAATAAGTTTATCATCTGAACGTTCACAAAGCGGAGGAACTCGAATAGTTAAAACAGTTAAACGATGATATAAATCATTGCGAAAAGAACCTTTGCGCACGGCATCGCGTAAATCACGATTGGTCGATGCAATAATTCGAGCATTTGATTTGCGAACTTTGGTTTCTCCTAAACGATAGTATTCACCATTTTCTAAAACCCGTAATAGTTTGGATTGCAACTCTAATGGCATTTCACCGATTTCATCGAGAATTAAACTACCGTTTTCTGCGTCCTCAAAGAAACCCGTTTTTGCACCCGCTGCGCCCGTATAAGCACCTTTTGCATGACCAAATAATTGTGCGTCTAATAAATCAGCAGTAAAAGCCGCGCAATTAATGGTTAAGCAATTGCCATTTTTGCGAGAACTAGAAGTGTGCAAACATTGTGCGACGAGTTCTTTACCTGATCCCGATTCTCCCATGATAAGAACAGGGAAAGGAGAATCCGCAAATTGTTGGGTTTGTGATTTGAGAGAAAGCATCGGCAAACTTTCTCCAATAATTCCACAATCCGTTTCTTGATTTTGGGGTTTCTCTTGCTCTGCTTCATAAATAATCAATTGATGTTTCAAACGTGCGAGCAATAAAGGCGTATCACAAGGTTTAGGAATGAAATCAACTGCGCCTAATGTTAAAGCATGAAGAATGTTTGCTTTGGAATCTTGACCAGAAAGCACTAAAATTTTCATTGCTTGATTGAAATTGAGCAATTCAGAAACTAGAGCAAAACCTTCTTCGGGTTGATGTGGATTCGGCGGTAATCCTAGATCAATCAATGCGATAACGGGTTGACGCGGTAAAGTTTGTAATAAACGCCGCGCACCCTCACGCGATTCTGCACTATACACATCAAATTCATGACGCAAAGAAAATTTTAAGATTTCAACGATAGAAAAATCATCATCAACCAATAACAAGGTGGGCTTTAACATTGGGTATGTTCCTATATTTTATGATGTGAGAAAACCTAAACGTTTAGAGATTTCTAAAGTGGTTTGAGAACGGTTTAAAGTGTAGAAATGCAAACCAGAAGCACCACCCTTTAATAATTGCTCACACAAATGGGTAACAACCTCTAAACCAATTGCTTGAATTTGGGGAAGATCATCACCGCAATCTTGCAAACGTCGTTGCAACCAACGAGGGATTTCTGCACCACAGGATTCTGAGAAACGCGCAAGCTGAGAATAGTTGCTAATTGGCATAATACCAGGAATGATTGGAATTGAAATCCCTAATTTATTACAATCATCAACGAATCTGAAATAAGAATCTGCATTATAAAAATATTGGGTAATTGCACAATTTGCTCCCGCGTCGACCTTTTGTTTGAAATAATTTAAATCAGCTTTTGCACTGCGGGCTTGTGGATGAAATTCTGGATAAGCCGCGACTTCAATATGAAAATAATCACCCGTTTCTGAACGAATAAATTCAACTAATTCATTGGCATAGTGTAATTCTTCTTTTTCAAATCCGCCCATTCCAGAAGGACGATCTCCTCTCAAAGCAACGATTCTTGAAATATTATTTGCTTTGTAATTTAAAAGTAATTGGCGAATATTTTTTTTAGAAGAACCCACGCACGACAAATGAGGTGCGGCAGGAATTTTAGTTTGATTTTGGATTTCTACAACGGTTTCAAATGTTTGATCTTGGGTAGAACCGCCCGCGCCAAAAGTTACAGAGAAAAATGCGGGTTTTAAAGGTAATAATTGCTCACGCGCTGCACGAAAATTTTTCATGCCTTCATCGGTGCGCGGCGGAAAAAATTCACAACTAAGGGTTAAAGATTGGGTCATGGTCATCAACTCAAAAAATTTAGAAGACTATTTTAACGGATATTTTGCTTATTGTACCTTTTTTGTGCATAATAAAAAACACAGATAAATCAATAGATTATTTATCTGTGTACAAAAGTTGAAAAATCAACCGAAATGGCAAACGTAATGGACGGGGGCGTTGTCGAGGGCTTCGATATCGAAACGAGTGTTTGCTGCGACGTTGAATTGTTCGCCCGCCCGATAGGTTTTCCATTCGGATTGGGCGATGTTTGCGCGACAGCTTCCGTCGATGATTTCCATGATTTCTGGCGTGCCCGTGTTGAACGTTAAAACGACGTTGGGCATGATGACCCCGACGTTTTTGCGCGTGCCGTCGGGCATTAAGACGCTGTGGCTGACGCATTTGCCGTCGAAATAGACGTTGGCTTTTTTGACGACGCTGACTTGATCGAATTGGCTCATTGAAAATTTTCCGCTCTGGTTGTTAAAAAAGCGATATTGTAGACTAAGAAATCTTTTATAGCAGCACTCTAAAACGCCTAAAGAAATCATAGTTATCTGAATTGCTCAAATGTGTATGACTTGTTTTAGTTCTAGTCTTTAAAGAAATAAAATGCGGATTGCTCCGCGTCTGAGGGTTTAGAAATCCCCTCCTTTCAGGAGCACTGGCATTAAAAAGTGGTCTAATAAGCAAAAAAATTAAGGAGATAGAAATATGTTAAAAAAAGAGAGCACTAGAAAGGGCTAGGGATTTCATCAATGCAGATGAAAAATGTGAACAGAAAAAACGACCTGTCCTCAAGCTGGTTAATAAGGTTTTATTTAAAATATAATAAAATCAATCAACAAATAGAAACGTATCATGGATTGCGATTAATTAAATGTAAAAACCTTTTACTTATGTTACGCTAGAAAAGCTATTTTTTGATTCTAAAAAATTTTTAATCTCTTCTATAGAAAAGCGGCGGCTTTTGATAGTAGAAGAACTCATGTTGCTCAAACTTTCAATACGTCCAATATCACGATTTGAAACCTCATAATAAAGTTTTAAATTTTCATTTTCTTGAGGTTTTTTACGCAATCCTCCTCGCAAACCAAATTTTATATATAAATCTATCTTATTGTTTTGAATCTGGTATTTTTCCATACTTCGATAAATCTCTTTTAATGGTTCTTTAATTCTTCTCAAATCAACTTCACCATTTTCAGGAACAGGATAAATAATTTGAGGATTATAAATCGTATTTTTGATCAATTCTTTTGGAAAAAGTAAATCATTATGAAATAATACTTCCAATAAAGCATTATCGGGATTTTCTGGCACAAGTTTTTTACTTTCTTCAAAAAATACTTGAGCAAGTTTCTTATGGGTTTCCATGACATAAATTACCGTTAAAAATCTTAAATATTTTGCTTCTTCTGCAGAATCGTTACGTTCTTTTTGGTATTTACGAAGTTTCTCAAAAAGGGTTCTCACCAAATCAAGATTGTGATGTTTAATTTGACGAAAGGCTCTTTCTATTTCTTGTGGGGGTGCTAATGGTGTTGATAAATCTTTCAATGTATCAAATATTTTACTTAGAAAGGTTTCTAAGGTTATTATCTGCTCGGTTGACAAATAAGAGGAATGTAATTTCTTTTGCAAATATTCAACCATTTCTTTCGCATAGATTTGGTTTTGCGTGGGTTTTTTCTTGATTAATAAGCTGGTTAAACGTTGAGAACGATCTTTAATCGTTGTTAAAATCGGCTGTAATGCAACTTTCTTCTTTGAGAAAAATTCCATTGTTATCATCCTTTTTATGGCAAAGTTTTATCAATCAGTGTGCTTTTCAAATAACTAAAAATGCTTTAAGTTCTTTCAAATGAATCAAAACAAGATTTGTTGAAAACTTCCTCTCAACCAAGAGAAGAAGTTTAAAAGAATTTACGAACGTCTTAAACCACCGCGTTTTACTAAATTCATCCCATCGGTATCATAATAGGTTGCACCATGCTCTGTCAAATCATAAACTTCAATATTATGATCTGCAATTGCTTGAATATGTTCAAGTTCTTGTTTCGCACGCACATCATCGACAAATAAATGTTTGAAACGTTGTTGGAGTTTCAAATAGTCCGTGACAGGTAATGGATTTCTAATTGGCATTACACCGACTAATCCGCCGCGTTCTAATTCAATGAGAGGAAATAAACCCGTTTGAACGGCTAATCGCCCGATTTCTACGCTTTCTGATCCGTCGTGTCCCCAACCTAATGGACAAGGGCAATGAATTTGGAGAAAAGTCGGTCCGTCAATTGCCATTGCGCGTCGAACTTTCTTACGAATATCAGAGGGATACGCCATCGAACTCGTTGCTGCATAAGGAATATGATGCGCCGCCACAATTGAAACAATATCTTTTTTCAAATGACGTTTGCCCATCCGTTGTTTGCCAGGCGGAGAAGTCGTGGTCATCGCGGCGTGAGGCGTTGAACTCGACCGTTGAATCCCCGTGTTCATGTACGCTTCGTTGTCAAAACAAACATATAGCACATTGTGCCCGCGCTCCAACATCCCCGACAACGCCTGAAATCCAATATCAAACGTCCCGCCATCACCGCCAAATGCGAGCACTTTGGTGGATTTTCCTTGCATTTTGAGGGCGGCTTCCATGCCTGCCGCGACCGCACCCGTGTTCTCAAAAAGTGAATGAATCCAAGGAATTCGCCACGCAGATTCGGGCCAAGGCGTGGTAAAAATCTCCAAACAACCCGTCGCATTCGCCACCGCAACATCGGGTCCCGCCGCTTCCGTGACCAATCGCGCCGCCAACGCTTCACCGCAACCCAAACAGGCTCGATGTCCCGATGTCAACCCTCGAAAACGCGGTTGTGAACGCCGCAGTTCCTCTATTTTGATCGTCGTTGTTTCCATTGTTTCCTCCTTTGCTAAGTATCTAAATTTAATACAGAAAGCGCGTGCGTTTCAATAAAATCACGGCGAGGTTCAACTTGATCGCCCATTAAAATGCTAAAGATTTCATCGGCAGCAATTGCATCTTCAACTCTGACTTGTAATAAACGCCGCGTTTCTATGTTTAAAGTGGTTTCCCATAATTGGTCGGGATTCATTTCTCCCAAACCTTTGTAACGTTGCATATTCAAACCCGTTTTCACTTCTTCAAATAGCCAATCCATCATTTCACGAAAACGTTTGACGGGGCGTTTTTTGTTATCGCGTTCCACATACGCACCATCTTCTAAAAAGTCGCGGGTTTTATTACCAAATTCAACTAATTTACGATATTCACCTGAATTGAAAAAAGGTTTTCGCAAACTACAACGATGCTCAATTCCATTTGCAAGCAATTTTATTTTAATTGAATAATTATTATCGAGTTCTTGAAATAATTTATCCACCACAATAAAATGATTTGCACCATTAAAATTTTTCTCAATATTGGGAACAAGTTGCTCACAAAATTGTTTTATTTTATCCTCATCATTTAAAGCATCTGAGGATAGCGTTGGCATCTCTAATAAAGCAAATAAAACTGGCATTGGAATTTGGCGAGTTAAACGGCGCATCATCATCATGATTTGTAACCAATCACGACTGAGTTGTTCCAATGCGGTGCTCGAAATCGCGGGCGCAGTTGCATTAACGTGCAAAGCCGTATTATCTAATGCCATTTCTAATAAATAGTTATTAAATTCGCTGTCATCTTTCAAATAACGTTCTTGTTTGCCTTTTTTAACTTTATACAAAGGCGGTTGCGCAATAAATAAATAACCATTTTCGATCAATTCTGGCAAATGGCGATAAAAGAACGTTAAAAGTAAAGTTCTAATGTGACTTCCATCCACGTCCGCGTCGGTCATTAAAATAATACGGTGATAACGAAGTTTCTTTAAATCAAATTCTTCTTTTCCAATACCGCAACCTAATGCGGTAATTAGCGTTCCGATTTCAACCGAAGAAAGCATTCGATCAAATCTAGCTCTTTCAACGTTGAGGATTTTTCCTTTAAGTGGAAGAATTGCTTGATATTTTCGGTCGCGTCCTTGTTTTGCCGAACCGCCCGCCGAGTCGCCTTCGACAATAAATAATTCAGATTTTGCAGGGTCTTTTTCTTGGCAATCGGCTAATTTCCCAGGTAAATCAGCAATATCCAATGCCGTTTTGCGGCGAGTCATTTCACGCGCTTTTCGAGCGGCTTCTCGAGCACGACACGCATCGACAATTTTATCGGCGATGTTTTTAGCTTCATTAGGATTTTCGAGCAAAAATGAAGAAAGTTTCTCTGAAATAATGCTTTCTGTGATCCCTTTGACTTCGCTAGAAACTAATTTATCTTTGGTTTGAGAAGAAAACTTTGGATCAGGTAATTTAACTGATAAAACAACTGTTAAGCCTTCACGAATATCATCACCGACGGGTTCGACCTTTGCTTTTTTTAGTAACCCACTGTCTTGTAAGTAATTATTTAAGGTTCTCGTTAAACCAGCTTTTAATCCCGCCAAATGCGTTCCACCGTCGCGTTGAGGAATATTATTGGTAAAACAAAATAGGTTTTCTTGATAAGAATCATTCCATTGCAATGCGGCTTCGATTTGGATTTTATCGCGTTCAGCATGACAATAAAAAACGGTTTCATGCAAAGGCGTTTTCTTTTTGTTCAAAAGTTCAACAAATGATCTAATCCCACCTTGATATTCAAAAACGTCATGTTTCTCTGAATTTTCTTGTTCTAAAACGATTTTAACGCCCGAATTGAGAAATGAAAGTTCGCGTAATCTTTTTGCTAAAATATCGTAATGAAATTCGATGTTGGTGAACGTTAATGCGCTGGGTTTGAAATGAATGAACGTGCCAGTTTGTTGAGTTTCTCCAACGACCTTTAAAGGAAATTGTGGCTCGCCTTCTCTATATTCTTGATAATGTTCTTTATTTTCTTTGTAAATTGTCAAATGTAACCATTCAGATAACGCATTTACAACCGAAACCCCAACCCCGTGCAAACCGCCAGAAACTTTGTAAGAATTGTTATCAAATTTGCCGCCTGCGTGTAATACGGTCATAATAACTTCGGCGGCAGAACGCCCTTCTTCGTGGTGTAAATCAACGGGAATTCCGCGTCCATTATCGCTAACACTGACGGATTGATCGGCGTGAATGCACACGCGGATTTCAGAACAATGTCCCGCCAACGCCTCATCGATGGCATTGTCGACGACTTCAAATACCAAATGGTGAAGCCCGCTGCCATCGTCGGTATCTCCGATATACATTCCGGGGCGTTTGCGGACGGCATCTAAGCCTTTGAGAACGGTAATATTGCTAGCGTCGTAAGTTGTATTTGACATAGTGCGAAAAAATATTTCAAGGTAAATGAATTTGTGCGTATTATAGCGCATTAGTGTTGAGGCTGTGTAACTTTTGAATTTTGATTACAATGAAACGAAATAAAATCTTAACAATCTTGATTACAAATAGCTTGCTACTTTTGCTATTAGGATTACAATATCAACTTTGGTGGGGTGTGCTTGAGTGGCGCGAATTGCAGCAAAAAGTTACAGATCGTCAAACCGAGATGACCCATTTACAAATCCGTAATGCGATATTAGCTTTTGAAATCAACGACTTAAAATATGGCTTGGATGCCATTGAAGAACGTGCCCGCATGGATTTTGGACTTATAAAAAACAACGAACGATTTTTTCAGGTTATTGAATAAAATGTCGCCATATCACAAAATAATGAACGGTTTTAAACGCCTTTTAGGTCAAACACCAGAAATCCCTCATTCGGAGAGTCGTTTGCCGTCAGAAGAAAGCATTTCTCATCCGCCGCGCATCATTTCTCGCAATGAGCATTGCATTTCTCGCCAACATATCAACAAAAACGCAGTTCGGGTTTTATATCGTTTGAAAGATGCTCGATTTCAAGCCTTTCTCGTGGGTGGTGGTGTGCGTGATATGTTGCTCGGAATTATACCTAAAGATTTCGACATTGCAACTGATGCAACGCCAGAAGAAATAAGTGATTTGTTTCGTAATTGTCGATTGATTGGTCGACGCTTTAGATTAGCGCACGTTCATTTTGGTGAGGAAATCATTGAAGTTGCTACCTTTCGAGCGCGGCACGAATCACATTTCCAACCCGATGACGATATTGAGAACCACGTCGATCAAGATCGGGTTTTTAAAAATGGTCGTTTAGTGCGTGATAATATTTATGGAACTTTTGAAGAAGATGCGTGGCGACGTGATTTCACAATCAATGCCCTTTATTATAATATTTATGATTTCTCGGTTGTTGATTTTACGGGCGGCGTTGAGGATTTGAATGCGCGTTTAATTCGTTTAATTGGCGACCCATTACAACGTTATCAAGAAGACCCCGTTCGAATGTTGAGAGCCATTCGATTCGCTGCGAAATTAGATTTCACTATTCATCCAGAAACCGCTGCATCCATTTATGATATGGGAAGACTTTTAAAAGATATTCCTAGCGCACGTTTATATGAAGAAGTCTTGAAATTGTTTTTAAGTGGACACGGTTGGAAAAGTTTTGAATTATTAGAACAATACAAATTATTATTTTATTTGTTCCCACGTTTTGAAAAGAATCTAGCACAAGCAAAACCCTTAATTGAAATTGTTTTAAAAAATACCGATGAACGCAAACAACAACATTTAACCGTTTCTCCGGTATTTTTATTTGCTGCATTGTTATGGACAGCCGTCGAAGAAAGCGCAAAAACGCTTGAAAAAGAACAAGATATTAACTTTTTTGAGGCTTTGCATGAAGCAGCACATGAGGTTTCTCATCAACAACATAAACGGGTTGCAATTCCTCGACGCATTGTGTTAGGAATGAAAGAAATTTGGATGACGCAATCGCGTTTAGAACAAGCATGGAAAAGCAAAAAAGCCTTAGTGTTAGTTAATCAACCCCGCTTTCGAGCCGCTTTTGATTTCTTAACGTTGAGAGCAAAAATAAATCCAGATTTGAAAGAAATGGTAGATTTCTGGGAAACCTTATTTTTAGCCGCACCCACTGAAAGAATTCAGCTTTTAAATCCACCACCACTTCCTCAACCAGAAGCTGCACCAAAACGTAAAAAACGGCGGCGAAATTATTTTAAGAAAAAAACAACTGCAACAATTAACTAAAGAACCAAATATAGGAACACCATAATGTCAATATCGACATTTCACAACCAACGTGGTGCAAGTAATTTTCTATTCATTGTCGCATTTGCAATTATTTTAACCTTAGCGGCAACACTTTTCTTGTATTTTGAATTTAAAAATATTGAAAATACGGGCATTCAAGTTACACCAGATGCTAAACAACTTTCAGAGCAAGAAAAAAAGGCTTTGTTAGAGAAACTGCGTAAATAATGGTATAACATCATGGCAGAAGAGCAGAAATCTATTACACTAAAAAATTTTATATTTCTACTGGTTATTGGAATACTCACAATGTCGTTTATTTTCGATAAAATTCAAAAGAAACTAATGCCTTCTGATCCACTAAAAGCCGCGCCTAAAAAATCTGAAGAAAATACCGCTAAAATAGAATTAAATAAACCAGAGAAAAAAAACGATAATGCTCCAAAAAAAAAATGAAGAACTCAATAAAACAAAATCAACTTTAACGTGGTCGAAATTTAGTCAAAAATTTCAACATTTCGAAAATAAACGCCAAGAGGTTTTAACTCAGCTTGAACAAAAACTTCCCAATAACCCGCCCAACAAAACAATTTCTTCATTACAAACCCATGAACTTCAAATACCAATCAATAATGAAATCGATGAAGAAGAAAAGACTTCGTGGGGAAAAGTGATTCAAGATTGGCAGCAACTTAATGAACAACAACAACGTCTTTCTAAATCTAATGCAATAGATGAGCAACCATCCAAGAAAAACACCGAAGAAAATCAATAGGAAAAAACATGACAGAATTAACCCAATCCGTACAAAATATTTTAAAGGAAATAACTCAAATATCTCAGCAAAATCAACGAGATATAAATGAAATAACGTTAGTTGCAGTGAGTAAAACAAAACCTATTGAAGCAATTGTAAAAGCATACGAAGCGGGGTTACGACATTTTGGAGAAAACCGCGCCGAGGAATTAAAGAAAAAAGCCCAAACTTTAGCGCATTTGACGGATATAAAATGGCATTTCATTGGACATTTGCAAAGTCGTCAAAGCAAGCCTGTTGCAAAATATGCGCATTATTTTCATGCGGTTGATCGAGTTAAAATTGCAGAACGGCTTTCTTCGCAATTAGATCATGTTTTGCCGATATTTATTGAAGTGAATTTATCGGGTGAGGAAAGTAAAGCGGGTTTTGATTTGAAATATTGGGAAACTTCCGAAGAACAACGCCAAGTCTTTTTGAGTGCAATTCAAACAATAATGTCATTGAAAAATATTCAAATTAAAGGTTTGATGACAATGGCAGCTTTTGAAGCATCTGAATCGACTATTCGTAATGTTTTCAAACGCTTAAAAAATCTCATGATCTGGCTTAATACAATTTTTCCTCATTTGCAAGCGACTGATTTATCAATGGGAATGAGCAATGATTTTCATATTGCAATTGAAGAAGGTGCTACTTATATTCGAATTGGCAGCGCAATTTTTGGAGAACGCTAAGTTTCTTTGGTGTTAGAAATGAGCAGAAATTAAAAATTAGAAATTTTTACTTAAAACTCATCAAAAAATCCATTATCATGTTGGTTTTTCATATCAAATTGTGTCGCTATGAAAACCGTCAGAGAACGCATCATTGAAACCATCGTCGCGCAGTTAGAAAACATCAATATAAACAACGGTTACGAAAATACCTTAGGCGAAGGACGTATTTATCGTGGCATTCCAGTGATTCGCCGAAAATACCCGCCGCCCGTCGGATCAATCTGGGAATTACCCGAAAAATGTGAACGAAATCAATTTGGTGGAACGATTCATCGATTATTAATTCGCATCGAAGCAATGGTCGAAACCGCCGTCGGACGCGATCCCGCTTCCACTGCCAACGGTTTGCTCGGCGACATCACCAAAGCCTTAATGCTCTCCGACATCGCCGCCGAACCCTTAGTTGATGATTTACAAGATGTTGCAGCCGAAATCATGTATTTCGACGACGATGAATTATCCCTTTTCGCCGCCGTTTCGCTTGATTTTGAAATCCGCTACGTCACCGAATGGGGCAATCCTTACACCCCTCATAATTATTAATAAACATTTGATTTATATGTATTTTTTGCGAACAACTCGGTGTTTATCTATGTTAAAAGTTACATCCGATGTAATGTTGCTATATCTGAATACACTATAGAAAATAGTCTAACCCATTATTTAACATGGCAAAAATAACATATGACAAATGAACTAATTGAAGTTTCCCTTGTCGTACCGATGTACAACGAAGAAGAAAATATTGCACATTTTTTTGAACGAGTTGAAAGCATTTTCCAACAATTAAACATTTCTTATGAAATTATTTGTGTGAATGATGGAAGTAAAGACAAAACTTTGGAATTATTAGTAGAACATCATCAACGTAATCAATATATTAAAATTGTTGATTTATCTCGTAATTTTGGAAAAGAAATCGCTTTAAGTGCTGGTTTAGATTATTGCAACGGTGCGACAGTTGTTCCAATTGACGCAGATTTACAAGACCCGCCAGAATTAATCCCAGAAATGTTAGAAAAATGGCGCGAAGGGTTTGATGTAGTGTATGCAACTCGCAAAGTTCGTAAGGGAGAAACAATTACCAAACGTGCCACCGCTGGTATATTTTATAAAATGCTAAATAAAGTGAGTGAAATCGATATCCCAGCAAATACGGGTGATTTTCGTTTAATGGATAAGAAAGTTGTTGACGCATTAAAGAAACTCCCAGAGAAAAATCGTTTTATGAAAGGTTTATTTGCGTGGGTAGGATTTAAATCAACTGCTATTTATTATGATCGTGATCCGCGTTATGCTGGAAATACCAGTTGGAATTATTTCAAATTGTGGCGTTTAGCAATTGAAGGAATTACTTCATTTAGTGCATTGCCTCTCGTTATTTGGGCTTATGTTGGTGCATTTCTTTCTTTCGGAGCGTTTCTTTATGCCTCATTTCTAATTTTGCGGACGCTGATTTTGGGAATTGAATTACCAGGCTATGCGTCGATTATGGTTGCTATGTTATTTCTCGGCGGGATTCAATTGCTTAGTTTAGGTATTATTGGAGAATATTTGAGCCGTGTTTATACAGAAGTAAAAAATCGCCCTTTATATTTAGTGAAAAAATTACATGGTTTTAAGGAAAGTTAGTTTATGGACGCGCAACTTTATCTACAAATGGCTGAATTTGAGCAAACGCATTGGTGGTTTGTTGGAAGAAGAGTAATTATTGAATCCTTCATTAAGAGATTGCAATTGCCAAAAGATATTAAAATATTAGAAGCGGGTTGTGGAACGGGTGGAAATTTACTTATGTTATCCAAATATGGAGAGGTTTCTGCGTTTGAACTTAATGAAGAAGCGCAGGTTTTAGCACAACGTTACCAAATCGCAAATGTTAAATCAGGTGTATTACCAGATCAAATACCCTTTTCTGAACAACAATTTGATATAATTATTTTATTAGATGTTTTGGAACATTTAGAACATGATTTGGCAGGACTTCAGGCACTTTATAAGCGATTAAAAACGGGAGGATATTTGATTTTAACTGTTCCTGCCTTGCCTATTTTATGGAGTGAACATGATGTTCAACACCATCATTTCAGGCGTTATACTAAAAAACAATTAATTGAACAGGCTAAAAAGGCTGGCTTTGAAATTAAAAGAGCAAGTTATTTTAATTTTTTTCTATTTCCTGCTATTTTAGCTGTTAGATTATTACAAAAACTGTTCAAGAAAAAAGCCCAAAATGATTTATCTTTATCACCAATATGGATAAATAATTTGCTTGTTAAATTATTTGGTAGTGAAAGTTTTTTATTAAAACATATATCATTACCCATTGGTGTATCTTTGGTATTAACTGTAATGAGGAATAATTAAAAATATTATGGCTACAAATCAGGAGCTAGTTGAATTACAAAAAACGATCTATGAATCTAAAAATCCTACACGGCGTTGGCTACACTGTCTTCGACGTGATTGGTTGTTGAAAAAAATAGAGGAATATAGCTTAAAATATGATACTGAAAATTCTTTAGAAGTGGGACCAGGTAGTGGATTATATTTACCTTATCTTTCAACGAATTATTTTAATGTGTTAGCTGTGGATATAGAAAATGCTTATTTAGAACACGCAAAAATAGTACAATCTCAGCATTCTAATTTACATCTTAAAATAGATGATATGACTTGTTCGAGTTTGGCAACGAATAGTTTTGATTTTATACTTTGTTCAGAGGTAGTAGAACATACATTAAAGTCTCAAGAAATGATTCAAGAAATGTTTAGAATTCTTAAGCCAAATGGTATTTTATTACTATCGACACCACAGCCATATAGCTTTTTAGAATTAACTGCAAAAATCGCATTTCTTCCAGGTATAATACAAATAGTTCGTTTTATTTATAATGAACCAATTATCGAAACAGGACATATCAACCTAATGTCTGAAAAGGTTATTACCCAACAGATTGCTAATGCTGGATTTTCTATATTAGAAACGCATAAAACTGGCTTTTATATACCCTTATTGGCTGAACTAACGGGTCATATTGGGTTAAATATTGAAAAATGGTTTGCGCAAAAACTTTATAAAACACCATTAGATTGGATGTTATGGACACAATATTATGTACTTCAAAAACCTACTTAGTTTTTCATGAAGACGAGAATAGTGGTACAGAATAGGAGATGATGTAATGAAATTTTCATTTAATTACATAAAAAACTAATTCAATATTTTTATTATTTAAAATTTGCTAAGTCACCGCGTGAAGCAGTCATTACTCCCTCGTAACTATTGAAGAACTTTTTATGGAAAAAATAAAACAACTTTGGCTAATTAGCATTTTAATAGCCATTATTATTGGAAGTGGATTACGTTTCTATCATTTAGGAGAACGGAGTTTATCCAGCGGGGAAATTTACTCGGTTGCATTAGCAAGTATGGTTGGAAAAAATAATGATTCTTTTCTTCCAGAAATAAAACATCCTCATCTATTAACGCTCGAAGATAATTTCTGGACATGGAAATTAACTGATCCGCATCCGCCTTTGTATGATGTATTTCTCGCGGGTTGGGTGAAAATCGCAGGAACGTCCGATTTTGCAGTGCGTTTGCCAAGCGTTTTGTTTGGTATTTTTCTCTTAATATATAGTTTTTTTAGATTAAGAAAAATATTACCCATTGAAACGCTTTTTTATTATATTGCTTGGTTAAGTTTATCTTTAATATTAATTCGTTATGCTCAAGAGTCTCGACCTTATGGTTTAACAGCTTTATTTAGCGGGATGCTTACTGTTGAATTTGCACGACTTTTTCTTAGAAATTTTCAAGATTTTACGCCGATTTCTTGGCAATTTATAATAATTGCTTTGATTTTATCATATAGCCATTTCTATGGATTGTTATTAGCTGGTATTTTTAGTGTATGGATAAGTTTTAATATTTTATGGCGACGAAACTATAAAGAGTTTCTCAAATTTATATTACTTGGAATTGGGATTTTTCCTTTAATCATAAGTATTATTCATGTTAAACAATATGTTATTACTTTACATCCATTAGATTCTATGTTCAATTTTGATAAAATGTTTTTTGTAAGTTTAAGCCAAGTTTTTGAAAATATCTTGCCTAAATTAGGATTTTTTGTATTTTTTATTGTTTGTATTAGCTTATTTTTTATTATTAAGAATCAGATAAAAAAACCAATAATTTATTTAAGTTTAACATTACTTGCAATTACATTGTTATTCGTTTTACTAATGACCATTGGAATGCAAGGTAAAAATGGTTGGATTGGACGATATTTTATTGCTGGTGTTCCCGTTTTAATATTAGGAGTGAGTATTTTACTCACAGAGATTAAAGCAAATGTATTACTAAAATCTATTTTTCTTATCGTATTGCTTTGTTTTCCTTTATGTGAAACATGGGGAAATATTCATAAAAAACATCCATACAGAGAGGCATCTCAATTTGTTGGACAACATATCACAGATAAAGATATTTTATTAACAAACTGGAAAGCTAATTTTATTCTCTACTTACATTATTTACAGCCGTATGGAAGAACACAAGCTAATAATAAAACAATACCTTTCAATAATAATGAAATTACACCCACTAATTGCCAACTTTTAAGAAACCAGTTACAACAGGGAATGAAAGTGTTTTTGTATTATCATATGTCAGATAAAGATTCGATCAAACAATTATTAGAAATGTGTCAATTTCCTAAAAATAAAGTGACCGAGACAGTCTTTAATTATCTGGGTGTAACTATTTACCAACAATAGGAGAGAAAAAATGTACGTTTCAACGGTTTCAGAACATTTGCAATCACGATTAGTTCAGTATTATCGTTGGTTAAGAAATCATGGTTTAAATGATTCGCATAGTGGTAATGCATCAGTAAAAATTGGTGAGGAAGTTTGGATTACACCAACTAATGCGTGTGCAGATAGTTTAACCGAGCAACAACTCATTAAATGTTATGTAGGAAAACCACCGACAAAAGGTGCATCTTCTGATTCAACATTGCATTTGAAAGTGTATGAAAAAAATCCTCAAACAAACGCAGTTTTACACGCACATGGTGCTTATTCTGTGGCGATTACAATGGATGGAAAAGATTTCTATCCGATTGATTTTGAAGGACAATATTATTTTGGAGAAAAAATCACCGTTTTAAGTGTTCCTTATCGAGATCAATTCACCAAAGCTCATGAATTAGCCGCAGAAATTCTTGCAGAGAAACCGATTGTGATTATGCGAGGTCATGGGGTTTATGCGCAGGCAGAGAGCTTACAAATGGCATACAAATGGTTAAGTTCATTAGAACTGTCTGCCAAAACAACTTTTCTCGCCCGCCAATATGGTTTCAAAGGCGATCCCACATTGCTTTGATTGAATGAGAGGAAAAGTAGCGCTGTAAAATAGGGTAAGAATGTTTGTTCAGAAAGTAGCAAGATACGCATCGATAAAATAAAAAATAACCCAAAATGATTAATTTTTTTCTCAAAAAAACTGAGCACTTGTTCTTAACCCTAGAAAGTTTTATTTGAATTATAGCTTTCTTTATCACACCATGTACAGATAGGTTGATGTACAAACCCAAATGAAATGTTGGAGTTACAGTCTAGCCTACGAAATGTTTTATTGTATAGATTTTATCCAACATTATTCTTTGCTCTCTCTAAATTTAATTGTAATAAATGAGAAAGGATTTCGTCGTCGGTTAAATCGTTTTTCAAACCGTAAGCATTAGCGACCGCTTCGTCGAGTTTCTTATGGGCGTTGATTAGCCAATTGGGTTTTAAATTGTATAAGTTTGTTAAGGTGCGTTTCTTTAATTTTTTTGCCGCGTCTTCATTAATCGGTAAAATGCGGTCGGGATACCCTTCAACGATTTCTGGTTCTTTTTTAATCCAATCCGATGGATTTAACCAATTTTCTCTTTTTTCATTCAATTCTTTAGCGGCTTTTGAAATCGCTTGGGCGTGCGGATTCTTTTCATCATCTTTTGCACAAATGTTTGGCGTTAATCCTTCAGGAAACGCAAAGGTTTCAAATGTAGTGCTCGGTGTATAACGTGGAGTTTCTCCTAGACTTGTTCCCAATTTTAAAGCCCATAATTCATGAAATCGTGAATGTAAAATTCCAAAAGTTGTATCATCATCTTTTGCAATTACAACGACTAAATTTTCTGGAATTTGAATTTTAGGCAACCAAACAAAGAAACGATGTTTTGCTGTTAATGGTGTTGCAATAAAACGAGAAAATGGCTTTATTGTTTCACGCATTTCTGGGCGACTTCTTTGTAGAATCCACCATTTTTCATTAGCACGTTCTTCTCGCTTTCCTACTCTAAAGGGCTTTATATTTTTTAAAACATATTCAAATGGCATTTCATATAAACTTGCTTCTTCTTCGGACATATTTTCAAAATCAATAATCCAAGTATCTGAATAACGAGTTGTAATATCTCGCCCATTTGCCCAAGGTCTTAAAACGTCGCTATTTTTGCAACCATTTGGATTGGTTGGTAATTTTAACCACTTTCGAGCTAATTCGCCTGAAATATCAAATGCACCATTCTTTTGCGTTCCAATAAAAGAAACGCCCGCATTTTCTTTTAAAGGTTTTACTTTAGTTAAATCAAGATTGGGATTTAAAAGATTAGGCGCAGTTAAATCTGCATATATTTCTGTAACATTTTGATTATTAAGATATTTTTGATTATTTTGAAGCGCGTTAAAACACACAATAGAAACCCGAACCGCCGCACCTTCATTTAGCCATTCTTCATCACTCCACGCATTGAAGATTTCGCCCTTTTCACAAATTTTTTCTAATATTTTACGATTTGAACCGCCGCGAATCGAATTAGTCGACACAAATCCTACCGCTCGCGCTTTTTTGTTATGAATTAAATTAAAGGCTTTCGCAAACCAATAACACACAAAATCCACGCCGCCCACTAATTGTTCTTTAAACGTTTCTCGCAATTGATTAACATAAGTTTCTCCTAAAATTCCGATCATTTTCTTATCACCGAGAAACGGCGGATTTCCAATAATAAAATCGGCTTCTTTCCAAATTGCTTCACTGCCGTCCTCATTTAATAACGCATCTCGACATTCAATGTGTTTCAAATCTCTTAAAACGGGGTTGTTTGGCAAGTTGTAACCGTGTTTCAACATCCATTGCAAATACCCAATCCACACCGTCACGCGAGCAAGTTCTGCCGCATAAGGGTTAATTTCAATACCACGTAGGATTTCTGGCGTTAATACGGGTTGCTCTGCTGGCAAACCCAAATCTTCCATTTCAATTCCAATGCGATGCTCAAAATCTTTTAACATTTGAATTGCGACATATAAAAAATTCCCCGATCCACAGGCTGGATCAAGGATTTTTAATTGTTTAAGTCCTTGAATAAATTGAAAATAGGGTTCTCGAATATCATCTTCTAAATTTAAACTATTTTTCTTTATTTTAATCTTTTCACGTTCTTTTAATTTTGAAAGAATTTGTTGCTTAACTTGCTCCCATTGTTGCTCTAACGGTTCTATAATCACTGGCTGGACAATTTTTTCAATTGATTCTTTATCGGTGTAATGTGCACCTAATTGACTTCTTTTATTGGGGTCTAATCCGCGTTCAAATAACGTCCCAAATATCGATGGTGAAATATCTTTCCAATCTTTTTGTGATAATTCATGTAGTTTTTTGATTTGATCTTTCTTTAACGGTAACACCAAATCATTATCAAATAAACTTCCATTAAACCATTCAATTTCTTCCGTTCCGTAGAAACCACCCATTTTCATGGTTTGAAATAAACTTTTTAAAACGGGTTCAAAATTTTGAGGAGAATCAATGAGATGCTTTAAAACATGAGAAAAGAGATTTTTCTCTAATAATTCAATATCTTGCGCAAATAAACAAAATAAAACCCGATTTAAAAAGTGAGCAACTTCAATCGGATTAAACTTTTGATCGCGTAATTGTTGCGCTAAGTCTGCAAACTCTCTCGCAAATTCTTCAGTGATTTCATCTTGCGTTAAATTAGGATTAAGTTTCTCTGGATTAGAAAAAACATTTTTTAATAATTGACGTTTCTCTGGATAAATTAAATCATGTAATTCAAAATGATACGCTTTTTGAATGGTATTATTAAAGTTCGTATATATTTTAATAATTCGCATATCAGAAACCACCAACAAAGGCGGATTCTCTAATGCAATCGTGTAACGTTGTAATTGTTGAAATGCGGCTTTCAAATCGCCATTTGGGGCTTTATATTCCCACGCAAAGAAACCTTTTTTCCACACATCGGCGCGACCTTTTCTTCCATCATTTTTGGCGGCGGCTTTCTCAAATTTGTAGAAATCACTTGTTTCTGCGCTTGGCGGCGTTTCCTCTAAAAAATTGCACAAATCTAAAAAATGCAAATGCGCCCCTTGTTGTTCATTTAAATTGTTTTTTTCCCAACGCCCAATAAATTGTTCTACAGTGAGTTTCTCGGTCATTTTATTTGTTCCTTATTCTGTAATTCTTTTGAGAAATTTGAATTAAGCATAATAAACACCGCCTAAAATAACATCCTGTTTTGCACCCGTTACACTGGGTAAATTGCCCGTTTTTCTTTCTAAAGTTTGTTTCGCCAACCATGCAAAACAACTCGCTTCAATCCAATCGGGATCAACGCCGACTTCTGCGGTTGAAATCACCGGAATTTGAAGAACTTCATTTAATTTTTGCATTATCAATGCGTTATGAACACCACCACCACATACTAAAACTCGTTTTGGATCAAAGGGTTGTATTGATCTTGAAATGCTGTGAACGGTTAATTCTACTAAAGTTGCTTGCACATCGACGGGGCTTTCTTTATTTAAATGTTGTTTTAACCAATTCAAATTAAAATAATCACGCCCTGTGCTTTTGGGAAAAGGCAGGTTGAAATACGGATCAGCTAAGAGTTTCTCTAATAAGTTTTTGTCGACTCTTCCTTGTTTTGCCCAATCACCGTTGAAATCCATTTTTACGCCAAGTTGCTCTAAAATCCACGCATCCAACAAACCATTTCCACAACCCGTATCAAATCCTAAAATTTGCTTTGAATTTGCGGGAAGAACTGTAATGTTTGCAATCCCACCAATATTTAAAATGATTTGTGTATTTTGAGCATTTTGAAATAAATCAGCATGAAAAGCGGGAACTAAAGGTGCGCCTTGACCGCCAACCGCTAAATCCCGTCGACGAAAATCTGCAACTGTTGTAATTTCAGTACGTTGCGCGATGATGTTGGGATCGCCAATTTGCCAAGTGAAAGGTCGACAATTTAATCCCGAACAACGTGGCGGTTGATGCCAAAGCGTTTGTCCATGACTTCCAATAGCTTGAATTTGTTGACTTTTATAATTGGTTTTATTCAAAAGGGCATGAACCGCATCGGCAAAAGTTTCTGCAACGATTTGATCTAAATGCGCAATGGTCGAAGGAAAAACGGCTTGATTGGATTGGCTAATTTGAAGAAGTTGTTGACGGGTTTCTAAAGACCAAGCGTGAGAATGGGTTGCAATAATTTGAGGAACTTCATTTGAAAAATCAACGAGCACGGCATCAATTGCATCAATGCTCGTGCCCGACATTAAACCAATATATAACATAGCTTAATGGTGATGAGAATGATCGTGATTCATCATGCCACCGTCTTTTTTAACGGGGATTTTTAATTCTTCAACTTGTTGATTTGAAAAGAATAACTTTACATCAACCATTTCACCCATTTTAGGAGAAACGCCACTTTTTGCTTCAATCAACATGATGTGCAAGGCTTTGGGTTTTAGTTCAACCATTCCGTTTGCGGGGATTTCAAGTTTCTCCATTTCAACCATTTTAGCGACGTTATTTTCGATGATGGTGTTGTGGATTTCAACTTTATTAAATTGAGGGCTTTCTGCTTTGAGCAAATTGATGTTTTCTTTGGTGTGATTATGCAATTGCAAATAGGCAGCGGTTGTTTTAGAAGTCGGCGGTGCTTCTCGAACCCATGCGTCTTTGACCATTACATCAGCAGCAAATACATTAAAAGAAATTAAAGAAAGACAAATGATTTTCCACATAAGAGTTTCCTGAGTGAATTTGAAAGGAATAATCTAAAAGAAGAAGAAATGGCGCGCCCGGCGGGGATCGAACCCACGACCCTTGGCTTCGGAGGCCAATACTCTATCCGCTGAGCTACGGGCGCATTGTTGGAACGGCGAATTATAATGCTTTTTAAGATTGCAGTCTATGCGTTTTTCTAGCGTTAAGTTATACTTAACCCTTTTTTGGTAATCCACTCACTTAAAAGGGGAAAAGCGTGAATCTGTCTAAAAAAACCTATACATCTCTGGCAGTTGCGGCGTTGGCGGCGGCTGGTTTAATTTCACAAAGTTTTGCGGCGACGGATGCCGATCTTGTCAATGCTCGCATTAAACCCATCGGTCAAGTGCGCATCAACGACGGATCGACACCCGCTCCAGCCGCACCCAAAGCCGCTGGCGGCGCAAAATCAGCCGCTGATATTTACAAAAAAACTTGTATGGCGTGTCATGCCGCTGGCGTGGCGGGCGCACCTAAAGTCGGCGATCAAGCCGCTTGGGACGCTCGAATGGCAAAAGGCATCGATACCTTGCTTGGCAGCGTCAACAAAGGCATGGGCGCAATGCCTCCCAAAGGTGGCGACGCGAGCTTAACCGACGACGACATCAAAGCAACCATTAAATTCATGGCGGAAGGCGCGAAAGAAAGCGCAGCCGCTGCTCCTGCTGCCCCCGTTCAAACTGCGGCAGTTGAAGAAAAACCCGCTCCCAAAAAAAAAGAACCCGCTCCTGAAAAATCTGCGGGTGAAAAAACTTATGACACTACTTGCATGGCGTGTCATTTGATGGGCGTGGCGGGCGCGCCAAAATTGGGCGACAAAGCCGCATGGACTCCTCGAATTGCGAAAGGCAACGACGCTTTAAATGCGAGTGTAATCAATGGCTTAAATGCAATGCCACCTCGTGCGGGCAATCCCAAATTAACCGACGCTGACATTCAACAAGCCGTTGCTTTCATGGTTGAAAAAAGCAAATAACTTTCTTTATTTTTAAACTAAAACCTGATGATTTGAATTTAAAAAAAGTCATCAGGTTTTTTATTATTCAAAAGGTTTAATTATGACTCAAATCCGCGAAGAAGAAATTAAAAACAAACTCGCCCGTGATTATTTTAGCGATTTTGATTGCACACGCATCATTGGAAATATTGATTTCTGCGTGACGGTTTCTGAAATAGAATCTCTTTTCTGGGCAGAAGCAAAGAAAGGTAATTCCGATATTTACCGTTCTATCGTGCAACTTATTTTAACGATTGGAAAAGCACGAACTTTTGATAAACAATTACCGCCCGCTTTTTTAGGTGCGTTTGATGAAGAAAAAATTGCTTTTATTCCTTACAACATAATTCAGGATATTTTTTATCAAAATGATTTTAACTGGAACGTAACGCCGTCTAATTATGAAACCAAAGAATTTAAGTTCGTTTATGAGAAAGTAAAAGACTCTTTAGATAAAGATGCTTTGATTTTTAATTATAATCGAGATAATAAAGAATTAAAGAGTTTTATCAAAGACAATTTTATTACAGGAAAATCCGCTTTTACTAAAATAAAAATTGATAAAAACAATTTCATTTCAATTTATAACAAATGGTTACAAACTGTCAAACCTACCATTATAATTAATTGGGAATTTGCTAAGAAAAATGGCATTATTGATGGCGATTTTTATTTAGCAGATTTATTATCAAGTGATAATCAAACGATTAAAGATAAACTGTTTGTGTTGTTGAAAAATGATTATTATGAATTAGATAGAAAAATGAATGAAATGGGACTAATTAACAGCAATGCTTGTAGTTTTAACGATAAACAAAAAGCGCATATTCAATTTTGGAACAAATACGAACGTCCACCGATAGAAGAATACTGGGATTATATTGTTAATCGCCGTGATTTATTAGTGCCGCAGGATATTAGAGAAAGAAAAGGAAGTTTCTTTACGCCACAAATCTGGGTTGAATTATCTCAGAAATATTTAGCCGATGTATTAGGAGAAAACTGGCAAGATGAATATTACATTTGGGATTGCGCCGCTGGAACGGGTAATTTATTAACGGGTTTAACTAATAAATATCATATTTGGGCTTCGACATTAGACAAACAAGATGTTGACGTAATGAAAGATCGTATCATGAATGGAGCAAATTTATTAGAAAGTCATGTATTTCAATTTGATTTTTTAAATGATGATTTTTCTAAATTACCTCAAGGATTACAAGAAGTTATTAATGACGATGAAAAACGCAAAAAATTAGTCATTTATATCAATCCTCCGTATGCAGAAGCAAGTAATAGAAACACGGTTGTTGGTAAAGGTGAAAATAAATCAAGCGTTGCAACAGAAACGAAAGTTTATAAAAATTACAATGCAATTCTTGGAACAGCTGCTAGAGAATTATTTGTGCAATTTTTAACTCAAATATATGCTCATTTTCCAGATGCTAAACTTGCACATTTTTCAAAATTAAAATTTATACAGGGTTCTAATTTTTTTAAGTTTCGTGATTTTTTCAAAGCTGAATTTAAAAAAGGTTTTGTAGTTCCCGCCGACACGTTTGATAATGTTAAGGGACAATTTCCTATTGGTTTCATGATTTGGAATCTGGAAAATAAACAAAACATAGAAAACATTAAATGCGATGTGTTTGATGAGAAAGCTCAACTAAGGGGAGTGAAAAAATTTAATACCTATAACAAAGGCGGTTTTGTTATTGATTGGTTGCGAAATTTTTATGATAAAAACTCAGAAAGAATAGCCTATTTGAGAATGATAGGAACAGATATGCAACATAATCAAGGAATCTTTTTTACAAATCAACCTTCAGAGAATGATATAAAAAAATATTTGACAGCGGATATTACGCCTAAAAATTTGATTCAAATGTGTATTTATTTGTCCATACGTCAAGTTTGTCAGCAAAATTGGCTTAATGATAAAGATCAGTTTCTTTTTCCTAATAAAAAATGGGAAAAAGATAAAGAATTTCAACATAATTGCCTTGTTTATGCTTTATTTCATGGACAAAACAGAATTACTTCAAAAGGTGGTATAAATCATTGGATTCCATTTACTGAAAATGAAGTCGATTCACCTGAGAAATTCAAAAGTAATTTTATGGTGCAATTTATTAATGGAAAACTAAAAGCGTCGGGTAATGGTGATGTGTTTAAAAAAGAGAAACTACAAATCACACCATTAGAATTTTCATCTGAAGCACAAGCCGTTTTTGATGCGGGACGTGAATTATGGAAATATTACCTTTCTAAACCTGATTGCAATGAGAATGCAGCATTATATGATATTCGTGAATATTTTCAGGGTAGAAACGATAAAGGAAAAATGAATAACAAAAGTGAGGATCAACAATATGTAGTTTTAATGAATGCGTTAAAAGAAAGTTTAAAAGTTTTGTCGAGGAAAATTGAACCGAAAATTTATGAATATGGGTTTTTAATACAGTAATTTTTATGGTGTTAAAAACAAGAGATTAAAAAATCCCAATAGATTGGAGAAAAAATTAAATGAATTCAAAGCATTGTGAAGAAATTTTTGCAAGATTTCAAGCGCAAAATCCTCACCCAACCACTGAATTGTTATATCAATCACCATTTGAATTGTTGATTGCGGTGATGTTGTCCGCGCAGGCGACCGATAAAAGCGTCAATCAAGCCACGCCTAATTTATTTGCGATCGCCAACACGCCCGAACAAATCCTCGCGCTCGGCGAAGAAAATCTTAAAAAATACATTAAAAACATTGGCTTATATAATTCTAAAGCTGCTAATATCATTAAAACTTGTCAAATCTTAATCGAGCAACATCACAGCCAAGTGCCTGATAATCGTAAAGATTTAGAAGCCTTAGCAGGCGTGGGGCGAAAAACGGCGAATGTCATTCTCAACACTTTATATGGCGAGCCAACGATTGCCGTCGATACGCATTTATTTCGAATCGCACAACGCATCGGATTGGCGCATGGAAAAACAGTTCGAGAGGTCGAAGAGGGTTTAATCGCAATTATTCCTAAACATTATCAACAACATGCGCATCATTGGTTGATTTTACACGGACGTTATACTTGCACCGCTCGCCAGCCTAAATGCGAAAAATGTTTGATTGGGGACTTGTGCGAAACGAAAAACCGATCTATAATCTAACTCTTAACACGTCACGATAATGTTTGAAAGCCAAATAAAAAAGGTTAAAAAAGTACTTGACGAGTTGAAACGAAGTGTATAAAATGTGCGCTTCTTAAAGCGGGAATAGCTCAGTTGGTAGAGCATAACCTTGCCAAGGTTAGGGTCGAGGGTTCGAGTCCCTTTTCCCGCTCCAAATTTAATTTAGAACGACGACGTAATATGGCTGAGTGGCAGAATGGTCATGCAGCGGCCTGCAAAGCCGTGTACGCCGGTTCGATTCCGACCTCAGCCTTAATTTTCCCTCGTAGCAAAACTCAGTTGTAAATATCACCCTGCCCGGGTGGCGAAATAGGTAGACGCAAGGGACTTAAAATCCCTCGATGGTAACATCGTGCCGGTTCGAGTCCGGCCCCGGGCACCATTGAAATTCTTTTTTACTCTCTTACTTTTATCCTCCGCAGACATCCAACAGTTTCTTTTATTTGCTGTTTTGTACTATGGCGCAAACCTAGAATCAATAAGAATGCGTAATTTCTTCTTGCCAATTTTTCCTTAAAAATTACTACGACAAATAGAGCAATCTGGACGTTCTTTGCAACGTTGTTGAAATCTCAAAGGGGCGTGCGGTTTTAATTGATATTGAATCACCGCGCAATCATGTTCTGCTAAAGTTTCTGAGAAGTGATGCTTACCATTTTCTCCCGTCGCTACAAAGAAAAGATGTTTATTTTGTTTAGGTTGAACGGCGGCAATTAATGCGGCTTTTCCTACTAATGCAATTGGAGTTGGCGGCAAACCCGTTCTCGTATAAGTATTGTAAGGCGTATCTTTTAATAAATCTTCTTTGCGCAAATTCCCATCAAATGCTGTTTCTAATCCATAAATTACCGTCGGATCGGTTTGTAATTTCATACCTAATTGTAATCGTCGACTAAATACACCAGAAATCTCAGTTCTTTCTTCTGAATTAGCCGTTTCTTTCTCAATAATTGACGCTAAAATTAACGCTTGTTCTGGATTTTGTAAAGGTGATTCGGGTGATTTTTGTTCCCAAATTTCTTTTAAAAGATGCTGCATTTTTTTATAAGATCGTTGCAAAATTTCAATATCAGTGGTTTCTGCTTCAAATAAATAAGTGTCTGGAAAAAAACGTCCTTCTAAATGAGTTTCTGAAATCTCTAATTTTTCAATAATTTCCTGATGATTTAAGCCTTTTAATAAAGGTTTTATTTTAGGGTGTTTTTGGATATGAAAAAACATTTGTTGAAATATCCAACCTTCAGGAATTGAAATCGAATATTGCATGGTTTTTCCCGATTTCAATAATGCTAATAATTCCTTTGCATTCAAACCTTCAGTTAACGCATATTCTCCCGCTTTAATTTGCGTTTGACGAGTTAATTTTGCCCACATTACCCACCCTAAATCAAAATAATCTGGCAAAATTCCCTGTTCATTCAAGTCATTAGCAACTTGTCGTAAGGTTGCGCCCGATTTCACACGATATTCTAATTGCGAGGAAATCGGTAACGGTTGTTCTAATCCTTGTTTAAAAAACCACGTTACTATGCTACCACTTGCAACAAGTATAGCTGTAATAAAAGTAATTAAAATTAAACGAATAATTCTTAACATGGTCGACAAAATAAACGTTTGACTTTTAAAACCTGTTCCTCAATTTCACCCAAACCGAGAAACGCACTTTTTTGAAATACTTTAATTAATCCATTGGGCAAAGCGTTTTCAAGTGTTACTATTTTGCCCTGTTGCAAACGCAGTGCATTTTCCTCTGATAAATCAAGTTGAGGAAGTTGAGGTAAGGCATTTGATAAAGGCAAAAGAAATTGATCGATATTGTCAGTATTTTCTAGGGTTTGAAAATCGATCATTTTATCCCATTTTCCAACCGACATTCGCCGTAATTGTCGAACATACGCACCGCACCCTAATGCTGCACCAATATCTTCAACTAAGGTTCTAATGTAAGTTCCTTTTGAACAACTGACCCTTAATTTAAAAAAATTATCTTTAAAATCAAGTAATTGAAAATCATAAATCGTAATACGTCGAGGCTCACGATCAATGGTAATGCCTTTTCTAGCGAGTTTGTAAAGTGGTTGTCCAGCGTGTTTCAACGCGGCAAACATTGGAGGAATTTGCGCTTGTTCTCCCATAAAGGAACTTAAAACAATATTAATTTGTTCAATGCTTAAATGAGGGACAGGTTTTTCGGTAAGAACTTCGCCTTCTGCATCGCCAGTAGTAGTTGTAATGCCAAGTTGAGCAACGGTTTGATAAACTTTATCGGATTCTAATAAATAACCCGCTAATTTCGTACCTTCGCCAAAACAAATCGGCAATAACCCTTCCGCCAAATTATCTAAGCTACCTGTGTGTCCTGCTTTTTTCGCTCGAAACAAACGCTTAGCGCGTTGTAAAGCCCCGTTTGAACTAATTCCAACGGGTTTGTCGAGCAATAAAATCGCATCTAAATCGCGTGAAATCATGAATCAGAGGAACTTAGATTAGCTTGATGAAGTAACGTATTGATTTTACTCGCATATTCTAATGATTCATCATATAAAAAATGCAAACGCGGTGTTACGCGCAAATTCAACCGCTGTGATAAACCATGACGTAAAATACCTACTTGATTTTGAAGGTGTTTTACCGTATCGACTTCGCTTTTATCTCCACCCAACACCGTCACATAAATCGTTGCTTGTTGTAAATCGGGCGAAATTTTCACCGACGACACCGTAATTAATCCCGATGTGCGAATATTTTCTCTAATTAAATCAGCAAGTTCACGTTGAATTAATTCGCTAACTCGTCGCGTCCGACTAAATTCTTTTGGCATAGCTTTTTATCCATTTTGTAACAATTTGCGTTAGTATATATGATTTCAAATTTGGTGTTGAGAAAAATAATTTCATGAGCACAGTCCTAACTTTAGAACAACTTTGTTTTCATTATTCTCCAAATAAACCGTTATTAAAAAACATTAATTTTGAGTTAAAAGAAGGCGAAAAAGTTGCTTTATTAGGCAATAATGGGAGTGGAAAAACAACGTTATTTCAGCTAATTGTGGGTTTATTAAAACCGATTTCTGGAAATTTACATTTATTTGGTGAAACACCACAAACTGAACAAGATTTTCAACCTTTAAGATTACAAATCGGTTTTTTATTTCAAGATAGCGATGATCAGTTGTTTTGCCCAACAGTTTTAGATGATGTGATGTTTGGTGTTTTAAATCAAGGAAAATCACCCAAAGAAGCAGAAATAATTGCAAGAGAAACTTTAAACAATTTAGGATTAGAAAAATTTGCAGATGTAACGCCCTTAAAATTATCAGGTGGTGAGAAAAAACTGGTTGCATTAGCAACGATTTTAGCCATGCAACCAAGTCTTTTACTATTAGATGAACCGACCAATGATTTAGATGATCATGCTCGTCAATGTTTATTAGAAATATTAAAACAACTTCCTCAATCAATGTTAATTATTTCCCATGATCAAGCATTTCTAAATCAAATCACAACTCGAGCTATTTTTTTAAAGGAAGGTCATTTTATTTAACTATTGAAATTTTCTTTTCTGTTAAACGTAACGCATTGAAAACAACCAATAAAGAGCTTCCTGCCATTCCCACACCCGCAATCCAAGGCACAATTAAACCCATCATTGCAGCAGGTAGAACAAAAATATTATAACCTAATGCCCACCATAGATTTTGATGAATGATTTTTAAAGTCTTACGAGCTGTTTGTAATCCGATTTGTAATTGCTGTAAATTTTCACTAAGCAAAATCATATCTGCACTTGCTCGAGCAACTTGTGTTCCACCACCCATTGCAATTGAAATCTGTGCCGCTGCTAAAACAGGTGCATCATTAACACCATCTCCTAGCATTGCAACGATTGCTCCGTTGTTTTGAAGTTCTTTTACTTTTTGCAATTTATCATCGGGAGAAAGTTGAAATCCAATTTCAGTTATTTTAATTGCTTGCGCAACTTTTTTCGCACTATTTTCGTGATCGCCCGTTAAAAGCAATGTTTTAATACCCATTTTTTGAAGATATTGTACTAATTCAAAAGCACCTTCTCGTAAATGATCACTCAAAGCAAATGCTGCACAAATTTGATTTATATTTGCTAACCAAACTAAAGTATCTCCATTACGTTGCAATTTCTCTCTTAAATTTTGAGGAATTGAAACATTTTGTTGTTTAAGAAACTCAGCCGTTCCTAAAAAATATTGTGTTCCATTAATGATACCTTGCAAACCAGCTCCCGCTTGATTGATAACTTGCTCAGCAGTAGGCATTTCTCCAGAAACCGCACTTAAAATAGCTTTTGCAATCGGATGCTCTGAATGTTGTTCTAACGATCCCGCGATCCCTAAAACTTGCTGTTCATTCAAATCATTATACAAATAGGTTTTCAATAATTGTAATTTACCATCAGTGAGCGTTCCAGTTTTATCAAAAACGAAATGAGTTGCTCTCGCCAAAGTTTCTAAAGCATGACCGCGAGTTGTTAAAAGACCATGCTTGGTTAATGTTCCAGTTGCAGCCGTAATTGCAACGGGTGTTGCTAACGATAATGCACACGGACAAGTAACCACTAAAACGGCTAATGTAATCGGCAACCAAACCGTTGGATCAACCGTCCACCAATACCATGCTACGCCCGCTGCTAGAAATAAAATTATAATAACAAAATAGGCAGCAATTTTATCGGCGATTTGAGTAATATAAGGTTTCTCACTTTGCGCACGTTCTAATAATCTTAAAATATGCGATAAAATTGTATCGTCACCTAATTTTTCTACCCGCATTTGTAAAGGGCTTTCAATGTTAATTGTTCCTGCAATCAAATGATCGTTTTCTTTTTTTAGAAGAGGAAGATTTTCACCCGTTAATAAGGCCTCATTGACACTAGATTGTCCTTCAATTATAATACCGTCAGCGGGAATACTTTCTCCCGCTTTAATTAACACCAAATCGCCAATTTTAAGTTCAGCTACTGCGATGATTTCTATGAGATTTTCTTTGATGCGATTTGCCATTGCGGGAAGCATTTGTACTAATGATTCAGAAGCCTGCGCACTTCGATGTCGTGCCATTAATTCAAAATAGCGTCCTAACAATAATAGAAACACAAACATCGTCACCGAATCATAATAAACGTGTTGCCCTTGATAAATCGTTTCCCAAACACTTCCTAGAAATGCTAACCAAATCCCTAATGAAACAGGTACATCCATTCCAAATTGCCCTTGTTTCAAATCACGCCAAGCGTTTTGATAAAAAGGTAGTGCAGAATAGAGCAACACAGGGATCGTCATTAACAAATTAATCCAATAAAATAAAACCCTAAATTCATGCTCAATTCCATAATAATCTCCCGCGTATAATGCAATAGAAGTCATCATTACTTGCATACTCAAAACACCTGCGACACCTAAACGTCTTAATTGTTGCTGGCGTTCTTTATCTAGTAATGCTTGTTGTTTAGCTGGATCATAAGGATGGGCGAAATAACCAATTGCACTAATTGCTTGCAAAATTTCGCTTAATTTGATTTGACGTTCATCCCATTGCACACGCGCACGATGGGTAGTATAATTGATTTGTACATTTAAGATACCTTTTAAGGATTTCAAATGTTTTTCATTTAACCAAATGCACGCCGCACAAGTAATTCCTTCTAATATCAAAGAGGCTTCTCGCAAATGCTCTCCTGCATCACGAACAAAGCGTTTTTGAATTTCAGGATTATCATAGATTTGAGTTTGTTGCAGAAATTCAGGGACTAAAGTTTTGCCAGTCGGAGCGGTTTCTGTACGAAAACGGTAGAAATCCGTCAAACCATTTTCTACAATGGCTTGAGCAACTGCGTGGCAACCTGCACAACACATTTTATGGGTTTGATTATCGATTTCAACGCTTAAATTAACTTCTTTAGGGATTTCTAATCCACAATGAAAACAGTTTTCTGACATTTTGTAATCTTTCTTTTTTAACCAAAAAATAATATACTTTTAATATCTCGTATTATATTTCAATTTTATAATTATGACAAATCAAAAATTGCTTATTTCTGCACCACTCACAATTTGCCCTATATTTTCCAAAAAATTAGCTTTTTTAATCACCATAACACATGGAGGTGCATTAGTCGGAATTTGGTTTGCAGCATTAGATATTAAAATAAAAATAGCTCTAAGCATTTGGGTTTTAATTGTAAGCTATTATAATACCAATAAACATTTGTTTTTCAAATATCGACAAATCACCAAGAAAATTATTCTACAATATGATTATATTTTATTGACTAATGAGCTAACTGCAACCATTCTTTCTCATGTTTATGTGCATTCAAGATTCATTATTTTACCTTTAAAATTATCTAACAAGAAATATGAAACGCTGATTCTATTTGAAGATAGTTTAGATGAAACAACCTTTCATTATTTGCGAGTTCGTTTATTACATCCACTAAAAAACATTAATTAATCATCACAATTCCACCTTTAATAATTAGAATTCCTCCCCCTTCAACTTGCCCCATTGCTCCGCCTTTTTCTTGCATCATTGCACCCCCTTCATTTTTAATCATTACATTACCTTTATTTTCTAATGAAACATTTGCCGTCGATTTAATAGAAACATTCGCATTATTTTCGATAGAAACGTTAGCTTTATTTTTCATAGTAACGCCTGCTTCGTTCTCAAAATTAATACCGGCTTTGTTTTTCATATTTAACATGGCTTCGGTTTTGATATTTTGAGAACCTTTGATTGAAACATTACCAGTAACTTCTATTGTTAATGTTCCCATTACTTTCAATTTATAATTACCTGTTACTTCATGTGTAAAATTAGCATCGTTCTTATGTGTTTCATTACCCGTTACTTTTAAATCACGTTTGCCTTTTACTTCGTGAGTTTCATTACCTGTTTTTACATAAACAAACCGATTACCTTTTTCAACGGTTAGAGTTTCATGTTCTTCTTCAATGGTTGTTGTGCGATTTTTCTTAATTTTATTTATTTCATCATTTCCTACTGTTTTTTGTCGATCATGCTCAACCATAATAGTCATATCTTTTTGAGCGTGTTGATAGAAAAGTTCTTCTCCTTTTTTATCTTCAAAAAATATTTCATTAAAATCCTCAGTTCCTCCTTTTAAACTAGAGCGTGTTTTAAGCGTACTTTTAGTTTTATTTGCGGGCAACGCATAAGGCACAGTTTGCTCTGCATTATAAACCGATCCAATCACTAAAGGACGGTCTGGATCACCATTCACAAAACTCACTAAAACTTCTTGTCCAATACGCGGTAGAAACAAACGTCCCCATGCTTTTCCAGCCCAACTTTGATTAACACGAATAAAACAAGTTGTTTGTTCATCTTTCTTACCTTTTTGATCCCAATGAAATTGCACTTTAATTCGCCCGTATTTATCGGTATAAATTTCTTCACCTTTAGGTCCTGTGACAACCGCTGTTTGCAATCCAGCAATTCGTGGTTTTGGCGTAGAAACAATTGGGCGAAATTGAACGGTTGCGGGAATTGCCTGAAATGAATTTGAATATTCCGTTAAACTCGCAGAAATAGACAATGAATAAATAATATATTCCGCATTTATATCTTTTCTAGGATGTTTTTCTAAGGTAAATTTTCTTCCCGCTCCAAACCCAATACAATAGCTTTCGCCAAATAAAATTTTCTTCTGCCATTCAAATGATTGAATTCGAGTATTTGCAACCTTATCCGCCGCGCTGGTAGTATCTATACCTCCTTGATAAGATTGATATTCGTAGATTCGCATTTTACTGGTTGATTTACCCGTAACTTCTGTTTTTAAATCAGTCGAAGGGGTTTCAAAATGATAATCATCGATTGCATATTTAGCAGGCAACGTTTGTTGAGATATAAAACATTTGTGAATAACATCTTCGGGATTTGAAGATTCATAGATTTCCCAAAACCGAACTTTATTATAACCAATAACGTTTTGGTGAACACTTAAATCATCTGCGAGAACTAAAGTATGTTTAGATTCTGAATGCTCAAAGAAATAAAAAATTCCATCATCTTCCATTAATCGACAAACAAAAGAAAAAGCCGTTTCGTCATATTGTACACAATATTCGCGTTTGGTATAAGTTCCTTTCAAGGAATCTTTAAAATCTGAAAACCCTAGTTCTTTAAATATAGCTTTAATTATTTCTGGCGTGCTCATATTTTGAAATATTTGGCAATTCTTTGTTAAAGTTAAGAACCAAAACCAAGGACGCAATGTAACATGATATACAGTCAAATGCGTTTCTGCATCTGGTGTCTTATCACTTTTTGCTTGTGTAAAAGCGGTTGCAATACCATGAATATAACGTTTGTAACTATTAGTAAATTCTAAAGTTACACCCACTGGTTTTCCTACAATATTATCAAAGGCTAAATTATTAGTTTCAGAAATCGCTTCTACCGTGTATTCAAATAATTCAGAAAGTTTTTCATTACCTTGCAAATGTCTAAAAATAAGTTTATCTTTTCCTAACGGTGTAGATACCTTAAAATATTGATTATCTTGTGTAAGTGGCATAAGAGTTTCCTTTTTACAAAAATCATTTAGTATTAAACACTGAATTACGTTGAGATTCAAGCCCTCAAATGGAGAAAATAATGAACATTGAGAAAAAAACTATAGAAGAAAATGAGAATTTGCAAGCACCAGCGCGTTATGTGCAGGAAGCGCGTTTGTTATTAACTTATGCGGCACAAAATGGTTTGGATTTAGAGGAACGCTTGGTAAAAGAAATAGTGGACGCAAAAAGTGCTTTAGAAACCAATCGGTGGAATGCAGAAATTGAAGCACGTTTTTGGATGGCGTTTAATAAAATTGCTAAATTAGTTGCACCAGTTTCGGTGGATAGTTTGAAAGCAACTCACGTTTTAACGGATGATCGAGATTTTAATCGTAAAGGTGGTTTTTTAAATGATTTAACAACTTGGTTCTTTGGAAAGAAAACCCGTTCTGCTGCTCAAAGAAGTGTGATTACTTATCAACGAGGAACATTATTAGTTTTAGCATTATTAATGTTAGCACAATTTTATTGGATTATTGTTTCAAACTTAACCACTGATATTTCTCAAACGTTGCCAAAAAAGATTGAAACATTGGAACAAGAACGCAGTCGTTTATTATTACAAGTTTCTCCTGAAAAAGCGATTTCTAAAGATAAAAAACCACTTGAAATAGTGGCTGAAGCTGGTATTTCGCCTGATGATATTTCTATTCCTCCTAAAAAAATTGAAGAAACGCCTATTTTACCTATTAATCAACAGATTCAAATTATTGAGAAACAAATTGAGGAAACTAAATATCGTTTGGAAGCAAATTATAATTTATTAACAGTATGGGTTAGTTCATTTTTTGCTAATAAAACCCAAGAAAATATTAAAAAACAAGGAACATCACAGAAATTAGAAGCACAAAGGAATATTTTGAGAGATACTGCCTCTTTACAGGAAGCAAAATTTATTTTACAAGGTATCCAACTCTATATTTTACCACTACTTTATGGATTATTGGGCGCAGCGGCTTATGTTTTAAGAACCCTAACAACAGAAATCCGCAATTTAACATACGAAATTGAATCAAACATTCGTTATCGTTTGAGAATCCAATTAGGTGCAGTTTCTGGTTTGGCGATTGGATGGTTTAGTGATGCGGGCTTAACTTTTTCTGCGAGCACGTTATCGCTTTCTCCTTTGGCATTGGCATTTCTCGCGGGTTATAGTGTAGAAGTTTTATTTTCTTTAATGGATCGAATGATTTATACATTTTCTTCTAGTGATGATGTGGAGAAAAAACCAAGAAACGATAAATCCTCCGTAAGTTAAAGATAACTTAATGCTAACCCCATAAAAACCACTAAACCCGCCCAATGATTATTGAGAAACGCTTCAAAACAACGGGCGGGATCACGGTCTTTAATTAAATATTGTTGATAAATAAAGAAACCTGCCATTCCTAAAACGCCTAATTGATAAAGAAAAGATAATTTTTGATCGAACCCAATTAAACTTAAAGAAATTAGAACTAAAATCTGTAAAATTCCGATGATTAATTTATCAAATTTTCCAAAGAAAATTGCAGTGGATTTCACGCCAATTTTTAAATCATCTTCTCGATCCGTCATTGCGTATTGGGTATCGTAAGCAACTGTCCATAACAACGCGGTAAGAAATAACCACCATCCCAACAAAGGAACTTCATTTAAATAGGCAGAGAAAACCATTGGAATTGCCCAACTAAAAGCCGCGCCTAAAATGATTTGTGGGAAATGCGTATAGCGTTTCATAAACGGGTAAATAATCGCTAAACAAACCGCTGGAATAGAAAGCAAAATTGTAAAGAAATTTAATTGCAATACCAATAAAAAAGCTAATAAAATCAAAAATATAAATAAATACAAGGCTTCTTTTGAAGAAACTAAACCGCTTGCAATGGGGCGATCTTTAGTTCGACGAACATGAGGATCGACTTTGCGATCGGCAAAATCATTGATCACGCAACCCGCTGATCTCATTAGAATTACCCCTAACACAAAAACGATAATTAAATCAAGACTTGGCTGACCTTTGCTCGCCAACCACAACGCCCATAACGTCGGATGCAATAACAAATAAATCCCAATCGGACGATGCAAACGCATTAATAAAAAATATTGGTAAAAACGAGTTTTTTTAAACATCATAGGAAAATTTCTTGAACTAATAAAGGTTTGTTTTTTAAGATAAAAATGGAGCGACGTGTCCATAAAGAAGGTGGAATTTGTTCTAAATGTCGAGTTGCTAATTGAAATAAAGGATGATTTCTTTTCAAACAATCAATATGAGCAACTTTTCTTTGGGCGTGTTGAGCAAAAAGAATTTCACCGAGCGGTTGAGAACCGAGCTTCAACAAATGCCGCAAACCCCCTTGCAAACTGCTCACGGGAATCACTGTTCGAGCAAAAACCACCGATCGATCTCCACAACAAAGTTCGACTTCCCGAATTCGACTGTAACCAAATGGCGACAAATTTAACAGCCGCGCTTCATCCGCAAAAGGGCTTGCCCAATATTGCCGCAACACTTTGACATGAAAATACTGCGGACAGGTTTCTCGAACACGCTGCGTCAACGATCCTTGCGCAAATAGCCACGATCGCAAAGAATTCGGCGGTTGTCGCCCTCGCACTTGCCAAAATACATCCATTTTCTATCCCGCCAAAATAAAGCCTATAATATGCAAAGATAGACCATATCGCAAAAGTCCTTTTTTTTGCTACACTGTGCGAAACGACGCGGGAGAATATTATGGGACAACGAGTGGTGGTTTTAGGGGCTTCTCCTAATCCAGAACGTTATTCAAATCAAGCAGTTAGAGATTTATTAGCGCACGGGCATACTGTATTGCCAGTTCATTTGCAGGTCGCTGAAATTCACGGGCAACCCTGCATCAAAGATTTGCAAGCCATTGAAGGAAAAGTAGATACGCTCACTTTGTACGTTGGAGCGGATAAATCCACCAAATTAATGGAACGCATTTTGCTCTTAAAGCCCAAGCGCATTATTTTTAACCCCGGAACGGAAAACCCCGCCCTTGAACAAGCGGCACAAACACAGCATATTGAAACTGTGCAAGGTTGTACTTTAGTTATGTTGCGAACAAATCAATTTTAATCTTTTTTCTTTCACTTCCACAAGGATATATTTTATGAAAAAAACTCTCGCTATTGTTTCTGCAATTGCTGGTCTTTCTTTGTCAACTTCTGCTTTCGCATTAGATTATTTAGAATTTGCTCAAAAAGAAATCATGACTTGCGCACATCCCGCGTCAGAATTTAGAAAAGCTGAATATGATCGTCCACCTTCCGTTGTAAATAATTTTAACGTTGCGCGTGTTAAAATTTTCTACAAAGGGTTCATCAAAGAAAATTCAATGACCATTGAAATCAAACACAACTCTACTCAAAAACCTGAACTTGTTACAGTTGAAGTATTGGACGATACCGGTGGAACAGGCACTCAGAAATGTAAATATTTTGGCTCTTGGCACGAAGTTAAATAATTTAATTTCAATGACTTAGATTTTGAAGGGGTGCGTTTGCACTCCTTTTTCTTTATTTCCAAATTAAAATAAATATGAATCCACACACACTTCAAGAACTCATCAAAAATTCTCTCCGCCGTGATCAACATCGTTTCTCTCAACGTTTGAAATCCTTAAAACCTGATCATGAAACCGCTTTATTACAATTGACTGAAGATATTAATCAATCCGTTTTCAAACGCCAACAACGTTTAGAAAATGTTCCCATTCCTCAATTTTTAGAAAGCCTTCCCGTTAATGAACATCGTGAGGAAATCATCAAAGCAATTCAAACCCATCAAGTCATTATTATCGCAGGAGAAACGGGTTCTGGAAAAACCACTCAATTACCTCAAATTTGTTTAGCGGCAGGAAGAGGAATTGCGGGGTTAATTGGTTGTACTCAACCGAGAAGAATTGCCGCTCGAAGTATTGCAAATCGGATTGCACAAGAATTAAATGTTGAAATGGGTCAAGCGGTAGGATTTAAAATCCGTTTTCATGATCGAATCAGTGAAAATACTTATATCAAATTAATGACCGATGGGATTTTATTAGCGGAGATTTCCTCTGATCGTTTCTTAGATCAATATGATACGTTAATTATTGATGAAGCGCATGAAAGAAGTTTAAATATTGATTTCTTATTAGGCTATTTGAAATTACTTTTAGCGAAAAAAAAAGATTTGAAATTAATTATTACCTCAGCAACCATTGATACCGCTCGATTTGCTCAACATTTTAATGCCCCAATTATCGACATAAAAGGGAGAAACTATCCTGTAGAAGTGCGTTATCGTCCATTAATGGATTTATCGGGAGAAACCTCTGTAGAAAAAGATTTGCAACAAGCGATTTTAGAAGCCACTGACGAGATTGCAATGTCGGCTTATCAAGGTGATATTTTGATATTTCTGAGTGGAGAACGCGATATTAGAGAAATGGCGGAAGCATTACGAAAGCATCATCCTCCACATACTGAAATATTACCTTTGTATGGACGGCTTTCTAGCAGTGAGCAAGATCGGGTTTTTAAGCCTAATGAAAAGCGTCGAATTGTTTTAGCAACTAACGTGGCAGAAACTTCTCTAACTGTTCCGAGAATTAAAGCCGTTATTGATCCTGGTTTTGCACGCATAAGTCGTTATAGTATAAGAAGTAAAGTTCAGCGTTTATTAATTGAAAAGGTTTCTCAGGCGAGTGCAAATCAAAGAAAAGGACGATGTGGACGCATTTCAAATGGCTTATGTATTCGTTTATATAATGAATTAGATTTTGTTCAACGTCCAGAATTTACCTTACCTGAAATTTTGAGAACTTCTTTGGCTTCGGTTATTTTAAAAATGTTGGATTTGAAATTAGGAAATATTGAAGTTTTTCCCTTTTTAGAACCGCCAGAGAAACGTGCAATTGCTGATGGGTTTCGACATTTAGAAGAACTTAGTGCCGTCGACAAACAAAAAAATCTCACCAATATTGGAAAGCAACTTGCCACTTTGCCCATTGATCCACGCATTGGACGGATGATTTTAGCGGCAAAAGAACTGCATTGTTTAAATGAGATTTTAATTATTGCGTCGGCATTAAGTATTCAAGACCCGCGTGAAAGACCTTTAGAACATCAACAAGCCGCAGATAATGCGCATCGTAAATTTCAAAATGAAAATTCTGATTTTTTGAGTTATTTGAATTTGTGGAATTTTTATAATGAAAATCACAAACATTTGACGAAAAATAAATTAAAGAAACTATGTCAAGAAAACTTCCTTTCTTATTTGAGAATGCAAGAATGGTTAGATATTCATCAACAGCTTTATACGGTGGTAAGAGAACATAATTGGCAAGTAAATGAACTTGAAGCAACTTATGAGCAAATTCATCGAGCATTATTGGTGGGTTTGTTAAGTCATCTTGCTTTAAAAACTGAGCAAGACGGTTATTTAGGTGCAAGAGGTTTGAAATTAAATATATTTCCAGCATCGATTTTATTTAAGAAAAAACCTAAATGGATCATTGCAGCAGAATTAGTAGAAACCAGTCGTTTATTTGCACGTTGTGTGGCGAAAATTGAACCAGAATGGGTAGAAGAATCTGCAAAACATTTATATAAGAAAAGCTACTTTGAACCACATTGGGAAAAGCGAGGAGCACAAGTTGCTGCTTTTGAGCAAGTTTCTTTATATGGATTACCCTTAATTGCGAAAAGAAAAATTAATTATGGTGTAATTGATCCAGTAATCTCTCGAGAGATTTTTATTCGTGAAGCATTAGTGCATGGAGACTGGCAAACTAAATTAAAGTTTTTTCAATATAACCAAGAACTTATAAAATCAATTGAAAGCATGGAACATAAAACACGCTGCCAAGATATTTTAGTCGATGAGCAAAAACTTTATGATTTCTATGCAGAGCATATTCCATCGGGTATTTATAGTGGTGTGACATTTGAACAATGGTATCAAAAAGCGCAAAAAAATCAGCCTAATTTGTTATTTTTGACGGAAGATATTTTATTACAAAAAGATATTTCTGAAATTACGGAAATCGCATTTCCAGAATTTATAGAAATGAATGGAATTAAATTGCCGTTGAGTTATTATTTTGAACCCGCGCATCCTCGAGATGGCATTACGGTTTTAATTCCAGTGCAAATTTTAAATCAACTCAACCCCGAACCTTTTGAATGGTTAGTACCCGGTTTATTGAAAGAAAAAATCATTGTCTTAATGCGTTCATTGCCAAAACATTTGAGAAAGCATTTTGTACCAATTCCAGATTTTGCAAAAGCTGTTTTAGAAGCCTTAAAACCTAATCAAAATTCTTTAATAGAAACATTATGTTATCATTTACATACTATGACAGGAATTGAAGTATTAGCAAATGATTTCAAATTAGAAGATATTACGCCAAATTTATTAATGACGTTTGTCATTGTCGATGAGAAAAACAAACCGCTTGCAGAAGGAAAAAATTTATTACAATTAAAAGAACAATGGCAAGCAAAAGCGAAAGCAGAATTTAAACGCATTCCAAAAGAACAATGGGAGAAACAGCATTTAAATAAATGGAATTTTGGGGATTTGTCAGAAATGATTGAGATTTCTGATGGGATATTTAAAATGCAAGCCTATCCCGCATTAGTTGATCAACAAACAGAGGTTTCAATTCAGCTTTTTGATGATATAACAAAAGCAAAACAAATTCATCATCAGGGTGTTTTAAGATTGTATTTGTTGGAATTAGCACAAACGTTAAAGAATTTGCGCAAACAAATGCCCATTACACAAACGATGTGTTTGCAATATTTAGCGTTTGGAAAATGTGAGGAATTAAAAGATGAAGTGATTTCAAAAGTCTTAGAAAGTATTTTATTAAAAGATACCTTGCCTTATCAACAACAAGCATTTCACGCTATTTTACATACGATGCAAAAAGAGTTATTTCAATTAACAACCGATGTTTGCGGACATTTAAAGAACATTTTTCAAGAATATCAAGAGGTTGCAACGGTAATTCGTAAAGCAACGCCGTTTTTGCCTAATTTAGATGATTTGAAAACACATTTGGAATTATTGGTTTTCAAAGGTTTTATTCAAAGAACACCTTTTTCACAACTTCCTCATCTTTCTAGGTATTTAAAAGCGATTAAATTAAGATTACAACGCTTAGAAAATTCACCAACTAAAGATGCTCAAAAATTAGCAGAAATCTTGCCGTTATGGAAAGCATTTCTCCAGAAATCAAAAACACCTTCGCCACAATTAGAAGAATTTAGATGGTTGTTAGAAGAATTGCGGGTTGCAACGTTTGCGCCTGAATTAAAAACAATTCAACCCGTATCGATTGCAAAATTACAAAAACTTTGGCAATCTTTAAATCGTTGAGTGTTTTGAATTTATTTTGATTTGAGCACGATTTAAAACGATAGCTAGTTCTTCTTTATTGATGGGTTTGCTGATGTAATCTTGCATCCCAACTTTTAAACAACTTTCTCGATCACCTTCCATTGCATTTGCGGTCATTGCAATAATGTAAGGACGGGTTTCTAACGGATAGGTTTCAACAATGCGTTGAGTCGTGGTTAAACCATCCATTTCTGGCATTTGAATATCCATAAAAATCAAATCGATAGGGTTATGCTGTAAATATTGCAATGTTTCAACGCCGTTGTTTGCAAAGTGAGCAATTTTATAACCTGCACGCTCTAACATTAATGATGCAACTTTTTGATTTACAGGATTATCTTCGGCTAATAAAATCCTGATATTAGATTTGACCAGATGTTTCAAAGGTTGCGTTATTGTTGAAATATCTGGCGTGATTTGAACAGATTTGTCTTTGCTTTCAAAAATAGAGTGCAAAAGTTGTAATAATTTGAGCGGTTTAATGGGTTTGGTTAAACAATAAGTAAAGTCAGTTGTAATTTTGTGATTACATGAGAAAGATAATAAAATTAAAGGCGTATAATTTGAAGAAAGACTACTTTGATCAATAGAAACGCTTTCAATTAAAATAACGTCGCCGTCTTTTGAAAGATCACTATATTCAGAGCATTGCATTCCCCAAATGGTCAAATATTGTTTTAATATAGAACAATTGCTTGGATGCGTATCTTTTAATAAAATCCGTTTTCCTTTCAACAAAGGTTGAATTGATTGCAAATTATGAGAGAAAGAAAGTTTATCTGACAAATCTTTTAATAAATGAACATTAAAAGAAAAAGTAGTGCCTTTGTTCACAACACTTTTAACGCTAATTTGCCCACCCATAATTTCAACTAATTTCTTTGAAATCATTAATCCCAAACCTGTGCCACCATATTTGCGAGTTGTTGATGCATCAACTTGAGAAAATGAACGAAATAAACGATTTAGGTAGTGGTGCAAAATAGGGTGATAAGGTCTATTTAAAGAGCGGCAAGATAGGC
>DYRG01000059.1 GCA_020718845.1 Thiomargarita sp.
TCTTCGTCGGGACGATCGACTCCCGCTTTTAAAACCACCAAACCCAGCGGTAATTGTCCTTTGAGTTGATCCGCCACGCCGATCACCGCACATTCCGCAACGTCTTGATGTCCCGATAAAACTTCTTCCATCGCGCCCGTCGATAAACGGTGTCCCGCGACGTTAATGACATCATCGATCCGACTCATGATCCACAAATAACCGTCCGCGTCTTTGTAACCCGCGTCGCCCGTTAAATAGTAACCATTATAACGACTTAGATACGCATGGAAGAAACGATCTTCATTTCTCCACAAGGTCGGCAAACACGCGGGCGGCATCGGTAATTTGATGCAAATGTTACCCATTTCACCTGCGGGCATTTCTTTGCCTTCTTCATCAAGGATTTGCACGTCGTAACCAGGCGAGGCACACGTCGGCGATCCCGCTTTGACTGGTAAGGCTTCGATGCCCATGCAGTTTGCCGCGATGCCCCAACCTGTTTCGGTTTGCCACCAATGGTCGATGACGGGAATATTCAATTTTTCTTGCGCCCAATACAGAGTGTCGGGATCGCAGCGTTCGCCCGCTAAAAAGAGGTATTTTAGGCACGAAATATCGTATTTTTTGATAAATTCGCCATTCGGGTCTTCTTTTTTGATCGCACGAAATGCGGTCGGCGCGGTGAATAACACTTTGATTTTGTATTCATTAATCATGCGCCAAAATGCACCGGGGTCGGGTGTGCCGACGGGTTTTCCTTCATAAATGACTGTTGTGCAACCTTTCAATAAAGGTCCATACACGATGTAAGAATGCCCTACAACCCAGCCCACGTCCGAAGCTGCCCAATACACATCACCTGCTTCGATATTGTAGATGTTTTTCATAGTCCATTTGATGGCAACGGCGTGTCCACCATTGTCACGAACGATGCCTTTCGGTTGTCCAGTCGTTCCCGAAGTGTATAAAATATAAAGCGGATCAGTAGCTTGCACAGGAACGCAATCGGCGGGTTCGGCAGCGGCGACAGAGGTTGCCCAATCGAGATCGCGTCCAGCTTTTAGTTCTGCCGTGACCATAGGTCTTTGAACAATCACGCATTTATCGGGTTGATGGGTTGATTTGTCGATGGCATCATCAAGTAAGGGCTTGTATGCAATGACTTTTTTGCCTTCGATGCCGCACGATGCGCTGACGATCACTTTGGGTTTTGCGTCGTCGATGCGAGTGGCGAGTTCGTTTGGCGCGAATCCTCCAAACACCACCGAATGCACCGCGCCCAATCGTGCGCACGCCAACATTGCAATTAAAGCCTCTGGAATCATTGGCATATAAACGATCACGCGGTCGCCTTTTTCAACGCCTTGATTTTTAAGGACTCCTGCGAATTTTGAGACTTGATCGAGAAATTGCGAATAAGTGAAAGTGCGTTTGGTATCAGAAACGGGGCTGTCGTAAATGATTGCCAATTGATCGCCGCGTCCTTGTTCGACGTGAATATCGACGGCGTTGTAACAAGTATTTAATTCCGCGCCGCTAAACCATTTGTAAAAAGGTGGACGGCTATCATCGAGGACTTTGTTCCATTTTTTAGTAAAAACAATATCTTGCGCTGCATCTCCCCAAAAACCATTAGGGTCTTGAATTGAGCGGTTATAAACGTCTTGATAAGACATTTGTGATTCTCCTTCGTGGTCAATGTAGTAAAAAAATAAATTATACCCGCATATACAATATTCACAACCTTGTTTTCTCTCATTTTGATCATTACAAAATAAAAAAAAGGTCGATACTTTTTAATATCGACCTTTTCTTTTAATTAAAACAACTTATTTTGCAGCAATTTGCTCGAGTTGTTTTGCGGGAATGACTTGACCATCTAATGCCGCTTCTTTGGCAGATTGACCAAATGCCACGCTCATTAATGTACTGTAATAAACCACCGGAATTTTGAACTTTGTTCCGTATTTCTGGTTGATTTGATCTTGATACACTTCAACGTTCATTTGACAAACCGGACAAGGCGTTACAATCATATCTGCGCCACCATCATAAGCCGCGCCGATAATATCTTTAATTAACGCTTGTGATTTCTCTGGTTCAGAAAACGCTAATGCTCCGCCACAACAAGACACTTTCTTATCGTAGTTCTTTACAGGATCAGCACCCAATGTTTCGGTTAATTTATCCAAATACATGGGATTTTCAAATGATTCACCAGCAATCCCAAACGGACGGTTAGTTTGACATCCGACATATCCCGCGATCTTAATTCCTTCCAAAGGTTTTTTAACGTGTTTTTTGATTTCTTCATAACCGAAATCTTCAATTAACACCTCAACCATATGGCGAATGTTTTTACCTTGGTCATTTTTGAGTTGCAATCCCGCTTCTTTTAAAGCAATATTCGCTTCTGCAAAAAGACTTTTATCGTGTTCTAAACGCTCTTTTGCTTCACGGGTTGCTAGCCAACACGCCGCACAAGTTGCAACAACATCTTGTTTTGGATGTGCCTGTTCAGAAAGGGCTAAATTACGCGCTGATAAAACCAAACGGGGTAATTCTCCACCACCTGCATAACCAATAGAAGCCGAGCAACAATTCCAATCAGGGATGTCATTCAATTTGAAACCAAGTTCTTTAGAGATACTATTGGTTGAACGCATATAGTTTTCAGCCGATGCACCTTTTTGAGAAGAACAGCCCGGATAAAAAGAATATTCTTTCATAATTTATTTCCCCTGTTCCTTGCCGACGCGGGCACTTTCTAGTTCAGTCGCTTTTTGCAACATCTTTTGAAAACCGCTTTGATCTTTAACGCCGTGACCGCCCAAAATTTCCAAGGGATTCATGCGCTTAGTTTTCAACATTCCTAAACCAATGTCTTTCATTTTTAAGGAAGTTTTCACCCCTTCAGAAAAACCATTCATGAAATAAAGTGCTAACCCTAATTTCAATTCATTCACACGACCTTTCTTCGCTAAATTATCCCAGAATTTTTGAGCAAACTTAGCGGTTGGTTGTTCTTTTGGTGCAATGCCGATTCTTTTCGCATAATGCGCCAAACCGTGCATAATATGGGTAATGGGTAATCCTCTCGGACAACGCGCCATACAATTATAGCAAGACGTACACATCCACATTGAAGAAGACGTTAAGACTTCCTCACGTTTATTTGCTCTAATCATCATGAAGATTTCTTGTGGCGGATGTTCCCAATGTGGACCGAGTGGACATGAACCACTACAAACCCCACATTGCATACACATTTTCACCCACTCGCCTTCTTCAACATTCTTCTCAACTTCGCGTAGGAAGTTATTACGATACTGTTCACTCATGTTTGTTTCTCCAAAAACCTATGAAACCCGTTTTGTTCCCGCTAATTTCAACAGTTTCTTATCAAAGGTGAATAATACTGAATCATTTGATATGCTTTCTGCCAGAATTAAACAATCTGAAAAGCCCACATTATGCGTTCGATAAAGCCCCAATGCTCTGTAAAATATATCTCCATTTTGTAGAATAAATGCCGCATTTTCATATAGCTCTTGCAGTATGTTGAGTAAATTTGGTTTCTCTAACCCGTGCGTTCTCTCTAATACCCAAACAAACTCTACTTGAACTATTTGTGGAACATAAATTCTTTCAAATCGACCAACCAATGCTTTTGCTAAGTCATTTTGTTGAGGTTGTTCATCATCTGTAATGAAGATTCTTACCAAGATATTGGTATCAATTGCAACCACTTGATTCAACTGCTCCTTTAGCGATGGCTTCATCCATTTCCTCTAAAGAAACTGAGCGCGTTGCTTTATACAAACCAAAGGCTTTCGTAATATCGCCCATTCGTCGACTTATAACCAAACGACCATCCTCAACATTCAAATTAACCGCTTCGCCAATTTGCAAATTTAATTGCTGACAAATCTCTTCGGGGATAGTGAGTTGAAAGCGTGATCCTAAACGAGCAATATCCATGTTTTTCTCCTTTTAGAAAGGGCAAATTGGGTAAATGTTTTCATTCACCCAACAAATCAGTTTCTTAAAACTTAAAGGGACTCATGCCAATACGTTGGACGGTTTCTGCCATTTCATTGATTAATTGAGGAACTTTTTGCACATCTGTAATGGCAATTTCATACGTTGCAACGCGCTCACCTTCTAAGTTGAGTTGTTTCAACGTATCGTCGATTTTGCTCATGCGATAATGCGCCATTTCAGAACCGCGCACGAAATGGCATTGATAATCCACGCCCTTTTGACAACCCATGAGCATAACTCCATCGTATCCACTATTCAACGCATCGGTCAACCAAATGGTATTTACTGAACCCAAACAACGCACAGGAATAATCCGCACATAAGCACTATATTCTAATCGGTTCATACCCGCCATATCTAAAGCTGGATACGCATCGTTCTCACACGCCAGAACTAACAAACGGGGTTTCTCAGAATACTCATCAGGAATGTTCACAGCTTTAATTTGCTGCCCCACAGTTTCTATCGAATAATTCTCGAATGAAATGACTCGAACGGGGCACGCTCCCATACAAGTTCCACAACGTCGACAACGAGCTTCGTTGAATACAGGATAACGGTTTTCGTCTTCGTTAATTGCTCCAAATGGACATTCAACCGTGCAACGTTTGCATTGCGTGCAACCTTCTTTACGAAACTTAGGAAAACTCAAATCCCCAGATCGAGGATGAGCCGCACGACCTAATGCAGCATTTTCAATGGCTTGAATCGCTTTCAAAGCCGCGCCTGTTGCATCTTCTTGGGCTTGTGCAATATCCATCGGACGACGCACAGGACCAGCCGCATAAATCCCCGTTCGACGGGTTTCATAAGGGAAGCAAATGAAATGCGAATCCACAAAGCCGTGCACTAATTGCGGCATATCACGACCTTGACGATAATTCAAATTCAAAATCGATAAGGCTTTTAATTGTTCAGGCGGGGTAGTTTCTTCAACTTTGTCGATGTCCACGCCAGAGGTTGGAATCATACCCGTTGCTAATACAATTAAATCAAAGTCTTGCTCAACAACTTGATTTAAGATCAAATCATCAAAAGTGACTTTTAATCCACTTCCATTTGGAGCAACTGATTTAGCAACACCTTTGGTAAAAGTTACGCCTTTTTCTTGACCAGATCGATAGAAGTTTTCTCCGCCTGCGCCAGGTGTTCTCAAATCGGTAAATAAAACAACCGTATCCGCGTTGGGATTATGATCTTTGAAATAAGTTGCTTGTTTGATGCTCGTTAAACAGCAATGCCCTGAACAATAAGACAAATGTCCTTCTTGTTGGCTACGTTGACCCGCACATTGCACGAAAAGAACGCTTTTAACTTCTTTACCGTCGGAAGGACGTTTAATTGCTCCACCATTTGCAGCGGTTGCAAGCATTTCTAAACCCATTTGATCAACGACATCGGGTGATTTGCCCGCGCCTAATTCGGGTAATTTGTTCATATCAAACGGCGTGAAGCCAGTTGCTTGAATAATTGCTCCAAATGTTTCTGTAACAATCGTACCGTTTTGATCAATATCAACGCTAAAACGACCTGGCGCGCCGTTGGTTTGAGAAATGGTCGAGTTCAAATAGATTTTAACGTTTGGGTTGCTTTCTAATTTTGCTTTAAGTTCAGAAACCCCATTATCAATCGCTTTGAAAGGAGCTTTTAGAGAAATCCGTTTGTAAAGTTGTTTTGCCACGCCGCCGAGTTGCTCTGACTTTTCAACAATAGACGCTTGATAACCCGCAGTTACCGCTTCTAATGCTGCCGTCATGCCAGTAATTCCTCCCCCGACAACTAAAACGTGTTTCACTAAACTTTGCTCTGTACTTGGCGCAGCAAAATTCATGTGTTTTAGTTCTGCACAACCCATGCGAACGTAATCTTCCGCCATTTCTTGGGTAGTTTCTTTGGCTTCGGGAGTGTTGGGGCGAACCCAAATCACGCCTTCGCGCAAATTGACCCGCGACATATTAACGCCTTCAAAATTAAAGGCTTCCGTTTTTGCCCGACGTGAACACGCGCCAATCACCAAAAAATTTGTGCCTTCGGCAATATCGGCTTTGATCAAATCCACGCCCGCTTGACTGCACAGAAAATCATGAGATTTAGCGTAAGCAGTTTTGCCTTCACGGGTAGCGATATTTTCTAAGGCTTTGATATTTAAGCGTTCTCCAAGACCGCAACCTTTACAAATGTACGCGCCGACTTTTTTCACTGACATAAAATTAACCCTCCGCTCCGGCGACTTGATTGATAATTTGAACGGCGCGTAATGCGCTGGCGGTCGCGTTTTGGACGGCGCGATTCACGTCTAAAGCGTCCGATGCGCAACCTGCGCCAAACATTCCACCATTTGAACTGTCCGCGTCGATAAAACCTTCTTCATTGATTTTTAAGCCAAATTTACTAAAATCAATGCTCGGTTGCATTCCGACTGCTAAAACCACCAAATCATGACGATTCGCATAACGCATATCTTGACCTGTGCCAGATTGCTCTAAGTTGTTCCCATTTAAAATCGGACTATTGGTTTCTTTATCTAAGGTAATGTTCGCCACTTTTGATTTGATAAAAGAAACGTTTTTATCGGCTTGGACTTTTTGGTAGAAATCCTCAAAACGATCAATCGCACGAATATCGATGTAATACACAGTTGCTTTACCATTCTCACCGAGTTTCTCACGCACAAAAGTGGTTTGTTTTAAGGTCGCCATGCAACAAATACGAGAGCAATGTTTCAAATAGTTGTTATCACGAGAACCCGCGCATTGAATGAAAGCAATATCTTTGGCTTCTTTACCGTCCGCACGCAATAATTTTCCACCCGTTGGACCCATGCGATCTGCCATTCTTTCAAATTCAACGCTGGTAATCACGTTTGGAATTCGACCATATCCGTAAGGCTGAATCTTAGCCGCATCAAAGGGTTGCCAACCAGTTGCCCAAATAATTGCTCCCGCTTTGAGTTGGATTTTTTGATCCGTCATTTCTAAATCAATTGCATTCGTCGGACAAGCGGCTTTGGCTTTATCTGCGTCTGGCGTACCAATCAGTTTAGGATCAATCACATAGCGTTGAGGATATGCCATATTAAACGGCAAATACGCGCCTTTGCGTTGATTGAGTCCGTAATTGAATTCATTAGGAAATTCGCTAGAAACGGCTTCACTGCATTTGCCGCACGCGGTGCAATTTTCATTGACATAACGAGGACTTAGCGTCACATCGAGGGTGTAATCGCCACTTTGACCGCTTACGCCGCTGACTTCCGCCATCGTAAAGACTTTGAGATTGCGATTGGCTTTGATGCGGCGAAGGTTGATTTCCATGCCGCAAGTCGGGAAACATAATTTGGGGAAATATTTGTAAAGCTGGGAAACGCGCCCGCCGAGAGAAGGATTTTTTTCTAATAAAATCACTTGCTTACCGCATTCGGCGGCTTCGAGGGCAGCAGTCATGCCGCTAATGCCTCCGCCCACGACCACGATGGTCTGGTTGGTTGCGACGACCTCTGTCATTGTGATGCCTCCAATGTTTTAGGATTTTTTGAACCGTATATTAGTGTATGCTTTTTGACTTATACCCGCTATCAATTTTTCATATAACCCTCAAAACCTTTTTGATTTTTAATTATATTCGAGAAAATAAATATTCAATAAATGTGACTGATAGTCCGTGTATTTATAATCTACATACATTCATAATCTTAAAATGGTTATTTCAAAGAAAAGTGTACTAAAAGCTTTTGGTATACTTGTAAAACATCAGAGGCAACTTCTTAAATTATCTCAAGAAGAACTTGGCGAACTATCTGGATTAGATCGAACTTATATTTCAGGTATAGAGCGAGGTGTAAGAAATTTAAGTTTGACTGCTATTGTTAGTTTATCAAATGCTTTACAAATAACAAGTTCTGAATTGATGCAAGGACTTGAAGGATATATAAAAAAATATGACGACACCAATTCATTTTAAAAACGAAGATAGCTATCAAGCTAAAGTATTTCAACTCCTTTCTGATAAGGAATGGCATTGCAGAGAATGCGAAGGAAAAAATATAGGTTCTGGTCAATATGCAGGTGGTGGTGGAATACAAGGATTGGATAGAGGAACTAAAAGTCGAGATGGATTAGTTATAGAACAAAGAAATGAATATTGTCCAACTTGTCAGAAACAAACTAAATGGGATAGATGGACAGGTGAAACAAAACCTGCAAATTCTGCTGCTAATATTCCTCAAAAATTAGTTATTAAGATTTTAGAAGAATACAAATATATCGATGCTATTGAACAACGTAAGAGAGAAAAACATGAGTTAATTATTGATCATCGCTTTCCAATGGAGCGATGGGGACAAGTTGAACAGCCTCACTCACAAGATATTACAAGTCAAGAAATACGTAGAAAATTTCAGTTGCTCAAAAAAGATGACTCTGGCAATCATAATTTATTAAAATCAAGAGCTTGTGAACGGTGCATAAAAGAAAGAAAGAGAGGAACTCCTTTTGGAATTAATTATTGGTATGAAGGCAACGAAGATTGGAATATATCGGATCAACAAGGTAGCAATGCAGAACAAGGTTGCATTGGTTGTGGTTGGTATGATTTTGAAAAATGGAGAACATCTCTTAATCAAACATTAAAGACTGCGCTTGAAAACCAGTTAAATTCGAAGTAGATTGAAAAGCTATTGGAGAATTATTTAGAAAAGGGATGAGTGCCCGACCAATACATTCAGCAAGGCACGGGGGCACAGCGTTTCCAATTTGCCACATCGCTTTTTTCATTGTTCCTTCAAAAATAAAACTATCGGGAAAAGTTTGTAACCTTGCCATTTCTCTCGCAGAAATGACTCGATTCAAATAGGGGTGAATATGTGTGCCTCCATGATTCTCCTTTACAGTCATTGAAGGCAATCCTTTGTACTGACGTTTGTAAGCATCATAGAAAGTTTCATAAAGCGATCCTCCAGCTGGTACTTTTGCAAGACGTTCCATAAATTCCTTTGAGTGTCTTGTCCATTCGTGATTTATTTCTGGAAGTGGTGTATATTCGGGCAAATCACTAATTGCAGATTCAATAGGTATATAGCATTCAGGAGTTAATTGTGGCTTTGGATAAGGGTTTGGCAATCCTAGTCTATTAGCAATAAAAATAGCTCTAGCTCTAAATTGTGGTACACCGTACTCAGCGGCTTCTAAAACCATTACAGACATATTGGGATAGCCAATTTCAGCAAAGGCTTCAATAATTGCATTCATAATCGCCCCCTTCTGCATAGTTAAAATACCTGGGACATTTTCCATCACAACATAGAGCGGTTTGATTTCTGCTACAACTCTTACAAATTGTCTAAATAAAATGTTTCTTGGATCGTTAGGATCACGCCGCCCCGCCACCGAAAATCCCTGACAAGGAGGTCCCCCAGCAACGATATGAATATCTTCATATTTAATACCTTCCAACCAATTTTTTATATTTAAGGAAGTGATGTCACCACAAAAATGTCGGCAGTGTGGAAAGTTTCTTCGGTGCGTAGCAGAGGCTATAGGAGAGATTTCAACACTTGCAACAGGATTCAAACCTGCCTGCTTCATACCTTGCGTCAAACCTCCTGCACCACAAAAAAGGTCTATAAAATTGTAAGTCTGTTTAGATTTTTCTAGTTGTCTAACATCCACAAACAGTTTATAAGCATCCATTTCTGCTTTTAAGGTTTCCTTAATTTTTTCATATCTTCCTAATTTAGGTTTTTTTTCTTTATGGTTTTCAAAAGAGCCTAGAGCTTCTAAAAAAATAGTTCCCTGCGCCATGATTTGTTCCCTCATAATTTTTAGTGAATAATCTTAACTTTGGATATTTTACTAAAATTTTATATTAAAAACCTAACGAAATAACAAATTGCTTTTTGGTACAATTACAAAAAGAGTTTCAACGCCAGCATATGGAAACGAGGAATTATAAGTTAAGGGTTAAAAGAAACGATAGCAGCCCTAAGTGCTGAAATAAATCTGTCAGGTTTGGTTTGAAAGGTATCTTAGTAACCTTCAATTTGTTCAACTATTTTAATGGTTTAAAATGTTACAAGAAACGCCTTTAATTAACGGACATTATTATCATATTTACAATCGTGGTAATAATGGAGAGAATTTGTTTTTTGAAGAACGTAATTATGAGTATTTTCTCAAACTCTACATTCGTTATATTTACCCAATTACAGATACTTATGCGTATTGTTTGATGAAAAACCACTTTCATTTATTGGTACGAATCAACCCAAAACTAAACCTTCTAGGTTTTCAAAACCTAGAAGGTTTGAATTACTCACAATACTTCTCAAACTTATTTAATGCTTACACTAAATCAATCAATAAAAACTACCATAGAACAGGAAGTTTATTTGAGAAAAACTTTAAACGTATTTTAATTGATGACGATAGTTATTTTGTTCAACTGGTTTGTTATATTCATCGGAATCCTCAAAAACATGGTTTTACAAAAGATTTTCGTACTTATGTTTATTCTTCTTATCAAACGATTTCTCAACAAAAACAAAGTCGCATTGAATCGCAGCAAGTTTTAGAATGGTTTGGTAGTTTGCAATCTTTTGAAAATTATCATTTACAAGTTGAAGATAACCCGTAAGGTGCAATGTATTCAATCATGAGACGGGATCGATCGATTTTTTGCAACACAGATAAACACGGATTAAAAAAGGAAGTATATTATGAAACAAACCATTTAGGAATATTCTTTGGAATGGATAGTTCTGGGGTGTTGCTCCACCCCATTTAAAAGCTAAAAGGTTTGTACATCAATCATAGTAATTATATCTTTATTACACCACTTATAGGTATATCGTGGCACAAATCATAATAAAAATCTACGAAATATTTTATACAAAATTGCTCTAAAGAAAATTGAGTTGCTATCGCTTTCCAGTGATCATATTTTCTAGTTGATCGATGCGTTCGATTGTTCTCCGCACCAAACAAGCATCTTTGGCAACCCCTAATTCATAGCTAGCGGCAATGGCTTCACGAAATTTACAATCTGCATCGCGCATCTTTATCCAAGCCTGTTGAGCTTCACGAAGTGCTTTATGATGCCCATTATGGATTTGTTTCGTAAGGGTTTTAAACGTGTCATTTAATTCGCGGTCAGTTTGTTCGACACAATGACCAAGCGAATCACCTTCCATGTTTTGGTATTCACGACAATTCAAACCTGTTCCTGCAAAAACAGAATGGTTCACAGATGCAGCCAATAAAACCACTGCTAAGTGAGATTTATTCATCATGCTTTCGATCCTCGTAAATTAATTTGAGTATTTAAAGAAAGTCGAGTCATTATTTTATTAGATTAAAGTATTCGTGTCGTGAATAACGGGCTTGATTAGGAATAGGTTCTTTCAGTGTACTTTGCTGTTCATAATTTTGAGAAGAACTACCTGAGAAAGTATCGATATCGGGCGCAGATACATGAAAGAAGTTGACATCAGTTCTCTTGCTTGGCGCGTCATACCAAATCTTCACGAAGACTTCTGGATTACCTTGAATTCCCCAGCTCACATCATTAGGGTTCGCAGAGAAAAATCCCCAAGAAACCCGATCTCCGCGTGACGTTGCACCTTCTCCGCCTAGATTCCAAACCCCTTCCACAGCGCCTTTTTCAACTGTTTGGATTAGAGAACTTATTTGTACGCCTTGTGTAGAAATAATTTGACTTTTTGGATTTGCGGTTGGACTAACTGTTGGAACTTGAGGGGTAAAAAAGGTTTGATTTGTTTGAGATATATTAGAACTCGTAGCAGTGTTAGTGATGCTGTAGCTATGTTTTGCATAACGTTTAGTAGTGGCAATGGTGCTAGATGAAGCATCAGTGCTTTTTTTATGGGAGCTAATTACTTTCACATCGGGCACAGAAACATGAAAGAAATTCACATCTATTCGACCACTTATATCAACCCAAACTTTTACAAAAACATCTGGATTGCTTTTGCTTCCCCAACTAACATCATTAGGATTAGCATAAAAATATCCCCAAACCACCCGATCTCCCCGTAATGTAAGGGAATCATTTCCTTTTTCCCATACTGCTTTAATTTCTCCTTTTT
>DYRG01000100.1 GCA_020718845.1 Thiomargarita sp.
CGATTGATATTTGATTTGATTAAAAGGCTCAGCATAAAGACCTTCTAGGTTTTTGAAACCTAGAAGGTCACACTCAAAAAAACTTAATTTTTCCTTCTTAGCAAATTCAATAAATGCTTCGGCAATTCCATCTTGCGTCAAACCCTCATGATTAAACAAATCATGATCAACAATCAAATGACCATGCTCATCTAACAAAGGCTCTCCATCTTGTTGTTTTACATAGATTTTATCACCACTATTATCTTTGCTGGGTTTTTGCATGGTTGCAAAGAAAATCGGATAATTTTCTTTACGCGGACAAATCCCATTATTATCCGTCCATTTTTGAACAAATAAAACGCTGGTTTTTGTTCCCGTATGAGGTTTAAATACGTTTCCATGCAAACCCACAATGGCAAGAATTCGACAACGCTCAGAAATAAATTCTCTAATCGCTTTATCAGAGGAATTATTAAAACGTCCTTGCGGTAAAACTACCGCCATTCTTCCACCTTCTTTTAAGAAATCTAAATTACGCTCAATAAACAAAATATCACGCCCGACCGCGCTTTGCCGTTTGCCATCAGGTTTCTTTCCTAAATCATATTTGGCTAACATTCGACTTTCTTTAATATCACCCGCAAACGGTGGATTCGCCATTAAAATATCAAATTCAAATCCACAATTATCATTATTTTTAGTTCTCAATCGTTTCAAACGTCGCCAGCCTTCATTATAAGTATCACCCCACGTTTCATCTTCATCAATTCTTTCGTGCCAACGATCATAATCTAAGGTGTTCAAATGTAATACATTCGTTTGACCATCGCCCGCAATTAAATTTAAAGTTCTTCCTACCCGTACCGCTTTTTCATCAAAATCAATCGCAAACACTTTTTCCTTTACATAATCTTCACAACGAGCGGGTTTCTTTTCTGAGGTAAATAAATGGCTTAGTGCAATGCCTTTTTCTTTTAAGATTTGTTTCCAAACATGAAAGATCGTATGCACTGGAAATCCACAACTTCCAGCAGCAGTATCAATAATGGTTTCTTGTTCTTGAGGATTGAGCATTTTTATACACATATCAATCACATAGCGCGGCGTAAAATATTGTCCTTTTTCACCTTTGCTGGTTTTATTGATCAAATACTCAAAAGCCTCGTCGACAACTTCTAAATTAGAATTAAATAATTTGACATTTTGCAATGCTGCTACACAAATCGACAAATGCGAAAGCGTTAATTCAATTTTGCTGTTTTCTGCAAAAACACCTTCCCAACGTTTGCTGGCTTTTTCAAATAAAAATTGAATTTTTGTTTTTAATTCAAATTCAGTGTCGCCATTATTTCTAAATTCCAAATGACGTTTTTTATCACGCCCACTTTCCATTTCATCATAAAGTTTAGTAAAAATGAGCTTAAATAATTCCTCAAAAACATCAACCCCTGCATTTGCTAAAACCTCGTCTTCCATTTCTAAAATCAAATCTTTTAATGATTTCTTTTCATTAAGAAGTTTATCATTTTTAATCAAATCTGCAATTGTCCAACGTTCGGTTAAAACATCAGATAATTTTTCATTTGCGTGAGGAATATGATTAATGTCTTCAAAGTAATTTGGGTCTTTGCGATGATAATAAGAAATTTGCTCACCATTTGTCCAAACGCCTATCGGCGCACCCGTTGCGTTGCAATAATTTTTAAGTTGATCTTTACCGTCTTTTAATTTAGGCTTTTTTAACTCAATAATAATATAAGGTGTTTCTGGACGATCCTTATCCATAATTGCAATATCCGCCCGTTTCTTTTCAACCCCAAAAGAAACCGCATATTCCACTTCAATGCGTTTAGCTGGATAATGATAATCTTGTAATAGAATTTGGGTAGTGATCAAAAGCAAGAGATAATTTTACATATTTTGTGTTTATTTTCAGTAAATTATAGATTTAATTAGCATCTCAATTTGATCACTACCGAATTTGCAAATATAATTGTCTAATGATTTCTTCAGGCGTTAAATTGATTTCTTTTTGCCGAATTAAACACATTACTTTATAAGTAATTTTGTCTTTGCTTTGTTTTTCAATAACCCGATTTTCTAATGCTTCAATCATGTCTTGAGAAAACTGCGTCAGTTTGTAATTTGAATCTTTGAGAATCTGTTGTAATTTCATAGCAAATCCATTAGTGATAAAAAAATCCTCTTTTATTATAATAACAAAAGAGGACGAATTGAATCAAAAAAAGAAATTATGGTTTAGCGTAGCCGATGGTTTTTAGCATATCGGTGATTTCTTCTAAAATTAAAGGATCGTCGATGGTTGCGGGGGCTTTGTAATTTTGAGAATCGGCGATTTTTACCATTGTTCCTCGCAAAATTTTGCCTGAACGGGTTTTTGGCAAACGTTTCACAATCACCGCTTGTTTGAATGCCGCGACCGCGCCGATTTGATCTCGAACCCGTTTGACCAATTCTTTGACAATTTCTTCGTCGGGACGATCGACTCCCGCTTTTAAAACCACCAAACCCAGCGGTAATT
>DYRG01000101.1 GCA_020718845.1 Thiomargarita sp.
TTTGTTAGTGATTCATTGCTTATGTGATTTGATCGATGCACAATTATTTGGAGAATAATTATGAAAAAATTGCTGCTTTTAATTCCGTTTTTGCTTATAAATCAAGGATGTACGACAATGATTTTGGCGGGATCGGCGATTTCAACGGGGGTTTCTGCGTTGAATGTGATGACGGATCGTCGAGCAAAGGGTATTTCTCAAGAAGATGATCGGATTGCAAAAGATATTGTTGAAACTTTAAAGAAAGATAAAGAAATCACCGAGAAAGTTCGTGTACAAGTGTATTCGTATAATAAAATCGTTTTGCTTGCTGGAGAAGCTCCTTCTCAAGATTTAATCGATAAAACAAATAGCATTGCATCGACGATTTCTGGAATTCGTAAAATTAATAGTTATTTTGAATTCATGCCCGCGATTTCTAAACAAGATCAAGAAGTCGATTCTCATTTGCGTATGTTATTGAATTCAGCGTTATTTATGTCACATGGATACAATGCAATGCACCCTCATTTAACGGTAGAAAATGGGATTGTGTATATTTTAGGATTATTAACCCGCGACGAAGGAGAAAAAATGATTGAAACGATTCGACAATTGCAAGGTGTTCGACGGGTTGTTCCTTTAATTGAATATGTGAAGGAAGCTGCATGAGCATTCGAGCAATTTACCCAGGAACATTTGATCCCATTACTTGCGGTCATTCTGATATTGTATCGAGGGCAGCAAAATTATTTGAAGAAGTGATTGTCGCGGTAGCAGCAAATTCAGGAAAAAATCCAGTTTTTTCTTTAGAAGAACGGGTTGAATTAGCAGAGCAAATCTTAGGACACATTCCTCATGTAAAAGTGTGTGGATTCAGTGGGTTATTAGCGAGTTTTGCCACTCAAATGGATGCACACGTTATTGTAAGAGGATTACGAGCGGTGTCTGATTTTGAATATGAATTTCAGCTTTCAGGCATGAACAAGGCATTGCAACCCGATTTAGAAACCATTTTTTTGCCAACTTCGACACAATATACTTATATTTCATCAAGTTTGGTGCGGGAAGTCGCAAAATTGGGCGGAAACGTGGAAAAATTAGTCCATCCTCATGTAATGGATGCGTTGCGCAAAAAAATGGGCTACACTAAGTAGTTTAGTAATTCGCTAAGGAATACAAATTATGGCACTTTACATCACTGATGAATGTATCAACTGCGACGTTTGCGAACCAGAATGCCCCAACGGTGCGATCACCCAAGGCGACGAAATCTACATCATTGATCCCAATCTTTGCACCGAATGCGTCGGTCATTATGACGTTTCTCAATGCGTGGAAGTTTGCCCCGTCGACTGCATTTTGAAAGACCCCAACTACGAAGAAACCAAAGAGCAACTTCAAGCTAAGTACGAAAAAATTACCAGCTAATTTTTCTTACTTAAAAAAAACTCTCTTTTTCCAAAAAATTAAGAGAGTTTTTAGCATTGTTCTATGATAAAAATTTAAAATGAGAGGATGAAATAAATCGTTAGACAATTGTAACTAAAGGGCAGGAAGTTGAAATAATGAAGAGGAAAGATTTAAGAAGTGGTGGGACGTGCAGGAATCGAACCTGCGACCCGTGGATTAAAAGTCCATTGCTCTACCGACTGAGCTAACGTCCCACTTGTTTTTCATGGTGGCCAGAGGCAGAATCGAACTGCCGACACGAGGATTTTCAGTCCTCTGCTCTACCGACTGAGCTATCTGGCCGTGGCTGAGAAAGCGCACATTATAATCTGCTCACAGAATCTGTCAAGCGTTTTTTTATTAATTAAATCATCAATTGCAAACAATTCTCAATTGCGTTAGAATTCACGCCATCAAATTTCATCTTTTCAGAACAGTCGACTTGCAAAGCGTTAAAGGAGTTCTTATGTATGTTTGTATCTGTCAAGGCGTTACGGATCGCCAAATTCGGGACGCGGTGTGCGCTGGCAATTGCACATCGATGCGGCAATTATGTCAGCAACTGGGCGTGATTGAGCAATGCGGGCGCTGTGGCAAGGAAACCCGCCAGATTTTGCGCAACACACTCAAAGAATTGAACAACAAACGATAAGGACAATCTTCAATGAAAGGCGACGCTCAAGTCATTAAATACTTAAATCAAGCCCTTAAAAACGAATTAACCGCGATTAATCAATATTTTCTTCACGCGCGAATGTTCAAAAACTGGGGTTTGAAAAAACTGAATGATCATGAACACCACGAATCCATCGATGAAATGAAACACGCCGATCAATTAATCGAACGGATTTTGTTTTTAGAAGGATTACCCAATCTTCAAGATTTAGGTAAATTACGCATTGGTGAACATCCTAAAGAAATGCTTGAAGCGGATTTAGCCTTAGAAAATGATGCAATTCCTTTATTACGCGAAGCGATTGTGCATTGTGAATCATGTAAAGATTTTGTTTCAAGAGAAGTATTTGTTTCTATTTTAGAATCTGAAGAAGAACACGTTGATTGGTTAGAAACCCAATTAGATTT
>DYRG01000060.1 GCA_020718845.1 Thiomargarita sp.
ATTGCTCAACGTTTTTATAGCCGTTTATTCGCCGAATTTCCTCAATATCGCGTTTTATTTGACGACATTGACGAACCCCGCCGCCGCAAATTGGTTGGCACATTTGGCATCGCCGCGTGTACCATCGACGATACCGAAACCGTTCATCCCCATTTGATGCGCATTGGAAAACAATTAGCATCTTTGCATTTCAATGAGCGTGATCTCCTTAATTTTCAAGAAGTTTTCGTTAAAGCATTGGCAGAATGCTGCGGAGAAAATTGGACAACCGATTGTGAAAAAGCATGGAATGAATTATTTGAAAATCATTTAATTCCAAACCTTAATCACGGTTTATTACAATAAAATGGAGGATTTCTTATTTCTATTTCAAAAGGGATAAATTTTGTGCACGCTTATATTCCAATTGATTTCTTATAAATATTCAAAACAAAACCTTCTAAGTTTCTCAACCTAGAAGGTTTTCTTTACGATTGGACAAAAGGCGATTCTGTAATCATTTTAAACGATAGCAAATTCTATTCAAAAGAGAAAAAAAATGTTGGAATGGTTAGAGGAATTATTACCGTTGCGGGCGGTGGTGATTGAATTAAAATTCACGGCGGCGGCGCGATTTCAACTCTATCATACGGCAGCGGTGAGCGGGTTTGTGCGGACGTTGATCACGGATGTTGATGATTTTGCTGATTATTTGTGGATTGACACGCCAGAAAGTGGTGGCATTTTTTATGAAACAAAAGATCGCTATCACTTTGTTTTATATGGATTAAACGGTTGTGAAGTTATTTTAACGCGGGTTTTGGAAGCCTTGCAAAATTTGCCACGCAGCGTTCGGCGTGACGATGCGCAAATGCCGTTGCGTGATAACGTTGAGTGGGTGGGTTGTTGGGATTTGTTCGCCGATCAACCCGTGCAAACTGTCGAGGATTTATCGACGTATGGTATTGAAGAATTAATAATAAAATCAACTAGTTGGAGAGATTTAATTATTACAAGAATAAACTGGATCACGCCGATTCGAATGTTGCGCGACAAATCCGAACGCGAAACCGCCAAAGGTGAAGCACGATTTTGTCGACAAGCGAGCGATTTTAATTATTCTCTTTTATATCAACGACTTTACGATACGTTTGCGGGAATTGCTCGGCGCAATAAAAAAGCGGTTGATGCGCGTTTGAATCCGCAATCCCTGACGATGGCGGGGGATATTTTTTGGGTCGATGCGGGTTATCGAGATGCGGCGGGCGATTATCACAGCATGGGTGGCGTGCAAGGAATGCTTGAAATTCAAGAGGTTATCCCGCCAAAACAATTGATTTTATGGGTGTTGGGGCAATATGTGGGCATCGGGCAACGACGGGCGTTTGGGTGGGGGCGTTATCGTTTGGAGGACGTTGAAGGGTCGACCACGATGCCGCGACTTTGTCGATGCGCGCCGCTCCTCACGCAAATGGCAACGATCGGCAATTTAAGGCTTGTATTTCAACGGGTTAGCCATAAAAAAACCTTGACGATCAAAGAAATCGAGCGATTAGAAAAGCTGCGTATCTCATTGATTAATGGAGAATATCGTCCGTCGGCATTGGAAGGGATGATTGTCAATGAGGAATTGATGGGCAAGCCGTCGTTTTGGGATCGGGTTGCGCAGTGGGCGTGTGCGCAAGTGCTGACGGTCGGTTTAGAGCCGTTGTTTAAAAAAGAAAGTTTTAATAAATATTTGAAAAATAAGCAATTATATGCAAATCATTGGCAGTCGGCGTTACATTTACGGTTGCGGGCGTTGTTGGGCGACGATCCGTTGGTGGGGTTATGTTTAGCGTGGATGACTGCGCCGATTTTATATCAAAATCAATGGGTTAATCAGGATGCGAACTTTCCACAACACTCGCCGCTCAGTCCCTTATTCGCCAAACTCTTAGGGCTTGACACCCCCGCGCTTTACCCCTAAACTCGCCCTTAGCCGTTTAGGCAATTGAAACCTTCGCCATCGTCCAAGTTCCAATTATCTGAAACTTTGTCGCAGACACATTAGCCGTTTAGGCAATTGAAACAGCAAATTAAACGTTGCTTTGAGATTTGGATAATGTCGCAGACACATTAGCCGTTTAGGCTGTTGAAATGATCTGAAATAAAAGAAACCCCTTTTTTGAGTGAAAAAAGAGGGGTTTTTCTTTGGGTTTAAATTGGTTGAAAGGTTTGTCGGTTTAATCTACAATTATTTGAACCCATTAAATGCAAAGTGATAATGAATTACGAATGGAATCTTCAAAAAGCGGATAGCAATTTTAAAAAACATGGTATTTTATTTGAGGAAGCTAAAACTGTTTTTGATGATCCGTTTTATGTGGATTTTTACGATCCTGATCATTCTGATGATGAACACCGTTATATTATGATTGGACGTTCACACACAGAACAAATCCTCTTAGTTTCTTATACTGAACGAGGAAATATGATCCGATTAATCAGTGCTCGAAAAGCCACTCGACAAGAGAGAACAATTTATGAACACCGATGAACTAAATGACGATTTACGCGAAGAATATGATTTACAACAATTGCGTATTAGAAAAGTCGGCAGCGCGAGAAATAAAATACCCAATACTGGCATCGATGTTTACATTGAACCAGACGTTGCAACTTTATTTCCCAACGCTCAAGCGGTAAATGAAGCATTACGGTTTTTAATTCGTATTTCCCAACAAAACAATACTTTCTCAAAAACCTCTTTTTGATAGAAATAAAATACAATGCCTTTCCTAAATGCTTAGGGGCTTGACACACCCGCGCTTTACCCACCCCTAAACTCCCCCTTAGCCGTTTAGGCAATTCAAATGATCTGAAATAAAAGAAACCCCTTTTTTGAGTGAAAAAAGAGGGGTTTTTCTTTGGGTTTAAATTTGGTTGAAAGGTTTGTCGGTTTAATCTACAATTATTTGAACTTGAACCATGAAAATGAGATAAGTTATGGCAGATGAAGAATTAAAAGCCTTAGTGGCGAGTCTCGCCGTTTCTCAAAAGCAAACTGATGAGAAATTGGAACGAATCGGGATTTATTTGGGAAATGTAACACGCAATCAAGGAGATGTTGCAGAGGAATTCTTTTTCAATAGTTTAATTGATGAGCCGCGCTTAGGAAGCATTTGTTTTGATGATATTACCAAAAATATGCAAAAACATCGCGGTAATATTCAAGAAGAATTTGATTTGTTTTTAACCAATGGTGATGCCATTGCAATCATTGAAGTCAAATATAAAGCGCACACCAATGATTTAAAGAAATTAGAGAGAAAAATGGGGAATTTTAAATTATTATTTCCTATGTATAAAGATTACAAATTATACGGTGCATTAGCGAGTTTTTATATCAACGATGAAACAAAAAGAGAAGCCTTAGAACAGGATTATTTTATCTTGCAACGAAGCGGCAATGTAATTCACACCGAATGCCCAATTTCTCAATTGAAAATACTCTAAAATCCGTAACCCCTTGATACGCCTCGTGCTTACCCCTACACTATTGAAATGATCTAAAAAAACCTCTCAGGGTGATATAGCGATTAGTAAAGAAAATTCGCGCTGATATTCAAGCAGGAAAAATCAAAAAAATGGGTATTGATGACTTATGAACCACCCCCTTGCTCGAGCGCGGAGCAAGAGAAAATGATAATGATACAGTTTTCACTGCATAACCTGAGTTCGGGATAATTGAATTTTAATGCTTTTAAAAACAATGAGTTACAAATTTAGAATTTGCGTTTAAGTCGAATTTTCAGAAATTTATCGATTTTTGAGATAAAAATAGATTTTAACCAATTGATTTTTATCATTTTATTATCCCGAACTCGGGTTGCATACCTTACAGATGCTATAATGATACCGTCCTATTTAGAATTACAGATGGATCATAACTAATATGCAAAGGCTTTAATTCTCTAAAAATAGTTGTTGCTAGCTCTTCAAATTCACGAAATAACACGCTTAAAGCAGATATTTTCTCTTCGCTATCAAATATTTTTCGTGTTCCATCAGGAACATCAAGCAAGTTTCTATGCCATTCATTATTTTGTAGAAGTTTCAAATGATTTTTAATTTTTTCTACAAGACCTAATCTCATGTGTGGATAAACTTTTAACCCTTCATCCATATGAAAGGCAATTGCTGTTAAATCATAGCTCGTTAATTTTTTTGCAATTTGTTTTTTATCATTAGGCATATCAGCAATTATGTTTTTCATCAACCTAATTGCACATTTTAGATTTCCTGAACATTCATTATCTTTTTCATTAACGATATGAATATGCTTGAAAGGATAATTTAAAATCAACTCATGATTGTCTTTATGGTAAATATAAATGCCCCGTTCATGTTCATTTTTAGATATTTGATATTCCCTACTGTCATACCAACAACTTGGAACAATATCAACCTTTCTAGCGAGGCTTCCACCTTCTAAAGCGATTGATTTACCTCCATCAGTATTAACATTAACCCTAGGAAACCTAATAGCTAAAACTTGTTCTGATGTGCTTCTTAATTCTTTTACAATATCTTTCATTGGTCTTTTATCAGGTGCTGGTAAATAAGAAATAACAGGTGGAGATTCATAAAGTAAAATATCACTAAGAATGATTAACATATCAACATCTGAGTGTCTTTTTATATGTATATCCAGAGCTACTGAGCCTTGCATTTTTTTATCAACAGAAATATTATAGTCGCTAAGTCTTGAGATTAAATTCTCTGCTACTCTATGTCCCTCACTAATAGAAATATCCGTATATTTCTTATCTACAGCAGCCATTGCTCCAATAGCATATTTTATTCCTTCAGATTCCTTTAATTCTTCAAATGCTTCTGTTGTTCTATAATCATAATTAGATAATAAAGCAACATATTTTTCTTTTTTTGCTACAGCTTCGTAAATTTGTTTCTGTGTACCTTGACGACGGTCTTTTAATCTTTGTAATCGGTCTTTAAAATTAATCATACAGACTCCTTAGTAAGTTTCATATTGCCAAATGTACGGCGACCACCGCTATTAAAATAGGATGCCTCACCAGTTTTCAATTGCTTATCTATTTCTATTTCACAAAAACCTTTATGTGGTTTCAACTCATGAGATTGCTCTAATTTTGGTTCATTTTTATAGCTATAACTTAGCAACCATCCCTCATTTTGTTTTGCTAAAGTTGCCGTATAACTACTACTTTGGCTATTTTTTGTTTTCAAATGAATCAAAATACTTTTCCAATTTTGTTGAATTAATAACTCTCCGCTCCAATCAAATTTAGTGTCACCATTTTCATCTAGTGTTTTTCCTACTATTTTCCAAGTTCCATTTAAATTAGGAATTGAAAATAATGGAATTTTCCAAGCATATTTATTAAAAAGCCAATCTATTACTAAATAGATAACTCCAGTTGTGATAGTAGTTTTGGCAAAGGCTTCCCAACCTGTAATAGAATTAGCCCATGCTAACAGTTGAGTTATGCCTCCTGCTGTTATTATTGCTCCAACACCTAACCAACGACCAATAGTTGAACGATCATGACCAAATATTGCGTAATCATGCATTTTTAATACCCCATTAAACAAACCCGAGTTCGGAATAATAAAATGATAAAAATCAATTGGTTAAAATCTATTTTTATCTCAAAAATCGATAAATTTCTGAAAATTCGACTTAAACGCAAATTCTAAATTTGTAACTCATTGTTTTTAAAAGCATTAAAATTCAATTATCCCGAACTCAGGTTAAACAAAGTATTTCTCTAAATAAGCACATTTTAAATAATTTAAAGAGCCCCTAATAAAATAAAATTTTAGGCAGCATCAATAGGTAAAGTTATCCATTAACAAATTTTATGACGTATGTGGAGAGTATTTATTTTACAATCGAGCGTAGAGTTGTGCATTGCAATACAATGATCTGTTTTTTTACCCCATCGATTGGAGAATATCGCTATGTTAGAAGCCTATCGCGCCCATGTTGCCGACCGCGCTGCGCAAGGTTTGCCGCCGTTGCCCCTTAGCCCCGAACAAACCGCCTCGTTAGTTGAATTATTAAAAGTCCCCTCAAGCGAAGCAGATAACTTATTGGATTTATTGGTAAATCGCGTTCCTCCAGGAGTTGACCAAGCTGCTTACGTTAAAGCTGCTTTTTTGGCGGACATTACCCAAGGTAAAGCCTCTAGTCCATTGATTTCAAAAGAAAAAGCCGCTGAATTATTAGGAACAATGTTTGGTGGTTATAACATTCGTCCGTTGATTGATTTGTTAGATGACGCAGCCCTCGCGCCGATTGCGGTTAAAGCCTTATCAAATACCTTGTTAATGTTCGATGCGTTTCATGATATTGCAGAAAAATCAAAGACTAACGCCTCTGCGAAACAAATCATGGATTCTTGGGCAAACGCCGAATGGTTCACACGCCGCCCCGAAATGCCCAAAGAAATCACTGTCACGGTTTTCAACGTCCCAGGCGAAACCAACACCGACGATTTATCACCCGCGTCCGAAGCATGGAGTCGCCCCGATATTCCATTGCACGCAAAAGCGATGTTAATCAGTCGCTTAGCAGGTTCTTTGGAAACCATCGAAGAGTTGAAAAAGAAAGGTCATCCGTTAGCTTATGTGGGCGACGTGGTGGGAACGGGTTCTTCTCGTAAATCTGCAATCAATTCAGTGCTTTGGCACATGGGTCAAGACATTCCTTTTGTTCCCAACAAACGTCAAGGCGGCGTGATTTTAGGTGGCAAAATCGCTCCTATTTTCTTCAATACCGCTGAAGATTCTGGCGCGTTACCCATCGAATGCGACGTTGCGAAATTAAATACTGGCGACGTGATTACGATTTATCCTTATGAGGGTAAAATTGTTAATCAAAACAAAGAAGTAGTGAGCACTTTTGATTTAAAACCCATCACGATGCCTGACGAAGTGCGTGCTGGCGGACGGATTCCGTTGATTATCGGTCGTGCTTTAACCGATAAAGCCCGTGAATTCTTAGGCTTAGACGCGTCAGATTTGTTCCGTCGCCCTGTTGCGCCACAAGATACTGGCAAAGGCTTCACTTTAGCGCAAAAAATGGTCGGCAAAGCGTGCGGCGTGACTGGTGTTCGCCCAGGCACTTATTGCGAACCCAAAATGACCACCGTTGGCTCGCAAGACACCACTGGCGGCATGACCCGCGATGAATTAAAAGAACTCGCGTGCTTGGGCTTCTCGGCGGATTTAGTGATGCAATCGTTTTGTCACACCGCCGCATATCCAAAACCCGTCGACATCAAATTACACCACACCTTGCCCGACTTTATCATGACACGCGGTGGGGTTTCTTTGCGTCCTGGTGACGGCGTAATTCACTCTTGGATCAACCGCATGGTGATGCCCGATACCGTTGGAACGGGCGGCGATTCTCATACTCGTTTCCCAATCGGCATTTCTTTCCCAGCGGGATCGGGTTTAGTGGCGTTTGCGGCGGCTTTAGGTGTCATGCCTTTAGATATGCCGGAATCAATTTTAGTGCGTTTCAAAGGTGAAATGCAACCTGGAATTACTTTGCGCGATTTAGTGAATGCAATTCCTCACGCGGCTATTAAAAAAGGTCTTTTGACAGTTGCGAAAGAAGGTAAGAAAAACATCTTTTCTGGACGTATTTTAGAAATTGAAGGATTGCCTAATTTGAAAGTTGAGCAAGCCTTTGAATTATCCGATGCTTCTGCGGAACGTTCTGCGGCGGCTTGTTCGGTTCGTTTGAACAAAGAACCTCTCATCGAGTTCCTCAATTCAAACATTACACTTTTGAAATGGATGATTGCAAACGGTTATGGCGATCCGAGAACCATCGAACGTCGCGTTAAAGCAATGGAAGATTGGTTAGCAAATCCTCAATTATTAGAACCCGATGCAGATGCTGAATACGCTGAAATCATTGAAATCGATTTGAATGAAATCAAAGAACCGATCTTAGCTTGTCCAAATGATCCAGATGATGTGAAATTACTTTCTGAAGTCGCAGGCGCAAAAATTGACGAAGTGTTTATTGGTTCTTGCATGACCAACATTGGACATTATCGTGCAGCGGCAAAAATCCTTGAAAATCAAGGAGCTGTACCTGTCAGAATGTGGGTCACTCCTCCCACCAAAATGGATGCACATCAATTAACCGTTGAAGGAATGTATTCTATTTTTGGAACGGCGGGTGCTCGGATGGAAATGCCTGGTTGCTCACTTTGCATGGGTAATCAAGCACGGGTTGCGGACAATACAACGGTGGTTTCAACTTCCACTCGTAATTTCCCGAATCGTTTAGGTAAAGGTGCAAATGTTTATTTAGCTTCTGCTGAATTAGCCGCCGTGAGTGCAAAATTAGGCAAACTTCCTACCGTTGCAGAATACATGGAATTTGCGAATAAAATTGCACCAATGGCAGCAAACATTTACCGTTATTTAAACTTCCACGAAATCGAGGAATACAAATCCGTTGCTCAAAAAGTTATTCCCATCGCTCAAGCCGCTTAATTTCTTCTTTTAGTTCAAATTAAGCTCAAAAGAAAGCCGTACTTTTTAATTAAAGTGCGGCTTTTTATGCTGCTAATGAAATGACTTTTAAATTCAGGTTTCTTATTTTGAAAAAAGGCTTTTCTGGACGTTCTGTTATCATGAATTCTTGAACTCCTGTATTATCGGCAATAGTTATATGCAAAGCGTCACAAGCAGCTAAACCATATTGACTTGCGCAGCTAAACCATATTGACTTGCAAGGTCAAGGGCTTGTTGAATTAAATAAGGTGATGTTTCTAAATGTTGATACGCAATATCAAAAAATGCTTGATAAAAAGCGATTTCTAACTCTTTTTTATGAAAAATTGCTTTGGGGAGTAATTCTAATTTTAAAATATCACTACTAATAAATAATCTTTGACTATCTTCCAAAATAGTTAATGCTTTTTCTGCAATGATATTTTCACCTCTAAATGCAGCAATTAAAACGCCTGTATCCAAATAAGTTAAAATCATGTTTCTACTCTTTTTCTCCGCGTCTATTTTTGACTTCCATATTAATTTCGTCCAGAGATAATGTTGCCGTATTTTCTTGTAAATATTGATTTCGTAATTTATGAAATGGAGATTCTAGTTTGGGAGGCTTTTCTTTAAAACTATTTTCAATGAAGTGAGCAAGAAACATTTCCACAGAAAGTTTTTGAACAGATGCTTGAAAATTAATATATTCTAATGCTTGCTCATTTACAGGTATGCTTAAATTTGGCATAGTTTATGTCCTTAAATTAGTCGGTAGTGATCAAAAACAAGAGATGATTTTGCATTTTTTATGTTTATTTTCAGTAAATTATAGATTTAATCAGCATCCCAATTTGATCACTACCCACAATTACTTCTACTTCGCAATTCCAAAAAGAATGCGGTAATTGAAGTGTCAATTTTCCTTGTTCTGTTGAACAGATTTTTCGTATAGCTTCCATTATATCCTCTTGATTTTATCGTTTATTTTTTTATTACAAAAATTCGCAAAATTTGTATAAACTGACGCTGTTCTTAGCACACTCTTACGGGTTAAGTTGCATTTTTTTCTCCTTTTAATAATTGGTTGATTTGTTCTAATTGTGAAATTTGTTTTCTTAAAAGTTCGACTTCTTTTTCTAGGGATTGTTGAGTTAAAAGAGCTTTTTCTAATTCGTGGGCGCATTGGGTTTCGCTTAAAACTATATTCCTATTTGTTAAATATGTATGGTTACTGCAATGTTCAATTATATTAAATACATTTTTTTCATTTAAACTAAATAAAGTTTCTAAATCAATGCCCAGATTTTCAACAATTTGTTTAAGTCGAGAAATCTGTATGTCCGATTCTCCCCTCTCAATTTTTGCATACGACACCAAAGAAATGCCCAATTTATCGGCAAGTTCTTGCTGAGATAATCGTTTTACAGTACGCATCACCCGCAATTTTTCGTGAATTTCCATAAAAACAAACTCCCAGTTATAAAAATAACAACTCTGAATGGACTAACAATAGTCTATTAAATTAAGTACCATCAAACTTTAATTTTCATAGAAGTAAGGAAAGCATCTTATGTTTTACTTGATACGGACTGTAATATTGTATTTGTTATTTGTTCAAATTACTTATGCGTCTTCATTAACTCCACTAACGGGTATAAGTAAATTAAGTGTTGGAAATACACATACTTGTATAGTAACTACCAACGGAGGAGCAAAATGTTGGGGAAGTAATGGCGGTGGAGAATTGGGAAATGGTACAACATCTTTTCAGAATAGTCTAACCCCTGTAGATGTTACTGGGTTAACAAGTGGTGTAAAAAATATTTCCGCTGGAAATTCATATACATGTGCTCTAACAGTAGCAGGTGGTGTGAAATGCTGGGGAGATAATCACAATGGGCAACTTGGAGATGGAACAACTACTCGTCGTACCACACCAGTAGATGTTACTGGATTGACGAGTGGCGTGAAAGATATTTTCGCCGGCTATTATTCTACTTGTGCCTTAACAACATCTGGTGGGGTAAAGTGTTGGGGAAATAATCAGTCGGGACAATTAGGTAATGGAGGAGTAGTAGATAAATCCCTTAATTCACTTTCCACTCTTAATACTCCTTATTACAAAAGCACTCCTTCTGATGTTATTGGTTTGACAAGTGGCGCAATAGCTGTTTCTGTAAGTTTAAATCATGCTTGCGCATTGACCACAGCAGGTGGTGTAAAGTGTTGGGGAGTAAATGTTAATGGAGAACTTGGTAATAGCACCTATAACTCTCATGGTAGCAATACTCCTGTAAATGTTACTGGCTTAACCAATGGCGTAGTTGCGATTTCTTCAGGATACGAACAAACCTGTGCATTAACAACATCTGGCGGAGTAAAGTGCTGGGGAGCTAATTATAAAGGGCAACTTGGGGATAATACAACAACTGAACGTAAGACTCCTGTAAGTGTTAGTGGATTAACAAGCGGAGTAAAATCAATCTCTAGTGGCTCTTATCATGCTTGTGCGCTAACGACATCTGGTGGTGTGAAATGTTGGGGGGATAACTCTAAGGGACAACTTGGAGATAATACAATAACCCAACGTATTTCCCCTATAGATGTTATTGGTGCTAATAATTCTGTAACAGCTATTGCTACAGGTGGTTCTCATTCTTGTTTAATAGGTACAGGTAACAACGTCAAATGTTGGGGAAATAATGGAAATGGGCAGCTTGGTGATAATACAATAATCCAACGAAGCACGCCTGTAACCGTGCTAACAAATGAAGTAACACCTTGTACTGCAACTATTTCTCCAAATTTATCTATCCACATTCCAAAACTAGAAGCAGCAGGAACATTTTGGTGGGCTGATCTTACATTTCAACCAACAAACGACGGCAGACTTCACTTTATGTTACAAAATGCTGGCATTACAACAGATACAAGTACAGGAATTTGTGCAACAGCGTCAGAAACTTTAGTCGTCCATATATCAAATGCAAACTATGGAACAATGAAACTATGGGCAAATTTAGTATATCTCCCAACAAACGATGGTAAAGATCATTTTATCCTTCAAGATTACGGATTGTTAAATCCATAAATAGTGAAAGATATAGAGATAGTGTTAAATCTCCAGAAAAAATTATTGATAAGTTATCTTTCTTGGCACAGTTATATTGTACTACAGACCAAAAAACCTCAATCATTTCGTGATTGAGGTTTTATTTTAAAAATTAAACTTACCTAAAAAATTACACTGTCCACAAATCCATGAATTCGTTGACGGCGGTGCTTTCTAATTTGGTTTGATCGGAGCAAATATCGAGGATTTGTTTGCATTGTTTGGCAGACAAACGACCCGCTAAGTTACGCGCAAATTTCGCTTCTAAAACTGGGATTCCTTCTGCACGACGACGGCGGTGTCCAATTGGATAATCGATAGAAACTTGTTCAGTTTTGCTACCATCTTTGAAGAAGATTTGAATTGAGTTTCCAATCGCTCTTT
>DYRG01000102.1 GCA_020718845.1 Thiomargarita sp.
CGTTATTTTATGACCATCAATTTTATTGCAATCGTATCGTTGGATCGTGGATTCTTGTGATGAAGCAACGGGAGAAAGATTGGACAATTTAGAAGACCCCTTCAATATATAAGAATATGCTGCGCATTTTGGAGTTTCACAGAGGCAAATAGGAAAGGTATTAAATAACTCGTAAAGAGTTTGAGAGAATAAAAAAAGAATATATAGAGAAAATAGGTAAAGAACCTAAGATAGTCTATATTGATAAAATCTCAATAAATAAACAAGTTATAAGAGAATATGGCTATGTAAAACGTGGTCAAAAAATACAAGGAAAAATTTCAGGAAAAAGAACTAAATCGGTAAATATGGTGGCTGGGTTTTGTGATAAAGAAACAATTGCTCCTTTTAACTCTTTGTGACAGCCTTCTAATATGCACCACTATCCTATGTTTAAATAGTCTAATGAACGCCTGTTTTGTTATAAATATCTTGCACTATTATTTGTGCATTGATGCTTTTCAGAATTAAAATTTCATCCATATTAGAAATGGTCGTTAATAACCATTGTGTTTGATTATGGCGTTGATAGTGTTCAATATAACAACGATCTTGAGCAATTAAAAGATATTCTTGCACCGTTTCTAAATGACGATACAAAGCCGCTTTCTTCCCGCAATCATAGTTTTCGGTCGATTCAGATAATACTTCAATAATGACTGTTGGATTAATTAAAGTATCAAATACATTATCCTCAAATTTTGATTCTCCACATACCGCGACAACATCAGGATAAACATAATCATTTTTGTTCACTTTTACGCGCATATCGTTGTTATAAACTTTGCATGGACGTTGTTTAAAAATAGAATAGATTTCTCCAAAAATATTTCCAGTAATTAAAACGTGTTCTTCGCTTGCGCCCGCCATTGCGTAAATGATGCCTTCGACAAACTCATGTTTTTGAGCATTTTGACGTTCTTGAAATAAATAATCTTTAGAGGAAATGGTGTCTTCTAATTTAGGTAATGCAGACATGATGACGTTCCTTTACGTTGTATTTTGAGTTTGAAGAAAGCATAGCCAATAGCTATAAAAATGTAAAGCAAAAAGTTGATAAGTGATAAAATTCGTGTTAATGTAAGCAATCTCAAATTTCAAGGAGAAACATCATGAAACGTTATTTTTTACCCATTTTAGCGGTGGTGATGTCCACTGCTCAGGCGAATTGTCCAGAGTTGGATAATTTACCGCGTCCCGATAACAACTTAACGCCAAAATTGGCGTGGGGATCGGATGAAGATCGTAATACGTTGAAACAAGTCGCGTGTTTGAATACCACTGAGAATTTTATTGGACCAAGTAAAGCGATAATTAATAGTCGGGTGATTTCTAGTTTTAACGATGTATTTGAGCAATTTGTCGTAAAAGGCGAAGCAAATGCTTCTTATATGGTGTTCACGGCGAAAGCAAATGCGTCGTATGATAAGATTTTTAGAGAAACCCAGTTTTCGCAATCGTTTGTTTTAGAATACGACGTTTCATTTGGAACTGCGGATGCAACCTTAGATTCAGTGAATCCTTTGAATGCAACGGGGTTAAGATACCGTAATGATGCTTGTGGTTTCAAACGTTATTGTGGGAATCGTTATGTGTGTCAAGCAACGAAGGGAGCAAATATTTCAGTTAAAATGGATTTTGACTTTACGTCGGAATACCATAAAAACGAGTTCAAAGCGGGTGCATCGTTGGGGATTGCAAATTTGGAGATTTGTTGCAAACCGTTCTCAGGTGGTTTTAGTGCAGAAGTGAGCAAACTCTCTGAAACAACCCGTAAGAATGGGACATTACGCATTGAAGCCATTCAAAAGGGAGGAAATGTCGAGCAACTGAGTCGTATTTTAGGAGGAACGGTGTTTAGTTGTTCTTTAGATAATTTAGCGGCGTGCACGACGGCGTTAGATGGGGTGGCGAATTATGTGGCGAGTGATGATTTCACTAATGGCGTGAGAGAAAAACCGACCATTACGGATTATAAGAACTGTCCGTATGAATATATCCCCGATGTGCCGAGTTTGCCTAATGAAGTAACGCCTGAAATAGAAGCAATGCGCGTGAAATTATCTAATACATACAAAGAGTTATTAGCGGATCGTCAAAAAGCCTTAGATTTGTTGAATTTATCATTATCGACGGCACGGCAGCAGCAAATCAAGGATTTGTCAGTGGCATTAGAAACTGAGGCTGAAAATATTCGTCAAATCGGTGAATTATGTTGGAATGATTTGAGCAATTGTGTTCAAAAAGCCAATCAAATGCTCATTAGTTTGCGCGCTTATGATAAAAATAGCTTATTACCTAATCCTAATGATGGGTTAGT